>JBBDPF010000024.1:31771-82118 GCA_040876545.1 Balneolaceae bacterium | reverse complement strand
CCGCGAGGGCGGGCGTACAGTAGGGGCCGGCGTTGTAACGAAAATTAACGACTAAGTAAGCCGTTATCGTAATGTTGATTGACAATGCCGAGAAATCGGTTTCGTCAATCATGCATTTACGGGTGTAGCTCAATTGGCAGAGCAACGGTCTCCAAAACCGTAGGTTGGGAGTTCAAGTCTCTCCACCCGTGCAAAGTGAGTAGTATAAATGTGGGAAGAGCATTAAAAAGCTCTGTAATTGTAAACTTTAGTTGTCATGAATAAAATTAAAGAATTTTTAGAAGGTGTTCGAACAGAGATGAAAAAAGTCTCTTGGCCCGAACAACAGGAATTAATTGACAACACTATCATTGTGGTTGTGTTTACAATAATTATTTCAGGTTTCATTTTCGGAGTAGATCAAGTTTATAGCACGATTTTGGAGGTTATATATAGATGAGTTCCGATGAAAGTTTTGATTGGTATGTAGTTAGGGTTTTTTCAGGTCACGAAAACAAGGTGAAAGAATATCTTAATAGAGAAATGGAAGAGCAGGGTCTTGAACACAAAATTGAAGAGATTCTCATACCAACAGAAACCATAGTAGAGATTAGAGGTGGAAAAAAGAAAACGAAGGAAAAAAACTTTTTTCCAGGTTATATGCTTGTGAAAACAAGATATGATGAAGAAGTAAATAATTTGGTGCAAGGTGCACCTTCTTGTATTGGTTTTTTGAAGGCGGGTAAGAATGATGTTGTTCCTACCCCTATTAAAGAAAAAGAAGCTGAAAGAATTCTTGGCAGAGTCCTTGATAACAAGGAAATTGCTGAGCAAGGGGGTGTTATTGATATACCCTACAAAGAAGGGGATATTGTAAAAGTTATTGATGGTCCATTTAAGGAATTTGATGGGACCGTTCAGGAAGTGTTTCCTGATAAATTAAAACTAAGAGTATTGGTAAGTATTTTTGGGCGTAAAACCCCAGTTGAGGTCGACTTAAACCAAGTCGAATCATCATCGTAAGAACTTTAACGTGAGCTATTACGCAGCAAACAGAAGAACGAATCACTAATTGATTCTATATGGCAAAAAAAGTAGATAAGGTGCTAAAACTTCAAATCGTTGGTGGACAGGCAAACCCTGCTCCTCCGGTAGGTCCAGCTTTAGGCCAGGCCGGCATCAACATTATGGAGTTTTGTAAAGCATTTAACGCACAAACCCAGGACAAAGCTGGTACAATCATTCCGGTCGAGATTACCGTATTCATGGATAAGTCGTTTTCGTTTAAAACGAAGACACCTCCTGCTGCTGTACTTTTGAAAAAGGCCGCGAAATTGAAATCCGGCTCCGGAGAACCTAACCGAAATAAAGTAGGAAAGGTTACTTGGACGCAGTGTACTGAAATCGCTGAGCAGAAAATGGAAGACTTAAATGCCTTCAATTTAGAAAAAGCTGCTGAGATGATTGCGGGAACTGCCAGAAGTATGGGCTTACGAGTAATCCGAGATAAATAAGAGGATGTAAGAAATGGCAAAGCGAGGTAAGAAATATCGTCAAGCAGCAGAGCTGATTGATCCTGATATGGAATACACTATCGAAGAAGCTTGCGATTTGGTTAAAAAAACCAAAATCGCGTCTTTCGATGAATCCGTAGATCTCGATTTACGGTTAGGTGTTGATCCACGTCACGCTGATCAAATGGTTCGAGGCACTGTTTCGCTTCCGCATGGTACAGGAAAAGAAATCCGAGTACTTGCATTAGTTAACGAAGCAAAACAGAGTGAAGCCGAAGAAGCCGGAGCAGACTTTGTTGGATTGGACGAATACATTGAAAAAATTGAAGATGGTTGGGCAGATATCGATGTGATAATTGCTACACCGGACGTAATGGGGAAAATTGGTAAGCTTGGACGACAATTAGGGCCAAGAGGGTTAATGCCAAATCCTAAAAGTGGAACTGTAACAATGGATGTTGCTGCTGCAGTAAAGGAGTTTAAATCCGGTAAAATGGATTTCCGTGTGGACAAAGCCGGAATACTTCATACAACCATTGGTAAGTCAAATTTTGAAGCAAGTGAACTGCGCGAAAATGCAATCTCATTCCTTCAAATTATTATGAAGATGAGACCCTCATCTGCAAAAGGCTTATACATTCGCAGTGCATTTTTAAGTACGACAATGGGACCAAGTATTCCATTAAGTCGTTCATCCATTACTTCAATTTAGAAACTAAGAGGAAGAAAAATGCCGACACTATCAGAAAAAAAGGCAGTTGTGGAAGAAATTACCGAACAGCTAAATAGCTCTAATGGAGTTTATATCACAAATTATACGGGAATGTCCGTTGGTGATATGGGTGAAATCAGGGGGCAATTTAGAAAGGGTAATGTTCGCTTTAAGGTGTACAAAAATACACTCATTAAAAGAGCGATGGAAGCAATTGGCGGATATGAAGAGCTGTTTCCTCATTTGCAAGATCAAAATGGTTTTGCATTTGTAGAGGAAGAGCTGGCAGCACCTGCAAAAGTGCTAAAAGATTACATTAAGGAAAATAATAAGCCTGCATTTAAGGCTGCCTTAATCGACGGTGATTATTATAGCGAAGAGAAATTAGATTCTCTCGCAGCTATGAAGTCTAAGAATGAAATAATAGGCGACATTATGAGCCTGTTACAAGCACCGTTGACAAATGTAATCAGTGGATTGCAAGCACAAGGATCTACGATTGCTGGTGCCGTACAAACGATCGCTGAAAAAGGCGAACAATAATCGAATACAACTTTTTAATTTAAACGACGAACGGAGAATTATAACAATGGCTGACGTTAAAGAAATCGCAGAACAACTTGTTAACTTAACTATTAAAGAAGCCAACGAATTGGCTAAAGTACTCGAAGAAGAGTACGATATCAAACCAGCTGCTGCTGCAGTTGCTGTTGCGGGACCTGCCGGTGGCGGAGAAGGTGGCGGTGAAGAGCAAACAGAATTTGATGTTATTCTTAAAGCTGCCGGTGGTAAGAAAATCGCAGTAATTAAAGAAGTTAGAGGCATTACAGGTCTTGGCTTGAAAGAAGCTAAAGAATTAGTTGATGGAGCTCCTAATCCTATTAAAGAAGGAGTTTCTAAAGACGAAGCAGAAGAGCTGAAGAGCAAACTTGAAGAAGCCGGCGCAGAAGTAGAACTGAAGTAAACCGGATTCTAAGAAAATCGTCATAGCTGACACCCATAAAATGGGTGTTGGCTTTTGGCGTCTATTACACATGTGCAAATACTTAATAAGTTAAAGCACTGTACGATGAGTATCATATCTTATTATTAACCTAAAGGAGAGGCTTCCTTTTGAGTACTACTATGGAGAAAATCCCATTTACCGATCGACTTTCATTTGGCCGTATCAACCACGTAATTGATTATCCAGATTTTTTAAATATCCAGCTTGAGTCGTTTGAGAATTTCGCTCAACTTGACATTGCCCCATCTGATCGATTAGATCAGGGCCTTCAACGGATATTCAATGAAAATTTCCCAATTAGCGATAGCCGGGAAACTCATATTCTTGAGTTTGTTTATTACTCAGTGGATACCCCAAAATATAACATGAAGGAATGCCAGGAGAGAGGATTGACTTATGCAATTCCCTTAAAGGCAAAACTTAGGCTATCCTCATTGGATGATTCTGATGAAGCGGCTGAAACAATCGAGCAGGAAGTATTCCTCGGTGATCTGCCCTGGATGACTGACCGCGGAACGTTTATCATAAACGGAGCCGAACGAGTAATTGTAAGTCAGTTGCACAGATCCCCCGGTGTATTCTTTGGGCAATCTGTTCATCCTAATGGAACACAACTTTATTCCGCACGTGTTATTCCATTTAAAGGTTCATGGATTGAATTCACAAATGATATCCGTGATGTGCTCTGGGCCTATATTGATAGAAAGAAAAAGATTCCGGCAACTACATTGTTGCGTGCTTTAGGGTTTTCTACTGATTTGGATATCCTCAATATCTTTGAACTTTCCGAAGAAGCAGAATTTGGTTCAAAGAAAAAATTTGCTGCTAATGCTGTTGGCAAACGTCTTGCAACGGATGTTACTGTAGAGGTAACAGAAGAAGTTGTTGATGATGAAACCGGTGAAGTAACGGAAGCCTTAAATCGTAAAACACTTCTTGAGCGTGATCATGAAATCACAGAAGAAGATTACGATATCTTTAAGGAAGCCGGGCTTAAAAAAGCTCTTATACAAAAAATTGATGCTGAGGAATCAGATCGATCCGTAGTGATGAATACACTGCGTAAAGATTCTTCTCATGACGAAAACAGTGCACTTGGAGAAGTATATCAGCAAATCCGAACAGGTGAAATGCCTGATCCGGAAACGGCTCGTCAGGTTCTTGAAAGATTATTCTTCAGTGATAAGAAGTACGATCTCGGAGAAGTTGGCCGATACCGACTTAATAAACGATTGAAAGTCGATGTTGATCCTGAAATCCAATACCTCACGAAAGAAGATGTTGTTTCTATCGTAAAAGAGGTTATTCGACTTAAAGAAATGAAATCTCAGGTAGATGATATTGATCACTTGAGTAACCGACGTGTCCGTACCGTTGGAGAGCAACTGGGTCAGCAGTTCGCTGTTGGGCTTGCCCGAATGGCACGAACAATCCGTGAGCGAATGAACTCCCGTGACGCTGAGCAGTTAACACCTCAGGATCTTGTAAATGCAAGAACCATTTCCAGTGTGATTAACAGCTTTTTTGGTACAAATCAGTTATCACAGTTTATGGATCAGACGAATCCCATTGCTGAGATAACTCACAAACGCAGAATGTCTGCGCTTGGCCCCGGTGGTTTAACACGTGAGCGTGCCGGTTTTGAGGTTCGTGATGTTCACTATACTCACTACGGGCGCCTTTGCCCAATTGAAACACCTGAGGGTCCGAATATTGGATTGATTACATCACTCTGTATTCATGCCAAGGTAAATGATTTTGGCTTTATTGAAACTCCGTACCGAAAGGTAAAAGAGGGTAAGGTTACATCAGAAGTAGAATATCTTGCAGCAGAACAGGAAGATGAAACGATTATTGCTCAGGCCAATGCGCCTATTGATGAGCAAGGTGGATTCAAAAACGAATCAATCTTCTCTCGGTTTAGAGACAGTAATGTTGGTTTAGCAAAACCGGATGAAATTGAATACATGGATGTTTCTGCTAATCAGATTACATCCCTTGCCGCAGCGCTGATTCCATTTATCGAACATGATGATGCCAACCGTGCATTGATGGGATCGAACATGCAGCGTCAGGCCGTTCCTTTATTGAGACCGGATTCACCCATTGTAGGTACAGGATTAGAGCAGCGGGCAGCAAAAGATTCGCGGGCAATTATCAGTGCCGAAGGTGACGGTGAAGTGGTTTATGTAAGTGGGAATGAAATTCGTATTCGCTACAACCGAAATGAACTGGAAGAAAACTGTCATTTTGATGAAGGAATTAAATCCTATAAGCTCAAAAAATTCGAGCGAAGTAATCAGGATACCACTGTAAATCAACGTCCAATAGTTAGCGTTGGTGATAAAGTAAAAGAAGGCGATGCCATTGCTGATGGATGTGCCACTCAAAAAGGTGAACTTGCACTGGGTAGAAACCTACTCGTTGCATTTATGCCGTGGAGAGGGTATAACTTTGAGGATGCTATTGTAATCAGTGAACGTATCGTTCAGGATGATATCTATACATCCATTCACATTACTGAATTTGAACAGCAAGTTCGGGATACCAAACGCGGGGAAGAAGAACTGACCCGTGAGATTCCTAATGTTAGTGAAGATGCGACTCGAAACCTTGATGAAAAAGGGATGATACGTATCGGAGCCAAAGTGAAACATGGTGATATTCTTGTAGGAAAAATCACTCCAAAAGGGGAAACAGATCCTACACCTGAAGAAAAACTATTGCGTGCAATCTTCGGTGACAAAGCCGGTGATGTAAAAGATGCTTCCATGAAAACACCTCCGGGTGTAAAAGGTGTTGTTATAGACACCAAGCTATTTAGCCGTAAACGCGACGAGCAAATTTCTCGAAAAGAAGAGAAAAAGCTTGTTGAACAAGAAAATGAACGACATGCACAAAAACTGTCTGAACTGAACTCTAAATGGGCAGATAAGATGTACAGCCTGTTGAGAGATAAAACATCTCCGGGTGTATATAACTATAGTGGACTTGAGTTAATCCCTAAAGGCGAGAAGTATAAGAAATCAGTTTTTGAGGAGTTAGATCCAATCAACATGAACGAAAACATCGATTGGGCAACCGACGGTGAACTTGTTGAGCATGTAAAACTGCTGTTCAAAAACTACCGTGAACTCCGCCGTGAAATCGATACAGAAGCGAAACGCCGCAAGTATCAAATTCAGGTAGGAGATGAGTTGCCACCGGGCATCATCCAAAAGGCAAAAGTATATGTTGCCAAGAAGCGTAAGCTTCAGGTGGGTGACAAGATGGCCGGACGTCACGGAAACAAAGGTGTAATTGCGAAAGTTGTACCCGCCGAAGATATGCCGTTTACAAAAGACGGAACTCCGGTTGATATCGTTCTTAACCCACTTGGTGTGCCTTCACGTATGAACCTGGGTCAGATCTATGAAACCATTCTTGGTTGGGCAGGTTTAAAACTTGGCGTAAAATATGCATCACCCATTTTTGATGGTGCATCTTACGATCAGGTTCAGGCTGAGCTGAAAAAAGCCGGACTCCCGGAAGATGGAAGAGTTACGCTTTATGATGGTAGAACCGGACATGCATTGGATCAGAAAACAACAGTAGGTGTGATGTATATGCTGAAGCTGAATCACCTTATTGAAGATAAGATGCATGCACGTTCAATTGGACCATACTCATTAATTACGCAGCAACCTCTGGGTGGTAAAGCTCAGTTTGGTGGTCAGCGATTGGGTGAGATGGAAGTTTGGGCACTCTATGCTTATGGAGCCGCAAACATTCTAAAAGAGATGCTCACAGTAAAAAGCGATGATGTAAAAGGCCGTTCGAAGGTTTACGAAGCCATTGTGAAAGGTGAAAACCTTCCTGAAGGCGATATACCTGAATCATTTAAGGTGCTTTTACGCGAATTGATGGGTCTCGGACTCGAAATTCACATCGACTAATAGTTGTTCTGTTAATTAAATTCAAATCGGAGGTTTTCCTTTGCCGTCAACAAAAACATTAACTGTTACGAAAGACTTTTCACAAATCGGAATATCTTTGGCTTCGGCTGAAAAGATACTATCCCGATCTCATGGGGAAGTCCTTACTCCAGAAACGATAAATTACAGAACATTCAAACCGGAAATGGACGGTCTCTTTTGCGAGAAGATCTTCGGTCCGGTTAAAGATTATGAATGTCACTGTGGAAAATATAAGCGCATACGTTACAAAGGTATTATTTGTGATCGTTGCGGTGTTGAAGTTACCAGAAAAGCAGTTCGCCGCGAGCGAATGGGGCATCTTACCCTTACCGTTCCCATCGTTCATATCTGGTATTTTAAATCACTGCCGAGTAAAATTGCATATCTGCTTGGGTACTCATCCAAAAATCTTGACCGGATTATCTACTACGAAACATTTGTAGTGATTAATCCCGGACTTGCAAGAGATCTTGGTTATAAAAAAGGTGATCTGATCTCTGAAGAAGAGAAGTTTGATATCATGGATCAGCTGCCTGAAGATAACTACGATCTTGAGGAGGATGACGATGACAAATTTGTAGTAAAAGATGGTGCAGAAGCCGTTGAGGCCCTGTTGAAAACACAGGATCTTGATAGCTTGGCCTATCAGTTACGCTACGAAGTGAAGAATGAAACTTCGCAAATGCGTAAGAAAAAGAAACTAAAAAGACTTCAGGTAATTGAGTCTTTCCGTGCTGCCAATCAGCATACAGAAAATCGTCCTGAATGGATGGTTCAAGGTGTAATTCCGGTGATTCCACCAGAATTGCGGCCACTTGTACCACTTGAAGGTGGACGATTTGCTACATCAGATTTAAATGATCTGTACCGGCGGGTTATTATTAGAAACAACCGTCTGAAACGTCTTATTGATATTAAAGCTCCCGATGTAATTCTCCGGAATGAGAAGAGAATGCTTCAGGAAGCTGTAGATTCACTTTACGACAACTCAAGAAAATCCAACGCTGTTAGAAATAACAATCGTCCTCTGAAATCCCTCAGTGATATGCTGAAAGGGAAAAGTGGCCGTTTCCGTCAGAATCTTCTTGGAAAGCGTGTTGATTATTCCGGTCGTTCAGTAATTGTTGTTGGACCGAGTTTGAAAATGCACGAATGTGGTCTCCCGAAAGAGATGGCCATTGAGCTTTACAAGCCATTTGTGATTCGACGTTTGATTGAACGTGGTTATGTGAAGACCGTTAAAAGTGCTAAGAAAGTAGTTGATCGAAGAGATCAGGTAGTTTGGGAAGTTCTCGAAAACGTAATTGACGGACACCCCGTGCTACTTAACCGTGCACCAACTCTTCACAGGCTTGGAATTCAAGCCTACCAGCCGGTTCTGATTGAAGACAAAGCCATTCGTCTGCATCCGCTATCTTGTACAGCGTTTAATGCTGACTTTGATGGTGATCAGATGGCTGTTCACCTTCCGTTGAGCCATGATGCGGTGATGGAAGCATCTGTACTGATGCTTGGATCACACAACATTTTGAGTCCTGCCAGTGGTGGACCGGTTGCGGTTCCTTCACAGGATATGATTCTTGGAATCTATTACCTCACCAAAATGGGGAATGGTAAGCTTGGAGAAGGCAAAACCTTTTCTAATCCCGATGAAGTTCTTATTGCATTTGATCAAGGCAAAATTGAAACACACGCCAAGATTAATGTTCGGGTTCCGGTTGTTCAAGAAGATGGAACCATTGCTCCGGAAATTATCAAAACAACCACGGGACGAGTATTGTTTAACAATATTGTGCCTGAAGGTGTGCCATTTGTAAATAAAACACTGGGTAAAAAAGAGCTCAGAGTTTTAATTAATGATATTTACAATAGCACAGGTGTCGTTGAGACTGCCAGTTTCCTTGATAAAATGAAGGATACAGGATTTGAGAAAGCTACCGTTGGTGGACTTTCATTTAGCCTTGAGGATATTATTATTCCCGATGAGAAACGTATTCTTATCGAAAAAGCACAAAGTGAAGTAGCAGAGATCCAGGATCGATATGAAATGGGTTTCATTACCGATAACGAACGTTATAATCAGGTTATTGATAAGTGGACCAGTACCACAAACCGTGTGTCTGAAACACTGTTCAAAAGTTTGACTGAAGATAAAGACGGATTCAACGCTGTTTATATGATGGCAGATTCCGGTGCTCGTGGTTCTAAAGAGCAGATTCGTCAGCTTGGTGGTATGCGTGGATTGATGGCTAAGCCTCAGAAAAGTTCAATGCAACAGGGTAACGAAGTAATTGAAAATCCAATTCTTTCAAGTTTCCGAGAGGGACTTACTGTTTTGGAATACTTTATTTCTACTCACGGTGCTCGTAAAGGTCTTGCCGATACTGCGCTGAAAACTGCTGATGCCGGTTATCTTACCAGACGATTGGTTGATGTATCTCA
This sequence comes from Balneolaceae bacterium, assembly GCA_040876545.1. Lineage (GTDB taxonomy): Bacteria > Bacteroidota > Rhodothermia > Balneolales > Balneolaceae > SW132. The sequence goes on along the minus strand of JBBDPF010000024.1, from coordinate 72,509 downwards.
GGACATCATTATTAATGAGCAGGATTGCGGAACTCTCCGTGGTATTAAAATGCAGGCGCTGAAGGATAACGAAGATGTTATCGAAAGCCTTGAAGATCGTATTGTAGGCCGTGTGTCTATGCATGAGATTGTTGATCCAATTTCTGATGATCTCATATGCGAACCGAATCAGCTAATTACGGATGACGTTGCAAAGAAAATTGCAGAAACCTCCATCCAGGAAGTAGAAATCAGATCTGTACTGACCTGTGAAACCGAGCGTGGTGTTTGTGCAAAATGCTACGGACGTGATATGTCGAAAACCGGACTTGTTCAGGTAGGTGAAGCTGTAGGTGTTATTGCAGCACAATCTATTGGTGAGCCGGGTACGCAGTTGACTCTTCGAACGTTCCACGTGGGTGGTACCGCTTCACGTATGGAGTCTGATTCACAGCACAAAGCTAAATTCGATGGAGAAATTGAATTTGAAAACCTTCGGGTTGTTGAATATGACGATGGTGAAGAAGTTCACAACGTTGTATTGAGCCGTGCAGGTGAGATGAAAATTGTAGCGGAAGATGGTAATATTCTTAATACCTATAATGTGCCTTACGGTGCTGAAATGTTGGTAGAAGAGGGCGATAAAGTTCTTAAAGGAATGCCGCTGAGTAAATGGGATCCTTATAATGCGCTAATCTTTAGTGAAATCGAAGGTACAATTGAGTACAAAGATATCATTGAAGAAGTGACGTTTACTGCTGATACAGATACTCAAACGGGTCACCGCGAAAAAGTAATTATCGATTCACGTGATCGTACACTTGTTCCAACAATTGTTGTGAAAGGGAAAGACGATCGAATTCGAGAAAGTACACTTCCGGTAGAAACGCACATTACAGTTGAAGATGGCGAAAAAGTTATGGCCGGTCAGGTATTGGCTAAGATTCCTCGTGCTGCTTCTAAATCAAAAGATATTACAGCCGGTCTACCAAGGGTTACCGAACTCTTTGAGGCGCGATCACCAAGTGATCCTGCTGCAGTTTCTGAAATTGATGGGATTGTGAAAATGGGAGGACGTAAGCGTGGCTCTCAGGAAGTATTGGTAGAAAGTAAAGACGGTACTGATGAGAAGAAGTATTTAATCTCTCTCTCAAAGCATATCCTTGTACAGGAAAATGACTTTGTTAGAGCAGGTCAAGCACTTTCTGATGGTACTATTCCAGCTCAGGAAATCTTAAATATTCTCGGGCCATTTGCTGTACAGTCTTACCTTGTGAATGAAATTCAGGAGGTTTATCGACTACAGGGTGTAAACATTAATGACAAGCACATTGAAGTGATTGTTCGCACCATGATGCAGAAAGTGGAAGTAACCGATTCAGGTGACACCATGTATCTGGAAGGAGACAAAGTGGATCGATTTGAACTCAACAATAAAAATGATGAGTTGATTGGTAAGTTTGTCGTAACAGATGTAGGTGGCAGTGACAAGAAATTGGGTCAAGTTCTGGACAGAAGAGCTGTTCGTGAATTAAACAACGAACTGATTAAGGAAGGAAAAGCAGAATTAGTAACCCGCGAAGCGGAACCTGCTATTTCGAAACCAATTCTGTTGGGTATTACCCGTGCAGCCTTGTCAACCGAGAGCTGGTTGTCAGCCGCATCATTCCAGGAAACAACTAAAGTTCTTACTCAGGCATCCATTGAAGCGAAGAAAGATCTGCTTCGAGGCTTGAAAGAAAATGTTGTTGTAGGACACAAAGTACCTGCAGGAACCGGAATACTTGATTACGATGAGTTGATTGTCGGATCTAAGATAGAATATGACGAAACAGACGAGGAGGTTGAAAAAGTGTTTGAAACACTTGGTGCCGACGAGCCTGAATCGAAAGAAAACGAAGAATAAAAAAAAAGCCACGCTTTAACGAGCGTGGCTTTTTTATTTTAAAAGAGTAAAGTGAAATAGAAATATCTATTTAGATTTTTCTATGTTTTCTAAAAGCTGTTCTGCTTCTTTTATTAAATCATCTGCTCTTTGCTTAGCATCACTAACAACTTTATCGCTGTCTTGCTTGGCTTGTGAGGTGATTTTTTCTTTTTCATCTTTAAGTTTATCAATTAAAACGGACAGTTCGTCCATGTAAGAGCTAAGCTGATAAGAGATTTTTCCACGGAGATTTTTACCTGTATCCGGAGCAAACAGTAATGCTAATGCAGTGCCGGCTGTAATACCGGTCAGTAGTCCAATTGTAAAGCCTTTGCCTGATCTACTCATTATTTTCTTATTTATAGGTTAAAAATATTTACTTATAAAATAGCAAAACAACATTGATCTGAAAAAAGAAAGTGCTTGTTTTATTTTATAAATTACAGTGATCAACGAATCAAATTAATCAAATCATATATTTATGAAATTTTTTATTGACACAGCAGACCTAAATGAAATTCAGGAAGCACATGATTTAGGGGTATTAGATGGTGTAACTACAAACCCAAGCCTCTGCATGAAGATCGGAGTTGAAGATTTTGAAGGGCATATTGCGAAAATCTGCAAAATTGTAGAAGGAGATGTATCTGCTGAGGTGATTTCAACGGAATATGATGAGATTGTAGCAGAAGGAAGGAAAATTGCCGCTATTGCAGATAATGTTGTGGTAAAAGTTCCACTAATCAAAGATGGAATCAAGGCGATTAAAACATTCAGCGACGAAGGAATTAAAACCAACTGTACACTCTGTTTCTCGGCTACTCAGGCTCTTTTGGCGGCGAAGGCTGGGGCTACATACATTTCGCCATTTATTGGTCGTCTCGATGATATTTCAAGTGAAGGAATGGGTTTGATAGCTGATATCGCCTTGATTTATGACAATTACGGATTTGAAACTGAAATCCTTGCTGCAAGTATCCGTCACCCAATGCATGTACTTGAAGCTGCCCGAATTGGAGCTGATGTTGCAACCATGCCTTTAAGTGTAATTGAACAGCTTCTAAAGCATCCGTTGACAGATAGCGGGTTGGAAAGATTTCTTTCCGATTGGGATAAACTGCAAGAGTCACTGAAGAAGTAAGTTATTTCTAAAATTACTCCAAGCCGTCTGACTGCTTTATTTAGTAAAAGCAGTGGACGGTTTTTTTGTTTTTAAAATTTCTGTATTGCTATTCTCAAAATCTCCGATATATTTAATAGATAAAACGAAGGTTCGTTACCGGTTAATCAAAATCAAGAGAAAAAACACATGGACATCATTAAAATTATTTTTGCCATCATTCTACCCCCACTCGGAGTATTTTTAGAAGTTGGTTTAACGGAAGCCTTTTGGCTGAATATTTTACTAACCATTCTCGGTTATATTCCCGGAATTATTCACGCTATTTGGATCATTGCAAAACATTGATCCGCGAATTATGTTCTATTATTCTGTAAAAGCTGTTTTTTTGAAAGTCCTTCAGGCAGCCCTAATTTAATATTAGAGCTTAAACAGAATGGTTTGATCAATTTTCATCTATGAGATTGCATGCATTATAATTCTATACGTGTATTTTCGGTTTTTTTTTATCTGATAGTGTTTTCAACTATAAGTTTTGCGCAGGATGGAAATCAAACAGATACTGACGAAGCAAACGAAACTCAGGCACCTGAGCATGTGGATGTTATGCCACAAGCAGATGATAACGCTATAGAGGAACGCCTCTCGGGTATATTAAATGCTACCGGATGGTTTAGTAACTCAACCGTAGAAGTAGATGATGGGGTTGTTTTTCTCAGAGGTTCAACTGAAACTGAAGAATTCAAAAAATGGGCCGGAGATTTGGCCCGAAATACACAGGATGTTGCTGCAGTCGTAAATCAGATCGAAATAATGGAGCCGGATATCTGGAATTATGAACCGGCATTCTTCAGTCTGCAGGAGCTTTGGAGAAACATAATGCGGGCTATTCCATTTTGGGTTTTCGGTCTATTTGTTTTACTTATTTTCTGGGGAATTTCAGTTCTTGTAGCCAAGGTTACAAGGTCTTATTTGAAAAAGCGGAAAATGAATCTTCTGTTGCAGGATATTGCCGCAAGAGGAGTCGCCGTAATTGTATTTTTGTTAGGTTTATATATCGTTTTTCATATTGCTGATTTAACTCAGGTAGCCTTAACAGTTTTAGGGGGCACAGGGCTTTTAGGGATCATTTTGGGGATTGCATTTAGGGATATTACAGAGAATTTTTTGGCGAGTATTTTTTTGAGCATTCAAAACCCTTTTCATTCAGGTGATCTTGTAGAGATTGCCGGGAATGTAGGTTTTATACAACGTCTTACAATTCGTGCAACACTATTGATGACGCTGGATGGAAACCATATGCAGATTCCAAACTCCACTGTTTATAAAAATAGTATTCTCAATTTTACCAGCAATCCAAATCAACGAGAGAATTTTATTGTGGGAATTGGTTACGAAGACAGTATAACTTTAGCACAGGAGATTGGTGCGCAGATCTTAAATAATCATCCCGCTGTTTTGAAAGAGCCAGAGCCCTGGATTTTAGTGAATGAACTTGCCACATCCACAATCAACCTCAAATATTATTTTTGGGTTGATGGAAGTAAACACAATCTGTTAAAGGTAAAATCATCGGTAATGCGACAGGTAAAATCAGCCTATCTCAATAAAGGAATTTCTATGCCTGATGAAGCCAGAGAAATGGTTTTCCCGCATGATATTCCTGTACAAATAAAAGATTCGGCAGCGATATCAAAAGATGATGAAAAAGTTCGGGATTCTTCACCGGATGATTCAAAAATATCCACTCAAGCTGAAGGAAAGCTGAATAGTAATGATAATGAAATCCTGGAGCAGGCACGAAAGTCAAGATCGCCTGAGGAAGGGGATGATTTATTGAAGAAATAGCCGCGAAAACTAATTCGTTTTTATCTCTAAGACATGTAAATATGAACAAGAAATATATTGTACCTGCATTGGCCATTGTTAGTTTTTTGTTGGGATCTGTATCTATGATATTACCATTTTTACCACTTGGATGGCTTTTATGGGGAGTATCTGCTTTATTGGTAGTGCCTTATTTTAAACATGCAAAAAATGCATTTGGCTGGATTTCTGAAAAAGACAGCACAGGTTTTACATCAACAATAGCGGTGAAAATTGCAGATCTTTATCGCTGGGCTGATGATGCAGAAAAAGCAAATGAAGTAGAAGAAACCGCAGAGAACGGTGGCTCAAAAGCTTAGGAATTAGCCTTATCTGATATCTGGAATTTCTTACCATAGAAGCACGTATCACGTAGTAATAGTACATCACATAATTTAATATCCTATTAATCGAACTATGCAAGAAAGTAATAAGAAAGTAGTCATTATTGGTGGTGGTTTTGGCGGACTTACTGCTGCTCAGACATTTGCTAACAAGAAAGGTGTAGATGTTCTTCTTATAGACCGTACCAATCACCATCTCTTTCAACCTTTGCTTTATCAGGTTGCTACTTCTGCTTTATCACCGGGAGATATAGCAACACCAATCCGCTCTGTGTTTCGTGGAAAGAAAAATGTGCAAGTGGTGATGGATGAAATTATCGAAGTGGACAAATCCAAAAGACAAATTACCGGAAGATCAGGGAAAGATTATCCATATGATTATTTGATAATCGCGACCGGAACAAGGCACTCTTATTTTGGAAATCCGGATTGGGAAAAGCACGCTCCGGGATTAAAAACCCTAACGGATGCCCTTAATATTAGAGAGAGAATTTTATGGTCGCTGGAACAGGCCGAAAATGAAGATGATGTAGAATTACGGCAGAAATATCTGAATTTTGTGATTATTGGTGGCGGACCTACGGGAGTAGAGCTTGCCGGGGCGATTTCAGAGATCACAAGAAAAACTGGAATGGATGATTATAAACATGTACGGGAGAAAGATATTCATGTTTATTTACTTGAAGGATTAGATGCGGTGCTCAGTACCTACCCCGATGAACTAAGCGAAAATGCCAGAAAAAAACTGGTTGATATGGGAGTAAATGTGTATTTAAATACTATGGTCAATGATATTAATGATGAAGGTATAAAAGCAGGAAGCTTGATTATCCCCTCTTCCAATGTAATTTGGGCAGCTGGCAATGAAGGGACTTCACTATTAAAAAAACTCGGGTTCGATACCGACCGGGCAGGACGTATAATTGTTAATAGTTTTTTGGACACAGAAGACTTCCCGGAAATTTATGTTATTGGTGATGCAGCAAATTGTACGGATGCAGACGGTAAAGAGGTTCCGGGAATTGCACCGGCAGCAATGCAGATGGGTGAATTTGTTGCCAAAAAAATAATGGGAAATGCGCAAAAAAATGGAGGGTTTGTTTATCGGGATAAAGGAAATATGGCCACTATTGGCAGAGGAAAAGCTATCGCCGAAATTGGTGGATTTAAGTTTAAAGGATTTATAGCGTGGTTATTATGGTCTTTTATTCACATCTTTTTCCTGATTGGGTTCAGAAACAGATTTCGTGTAATGGCAGAATGGATCTGGTACTATTTAACGTTTAAGGGCAGTTTCAGGTTAATTACCGGTAGAAATAAAAAGGATAATAAATAATCAGAAGAATGAAAGAGTAGCACTTAGTTAAGGATTTGATCTTTCTTTATGAGTTGATTCATAAATAGAATCAACAAATTTGGTTAAATGTTCATTAAACTGATCGGCGTTTTCCAAGTTGCTTACATGTCCCGCATGTTTAATAATTTTCAATTCAGAATGGTTGATATTATTTTGCATAAACTTCCCTTTTGAAGGAGGCGTGATGTTATCTTTTTCTCCCATCATGATTAAAACCGGCACATCTATCCGGGAAAGGTCATTACAGGTTTCCCTCCGATCCGCTAAAGCACGAAGAGTTCGAGTTAGTGTTTCTACAGACATCTCTTTGATCATCTTCTTAACAAATTCCACCTCCTTTGATTTACTGTCGATAGATTCTGGCATAAACAAACTTTTCACGCTTTTCTCAGCATATTCTTTTACACCATTTTTCTTTATATAATCAATATCGCTCATACGTTTTTCCCTTATCTCAGCTGTATCAGCGCTACATTGGGTGTCACATAGAATAAGTGCATCTACCCGTTCAGGATATTTTTGAATGATATTTAGCGCAATGTAGCCACCCATTGAAAGTCCACAAATAATCCCCGTTTTAATTTCCAGCTCATCCATTAAACGAACTAAATCATCACTGAATAAATCAATTGAAAGCGTATCTGAACCTATCTCAGACTCACCATGTCCGCGTATATCATAGGTGATAACTCGAAATTTTTGCTCAAGAAGTGATACCTGAGATTCCCACATTGATTTATTTAAGGGAAACCCATGAAGAAAAAAAATAGCTGGTGAATCCTGTAATCCATCATCGGTATAGCTTACGGAAGTCTCATTTATAGTGATTTCCAGAGTTTTCCCAATATTTCGCATAGACTCTTCAGATTTGCGTGGGGTAACTTCCATAATGATTTCTTTTTAGTTATTTGATACTATGAAAAATAGCTGTTAACCTGAGTTCAATTAATAAAAAACACATGAAAAAGTCTCCCCTAACAAGGGTCCCGAAAGCTTTCGGGGGAGGGGTGTTCGCTGGATTTTGCGATATTCTGATGAACATCCCCCTGTTTTAAGGGGGACTTCCAATAAATTATTTATTAATCGAACTCAGGTTGTTAGAAAAAATTTCTCCCTTACAAGGATGTGTATTTAAGTTACGTTTTTATGTTCCCATTGATCTACAGCGTCCATCACGTATTTAGCTGAAATTCCATGAATGAAAACAGAAATTGTAATAATCAGTATTGTAATTGCCCATAGTTCATCAGCTTGAGGAAAATCAGCCATATAAATTCCAAATGCGAGATAGTAGAGAGATCCTATTCCCCGAATACCAAAAAACGAAATAACTAACTGAGTTGGCCAGACGATTTTACTTCCAATAAAGGCAATAAGACCACTAACGGGCCGCACAATAAAAATGATCATTAAGGCAGTTACTATCATCGGGAATGTTAATGGTTTTAACACGCCAAAAACGATATAGCCACCAATCATCAGCATAAGTAAACCTTCTAAAAGTTGCTCCATTGTAATGGAAAACTGATGTACTCTTTTTTGATAGTCATGTTCAGATTGTTGCTGGCGAAATATACTTGCAGCTATAAAAACTGAGAGAAATCCATAGGAAGAAAATAGTTCAGCAATAGAGTAGGGAAAAAATACAAGTGTAATAGCAAACACACCATCTGCAATTTTGGGTGTAGCTTTTCCGGGCATTTTAAAAAGTAAGAAGGCAAGTATTTTACCGGATACAAATCCAACCGTTGCCCCGACTATGATTTTGTAAACTATATCAATAATCAGCCAATCGAGAAACCATCCGGAAGGTGAAAGTCCTACAATAGCTACGGCAATAGCCAGATTAGTAAAAGGAAAGGCAAGTCCATCGTTAAGGCCTGCTTCTGTTGTTAGGGCCAGACGTGTTGGTGATGAATCAGAATCACCCGGATCAGACGTTTGAACATCATCGGCAAGTACAGGGTCTGTTGGGGCAATAACGGCTCCTAAAAGAAGTGCCGAAGCGGGCACAAGCCCCACTACATACCATCCTAAATATGCGGTAAATAAAATAGTAAGTGGCATGGTAATGAGAAGTAACCTTATGCTGACGCGCCAGGTTTTCCATTTGAATGGATTATTAATTTTCAGGCCCACAGAAGCAAGAGCTATAATCACTCCTAATTCAGTAATTCGTTTTATTATCAAAGGTTCATTAGTTAAGGGAGGTAATTCCCAGGGAATGGGTAAAAAAGCGAATACCATACCAACGATCAAAAAAAAGATTGAGGAGGTGAGATGTTTAAAGGATTTTAGACGGGGTGTAAGAATTAAAATGATGAGTACAACACATGCAAATATCAGCATTTGTACTATATAAAAATCGTACTCAAATAATACCGGATATGAATTTCCCACTACTCTCGTTTAAAAATAAGTCTCTCTTTCTTTACAATCTATCAATTTGCAGCTGTTAAATCCAAAACTTTAATCTAAAGTGGTTTAATTCCCCAACCCTCTGGGTCGGCCCAAAAGACTAAAGTCCCCTTCCGAAGTATCGGAACTAAAAGAAGCTTGAAGGGGGAGAGAACCGACGCAGGAGGTTCAGGGGGATGACCGAGGGCTTTGATATTGGTTCGAATGTAAATTCGAGATCATAACCCTTAAAAGTCATCCCCCAATGTAATCGCTATCGCTCTTACACTTCCCCCAAAAGGGGAACTCACCAATAATTTCATACTTTGTCAAATAAATTATGGCTGTAAAGTTGATACCTCGTGGGCTCTGCCCCCGAGGCAGTTCATTGGAACTAATATTACGTTTTAAGGGAACACTCTTTTACTAATTCTCTAAAAACAAGAGAGAATAATACCAAGTGGGGGAAAAATTTTTATATAAAAAAGAATTAGAACGTAAAAAATCAAGAATATGAAACAGACAAATGATCTAACAATCGCCATTCTTGCAACGGATGGCTTCGAAGAAGTAGAATTAAGCGATCCGCGAAATGCAATGAAGGAGGCGGGAATTATTACCCATATTGTGTCCTCCAATAAAAACCATATTCGTGCATGGGACAAAACAAAATGGAGCAACGAATATCCTGTGGATGTACCGCTTGAAGAGGCAGATAGCAAAAATTATCATGGTTTGATGCTTCCCGGTGGTGTGTTGAACCCCGATAAATTGAGAATGAATGATCAGGCGATTCATTTTATTGAAGGATTTATCCGGGATAAAAAACCAATTGCTGCAATTTGTCACGGGCCCCAACTGCTGATAGAAACCGGAGAGCTGAAAGGCCGAAAACTTACATCTTATCCATCTGTAAGAACAGATCTTATTAATGCCGGCGCAGAATGGGTAGATAAAGAAGTGGTGACTGAAAACGGGTGGGTAACCAGCCGAAAACCGGAAGATATCCCTGCCTTTAACAAAGCAATGATTAAAGAGTTTCAACAGGTTCTACAAAAAGAGATAGCTGAATAGACATTTCTTTTGAAGTGAGAAAAAACCCCTCCAAGTTTTGGAGGGGTTTTTATTTTCAATGATTCCTTAATGAATCAATCAATTCCTCCTTGTTCATTTTAGAGTGCCCTTCAATTCCTACTTCACTTGCTTTGTCATAAAGTTCACTCTTTGTCCATTTTTCATATTTTTTGTTTTTACCTCCTTTTCCTTCGTTATCAGAATTGGCAATTCGTGCTGCCTTCTCTTTGCTCATTCCTTTATCACGAAGCGCTTCGTACTGGTCTTCATTTTTGATTTGATTCATTCTGTTTTCGTCAGGCATACACCCTCTCTTTTTTCTTGATATCCTCTGTGTAACATTTTAAACCACACAATTAAAACTTGTTCCAAACTCCGTTTATATACAGCAAAAAAAGTTGAGTTGAAGGAATCATTTAAAAGAATTCAAAGTATAACCCTAAACATTAAAGGGAGAATTTAAATAAATACATCATGATCTATTCAAACTTCGCGAAAAAAATTGGGGCTTATTCTGCATATGCAATAGGGGGATATTTGGTTGGTAAAATGATAATGCGTGCAAGACGTACGTTTACACTCAATAACAAAGTTGTTCTTATAACCGGAGGTACCCGCGGCCTTGGATTGGTGTTGGCAAGAAGAATTGCACAGGAGGGAGGAAAAGTAGTGGTTTGTGGCCGGTCAAATGAATCTCTGGAAGAAGCATCACGTGATCTGGAAAAAATCACATCCAAGCATTATGCCATGCCATGTGATATTACTGATAAACAGCAGGTTAAGCAGTTGATTCAGCGCATCAATGTTGAAGTTGGCACTGTTGATGTCCTTATAAATAACGCCGGAATTATTCAGGTTGGACCTATGGAATTGATGAATGATGAGGATTACCAATCAGCCATGGACGTTCACACATGGGGAGCGTTAAATTTAATTAATGAAGTATTGCCCGGCATGAAAAGGAAGAAAGTTGGTAGAATTATAAACATTATTTCAATTGGAGGAATGATAAGTTATCCGCATTTACTTCCCTATAATGTGAGTAAGCATGCATTATCGGGTTTATCAAAAGGAGTGGCGGCTGAAATAAATGAAAGGAATATTAGGGTAACATCGGTTTATCCAGGTTTGATGAGAACTGGAAGCCCAAGGAATGTGGATGTGAAAGGCCAACATAAAAAAGAGTATGCCTGGTTTAAAATATTAGATTCCTTACCGGGCATTTCCATGAATGTAGATAAAGCGGCAAGCCGAATTGTGGAAGCCTTGAAAAGAGGGGATCAGACACTGATACTTTCTTTCCCTGCAAAAATCGCCGCATTTTTACAGGTTTTGGCACCCGATTTTACCATTTCCATGTTTAAGCTGGACAATTACTTTTTGCCATCTGAACCGCGGGTAGCAGATGGGAGTCAGATCCGTAAAGGATATGAAAGTGAATCCGAGCTTTCGAGAAGCATTTTGACAGAAAAAACCGATGAAGCTGCAGTAGAAAATTTAGAACGTTAGGGAAAAGATTATTTAGCTTTTTTCATGGAATAGAATGTTTAATCAACGAGCAATAAATGCGTCAACAATTCATTAATAAAATAATAATGAGTGAGAATAATAGAGCAGACACATAGGTAGCTTCCGGTTCTGACCGTCAATAAACAGCTGCCACACGTTTATACTGATCACAAAAAAACGAGAGATCAACTAAGTTAAAATCAAAAATCAAGGAGGAGTTATGATTTCAACAAAAGCACACGGAATGATGGACTACCTAATGGGGATTGTGCTGATAATTGCACCCTTTCTATTTGGGTTTGCAAATGGTGAAGCCGCAATGTGGGTGCCAATTATTGTAGGTATTGCTGTTATTTTATACAGCCTGTTTACAGATTATGAATATGGCGCATCTCCAAATATTACTATGAGAACTCATTTGGGCCTGGATATTACAGGGGGCTTGTTTCTTGCAGTATCACCCTGGTTATTTGGGTTTGCAGATTTTGTATTCTGGCCACACCTTATCCTCGGACTTGCAGAAGTTTTTGCTGCATTAATGACGGAAAAAGTTCCTCAACGATCGCCTAAAAGATCTGCACAAAAAGTTAAACTTTAAGAGAAGGAGATGAACGTCCCGGAGTATTATAATTCGGGACGTTTTTTTTGAAGAATTTCTTCAATGAAATGTGTAAAGAGGTTTTTTCGAAAACCTTTTAACCTGAGTTCGATTAATAAATTATTTATTGGAAGTCCCCCTTAAAAAAGGGGGAAACAGGGGGATGTTCATCAGAATATCGCAAAATCCAGTGAACACCCCTCCCCCGAAAGCTTTCGGGGCCCTTGTTAGGGGAGACTTTTTCATATGTTTTTTATTAATCGAACTCAGGTTTTTAATAATAGAACAAGAGAAAGCCTAAAAATGGAACTTGTTATGAAAAGTATATGGAGCCGCTATTCAACAACCGAAAATTATCACGGTTTAAAAAAAGACATTACCGCAGATGTAGCCATTATAGGCGGAGGAATAACAGGAATTTCTACCGGGCTTTTACTGGCAAAGTTAGGTATGAAAGTAGTGGTTCTTGAAAGCGAAAAAATAGGAGGGGCAGCAAGTAGTGCGAGTACAGGGAATTTATATTTTACTATTGATCAAATTCTATCTTCGCTTTTATCAAAATATGATATTGAAACAGTAAAAAAAGTAGCGAATTCAAGAATTGAAGCACTGAAGAAAATTAAATCGTGGGTGAAGGATCATAATCTGGATTGTGATTATAAAGAAGTACCGTGGTTTTTGTACAGCGATGAAACAAAATGGTTAGATAAAATTGATAAGGAGTTTCAGGTTGGTGTTAAAGCCGGGTTACCCTATCTGATGGCAGACAAAAGTGAAATTCCATTCCCTCATAAAAGTGGAATAAAGTTGCCTCATCAAAATCAGATCAACCCAATGCTGTATGTGCAGGAACTTGCAAGAGCAGCAAAAGAAAACAACTGCTTTATTCATGAAGATTCCCATGTTCAGTCCATTCATCAAAATAATGATCGATTTACGTTAGAGTTAGAAAATGCAAAAGTAGAGACAGATTATGTGGTTCATGCTACCCATACTCCCAAAGGAATAAAGATGGTGCAAACGGTTCTTGGCCCGTATCGCGAATATGGCATTGCCTGTACATTACATTCCAAAAATATTGAGGATGGGATCTATTGGGGATATCACGAAGGTGGCAAAAAATTTTCTACCCGCACCTATTCTAAAAATGGGGATGACTACTTAATTGTAGTAGGAGAGCCTCATAAAACCGGACAAGCATCAGATAATAAACAGCATATTAAAAACCTCGAACGTTTTGCCAAAAAACATTTCGATATTAAAACTGTAGAATTCAGATGGGGTGGGCAGCACTATCGCCCGGCGGATCTTTTACCCTACATAGGCCCTGCAAAAAAAGACTCTAAAGAATTTATAGCCACAGGGTATTCTACAGATGGGTTGGTATATGGCACTCTTGCAGGGATGATTATTTCGGATCAAATAAGAGGGCATAAAAACAAATGGGCAGATCTTTATAGTTCTACCCGTCATCACCCTTTTAAATCGGCCCCAAAATTTATAGAAGAGAATGTAAATGTAGCCAAACAGTACATGAATGATTATGGGAATTCTTCGCCTGATGCCACAAATTTTATTATAGAGGATGTACAGTCCGGCGAAGGACAGGTGGTGCACCTGGGAGGGGAGAAACTGGCTGTGTATCGAAGATCTGATGATAAACTGGAGATAGTATCTGCTGTATGTACCCATATGAAATGCATTGTGCACTGGAACAATGCAGAAAAATCATGGGACTGCCCATGCCACGGCAGCAGGTTTAAAACCGATGGTTCAGTTATAGAAGGGCCGGCTTTAAAGCCCTTAAAGAAATCTAAAATAGAAAGTGAGAAAAAATTGAGATGATGGTTTATGAATCCTGTAGGTACATTAATTTTGAGAGTGGGGCAATGGAAAGAAAACCGGTATCTCGATTCACAAAACGTCAAATACAAAATGAAATCTTCGGAGATTAGCAATTAAAAAGAGAGGATTGATATGAGATCAATATGGAATGGTTCTTTAAGTTTTGGCCTGATTACAATTCCTGTGAAACTTTATTCTGCCTCTGAAGAGAGATCACTTGATTTGGATATGTTGGATAAAGAAGATCATTCCAGAATCCGATATAAACGGGTGAACGAAAATACCGGCGAAGAAGTGGAATGGGGGGATATCGTGAAAGGATATAAACAAAATGATCACTATATCATTTTGGAGAAAGAGGATTTCGAAAAGGCAAATATGAAGAAATCCAAAACCATAGATATTGAAGCATTTGTTGAAAAAGAGGAAGTGGACGAGATTCTATATAAGAAACCGTATTTCCTGGAGCCTCAAAAAGAGAGTGGAAAAGCATACAGTTTACTTCGTGATGCCCTGAATAAAACAAACAAGGTTGGAGTGGCGACATTTGTGATGCGCCAGAAAGAAAACCTTTGTTTAATTGGCGTGTATAAAAATGCTATTGCACTTCATGTAATTCGCTTCTACGAAGAAATACGTGATCCTTCAGACCTTAAGCTGCCCGAAGAGAAGGTGAAGAAAAAAGAGGTTGATATGGCTTTATCGTTGATCGATCAGTACACAGAAAAATTTGAGTTTGAGAAATACAAGGATGTGTACACAGATCAATTGATGAAAGTGATTGAGGCGAAATCTTCCGGCAAGAAAACAAAAGTTAAAGATGTGAAATCGGAACCTACAGAAGCGAAAGATTTGATGAAACAGCTTCAAGCAAGTTTAGCGAAGAAAAAGAACGGAAATGGTAATGGAAACGGCCGCAAGAAAAGCAAGGAAAAAGCCAAGGCTTAAAATTTGTGTTTGAGGAAGGAGGTGCAATTTTTTTGCAGGTAAATTTTAACCTTTAACGTCATACCGGACCCCGATCCGCTCATCTTTTCCCCGCGGAGCGATATCTCTTGACCTTACCAACGGCAGGAGATTCTGAATTAAATTGACACCCCTCATCTTTTTTCGCACTGATTTAGCCGAACTCATGTGTATAAACTGTGATTTTAAAATCCATGACCCTCACCGAATATCAAAAAAAGAGAGATTTTCGATCCACACCTGAACCGGATGGGAAAAAGGACAAAGAAAAGGATCAGTTACGGTTTGTGGTTCAGCGGCACGATGCCCGGCGGCTGCATTATGATCTGCGACTCGAAATGGATGGAGTTCTAAAAAGCTGGGCTATTCCCAAAGGGCCATCCATGAACCCAAAAGACAAAAGACTGGCTATTCGTACAGAAGATCACCCCGTGAAGTACCTGCATTTTGAAGGCATTATCCCCAAAGGAAATTACGGTGCGGGTGAAATGAGAATTTGGGACATTGGGACGTATAAGGCTGCATATTCAACAAGTAATAAAGAGAGTGAACTTGTAGAACAGGTGGAAAAAGACAGTATGAAAATTGAATTTTCAGGGGAGAAACTGAAGGGGGAATTTGCCCTTTTTTCGATGAATAAAGAAGATCAGTGGCTGCTTGTAAAGAAGGATGATGAATTTTCGGTGGACGATGATTTTGATGCTGAAGAATGGATAGATGTTCATAAATCATTAAAAGCAGTAGATTCTGACAAGAGAGATTTAAGCGAGCTCATAAAACCAATGTTGGCAAAAAAAGCATCAAATATATTTGAAGATCCTGATTGGGTTTATGAAATGAAGTGGGATGGATACCGGGCGATTGCCAATATTCAATATGGAAAGGTGAAGTTATATTCGCGAAATGGTCACTCTTTCAATAAAAAATTTGCAACGGTAGTAAAAGGCCTGAAAACCATAGAGCACAATGCCATTTTAGATGGAGAAGTCGTGCTTCTTGATAAGAATGGAAGATCGGTATTTCAAAACCTTCAAAACTACTCCCCTGAGGATGAAGGTGAACTCATCTATTATGTATTTGATCTGTTGCATTTAAACGGGCACGACACGACGGAACTCACATTAGAAGATCGGAAAAGCCTGATACCCGATGTAATCGGTGACGCGCCCGGCATAAAATACAGTGGGCACATCAAAAAGAATGCTTCTGAGTTCTATGAAAATGCTATCGAAAAAGGAATGGAAGGTGTGATGGCAAAAAAATCCGGATCGAAATACTTTCCGGGCAGCCGGTCAGATAGCTGGCTAAAAATAAAATCAAACGAACGGCAAGAGGCACTGATCTGTGGGTTTACAGAAGGGAAACGTGATTTTGGTTCTTTAATTCTTGGTGTTTATGAAGATGACAAACTCACATATATCGGGAATTGCGGTACGGGTTTTGATGAGGAGATGCAGCAAGAAATCCTGAAAAAGATGAAGCCGTTAAAAATGGAGAAAAGCCCGTTTGAAGAAAAAATCAACCTGAAAGGAAGGGAGCCAAATTGGGTGAAACCGGAAATAATTTGTGAGGTTGTGTTTTCGGAATGGACAGATTCCGGTTCTATGAGGCATCCGGTTTTTAAAGGTCTTCGATTAGATAAAAAACCAAACGAAATTACCAAAGAGGCAGAAGTGATGGCGCCAACAAAAGAAAAATCAAAGGGGGAAAAGGAGAAAAAATCGTCGACTAAAAAGTCGAAAACGAAATCCACCAAACAAGCTGATAATACATTGGAGATTGACGGAATTTCGGTTTCTGTAACAAATCTGGAAAAAGTTTATTGGCCGGACGAAGGGTATACAAAATTTGATTTGATCGATTACTACATAAAGGTATCAGACGTGATTATGCCTTATTTGGTAGATCGTCCGCAAAATTTAAATCGTCATCCGAATGGGATAAATGAAAAGGGATTCTATCAAAAAGACAGTGGTTCGATGTTACCGGACTGGATCGAAACCATCAATATTTATTCAGAATCATCCGACAAAGATATTGAATATATGCTCTGCCAAAACACGGCTGCGCTGGCTTACATGGCGAATTTGGGCTGTATTGAAATCAATCCGTGGAACTCAAACATTAACTCGCTGGACAATCCCGATTATACGGTGATTGATATTGATCCCTCAAAAAAAACCACTTTTGAAGATTCTATTGAAGTAGCACTGGCGGCAAAGGAAGTGCTCGATTGCGCAAAAATTGAAGGCTACTGCAAAACATCGGGGTCAAGCGGAATGCATATTTATCTGCCGATGAATGCCCAATATTCTTATGAAGAAGCCCGGGACTTCACCAGGTTATTGTGCTACTATATCAAAGATCTACTGCCCGATCTTACCACAATGGAGAGAACTATTAAGAAACGAAAAGGAAAAATTTATCTCGATTATCTTCAGAACAGATCGGGTCAAACCCTGGCGGCTCCTTACTGTGTTCGTCCTAAAAAGGGGGCTACAGTTTCAGCGCCGCTGAAATGGAGTGAAGTAAAAAAAGGACTGAATATGCATGATTTTACTATCCATACCATGCCGGACAGGATCAAATCGATGAAAGATCCATTTAAAAATGTGCTGGGTAAAGGCATTGATATTGCCAAAACTTTGGAGATTTTGGGTGAGGGAGATTGAAGAATAGTAATGCGGGTCGCTGACCCGCAATCCCATCAATTTTATAAATCATCTCAGATCAGGCGATCTGAGTTACGTGTGTCTTTTGAACTCTAATAACGCTCCATGGCTCCAATCACTTCATCAATTTCAACGCTTGCCACAGCGGGTTGAAAATCAGAAATGGCATAAGGGATTACCAGATGCCCGTTATGAATGATTGCCCCACATGTGTAAACTACATTGGGAACATAGCCAATTACCGTATGTTTATCGGGTTTTAGCAGTGGTTCTTTGAGCCTGCCTATTATTTTAGTCGGATTTTCGAGGTTTAATAGAATAGCCCCGATTGAATACGTTCGCATTGGGCCCACCCCATGTGTTAGGACCAGCCAACCTTCGGGTGTTTCCAGTGGAGAACCGCAGTTTCCTAATTGAACCATTTCCCAGTATTCAGTGGGTGATTGTATTACTTCGGAATGGTTCCAGTGGTGAAGCCTTTCTGAAAACATGATAGAATTATTTTCTCCATCCTGTCTTGATAGCATTGCATAACGTCCGCCTATTTTACGGGGAAATAAGGCCATTCCCTTATTCCTAACTGCATTTCCATAAAGTGGATTCATTCTAAATTCATTAAAATCATGTGTTTCTATAATTTGAGGCATGATGGTTTTGCCATCGTAAGCAGTATAGGTTGCAAAATAGACGTCCTCGCCGCCATCCTGATAGTCAAATTTTACAAACCGGGCATCTTCTAACCCTCCGCTTGATTCATCAGAAACGGGAAAAATAACACGTTCGGAAAGTTGGTGGTCCGGTTCAAATTTTAACTGATAATCTGAATCGGCGAGTTGACGCATGTGTTTAAAACAGGAAATCTGACGTTCAGGAGTAAATTGCGGGTTTTCACTCAATTCGGTGATTTGTTCCTTCAATTCATCATAGATAAACTTTTGAGGCATCCTGTCTAATATGTATCGGGCAACATCATCACAAGCCTGCATTTCAATTAATTTATTATGAAATAATCGTTTTCTGTAAACAGGGTTTTCAATCATGGGGGTTTTCACAAACGAACCCGAGGGTTCAAACAGAAGCTCACCTTCTGAGTTTATCATCCCGCTGCGGAAAACAATAGAGGAAATATGCCCTTCCCCCACTGCCCGAAGGCTCATTATAAAATGAAGTTCTCCTTCTTTTGCAGTTGATTGATCGGGATGGGGAACTATTGATGGATTAAAAAGTGCGGCTGATTCTATGGCATATTCCATGGTGAAAAATGCCCCGATTAACAGGCGTTGTTCCTCGCTGAATGTATTACGATCTGCCGGTGAAATAAAGCCGCGCACCTGCTTGTAGTGGTTTTCGAATATTGCCAAAATATCTTTATGTCTATCCGAAAAATCCTTCTTAACCTGATCGAGCAACTCTGAAACTTTATTGTTATCGAGTCTAAGAATACGATTTACAATACTTTTAATACGCACAGGGTCACTTCCATACATGAGTAAGCGGCAAATTACCCTGGAAGTATTTCGGTCTATGGCCTGACTTTTATGCTTTATACTTAACGACGAAAGAATTTCTGTTGATGAATTGTTTTGTTTATTCAAAATTATTAGTGGGTTTAAAAATGGAAAATGACCTATGAATTTAAAATCTGATTCAATTTCGGGGTAAGAATATTCTCATAAATGTCTTCATATTTTGATACCATTTTTTCGATGGTAAAATGGTTTTCTACGTGAGTACGGCAGTCTATTCTTTTGATTTGATCCACGTTTTTTACAGCTACAACGGCTTCCTTCACATTTTCTACCAGATAACCGGTTTTACGGTCAATGATCAATTCCGGCATGCTGCCACGATTGTATGCAATAACCGGCGTTCCACAGGCCATCGATTCAATAACCGATAAACCAAAAGGCTCTTCAAAATAGATGGGATGTAAAAGAACCCTTGCATTGCCAAGTAACGTATTTCGCTCTTTGGGACCAACACTGCCAATATAATCTATGCGCCCGCGCGCAAGCTCCGGTTTTACAGACTTCAGAAAATATTGCTGATCCTGTATAATTCCGGCTATTACAAGTCTCATGCCACACTCTTTGGCGATCTGTATGGCTTCGTGTGTTCCTTTATCAGGATGAATGCGCCCAAAATAAAGCAGGTAATCTTCGGGGTAAGACTTAAAAGTAAAGTCTCTAATATCCAACCCGTGATGAACCGTGGCTGCATAATTTAATTCCTGTGCCCGGTCGGAATCACTAATCGACACATAGTGCATTTTATGTTTGTATTTTTGGTAAACGGGAATAATTCCCGGTGAAGAAAATCCATGGATGGTTGTCACGATCGAAGTGGTGGTCATCGCTGAGTAGGTAAGCGGTAAAAAATCAAAATGATTGTGAATGATGTCGTATTGATTGGCTTCCTCAAACAGGTTTGAAATATGCAGTGATTCCCAAACTTTTGGAATGATATCCGGATTTTCCTCATAACCTTGTGGGCAAACGGATTTTAATTTGGCGGCCGTTTTAGAATCTCCGGTGGCATATAACGTGACATCATGCCCGCGTTTTACTAATTCCTCTGTAATGTTGGAAGCCACACTTTCCCAAGGCCCGTAATGTCGGGGCGGGGTACGCCAGGCAATGGGTGAAAGGATAGCAATTTTAATCATAGGCTAAACAATTTTGCTGTTTTGTAGTTTTACACGATCCATTTTTTTTGATGGCAAAGTATCACTCTCCAAAAGCTGATACATAGCAGTTAATGAGAGAAGCCACGCCAGAGTAGATTCAGCGCCTTCATTCAAGTTTACGCTATCAATATGCAGCCCATCACGGCATCCACCTGTTTTTGGATTGTAAAGCGATAAATTCAAATCATTTTTGCCAAGAAACCAACTAAAACAGGATCTTGCGTGATCAAGCCAGTACTCATCTCCATCTAATTCATAAGCAGCAATTGCAGCTTCAAGTAAATTATTGGCTTCAAGTGGCTGTTGATCAAATCGAGCTTTCACACTATTTCGTTTGTACCACCCATGGTTTCCTATTGGCACAAAATGTTCGTCCTCTTTTTGGATCTCCAATAACCATCGTAACGATTTTAATCCCATTTGCTGCATATCATTCCGCTTAAGTGTTTCACCCGCTAAAATAAGCGCATGAGGTAATTTGCCATTCGAATAGGTTACAATTTCTTCAAGCCAGGGCCATTCATCTGTTGAATGTTCATCAAACATGGCAAAAAGCCTTTCGGCCAGAACGGAATAAATACGCCGGGCTTTTGAGTCGCCGGAAAAGGTATTCAGGTAGGCATCAATACCAAGCAGTGAAAATGCGATGGATCTCGGGGATTCGAACGATTCAGTAATGGGGAGGGCACGCATAAATAGTGTAGAGGCTAATGTGATATCAGAATTCTGTTTTGAATGAGACACAGCGGTCCCCAAACTCCAAAGAGCTCGTCCATGAGAATCTTCAGACCCCGAAAGTTCTTCAAGCCAAAGGCGGGAATAGCTCATAAAATTATAAAACCGACCGGTTTCCTCGTTAAAAGCATGCAGCAAAAACGAGAGGTACCGGTTTGATAGATTATTAAACTTGGCAGAATCGCTTCCTGAAATTCGCGATAGCCGTTGTGCTTTTAACACTACAATTAAAGCCCTGGCATTATCATCAGTGCAATATCCATGAAATCTATTGGCAACAGAAAATTTTGCGTGTTGCAATATTCCAGTGCTGTCCGTCATTTTTGCAAGATGGTTAATATTTATACGGGGCAGGTTTAGATGAACATCACTAAAACTAAACTGATTTTCATGTGAAGCATTGTGGGGGCGCGGACGTTGATTATGATCAGATCGAACCTCATTGAACACGTCTGCATATTGACGGGCTACTTCGGTCCAGGTTGCGTTCCGGTTATACTCATATGATCGTTTCCGCATTTTATGGCGCATAGCTTCATCATCAAACATTTCAATAACCGCCTCTGCCATCGCTTTTTCATCTTTAAACGGTACCAATTTACCCCGCCCATCCGACAGCATTTCTTTTGCATACCAATACGGAGTAGAGATGATTGCTTTACCGATTCCTGCTGCATAAGCCAATGTCCCGGATGTAATTTGCTCTGCCTGATTGTAGGGGGTAATGTATAAGTCAGTTGCAGATAAATAGTGACAGAGTTTCTCGAAAGAGACAAATTCGTTTTTGAAAATAACATGTTCAGTTAAATCAAGGTCTTCAACAAGCTGTCTAAGATGCCTCCGGTATTTTTCTCCCTCGGTTTTTAACACATTGGGATGTGTTGCTCCAAGTACTACATAACTCAGGTCAGGGAAGCGTTTAACCACATCAGGCAAGCTTTTTATTACATGCTCAATCCCTTTATTTGGTGAAAGCAGGCCGAATGTCAGCAGCACTTTTCTGCCCAGTAAATCAAATTCGTCTTTATAATAATTAGGATCGCCAAACGGCATGTCCGGAATTCCATGGGGGATAAAATCGATCTGTCCCCGTGGAATATCATAAAGTGTATTCAGAATTTGTATGGCAGTTTTGCTCATCACTACAAACCGATCGGAAAGTTGTGCCAATCGTTTCATCACCTGCAGTTGCTTGGGTGATGGATTGGTTAATACCGTGTGCAAAGTTGTAACCACAGGCATTTTCAGTTCATTAAGTAGCGTAAGTATATATTCACCGGATGGACCGCCAAAAATGCCAAACTCATGCTGAAGAAGAACCATGTCTACTTCATGGGTATTTAAATAATCGGCAGCGGTATAATAATCGGTAAGTTTCTCCTGGCTAATCTCGAACTGTACATCTGAAGGATAATCGTAACCATTCTTTTTGTCATTCATTGCAATGGTGATGCATGTATGATCTGTGCTTGTCAGTGATTGTACCAGATCGGAGGTGAAGGTTGCAATGCCACATTTTCGTGGCAAATAATTTCCAATAACAGAAACAGTACGAATGTTGGGATATGAATTCTCCAATGTTTCTCTCTTTTTACTTGATGTTATTCAATTTGTTGTGCGCAAGGACTTTTTTAAGAACCGAACGCCCAAATGTATACCCCGGTATTTATCTCAAGTTCCTTATTAACCTGAGTTCGATTGTAAATCAGGTAATAAAATGTTCTAAATCGAACTCAGGTTTCAAGTTGATATTTGGTTTCTATCCGAACCGACAGGCTGAAAGCCGGACATAACCCAGCCTATGGCAACGCCATAGGTAACAAGGTGACGGAACACACCGCAGGCTGAAAGCCTGAAATAGTGCAAATTAATATCTCAGGGACTATCTGTTTTGAGGCTTTCAGCCTCCCCATCCCGGAAATTACCTTACCCCAGAGCGTCGCTCTGGGCTGAGTTATCTCAGGCTTTCAGCCTTATTTATCTCTGCTCATTTACGATAAAGGATAGTCCGTCCGAATGGGCTTTTTAAAAGACATTATTAATCGAACTCACCTTTAAAGGAACATTATCAAAAGAATTGGGTCATCAATAAACAAGAGAAAATCAAAACATCAAGAGGGTATTGCAATGCCGGATCATTCCACCGGATCATCAAACAATGGTAAAGGAGTATCAGCAGCAAAGATGGCTACTTATACTTTAGTTATTGTAGCTGTATTGACGACCACAGCTTTTTTTTGGGCAATCAGAGATGCTTTTCTCATCGCTTTTGCAGGAGTTATTCTTGCTGTAATTCTCAATGGGTTTTCAGCAATTCTACAAAAATATATTCCAATTTCGCGCGGGTGGTCTCTCGTTTCAGTGTGTCTGATTTTAGTCATGGCCCTTACTTTATCTGGTGTAATATTTGGTCAACAAATTGTACAGGAGTTTGCCAAGCTTACCGAGCAACTGCCCGAGCAAATATCAGACCTTCGGGAATCTATCAGTGAATGGCCCATAGCAGATGAACTAATGAATGGGGGAATGGAAGATCAGGAGGGAAATGGGGGTGAAGAAGAACAAGAAGATAACGGTAATGGATCAGGTTTGGCTGCAAATGCCGGAGGCATGATATTTCAGGTGGGCGTAACCATCGTAGATGTGATTACAACTCTGGTACTCATCATCTTTATCGGAATTTACTTTGTTATCGATCCTGAAACCTATAAAAAAGGGGTCGCCCTGCTATTTACTAAACAACGGGCTGACCGTATTAATGAAGCATTGGAAACCGCGGGAAAAGCACTTTGGTATTTCTTAGGTGGACAGTTTATAGCTATGGTAGTTATTGGGGTTTTGGTTGCTATTGGGTTGATGATATTAGGCGTTCCCCTTGCACTCATTTTGGGCGTAATTGCCGGTTTATCTGAGTTTGTACCATTCATCGGGCCATGGGTGGGCGCTGTACCGGGGGTGCTTCTTGCACTTTCCGTGGATACACAAACAGCCATTTATACGTCCCTTCTATACCTGATTGTTCAACAAATTGAGAGTAATATTCTTACTCCACTCATCCAGCGGCATATGGTTTATATTCCTCCGGCAGTTGTAATTATTTCGGTAGTTGCTTTTGGGTTGGTATTTGGCATAGCCGGAATAATCCTTGCAACCCCACTTGCCGTTGTGGCCATGGTATTGGTGGGGATGTTTTATGTGCAGGATGTTTTAGGTAAAGAAGTGACTATTCCGGGAGAGAAGAAATGATAGGGATATTTTTTTATAACCTAATTTCGCTAACGCGTTCAAAAGATGATCCCTGTAAACCTGAGTTCGATTAATAAATTATTTAATTGAAAGTCCCCCTTAAAAAAGGGGGAAACAGGGGGATGTTCATCAGAATATCGCAAAATCCAGTGAACACCCCTCCCCCGAAAGCTTTCGGGGCCCTTGTTAGGGGAGACTTTTTATGTGTTTTTCTATTAATCGAACTCAGGTTGTAAACAACTACCCTTCGACTTCATCCCGATGAAAAACATCGGGATTGCCCCGAAAATCGGGACCAGAAAAACACTGGCGCTCAGGGTGACGAAACTGTAACACGGGTGCATGTTTTACAAATAAAAGCGGCCCATTTGCTTGCAAAATTATTTCGTGTGGTGGAAAGGGTGTCATTATCGTAGGTAATTCCTTCTGTGGGCGTGCCTATTACAACAATATTTGTATTGATATTCCCACTTTTATCAACTACAAATCCCTCGGGTGTAATGGCAATGGATCCGGGTTGATAAGATCCTTGATCAGATCCGTTTTGGAACAGGACAATTTCTCCCCGGTTTAATAAATTTTCATAAAGTGTAGATCGGTCATCAGGCAGTGATACTTTTGAGATGCGTGCATCAACCAAGGTGTGGACGGATCGCCGGGTATTGTAGAGCTTGGAGTTGAGCACAAACATGCCGGGCTTTTCATCCAGTATAAGGTCAGGATTTTCGGCGATATCGAAATGTAGAATTCCGTCTTCCATGAGCGCAACCAGCTTCTCTGTGCTTTCAACGGCAGGGCCAAACGTTACCCGATTTAACAAGCCACGGTATGTAGAATCAAATTCTCGCTGCGAAGAGGGGGTAAATCCACCAAAAGAGTAGAATTCACAGAAAAGCGGAACGGCCTTTCGCCATATTGCTGTAGCCGCTGCCCACGGGCTGATAAGCTCCCCTTTCCGGGCCTCCTTTATAAAAAAAGTAAGATAGTCATAGATATATTGGTTGAAAGACTTTGCTTCAAGAAAAATTTTATCTCTCAATGGGGATAGAAATAGATCAGGTTCAAACCGTTTAACATCGGGATGGAATTCATGAAACTCTTTAATAAATTCTTCTACCTCCTCAAAGGATTGGCATGTAACCAAATCATCTTTAAAACCAAATCTCTTCATTTTTATCTCATAAAATGAGAATGTCATATCCTGTTTAATAAGGGGGAGAAGTTGGGTTTTAAAGTCAATTTTCTCATCCAAATGATGGTTTTCAATAGCTTGTCTTGTAAAATATTTAAGGGGGGAAGTGTTCCAAAACGATGGTTTTCGTGGAATCATGGGCAGTCCACTCCGCGAAAACGGATAGATAACTTTTGGTTCGTTCCCGGAAGGTTGATACACAAGTTTCTCATTATAATTTCGCTTAAAAGTGCCACCTTTTCCTTCGGTTAGGGACAAAACTGCATCAACAAAAGTTAAACCCATTCCTTTAATACCAATCGAAGAGTCTGGAATAATAGGTAGAAAGGTGTATTCGGTAGGATATATGAAGGGGATAAACCCGGTTTCTTCATGTTTTTCTGCAAATGCTTTAACGCTATCATCCTGTTTGGTTGATCTATTTATGGGATGACCGGTAGCGAGTAATATATGATGATATCTCTCTGCACTATGATTTAGATCCCCATTATTGATTTTTACAGTAAGTGCATAGGTTTCTCCATCTTTATTCAAATCGGCTACTTCTCCAATGATATATTTTCCATATACGTTTTTTGGAAGGTTTGATGCGATGAGTTCAAATCCATTTGTGAGGTAACGGCCCACCGTTGCCCGATCTATATATTCGTCTTCATGTAGTTTTGTGGTCTCTTTTAGATATAGCCATTTGGTTAATGGCAATGGGTTCGAAATCACCGGCGGAGGATCACCTTCGGTCCACATATTAATTTCCCCAATGGGGGTATTGGTGATAAGGTGTGTGGGTTGATCTGTTCTGTAAATTTCACCGGCGCCAAAAAAGGTAGAACGATTGTAAATATGAATTTCAACTCTTTCTGATGGAGGGGAGGCTTTAAATTGAGCCGTGAGCCGCTCGAAGGCGTACAACCCTTTAGGGCCACCTCCAATAATTGCGACTTTATGAACAGCTGAATTTTCTTCCATTTGCAGTCACTGTTTATAGTTCAACTCTAAAGTTTTTAAAGGTCTAAAAACCTTGATCTTTTAATCACCGAACCTTTTAACGTTCCAAATTAGAATAGTCTCTCCCGGTATCTCTTACATATCTATTGAAAAACTTTACATGATTAGTGAGTGAGGGCGAAGTATACTTCGCAATAACAACGCTGGGATCTTTTACAAGGGAAATTCTTTCAAAGGATGAACCCATTAGTTATAAGATACACATGTATATGTGTCTGTGGAAAGAGAGGTACACCAAGAAGTCACTAAATCCGCCAGCCGGCGGATGACCGATAAAAGATGAACCGTGCCGCTGGCCCCGAAAAAATCGGGACCAGAAACGCACTGGCACTGGGTTTGTAAGCTAAAAATGAATGGTGTAGCCGTCTGATTCGCTTGGAGCGGTCTGACGGGCTAAAAAGGCCAAGATCAGGAGTTTCCTTGATGAAAATTACCTAAGGCTGAAAGCCTGAAATAGGATGTAATTCACTTTTGAGACAAATCAAGGTGCAAGCATGCATGATGGAGGCTAAGGCAAAGACCTTCTGCTTTTCGGGATTCCTTGATGCGTCTGAGGCGCTGACGAGAAGCTCCCTCCAGAACCAACCCATCCTTGAAATCCCGCTGGTAAAATGCAATCCTGTTAAGATATATATTCCTTTTGATGGCTCTCGGACGGGGACGTCCGAGCTACGTAACCCGAAGCTCCTGCTTCGGCATTACCTTTCCACAAAATTCACCCTTGAAATCCCGCTGGTAAAATGAAGAACTGGTTAAGAAATATACACCTTTTGATGGTTACTCGGACGGGGACGTCCGGGTTACGTTCACCTAATTACTATTCTTATGCTCTACCGGCAAATAAATATCAAATTGGGCACCTTCATCAGGTTTACTGGAAGCAAAAATAAAGCCGTTATGATTGTCCACTATTTTTTTAACGATAGCCAAACCAATACCTGTTCCTTTAAATTCCTCTCTACTGTGAAGCCGTTGGAAAACATCAAAAATCCGTTCATTATATTCGGCCTCAAAACCGATCCCATTATCTTTGAAAATGATATGACAATATTTTTTATCGGGATCAAGTTTTTCTGCATCTAATTTACTTCCTTTTTTTATAACACTATGAATGGAAATGTGAGGAGAAACATCCGGCCTGGTAAATTTTAAGGCATTGCTAAATAGATTTTTCATAAGCTGACGAAACTGAAACATGATAACATATATCTCACAAATTTCACCCACTTCCACCGTTGCATTTTTCTCTTTGATCTCTTCTTTAAGATCTTCTTTTACCTCTTCGATTATAACATTGAGGTCAATTGTTTCAAACACTTTGTCGGCATTATTAACACGGGAAAAATAGAGCAAATCTTCTATCAGATTTCTCATTCTGTCTGCCGCATCCCGAATCCGATCAAAATAATAATCTCCCCGTTCTGAAAGATGCTCTTTCTCTACGATTCGACCAATAAAAATTTGAATTTTACGTAACGGCTCCTGCAAATCATGGCTGGATATGTAGGCAAAAGATTCCAGTTCTTTGTTGGCAATTTCGAGCTCTTTTTTCTGCTTTTCTTTTTCTTCGTTTTGTACAAGAAGGTCTTTGTAGGCTTGTTCCAACTCTTTGGTTCTTTCTCTAACGGCCTTTTCGAGGGTTTCTTCATGTCTCTTTCGCTCGTGTATATCGGTATTGCTGCCAACCCACATTAAAATATCGCCCTCATCATTCGTGACGGGAACGGCCCGGTTTAAATTCCATCGGTATCCTAAATCTTTATGGTAGATACGGGTTTCCACTTCGAAAACAATGCCTGTCTTTACAGCATTCACCCATTTTTTTTTCAGGGCAGGAAAATCATCAGGGTGCAGCGTTTTTAACCATCCATTACTTTGTAATTCTTCCAGAGAATATCCGGTTTCTTCCATCCATTGCTGATTAAAAAATACCACACTTCCCTTTTTATCCGTATGGGAGATTTTTTGTGGCATGGAATTTAATAACTGATTTAATGTCTCCTGATTTTTTTCTATGGCCCTTTTGGCTTGCACTTGTTCTGTTACATCAATTGCGATATGAAGAATACCATAAATTTCTCCGTCGCTATCACGTAAGGCTTTATAAGTAAAGTTGAAGAAGTATGGCGTTAATTCCCCATCGTTATTTAAAAATGCTTTTTCTTCAATACCGGTATAGGTTTTTCCGGATTCATAAACCTTATACAAATAATCAAGAAAAGGTTGGTCTTCTATCTCCGGCAGTATTTCATGAAGGGGTTGGCCAAAAACATGTTTATCCTTATCCCAAAAGTTCAGCATTTTATCATTCGCATATTGAAGAATAATATCCGGGCCTTTATAAAGCGCCGTAGCTACAGTAGATTCCTCAATAAGTGTGCGATAGCGGTATTCACTCTCTTCCGCTTTTTTACGGGCATTTACCTGATCGGTAACATCCACCCCCAGAACAAAAATGCCGCTTTTTTCTCCATCGGTGTCATATAGGATCTGATAAACAAAATCGACATAGGCATCAACCTCTTTACCTCGGCCTACATTAAACGTGGCGGGTACTTCACTCCCCACATAGTTTTTTTCGGTTGTGTAAACGTCATCTAATATTTTAAAGAACCCCTGCCCTTTGAGTTCAGGCATCGCTTGTCGGGCAGACTTGCCAATGATATCCTTACCGGGCACAATCCGTAAAAATTTTTTATTAACTAATTCAAATATATGTTCCGGACCGCGAAGAATACAGATGGGGGCAGGGGCCTGTTTTAGCGCATTTTCGATATACTCAGCAGCGGTTTTATATTCATCCAGGTTTTTTTTCTCTACCTCCAGCTGTTCAGAGAGTTCCCGGCTATCGGTAACATCTATATAACGCTGACTGATGAACGTTACATTTTTATCATCATCTAAAATTGGAGTGTTAATGGCTTTCCAATATCGGATACCTTCACCATTATCCGGTTTATGAGAGGGGACTTGATATCTTACAACAGGACTTGTATGAGTTGTTTTCTCTTTAACAGCCTGATTAATAGAATCCCTCATCGTATTGATAAAAATCACGCTTATGTCTTGATCTGAAATTTCAGGAAAAATATCAAAAATATACTTTCCTATAATACCATCCCTTTCATTATGGGTAACGTTTAAAAAGCCTTCAGAAGCATCTAAAACATTGTAATCAGTGTCAACCGCTACTTTTAACGCTGATGATTGCGTGAAAATCTCTTGATAATCTTCGATATCCATTACGTGTAGTTTATCCTTTATATATTTGGAATTTATAAAGTGAGAACAAAGTCTTTTTGTGGTGTTTGGGCAGCAAGAGGAACGGTAATAAGGGCAAGCGCTTCATTAATTAAATTTTTTAACCTCAAAAAATCTGATGGCTTCCGTATATAATAATTGGCCCCCATTTCATGAAGTTCTTGAGCAATACCGGATTCGAAACCGGTCGAGAAAATGATGATCGGCAGATGTTGTAGTTTTGCGTGATTTTTAATTTCACTTAAACATTCAACCCCGTTTTTTTTGGGCATATTTAAGTCCAGGAAAAGCCCATCGGGAATAGTAATAGACTCATCTTTAAGGTTTTGCATGAGTTGGGAACCATCATGTACAATGAAAAGATCAACCGGAATAGCCAATTCTTCTACAGCTTCATTAAAAAGAAAGCAATCGTCTTTATCGTCATCAGCCAGGATAATCTTGAGGGGTGATCTCATGATGAAGGGTTCGGTTTAAAATTTCTCTTGGAAGGTTCTGTGTATCAAAACCTAACTCATGCGGCAG
Source organism: Balneolaceae bacterium (assembly GCA_040876545.1). Taxonomy (GTDB): domain Bacteria; phylum Bacteroidota; class Rhodothermia; order Balneolales; family Balneolaceae; genus SW132. Next base: position 42,205 of record JBBDPF010000024.1, on the reverse strand, counting down.
AAGAGGCATCATTCTGCTTTATCTATATATTATATATATACTAAATTTTAAGCACAAAATTTTCTTTATTAAACCCCGAATCTTTTTCCTGGCGGGTAAAAGAGACTGCCTTGGTTAAAACTTTTTTTAAGGTCTGAAAATCGCTGGGTTTTGTAATGTAAATGTTGGCCCCTTCATCAAACGTCCGGTCAATATCTTTATCAAAACTTGAGGTAGAATAAATCGCAATGGCTATACTATCAAACTTACTGTTCCCGCGAATCTCTTTTAAACACTCCATACCACTTTTTAGGGGTATATTCAGGTCAAGAAAAAGCAGGGCAGGCAGAGATTTATGATTCTCGTTGAGGTAGTTCATCAACTCTACACCGTTTTTCAAGGTATGAACCACGGTTTCTGTATTCATCTCTTCAATAATTTCTTTAAAAAGCAACCTGTCTCCCTCATCATCATCGGTTAAAAGAATTCGAAGGGGCAATAAATTTACCATTATAACCTGTTATTTGAGTTCGATAGTTAAAACTGACCTGACAGCGTACCCGTGTTTCCCGGGTTCCTGTAAGCGTCGGGTGATACCGGTTACAACCCGCAACGCTCACAGGAACTTTCTCCGCTTCGTACGCTGTCAGGTTGTTTTTATTTCTTACAGGATTAACCTGAGTTCGATAGTTAAATTGACCTGATAGTTCCGATCCATCGGGGCCTTTTTCCCGGGTTTCAGTCAGCGTCGGTAAGGTGTGCTGCAAGGCGACTTTCCATAAAGTTCAACGCTGTCAGATCCGGTGGGTGCTGACAGGTTTCAAATCATTCACTACACAAAACCCAACTCTGTTCCTTATTCCGGTTTAGATCCATAAAGTATTATAGTCAACAATAGACATACCATATTTCATCCTTACCTCAACGCTGTCAAATCCAGTAGGTGCTCAGGTTTCGGCCATTGGTCACTCACCTTAATTTTGAGCAGGAATATAAATCTCAAACGTTGTTCCTTTGTTCAGTTCACTTTTGGCCTTAATAATGCCGTGGTGGTTGTTCACAATCTTCTTAACGGTCGCCAGCCCAATACCCGTACCCGGATACTCTTCTTTTGGGTGAAGTTTTTGAAAAACCTCAAATATTTTTTCACTGAACTCCTCTTCAAACCCAATACCGTTGTCGGTAACCGTGATATGGTAATATTTTTTTTGGGGTGATAAATTTTTGGGTGTTAATTGGCTTCCTTTCTTGATGTTGCAATGAATAACAATTTTGGGCGGCTTGCCGGGTTTTGAATATTTAAGGGCATTGCTGATAAGGTTGTGCAGAAGCTGGCGAAACTGAAACACAATAACATATATCTCACAATTCTTACTTATGTCAATGCGTGCATCTTTTTCATTGATGGATTCCTTAAAAGTGTCTTTTACTTCTTCAATAATTTTCTTCAGGTTAACGGTTTCGAATTCTCTTTCTGCCGTTGTTAAGCGCGAAAAATTGAGCAGGTCCTCAATTAAACCCTGCATTCGATTGGCCGAATCTTGCATAATGGTAAAATACTTTTTGCCCTTATTTGATAAGTTACCGCTCTCTTTTTCGAGTATTCTTCCTGCAAAAGTTTGTATTTTTCGCAGGGGTTCCTGTAAATCATGGCTCGATACATACGCAAAGGCTTCCAGCTCTTTATTCATTTTAACAAGGTCTTTGTTATTTTGCAGCAGTTCTTTGGTGTGCTGTTCCCGAATGTCGTGTATTTTTTTTCTCTCATTAACCCGCTTTGTAATATCTTCAATAGACAGAAGAATCATTTTCTCCTGATTTTTTTCGGATTTTACTTCACGCGCATTTAACAGCATAATCAACTCGCCAATGTTTGGAAAGGTATGTGTTACTTCGAAATCATGGATCATTGATTTTTGAGGAATGATCTCTTTAAACAACTTTCGCAATTCAGGAATGTTCCAATGCTTGTCCCCAAGGTTAAAAATCAGGGTTCCTTCGGTTTCCTTTTCGTTCATTTTAAACAGCTTATAAAAAGCATTATTGGCCAATCTTATACAAAGGTTTTTATCCAGCACCAGCAGAGGCTCGCGAATGTTAGCAACAATGGATTGCGAATAATTCCTTTCTGCAGCAAGCTGCTCATTTAAATTAATCATTTCATGGTTTACTACTATCAATTCTTCATTGGTGCTTTGCAGCTCTTCTTTACTGGTTTCCAGTTCCTCGTTTAAACTCTGCAACTCCTCGCTGCCGCTCATCAATTCTTCGTTGGCACTTTGCAGTTCTTCGTTAGCTGCTTCTTGGTCTTCGGTGATGCTGCGCATATTTTCGCGCATTTCCATAAGTTCTTGCTCCAATTGCCGGATGCGTAGATCTTTTTCGTCTTCGGATGATTTTTTGCTTGCTTCTTTATCGGCCTCAGATGGGGGCGCGGTTCTTGCAGAACTGTTTTGAAATAACACTAAAAAATACGGCTCTATGGTGTTGGGCAGTGGAATGGCTTCGATGGAAATAGTACTCAGGCCTTTATTTGTCTTAACAGAAATCATCTCTTTTTTTACAGCCGCTTTTTCTTTTTTTGCTTTATTCAAAAGAGCGCGCAGTTCAAAAGCCATACCTTGTTTAGCCAAAATGAACAGGTTGTGGCTTGGTTTGCCCGAGGTTTGCTCTAAATAGTCGCTGGTTTTACCACGAAACTGCACAATATCCATTGCTTCGTTAACCACCACTCCGGCAGGAGTGTATTTACTGAGCATAATCTCATCTGCTTTTTTTTGAAAGTCAGGAGATTTCTTTTCCGTTTTAGGGTTATCATCTTTTAGGTTAAAATCGAGTTCTGTTCTCCGGCTTACCACCGCCATAAACTTACTTGGAACATTTTTGCGTGAATAGATCTTATCACTTTTGGTTGCTACAGAAAAAAGGTCGGGAACTCCGCCCGTTGTTTCTGATTTACCAAGCAGTAAAAACCCGGTTGAATTCAACGCATAATGAAAAGTGGTAAGCGCCTTTTTTTGTAAATAAGGTTCCATGTAAATAAGCACATTCCGGCAGCTTATCAGATCCATTTTTCCAAATGGTGGGTCTTTTAAAAAATTGTGATTGGCAAATACACACATATCCCTGATCTGACGGGTTACCTGGTATTTGCCATTTAATTTTACGAAAAACTCATTTCGCCGCTTCTCAGATACACCGGCTGTTTCAATTTCCGAATAGATACCTAAACGCGCTTTTTGAATAGCAGGTTCGCTTAAATCAGAAGCAAAAATCTGTATTTTTTCCTCAGAATTTTTTAAAGAATGGGCGGTGAAAAATTCTTTGAACAGTATAGCCAAAGAATAGGCTTCTTCACCCGTGCTGCAGCCGGCAACCCAAACCCGTAGGGGTTCGCCGTCGGTTCTATTTTTTTTGATAATGGGTAAACAGGTTTCGCGTACATTTTTAAAAATTTCCGGATCACGAAAAAAGGAGGTGACCGGAATTAAAAAATCCTGATACAGGGTATTCTGCTCCTCTCTATTTTTTCTCAAATAGGTAAGATAGTCACCAACGTTTGTTTTTTTGTTGAGTGCCGTTCTTCTAAGAATTCTCCTGCGGATGGTGGTTTGTTTATAATAGGTAAAATCAACTCCTTTTCGCACCTGTAACAAAGAAATAATTTGCCTGAATACATCATCATCATTACCCAAAGGGGGTGCTTTATGTAAAGCGTCAGGGGTGCTGATAATGTTGGTCAGTTCCAACAATTTTTCCGGAATTCTATCAGGTGGGAGAATAAAATCAACCACACCTGATTCTTTTGCACTATCTGGCATACCCTCATACTCTGCTGATTCTTCATCCTGTGCGAGAGTGATGCCCCCGTTATCTTTAATGGATTTCAACCCTTTGGTACCATCGGAGCCCGTACCCGATAATAGGACACCAATGGCGTGCGAATCATGTACTTCTGCCAGTGATTCAAAGAAGATGTTAATAGGCAGATGCGGTGTTTCAGTTCTTTTCGGGCGTGGTTCAAGCTTCAATATCCCGTCTGTTGCCACCATGATCTTGTTACTGGGCATTACATAAATATGATCAGGCTCCGTTTTACAGTCATCCGAAATTTCTAAGACGGGAATTTTTGTAACTTTTTGCAGTATTTTGGACAATAAACTATCGTGATTGGGATCTAAGTGCTGCACCAAAACATATGCCATACCCGAATCTTCGGGAATGGCTTTGAGCAATTTTTTAAAAGCAGTTAAGCCACCGGCCGATGCGCCAATGCCCACAACAGGAAATAAGTTATCGGACTTGACTAATCTTTCCGGGTTGTTAATTGCAGAGTTTTTTGATTTCAATGGACAATGGTTTCATTCACTTGTAAGAATAAAATTATCTTTGTCAGGCAGCGAGATGTTATCATCAGCTATCAATTTTAGAGATTTGTAAATTAACTGTTTCAACTCTCTAAACTTAACAGGTTTGCGAATATAGTAATGTGCTGCGTCTTTAAAAACCTGTTTGATGCGTTCCTGATCATTAGCGGTAGAGAATATAAATACCGGCAGATTTTGCAGGTTATGATCCCGTTTTATTTCTCCAAGTGCTGCAAATCCGTTTTTCCGGGGCATGTTCAAATCCAAAAAAAGCACATCAGGAAGGATGTCTTTATTTTGCGACAGCCAATCTAACAATTCCTGCCCGTTTGATACGGTTGTAAACCTTGTTTTAACAGGGAGTTCCTGCAGTACTTCTTCAAACAAAAGTCGATCAGCACTGTCATCCTCCGCAAGGATGACATTCAGTTCTTTTTCGATTGGCAGATATTCTATGTCGTTTTTCATGATAAAGAGTTTTTATATCAATACAATTATTCTATAACCTTTTTCTTTGTGTGTAAGTAACGTAACTGTACAGTCTTCTTATTGTGGTTTCTTTTGCTTTGTAAAAGCCCAAGTTTTTAGATAAAAGTAATAAAGATACTAATAGATGGATTAAGTATGTTAAAATAAATTAAGTACTTATAGACTATATTTGTGGAAGGGATTGGGTGATGGCAATTTTGTTGTCTCTCAAACACTTATAAACTGTATCAATAATGAGAATAAAGTCAAATTTTTTGAGTAAGAACGCTTATATGCTTTGATCATATAAAGCTGACGAACCTTTAAATAAAAGGATACCCAATATGAATAACCTTCACCTGAATAACATTACAGAAATTCGGCATAGTGTTGCAGGATTCACAGGTAAAGTAAAAACCTTATAGTGTTATAAAGTTTTTCATGGAATCCATCCAGGAACCCTCCAAGGGTTTCGAACCCTTGGAGGGTTATCCACACCGACCGTGCCCACCCAACTTATGATCGTTGATAGGTAGATCACTTTCTGATATCCTTCAATTTATCAAGATTTGTTTTACCTTGGATTTATGGAATTACTCATTTTTTATTTGATCTTAGCTATTGGTGTATCTTTTTTATGCTCCATACTGGAAGCTGTTTTACTCTCTGTTACACAACCATTTGTTGCATTGATGGAGCGTAAAACTCCCAAAACCGGCAATATTCTGCGCGAATTAAAAGAAGACATCGATCGTCCCCTGTCTGCAATTTTAAGTTTAAACACCATTGCCCATACTGTTGGGGCTGCCGGTGTAGGGGCTCAGGCCCAAGCGGTTTTTGGAAATGCTTATGTGGGCATAACATCAGCCATTCTTACCCTTTTAATATTAGTGTTATCAGAAATTATTCCCAAAACACTGGGTGCCAATCATTGGAAAAAACTGTCGGGTTTTGCGGCCAGAACAACCAAAGTATTAATCATCATTACGTATCCGCTTGTATTGCTGTCGAAAGGAATAACCAGATGGTTATCGAGTGATGAAAAAGCACCCTCGGTTAGCCGCGAAGAATTTAGTGCAATGGCTGATATTGGATATGAAGAAGGGGTTTTTGAGGAAGGAGAATCGAATATTTTTAAAAATCTGATTCGGTTTCGGTCACTACGGGTAAAAGATATTATGACCCCACGAATTGTTGTGATTAAGTTTCATGAAAAGAAAACTATTTCTGAGATCTTAAAAGAAAATGAAGAATTGTATGTATCGCGAATGCCGGTTTTTGGCAAAACCGAAGAAGATGTTACCGGCTACATTCTAAAAAACGATTTGTACTATAATTTATCGCAGGGTGAGGCAGATAAAAAACTAAAAGAGATAAAACGGGAAATACTTATTTTGCCTGAAACACTATCTTTGAAGCGGCTTTTTGAAAGCCTATTGGAAAAACAGGAGCACATCGCCGTTGCAGTAGACGAATATGGCGGGTTTTCCGGTGTGGTTACGATGGAGGATGTGGTTGAAACGTTACTCGGGATGGAAATTGTGGATGAGATTGATGCTATTGAAGACATGCAAAAGCTTGCGCGTCAAAAGTGGAGAGAACGTGCACAAGGTCTTGGCATTGAACTTCCTGATAAATTTACGGAATGAAGGAGCTTCACAACCCTCCAAGGGTTCGAAACCCTTGGAGGGTTTTTAGAAAAGTTAGAAACCATTTCTAATTTCATTTCCGCACCGTTGAAACGCCTTTTGGAATTTAGACTATGAAACCCCACCTCTACCAAAGCCTGTCTAAATCTTGTCTAAAAGGAAACACTACTTTAATTAGTGCTAAAATTGTGAGTTTGATGACCAAAATCCATAGGCTGAAAGCCTGATATATCTCAGGGCAATAAAAAGATGAACCGTGCCGCTGGCACTCTGTGGATTTGGGGTTGCTCACTACTCCCCGGGATGAAATCCCGGCGTTACAAGATCGGACGTGCCTTTGGCACTGGGTTGAAAAGTACCTCGGGCAGCTTGCCCGAGATGAATGATTTCCGGGGCTACAAAATGACCCGTGTCTTCTATAGCTGGGGAAATACGCCTTAAAGCGGGCAAGCTGCCCGCGATACATGGAACCCTCCAAGGGTTTTTCCTCGCTACTTACCAATCAAATTCTCGGCAATCTTGGCCGATGACAACACTCCCGGCAATCCTGCTCCCGGATGGGTACCGGCTCCTACAAAATAGAGATCATCCACATCTTCGCTACGGTTATGCGGACGGAACCAGGCAGACTGCGTCAGTAGCGGTTCAACCGAAAATGCAGATCCTTTAAAGCTGTTTAAAGTATCCTGAAAATGTAGCGGATCGATGTAGTGCTCGGCAATGATATTTTCCTGAAGATCCGGGAGATAATTCTCCTCGAGGAAGTTCATAATCAGGTCGCGATATTTGGGTGCCATTTCATTCCAGTCAGTCCCGCTGTCGAGATGGGGAACGGGGGAGAGTACATAAAACCCTTCGCATCCTTCCGGCGCCATTGAAGGGTCGGTAATGGTAGGCATGTGCAGGTACAGGGAAAAATCATCAGACAAATGCTTTTTGTGAAAGATATCGGTAAGCAGGCCTTTGTATCGATCACCCAAAATAATATTGTGATGCGTTAAATTAGTATCTGTATACCGTTTTTTGGTGCCAAAATAGATCACAAAAAGAGACATACTGTATTTTGTGCGCTCAATTTTTCGATCGGTATATTTCTTTCTGTGCCGGCTGGCAATCATATTTTTGTATGTGAAGGCCACATCCGAATTGGATACTACAATATCGCAGGTATGAACATCTCCATTCATTAGTCGCACTCCGGTTGCTTTTCCATTGTTCACCAGAATTTCATCTATTTCTGCGTTTAAGTGCAATGTTCCGCTCTGTTCTTCAATAAGCTTCACCATTCCCGTCACAATAGCACCGGTTCCGCCCATGGCATAATGCACTCCCCATTCTCGTTCGAGGTAGTGGATCATCGCATAGATGGATGTTGTATCAAACGGATTTCCGCCTACCAGAAGAGGGTGAAAAGAAAAACATTTGCGCAAAAAATCATCCTTAATAAACTGCGATACATATTTATAAACAGATTTATATGATTGCAGTTTGATAAGATCCGGCGCCACTTTTAGCATGTCCGTAAATTTGAGGAAAGGTTTGTCTCCCAGTTCCACAAATCCCTTGTCAAAAATGGCTTTGGTGGTCCCTAAAAATTTTTCGTAACCGTCTTTATCTCCGGGACTTCTCTTTTCGATTTCGCCCAATGTAAATTCATGATCATTGTTGTAATCAAAGTTTTTACCTTCGTTATCAAAAATCCGGTAAAACGGGTTACAGGGTACAAATTCGATATAATCTTCGCGCTTTTTACCTGCGGCCTCAAAAATATCATCAAACATAAACGGAGCAGTAATTACCGTTGGACCCCCATCAAATTTAAATCCGTTCATTTCGTAAACGTAAGCGCGTCCACCCGGTTTATCACGTTTTTCGAAAATGGTTACGTTGTGTCCTTTCGAGAGCAATCTGGATGCCGTGGCCAATCCCCCAAAGCCACTGCCGATAACGATGATATTTTTTTTCATTGAGTAGAAATATTTTTGAGTAGCTACTTTAACCCCAAGAATGGGTAAATAAATCCGGAGTTTTTAAAAAACTTATATCCTGAGCTCGATTAATAATTGTTTCTATTAAAAAAGTCTCCCCTAACAAGGGGCTCATTTTTTGAATCCGAAGCACATCGAGCGAAGCGAACAACGCGATAGTGAAATATAGAGGGGTGTCCATCGATTTTTCCACGATAAACATCCCCCTCAATCCCCCTTTATTAAGGGGGGCTTTTACGTGTTACAATTCAATCTGTTTTACAAACCCATCGTGCCCGTTACGGGAAAGTCGCTGTTGAGCACTTCGTGCATCGCTTTCGGATCGATAGGTCCCATAATAAACCCGGTAAACGGTTCGATCACCAAATCGTACGGCTTCAACTCTTGCGCCGTTGATTTTATCGGATGCAGCTTTCGCTTCTCTTTGGGAGTTGTACGATGCCAGCTGAACGGTGAACTGCTCGGTACTTCTGGCGCTGGCTCTTGTTACCGGGCGATCCCCTTCTTCAACAAGTTCAATACGGACGTTGGCAACCCCTGCATCTTCCATGTCTATTTTACGGGCTGCTCCACGGGATAGGTCAATAATTCGGTTTCCAACATAAGGCCCGCGGTCATTAACCCGAACCACAACAGATCGGTCATTATCGAGATTGGTCACTTTAACCACGGTATTGAATGGCAAACTTCTGTGAGCTGCAGTGAGATCATTCATGTTGTACGTTTCCCCGTTGGCAGTTAGCTTTCCATGAAAATTAGGCCCATACCAACTTGCCATCCCGGTATCGAGGGTTCGCACGGTTTCGGCATTTTGAATGGTACCACAAGAGGAGACAATAAATCCAACCAACAGAATAAAAATGAAAGAGTGTTTGTTGAGCATCGACAAGTAAATGTGAGGTTATAGAGACATCAAACCAAGCTATAAAAATTTCGGAACTGAAACCTGCTAACTTCAGAACGATTGATAATCTTTTCACGCAACTGTTAAAACGATTAATGAACGAAGTCCGAATGACACCTGCTCACTTTCTCGCAGAGTTATCCCAGATTTACTCAGAATATCTGCGAAGCTCAGCGGATTCATCTGCGTAAATCTGCGAGAAAGAAGGTGGGATTAATTTTCGATCTATTGACAAGTCTTTCAATTCTAACTGTTCTGGACAGATGTCATCTTTTCAATTCAATAAATCCTCCTATTAAGTCTCTTTGATCCCGACACTTCGGTGGGGGACTTTAGATTGATGATTCGTATTCGAATGGGTCATTGTTTATCTTCAATTTTTGAAAAATAAAATCAGTTTATGACATTCACGCTGCTCATTATTGGTATCACATCTGCAATATCACTATACGCACTGTATGCAGATCGAAGAGTATTAAATTGGGGAATGTTGATCCCGTTTCGAGTGGTACGCGAACAGACGTGGTACGAATTGTTTACGGCTGGTTTTCTTCACGCCAACTTCGGACATCTTTTGGTAAATATGTTTGTGCTGTTCTTTTTTGGTGTGGTACTTGAACAGAGTATTGGTGTTTCACAATATGTTGCCCTCTACCTCAGCGGTCTGTTGGCCTCCTCTCTGCCATCCATGACCATGCATCAAAGATAATCCCAACTTTGCCACTTTGGGAGCCTCAGGTGGGGTTGAAAGCGTACTTTTTGGCTTTATATTTCTTTTCCCAACTGAAAGCATCTATTTGATCTTTTTGCCGATTCCCATTCCATCGTGGATATTCGGATTGGCCTTTCTGGCATACAGCGTTTATGAAAGTAAAAAGGGGCGGGGAAATGTAAATCATCATGCACACATTGCCGGCGCAATTTGGGGAATTCTCTACATGCTGATTTTTGTGCCCAATAGTCTGGATCACATATTGACAATTTTAGGGCTGATTTAACCGACCTGACAGCGTGCCCGTGTTTTTACGGGTTCCTGTAAGCGTCTGGTGGTATTGGTCCAACCCACAGCTGACAGGAAC
>JBBDPF010000024.1:0-31671 GCA_040876545.1 Balneolaceae bacterium | reverse complement strand
TACGCTCTGCTTCGTACGCTCAGGTTGGTTAACTTGGATTATAGCCAGTAATTCATCCAACGCTGTCAGATCCGGTGGGTGCTGACAGGTTTTTTTTGACTCAAATCGACTTTCAGCGACCTGTAAGCGTCTGGTGATATTGGTCACAACCCACAGCTGACAGGAACTACGCTCTGCTTCGTACGCTCAGGTTGGTTAACTTGGATTATAGCCAGTAATTCAACCAACGCTGTCAGATCCGGTGGGTGCTGACAGGTTTCTTTTTCGAAATTCTTTCATGAATTTCACCAACGCTTCCACACTTTCCATTTCACAGGCGTTGTAAATGCTTGCACGAATTCCGCCAACACTGCGGTGCCCTTTCAGCGCAAGCAGATTGTTTTTGGCCGCATCTGATAAAAACTGAGATTCCAGCGTTCGGTCTTTTAGTCGGAAGGTGACATTCATCTTAGAACGTGAATCCTTTTCTACCGTGCCTTGATAAAAATCATCTTTGTCGAGTTCGCTGTAGAGCAGTTCTGATTTTTTTGCATTGAACTTTTCGAAATAAGGAATGCCTCCTTTTTGTTCAATCCATTCAAGCACATAGTTTACCATATAGACAGCAAATACCGGAGGGGTATTAAACAGTTTACCGTAGTGGGTTTTATAGTTCAGAATTGTAGGAATGGTTTCTTTACGCTGCGTTTCCAGAAATGATTTTTTAATCATCACAATAGTCACTCCGGCAGGGCCGACATTTTTTTGTGCTCCGGCATAAATCAGCCCATATTTATCCAGATTGATGGGTCGGGATAAAAAATCAGAAGATGCATCACAAACCAGAGGGGCGTTTACATCCGGTTCTGATTTAAACTGAGTTCCGTATATCGTGTTATTGCTGGTAAAATGAACATATGCAGGGGAATCGGAGATATGGAGTTCCTTCAGTGTCGGAAGTTTAGTATAGTTCTGATTTTTACCTGAAAAGGGTATATGTACATTTCCGAAATACATCGCTTCTTTAATGGCCTTATCAGACCAGATTCCCGTATCGATGTAGTCTGCGGTTCGTTCCTGATTTAGAAAGTTGAAAGGGACCATCATAAATTGTGAGCTGGCACCTCCTGTTAAAAAGAGTACTTCCCATTCATCTCCTGCTCCAAGAAGGGTTTTGAGCCTTTGAGAAGCCTGTTCATTAATTTCCGTGAATTCAGGGCTTCTGTGGCTCATCTCAATAATGGAAGTCCCAATTCCGCGATAATCGGGAAGCTCCTGCTGAACTTTCTCCAGAACTTCTATGGATAAGGTGGCAGGGCCTGCACTGAAGTTATGTGCTCTTTTCATGGAGTCCAACCTGTATTATTCACCAAGAAATTTTGTTTTGGGCAAGGCGTCCAGGGAATGGTGGCGGAAACGTACTTGAGTACGTTGAGCAAACCATTTTTGGGACAACGCAGCCCAAAGATAAATTTCGTAGCGTGTGAAAGAATGTTGAATGAAATTTTAACTTTATTTTGATGTATCATACTGATAAACATGGTTATAAAACTGATCTTCTATTTATTGTAAATAATGCAGGTTAAAACGTATGTATAATGATTCCTGATTTAATTTTCGGCTCGAACCATGTAGATTTTGGAGGCATAAGTTCTCCTTGATCAGACACATCAACAAGCTCCTCAATACTGGTAGGATACATGCTGATTGCCAGATCTACTTTTTCAGAGTCTACCAGTTTTTCCAGTTCATCCGTTCCGCGAATTCCGCCAACAAATCCAATATTATCATCCGTACGAATATTCAGGATTCCGAATATGGGCCCTAAAACAGATTTCTGTAACCGTGAAGCATCCAATTTCGATACTACATCTTTCCCTTTCGCTGATGGTAATTCGGTATGCCACCATTTTCCATCAAAATAGAGAGAGATGAACCCTTTCTCTTTTGGTGACTTCTGGTCAGTTTCTTTTAATTTAAGCTGAGAGGTTAACTGCTTGAATTGCTTTTTAGTTACAGATTTGATGACTCGGTTGTAAGGAAGAATTTTCATTTGGCTCATTGGAAAAAGCACTACCGGAAAGTAGTCGTATTCTGCTTCGCCCGGGAATGATCTGTCGCGTTCGCGTAAGTTTTCTGAAACCCTTGAAGCGGCTTTACAGCGATGGTGGCCATCGGCGATGTAAAGATTTTTAACTTTAGAAAAGGCTTCTGCAAAACCGGCAGTCTTAAATGTCTTCCATACTTTGTGAGTTACCCCATCATCCCCTTTGTGTTCGATGTAGGGATCATCCGTTAAAACCATCTTCTCAACCAAAAGAGACAACTCCTCAGAATCTTTATAGGTAAGCATCACCGGTTCAGCGTGGGCCTGCTGGGTTTGAATATGGCGTGTTCGGTCATCTTCCTTATCAGGACGGGTAAGCTCGTGCTTTAAAATGACATCATTATCATAATCCTGAACAGACGCACATGTAAAAACTCCGGTTTGTGTATGAGAATCTGTTTGAAGCTGATAAATATAAATAGCAGGTTTTTCATCTTGAACCATCTCTCCGGAACGAAGGAGGTTATATAAATTTGATGCCCCTTTTTGATAAACAATATCACTGTTAAACGGTGTTCCTTCCGGAAGATCAATTTCCGGGCGAATTACATGCAAAAAGTTGAGCGGTTTGTCTTCTGCAATGCGAGAAGCTTCTTCAGAATCCATTACGTCGTAGGGTGGACTTGCTATTTCGTCAACACGATTGGGTTTAGGTAACCAACCCTTAAAAGGATGAATAATTGCCATTTAGAACCGTTTGATTTTGTATTTTTTGTTGAGGTGAAGTATACAAACTCTTTACCTTTTCAACATATTGAAATCTCAGCTTAATAAGACAGGAAATAATTATGGCCGACGAAATAAAAAATAATGGAGATCAGCTTAAACCGGATCAACAACAGCAGCTTCTTTTTGTGATGTTGATTCAGCAGCACGAACAAATCGCCATGATGGGAATGGGGAAGATTGTGAATCCTCAGACCGAAAAAACTGACAGAGATTTAAAATCAGCCAAATATGCGATTGATACGTTAGTGATGCTGGAGAAATTTACGGAAGGAAATTTGTCTAAGGAGGTAAAAGAATATTTAACTCAAATTCTAAATACCCTGAGATTAAACTACGCTGAAGAGAAGAAAAAAGGCGATTCTGAAAAGAGCGAAGAGTCCTGATTTGGAAACCATTATTGCTGCGGGTGGGGTTGTTTATAAAAAAGAGGTTGATCAGATCAAAATTCTGTTGATTTACAGGAATGGCGTTTGGGATTTACCAAAGGGAAAATTAGAGTTGGATGAATCTGTTGAGGAGTGCGCTGTCCGCGAAGTAGTTGAAGAAGTTGGGGTGGCTCAGTTTCCGAAAATTGAATCAACCCTAATGGACACGGTTCATTTTTATACAATGAATGGAGAAAAGATTAAAAAAATCACTCATTGGTATCTGATGCAATTTAATGATCTTGAGAGCGAGTTTACCCCACAGACGGAAGAAGGCATCACAAAAGTTGAATGGTGTGCGATAGACGAAGCACAGGGTAAGGTGGGGTATAAGAACCTTGAAAAAGTTCTTAACGAAGTTGACAAGTTGTTGGAATAAAGCTCAAAAAAAGGGGCTATGTTGATTAGTATGGCTAATCGTACCGATTCATTTTGGAAAAGGCTGAAAGCCTACAATAACCCAGCTTGGGGCACCGCCCCAAGTCAATTGATTCGCGTGGTCTGATGGCAGGCTGAAAGCCTGCTCAGGTGTTGATGATGTTCTTCCTGGCTTTTGAATGTTCCTGCCATGTATGAATGCAAATCGCGCGGATGGTTTTATGGATCATCGGTTTCCGGCCTTTGGTTGAAAAGGTCAAGTGTATGTAAAGTTTGGATAGGGATTGACTCATAACAAGTTTTCTGGGATGTTTTATATGTGTTTATTGTATGAACCAGAAAACTACTTCTACTTACAGAATTTTTTTCAAAAAAAGGCCTGATTTATTGCAGACTTTCAGCCTGCGGTGTATTACGTCACATTTTTACCTATGGCGTTGCCATAGGCTGGGTTATGTAAGGCTTTCAGCCTTGGAATACTATTTTGGATGAATTATGGGCCCTCAAAACAAGACGCTGGAACTTCAATCTGTTACAGCCAATAGCACTCTTTTAACATTCCCACACTAATTAATGGAGCCAAAAAAATATTACAGAAATAAAAAAGGCGGACTGATTAAATCAGCCCGCCTTTAAAGTCTTTTTTTAGAGTCAGATTAGTTTTGCAGTCGGAATACAACCGGCAAACTATACTGAACTCGTACCGGTCTACCTCTTTGCATGCCTGGCTCGAATTGAGCTTGACTTACAGCTCTAAGTGCTTCTTCATCAGCGCCACCGCCAATTCCGCGAATTACTTGAGGATCTTCAACCTGACCTTCTTCATTAACAATAAACTGAACATAAACTCTTCCCTCAATACCGGCTCTTCGTGCCATTTCAGGATATTCAATTTCATTCTGTATGGATGCAAGGCCACCAATTAGTTCCGGCATGTTTTCAACCACTACAAAGAAATCTTCTTCTTCCTCTTCTTCTTCAGGTGGTGGGGGCATATCCATGGAACCGCCCATATCCCAATCAGCATCAATGTCGATGTCTACGTCATCAATAATCTCATCATTGGGAACTTCAACGGGTACCGGAGGACGTGGAGGTGGAGGGGGGGTTTCAATCTGTGTAGTGGGTACAATTTCTTCCATCTCCACAATTTCTTGTTCATCCAGTACATATTCGTCTGGGGTCATACTTGTAATATCTACTTTCACTGCGATTATAAAAATTACCAGTGTAATAAGAAGTCCAAGTTCAAGAAATACGGTGTAATACTTTCTTAAGTCTGCTTCCGGTTTTTTTCTTTCAGTCATAAAATATTCGGTCAGTTTATGTGTACATGGTAAGTATACATTTTTTGCTACTAACTATCCAACGAGTTTCGGGGTATTAATATTATTTTATGGATGATTTACTTTTTTTAATCAATCCTGGAAGGTTTGTTTGAATATATCGTAATAGAAAAACGGCAAAAAAGCTTCCAACTAAATCAGCGATAACATCATAAAAACCTGGTGAACGATCGTATGGGAGAAGCCCTTGGGTAACTTCTATGGCGATTCCAAACAGTGCGCCAAGCAAAAAAACCACCCACAACCGAATGGATTGCTTTTTCCGAATAATTCGAGATAAACCTAACATAAATGTCCATCCAAAAAACATTAAGAAATGCCCTGCTTTATCGTACTGAAATAAAGAAGGACCCGATAAATTATCGGGGGGTAAAAGTGTGAGTAATAAAAGTATTGCAGTACAAGCCAAAAAGAGCAGATATGCAAAATATTCCCTCTTGATTAGAAACGCGATAATAGGTTTGATCATAATAAATGGCGTGGCTCGAAGATTTCCTGAGCAGGTTTGTTTTTTGATTTGGCATAACCCTTACACAGAGCAGCAATTACTGAATGAGTAAGATTCTCTTTTACAGACAAATAGGACGTAATTGTTCCCGCAAGAATATCTCCAAAACCGGCTCGTGAAAATTTTTTGGTATCATAACCGGTGAAAGATTTTTCTCCATTAGGGTTGATAAACATTGTTGGATCCCCCTTGGAAAGAATAGAAACAGAGTGATTGGCAGCCAGCATGCTACAAACTTCCAACCGGGCAGAATCATCATCAAACGACTGACCGATAGACTTTTTGAGTTCACCAATGTGTGGTGTGATCAGCCAGTTCTTTTTAATCTCTTTTTTGATGTCGCCTAATTTATCCCAGGTCAAAAGAGCGTCAGCATCAATGACTACCTGTGCAGAATATTTATTCAATAGATTAACTACAAATTTCTGAGTTTCCTGAAGCACCCCAATTCCGGGGCCAATCAAAAGCGGACCTTCTTTAGATTCCAACTTTGTTAAAATTTCATCAACATGAGAGGGCTTAAAATGAGTGTCGGAATCTTCACCCACCGGAATTTTGATAATTTCGGGCAAAGTGATTTCGTAAATTGGCAACAAGTTTTTGGGTACATATAAAATTACTGCACCTGCCCCGGAGCTCCACGCACTTTTGGCAGACATAATGGCTGCACCCGTTAATCCCTGCGATCCCGCCACGATATGAACGGTTCCTTTTTGGTATTTATGATCGGCTTTCCGCTCAAAAGGTGGTAAAACTTCTGACCAACGTTCATCAATCAGAGTTGCATCATATTCATGGAATTTGTTAGGGAATGGAAGGCGAACAACATGAATTTGTCCTGAACATTTTCGGCCGGTATTCAGATAAAACCCGCGTTTATTTGCGCCAAATGTTAGGGTGTGATTTGCCTCCACGGCCGAACCCAATATTTTCCCCGAATCGCAATCCAGTCCGGTGGGAATATCCAGTGAATAAGTGGGTAGGTTAATGGAATTAATGCAATCAACGATTTTAGCGTAAGGGTCCCGGAGTTCGCTACTGAGCCCGGTGCCGATTAATCCATCCACTATATAATCAAAATTTCGCTGATCAATGGATTGGAAGTCGTCTGTAAATGAAACATCACCACCGTCTTCTTTTATCTGCTTTAGCAATGCAAAATTTCTGGCAGCATCAGTGCTGAGGTCGTTTTCATCAGACGTTAAAACCAATGTGACCGAATGATGCTCCTGACTACAAAGGTACCGCGCCACAACAAACGCATCACCCGCATTATTTCCTTTTCCACAGAAAAAGAGTCCGTTTTTACCGACACCTTCATTCTGTTTGATAATGGAAGCAGCCTTAGATCCGGCCATTTCCATCAACGTAAATCCATCAATCCCGAACTCCTCAATGGTTCGTTTGTCCATCGTTCTGCACTGCTCCCGGGTGGAAAGCCGCAACTCATAAGGAATGGGATTTTTGATTGTCATTGACTATGGATTAGTAAGATCTGGCAAACAGTACTTTTCGTTCTGATGGATTCCCCGTAACCATGCATTTGCCCGAATTTTCATCAGGTGCTAAAGGGATACAACGAATCGTAGCTTTGGTTTCTTCTTTGATTTTCAATTCCGTCTCGTCAGTTCCATCCCAATGAGCGTAAATAAATCCGCCTTTTTCGATCTCTTTTTTGAACTCTTCATAGGATTCCACCTCTCGGGTACTGTCATTCATTCGTTTTTTGGCTCTGTTGAACAGATCGTTTTGAATGGTGTGCAGCAGATCCTCAACACGATCTGCAATTCCTTCTCGAGAAACGATATTTTTTTCAAGGGTATCGCGTCGGGCCAGTTCCAGATTATTGTTTTCAATATCCCGCGGACCCACGGCAACTCTCAATGGAGTTCCCTTCGCTTCATGTTCTGCGAATTTAAATCCGGGTTTTTGGTTATCGCGATCATCAATCGATACCCGAATATTTTTTTCTTCAAGTTCTTTTTTAATCGGCTCGGCATATTCCAAAACCGTTTCGCGCTGCTCATCACCTCTGTAAATGGGGACAATCACCACTTGAGTGGGCGCCAGTTTTGGTGGAATAACCAAGCCGTTGTCATCGGAGTGCGTCATAATCAAACCGCCAATCAAACGGGTGGATACGCCCCAGCTTGTGGCCCAAACGTGTTTGTGTTCACCATCCTGATCCTGAAATTTCACATCAAAAGCCTTGGCAAAATTCTGGCCTAAAAAGTGAGATGTTCCCGCCTGAAGTGCCTTTCCATCCTGCATCATCGCTTCAATGCAGTACGTATCGATAGCTCCGGCGAATCTCTCAGATGCGGTTTTCACACCGGTAATGACAGGCATGGCCATATAATCCTCAGCAAAGGTTCGGTACACTTCCAGCATTTGTTTGGTTTCCGCTACGGCTTCCTCTTTGGTAGCGTGGGCGGTGTGACCTTCTTGCCACAAAAATTCCATGGTTCTCAAAAACAGTCGGGTACGCATTTCCCAGCGCACAACATTCGCCCACTGGTTAATCAAAATAGGAAGGTCTCGGTATGATTGAATCCAGTTTCGGTACGCATCCCAAATAATCGTCTCTGACGTTGGACGCACAATTAATTCTTCATCCAGCTTCGATTCGGGATCCACTTCAACGCCGCCATCTACACTTTTTAGCCGGCTGTGAGTAACCACCGCGCACTCTTTGGCAAAACCTTCAACATGTTGGGCTTCTTTCGATAGAAACGATTTGGGTATAAACAGAGGGAAATAGGCATTCTCGTGACCCGTATCTTTAAACATTCCATCAAGAACTCCTTTCATATTCTCCCAAAGTGCAAATCCGTTCGGACGAATTACCATACACCCTCTTACAGGGGAGTGATCGGCCAGTTTCGCCTCTTTAACGATATCGAGATACCATTGAGAATAATCGTCTTTTCTATTTGTGATATGTTTTGCCATCTGTAATAAGTAAAATCTGAAAATTAGTCTGTTTTATTGAAAATACCTTAACAAGCAGATAAGATAAAGAATCAATTTCATGGAAGATGGAAAGAATGAAAAAAAGTTGGCAGGTTCGTTTCATCATTGTATAAAAAAAGCCTTATATTTGAGGCTCTCTTGAAATAGATAGATGTCGAAGAAATAAAACGTCGTGGTAGCTCAGATGGTTAGAGCGTCGGATTCATAACCCGGAGGTCGGCGGTTCAATTCCGCCCCACGATACACCTAAGCCCAATCCATTAACTTGGTTTGGGCTTTTTTTATGAAGAGTGAGAGCGTCGGATTCCTATCCCGAGGAATCGGGACAGCGGTTTCCCGAAAGTCATCGGGACCCCACGATACATCTAAGCCCAACCCATCAGGCGTGGTTAGAATACCGTGCAAAATACTCATGGCAGGGAATTACTTTTGCCATCATATCCTCTCTTTCAAAAGTATCCGATTGATTGAGCGTTACGATGGTTCCTTCTTTCAGTTCAAAAAGGAGAGGGCTTTAATTAACCCATTTAACTCACGATCCAGATTATCGGGATGCTACTTCTTTTATTAATGATTTTAGTATCATAATAATAGTGTTTGATACTAAAATACAATTATGTTGTTTATTAAACAAAAGGATTAATTGTTATAAAACAATGGGTTGTAGTAATCTGGTCTGCATAAAAACAGTCGAGTTTCTCTCACCTAAAAGAATTTAATCTTCGCTTCGTTACAATATAGACTTCAGACAGCTCTTAAAAATATTCGTCACACCACAGCCACTATATCAATCGTCGGCGATAATGGTGATACTGAGGTTATGCAAGATGCCGCAAGGCGTCATCGAGGATCTTCTCATGTTTTCCAACATTTACTCTCCATATTTATCTCTTTTAAAATTTAATACATAATTGTGGTCAAGCTTTCGATATTTAATGAAACAGTTGACCACCATTATGAGGGGTAAAAGGCAGATTATGTGATTGCGTCATCTTTTTTAATAAGACTGCAAATGGAAGGGAAATTCGATAATCAGTAACAAAGAGAATATATTCAGGAATAAAAGCAGACAAGAATATTAAATATCAACAATAATGGCTGATAATAGTAAAGATAAAATGAGTGATCTGGTTTTAGCTGAAGCTGTCCGACAAGCTTGTGTGAAAGAAGCGAAAGAGGGTTTTCGTGATGCATCCATTCAAGGGCTCTGTTCGGATGGTGCAATGGAGGCTGCTGTTAGTGCTATTCAAAGACTGGATATTGAAGAACTTATTCAAAAGCTCAAATAAGTATCTAATCAACTTTGGTTTTTATCATAAGGAATAACATTCTATGAAATCCTTTATGTCTTTTATACTTCTACTTGCAGGTGGATTTTTAGCACTTCTTCTGTTGATGTACCTGTTTCAGGATCGGTTGCTTTTTATGCCCTCATCAAAAATGGTGCAGACTCCTGATTCTTTTGGTATTTCTACCGAAGATTTTTGGATAGAAACGGAAGACGGAGTGCAAATTCACGGGTGGTATTTTCCACAAGAAGATTCTGATCAGGTGATTGTACTTTCTCATGGAAATGCGGGAAATATCAGTCAACGAATTACAATTGCTGAGACTCTTTTGGAGACCGGTGCCGCTGTTTTGATGTACGATTATCGCGGATATGGGAAGAGTGAAGGGAGTCCCAGTGAAAAAGGATTGTATAAAGATATTGAAGCCGTGGTTGCCGGGCTAAAAAATGGAAAAGGATACGCTGAAGAAAATATATTTATGTACGGGAGATCGTTGGGTGGAGCGGTCGCAGCGTATGCAGCTACTCAGTTTAGTGTTGGTGGATTGGTGCTCGATTCTGCGTTTAGAAACCTGAAAACAATGGTAAGAGATGTGTATCCTTTTGTGCCTACATTTTTAGCTACATACAAATTTCCGACGGATCAATATTTGATGGAGTTAAATAATACGCCTGTGATCATTATGCACAGTCCTAATGATGGAATAGTCCATTTTCATAATGGAGAATATTTGTTTGATGTGGCCAATGAACCGAAGCAGTTTGTTGAATTACGAGGCGGTCACAACAACAACTTTTTTGAGTCGAGTGAACGTATCAAAGAAAGTTGGCGGGGGGTGCTGGAAAGTGCCCGGAAAGTAAAGGGAGAATCATACAAGAATTTATAATCTCCCTTTACTATTTCTTATTCAGATTGTTCGAGTAGAGAATTATAGTGTAACAAAAGATCTTCCACATCATCAGGATCGGAAAAGTCGATGTTATTTTCATCTGCAAAATCTCTTACTTCTCTTTCATGTGAGTCGATATTTCGCATGACAAGCCTCTTATTTAGGCGTCGAATTCTGTTTACATTTCCTTCTCCCACTTTGATATAAAAAGACTCATCTGAGGTATACTTATCCTGTTGGGTCGCTGAGCCATAGGATGCAACTGCTTCTTGAAAACTGGTTGAGTGTTTCACCATAAATTTGACATCATCATCAATAATCAACCTCACAAATTCATCATTCGATAATCTCCTGGCGTCATATCCTTTGGTAAATTTATAAACGGTATCGTCTATATACATTTCAAAAGCATTAACATGATCAGGGTTCATTTCATATGCGTAATTTCCATCTCGAAATTCAAGAGTCTGCTTATAAGAGTTATATCTAATGGGGAGTACATCTGTGGTTTTCCTATTTGCAAGAACAACGGCCCCATCAATAAACTCATCAAAAAGATAAGGAGAACCGGATGTTTCGGTTGTTTGCCGAACGGGAATGCAATTGGTATTCACCATTTCGCGAATTTCAGTTCTTGTAACATTATCATTAGACTGGCTTGAGGAAATTTCAGGGATAAATAGTAATCCAATGAATAATAAAGCGGATAGGAAGCCGAAAGTTGCGTTCGCTAATTTCATACTCTTTATAATAGTTAAGATGTTTAAAAAAATCTCATTATTAATAAATAAGTATTGTAATTAAAAAAATCAGTAAAAAATCATAAAATAAATCAATCATTACCTGAAGCCTTTGCAAAACCCACCCGTCAGACGGGTATTTCAAAGCCACTTACCTGAGAGAAGAAAAATCTAATGATAAAATAGTAGATGAGGGCTGAAGGTTTGGTCATCGAAGAGTATATTACATCTGTGATCTGATCCGCACTAACTCATTAGCTCAAATTCATCGCTCAACTATGTATCTGATTTTTGACACCGAAACGACCGGCCTTCCTCAAAACTATTCTGCTCCCCTATCGGATTTCGACAATTGGCCGCGTTGTGTTCAGTTAGCCTGGCAGCTCCACGATCATACCGGAAAGCTGGTTTCGAGTGGAGATTATATCGTTCGCCCCGATGGATTTACCATTCCGTTTAACTCGGAAAAAGTACACGGAATTTCCACGGAGATGGCACAGGAACAGGGAGTGCCGCTCGAAGAGGTTATGGATGCGTTTGCGAAAGATATAAATCGCACAACGTTTGTGGTGGGGCACAATCTGGAGTTTGATCTCAACATTATGGGGTCGGAATATTTGCGGATGGAGCGGGACAATCCGCTGGATCAAAAAGTTGCGATCGACACCAAGGATGAGTCAACAGAATATTGTGCGTTACCGGGTGGACGTGGTCGATTTAAGTGGCCAACATTGGCTGAACTCCATCACAAACTGTTTGAAATTGGATTTGAAGAGGCTCACAATGCGGCCGCCGATGTTGATGCCACAGCCCGGGCATTTTTAGAACTGGTGCGTCGGGGAGTAATTCATCCTCAGCTTCCACAGGATCTGGAACTGAACACCAAACCACCCAAAGAGTGGATCGATCCGGATCACTACATGCCAAAAGTGGAGGATTTGAAAAGCCGAGGTGTGGATGGCGAAAGTAAAGAGAAAGCGGCTACGATTGATCTGCCAAAAGAGACGGCCAAAGCAAAAATCGACTCCACATTTACGCACCTTCACACGCATTCGAAATACTCTGTTCTTCAAGCCGCTGCAGGAATTAAGGAGCTGATTCAAAAAGCGAAAAAAGATGGAATGCCTGCCGTTGCTCTGACCGATTTAGGGAATATGTATGGCACATTTAGTTTTGTGCAAGCGGCTCATGATGCCGGAATAAAACCAATCATTGGGTGTGAATGTTATTTTGTGGAAGATCGGCTCAAGAAAAAATTTACTAAAGACAATAAGGATAAACGATACAGGCAGGTTTTTCTCTCAAAAAATCGAAAGGGATATGAAAATCTCGCAGAACTCTGCTCACTCGGTTTTATTGAAGGATATTATTACAAATTTCCGCGAATTGACCGCGAGCTCGTAGAGAAATATAAAGAGGGTTTGATCGCAACCTCCGGCGGTCTGGGCGGAGAAGTTCCCGATATGATTTTGAACCGTGGCGAGGAATTTGCCGAAGAAGCACTGCAATGGTGGCACAATCTTTTTGGAGATGATTTTTACATTGAACTGATTCGTCACGGCCTGGAAGAGGAGGAGCGGGTAAACAACGTGTTGCTGAAATTTGCCAAGAAATACGGAATAAAAGTCATCGCCAGTAATGATGTCTATTACATGGAAAAGGAGGATGCGAAAGCCCACGATGCTCTTTTATGTATTGATAACGGCGAATTGATGGACACTCCTATTGGACGCGGCCGGGGTTTCCGGTTTGGGTTTCCGAATGATGAGTTTTATTTCAAAACGCAGGAGGAGATGAAAGCCCTGTTTGCGGATGTGCCGGAAGCCATCTCCAACACGCAGGAAATTGTTGATAAAATTGAGCCGATTCAACTGGAGCGGGATGTAATTCTTCCAAACTACGCTCTGCCCGAAGGCTTTGAAACGGAGGATGATTATTTGCGTCATTTAACCCAAGAAGGGGCAAAAACTCATTATGGTGACATCACCAATGAAATTCAGGAGCGAATTAACCACGAGCTAAATATCATCAAGACGATGGGGTTTGCCGGGTACTTTTTGATTGTTCAGGATTTTATTGCCGCGGCGAGAAATATGGGCGTTTATGTTGGCCCCGGACGGGGATCGGCTGCCGGTTCTGTGGTAGCATTTTGCACGAGAATTACGAATATCGATCCGCTGAAATACGATCTGCTTTTTGAGCGGTTTTTGAACCCCGAGCGTGTATCGATGCCGGATATTGATATCGATTTTGATGATGATGGCCGCCAGCGCGTGATCGACTATGTGGTGGATAAATATGGAAAAAGTCAAGTTGCGCATATTATTACGTTTGGTTCTATGGCGGCGCGGTCTTCGGTACGGGATGTTGCCCGGGTGCTGGATTTGCCGCTTTCTGATGCAGACCGAATTGCGAAACTGATTCCGGAAACGATTGGGATTTCGTTAGCGGATGCGATCAATGAAGTGAAAGAGCTTCAGCAGATCAAAAAGAAAGACGATCTGGAAGGTCAGACGTTGAAAATGGCGGAAACGTTGGAAGGATCTGTGCGAAATACAGGAATTCACGCGGCGGGTGTTATCATCGCCCCGGATAAACTGACAAATTACATTCCCATCAGCACGGCTAAAGACGCTGAACTTTATGTGACGCAGTTCGACGGCAAAGTGATTGAAGATGCCGGAATGCTGAAAATGGATTTCCTGGGATTGAAGACATTATCAATCCTGAAAACAGCGATTCAGTTTGTGAAGGAAAATCACGAAAAAGAATATCATTTAGATGATGTTCCACTGGGTGATGAAAATGCGTATGAGTTTTTTAAGAAGGGGCTGACGGTTGGGATTTTTCAGTTCGAATCGGATGGAATGCGGAAGCATTTGCGTCATTTGAAGCCGAGTACAATCAACGATTTGATTGCCATGAATGCGCTCTACCGACCGGGTCCAATGCAGTTTATCCCGGATTACATTAAGCGAAAGCACGGTGAGGAATTGGTTGAGTATGATCATGACGACCTCAAAGAACTGCTCGAACCTACCTATGGAATTATGATCTATCAGGAGCAGATTATGATGGTGGCCCAGAAAATGGGTGGATATTCGCTTGGAGAAGCGGATGTTCTTCGCCGGATTATGGGTAAGAAAAAGCCTGAACTTCTTCCGCCTGAAGAGGAAAAATTCACTCGTCAGGCTGTGGAGAAGGGATATGACAAAAAAGTTGCCAAAGCTGTTTTTGATAAGATGGCGATGTTTGCCGGATACGGATTTAATAAATCTCACTCCGCGGCGTACTCGGTCATCGCTTATCAGACCATGTATTTCAAGGCCAACTATACGGCTGAATATATGGCGGCGGTATTGAGTCATAATATGGGCGACATCAAAAAAGTGTCGTTTTTTATTGAGGAGTGTCAGCGATTGGGAATTCCGGTTGATCCACCGAATGTGAATACTGCGGAAGCCAAATTTGTGGCGAAAGATGGACGTATTCAGTACGGGATGTCTGCCATTAAAGGTGTGGGTTCGAATGCAATTGATGAGATTGCTAAAGAGCGAAAAGAGCATGGGGATTTTAACAGTTTGTTTGAATTTTCGGGTCGAATTGATACTCGTGTTTGTAATCGAAGGACCATTGAAAGCCTGATCCAGGCCGGCGCTTTTGATCCTCTGCACGAAAACCGTGCGCAACTTTTGGCAAGTGTAGATGATGTGTTGAGTTATGCATCTCGAAAGCAGGAAGAGGAGCGACTCAACCAAGCCAGTTTGTTTGGCGGAGATGGCGGCGGTGGCGGCTCGATGGGAGAGCCTAAACTTCGTGATGTGCCAAAATGGACCAATATCGAACGATTAAATAAGGAGCGCGAACTGATCGGGTTTTATTTGAGTGGTCATCCGTTGGATAAATACCGGGAGGATATTAAACTTTTTGCCTCGCACACGCTATCGGATGATCGGTTGGTAGAAATGGGAGATCGTGAATCGATAAAAATCGTAGGAATTATCACTTCGGTCAGGCAGGTGACGGATCGGAAAGGCCGGCCGATGGCATTTATCCAGGTTGAAGATCTGCACGGAGCTATTGAGGTATTGGTTTTTAGTGATGTATTTGATCGGAATATGGGACTCATCTCCCCCGACACCATTATTCTGCTTGATGGCACTTTAGATAAGCGGCGGGGTGAACCAAAGATTGTTGCATCACAAATGGAGCGGGTTGAAAATCTGAGGGAAAAATTTCAGAATCAGCTTCAGTTGTACATCAAACTCAAAACAAATGACATCACAAAAGATGATTTAACTCAAATGGCAACGCTTATGAGTATTCATAAAGGTGAAACCCCTGTTCGGCTCAAAGTGATCAGCAATCACGCCAATGGCCCCATGAAGATGAATGTGAGGAAATTTGTGGTGGAGCCGAATAATGATCTGTTAAAAGGGTTGCGGAATATTATTGGCGAAGAATCTGTTCTTTTGATGAGAAATTCATCGTAGTCTGAGTTCTTTCATCTATTTCGCGTTATTTCGTTAGCGCGTTCAACAAATGGGCGACCCCGAGCCGGAATCTCGTCTTTTTCGGGGTTCTGAGATATCGCTTTGCGGGGAAAAGATGAGCGTGTCGGAGCACGGTATGACAGTTGAATGGTTGTCTCCTGTTTATAAGTAAAAAGTTGTTCAATAAATATTAATGATGGATTTGATAGGATTTAGGTATATGGATATCGAAAATTTTATGACGATATTTAAGCAAAATTAAAACAAACAGATAATTATTATGAGTAAAACAATTGAATTTACAGACGGAAATTTTTCCGATGAAGTAGAAAACAGCGACACTCCGGTGCTGGTCGACTTTTGGGCAGAATGGTGTGGTCCGTGCCGTATGGTTGGACCTGTTGTGGATGAAATTGCCACTGAGTATGATGGCAAAGCAAAAGTTGGAAAAGTGGATGTAGATAGCAATCCAGAAGTTTCCGTAAAGTATGGAATCAGAAGCATCCCGGCTTTGTTGATTTTTAAGAATGGCGAAGTTGTTGAACAAATTGTCGGTGCCGTTCCAAAAGCACAAATTAAAAAGCAGTTGGATGCACAGTTGGTATAACTGAATTCTGATTTTTTAAAGGTCATGAGAGATGATGTTTTATCATCTCTCTTTTTTTGGTTTTAGAAAACTGTAACCCGGACGTCCTCGTCCGAGGGGCTATCGGTGGAGCCGTCTTCTTTATTACATTGTAGCATGTTAATCCTTTTGGAGATTGGTTTGTTGTTTGAAAAGTGATTACTGCCGAAGCAGGAGCTTCGGGTTACATACATCAATAAGTTTTTACAAATGTTTTAGTTTTCCCGAAGAACTAACTGCTATTTTTGTTCGTTCGAATCAAAACAACTCTTGCCATCACAATTATTCTATGAGTACATCTTTAAAACGAATTATTACTACTGTTGTTATCCTGTCGGTTTTGGCACTTCTTGCATATCCTAAAGTGCAACCGCTATTTAGTTCTTCTTCCAATAGTGAAAATACAGACACTGAGTTTAGCTCTAATCGTCTAAAAGTGGAGGCTGTAACGATTGAGGAAGAATCGGTTGAAGATCGAATTCTTTCAAGTGGATCGCTGCGGGCTGATGAAGTGGTGGATTTAAGTGTGGAATCTTCCGGGCTGGTCACAGATATTTATTTCGAAGAGGGATCGGAAGTAGAAGAAGGAGATCTGTTGCTGAAAATAAATGACAGTCAGCTTCAGGCAGAATTAAATAGAAATTCGTTTCGATTGACGCTTGCCGAGCAAAGAGAAGAACGGCAACGCAGGTTGTTGGAACGAGGTGGAATTAGTCAGGATGAATATGATGCAACGTTAAATGAATTGAATGTACTTCGTTCCGATCTACAGCTTATTGAGGCGCAAATTGATCAAACCGAATTAAGAGCACCGTTTTCCGGATCTATTGGTTTGAAGTATGTAAGTGAGGGAAGTTATATCAGTCCGGATACCCGAATTGCCACTCTTCAAAGTTTAAACCCAATTAAAATAGATTTTTCAGTTCCCGAAAGATATGTGGCCCGGGTTTCTGTGGAAGATAAAATCAACTTTTTTATACAGGGAGTAGATAGCACGTTTACAGGTGAGGTGTATGCTTTTGAACCCAGTGTGGACAGGGAAACAAGATCACTCCAAATTCGTGCTATTACAGATAATGATGATCGAATGCTTTTCCCCGGTGCTTTTGCGAATATCACACTGATTTTAGATACAATAACAGACGCCTTGATGGTGCCAACTATTTCCGTAATTCCCGATTTAAATACACAAAAACTATTTGTGATGCGAAATGGTCAGGTTGATGAAATTACTGTTCGGACAGGAATTCGAACCGATAGCAAAGTTCAGATAGTGGAGGGGGTTGCACCGGGTGATACTGTATTAACAACAGGCTTGCTACAGGTTAGACCGGGTGATGAAGTAGAGATTACAGAATTGAATGAGGGAACAGAAAATGAGTAGTTTATCCTCCCTAAGTATTCGACGCCCAGTATTGGCATCCGTAATGTCGATAGTTATTGTACTGTTTGGAATTATTTCATTTTTCTATTTGGGAATTCGAGAGTATCCATCGGTTGATCCACCTATTGTAACCGTTTCCACCTCGTATGTAGGTGCCAATGCAGATGTTATTGAGTCGCAAATAACAGAACCGCTGGAAGAATCGGTAAATGCCATTTCGGGAATTCGTACGCTTTCGTCTGTAAGTAGAGAAGGACAAAGTACTCTTACTCTTGAATTTAATTTGGAAGAAGATTTGGATGTGGCAGCTAATGATGTTCGAGACCGGGTATCAAGAGCCCAAAGAGATTTACCACCGGATGCAGACCCTCCACAAATTAGAAAAGCCGATGCGGATGCATCACCCATTGTTTTTCTTAATGTACGAAGTGACAGGCGGGATCTGCTTGATTTAACCGCTGTTGCAGAAAATATTTTTAAAGAGCGGCTACAAACCATTAGCGGTGTAAGTGAAATACGAATTTGGGGATCTCGTGAATATGCCATGCGTATGTGGATGGACCCACTAAAACTGGCCGCCTATAAAGTAACCCCTCTTGATGTACAACAAGCTTTGAATCGTGAAAATGTTGAGCTGCCTTCCGGAAGTATTGAAGGAGAATCAACGGAGCTAACGGTTCGAACAATGGGGAGAATTACTACCGCTGATGAGTTTAATAACCTTATTATTCGGGAAGAAAATGGCAATAAAATTCGTTTTCAGGATATTGGCTATGCCGAACTGGGTGCCCAAAATGAACGGACAGTACTAAAACGAAATGGCGTGCCGATGGTGGGAATTGTGGCAATTCCACAGCCCGGGGCAAATCAATTGTCTATTGCAGAAGCATTCTTTGAACGGGTTGAAGCAATAAAATTGGATTTACCGGATGATGTTGAAGTTGCAGTAGGTTTTGATTCAACAGAATATATCCAGCAATCTATTAACGAAGTTCAACAAACCATTTTTATTGCCTTAGCCCTTGTTATTGCTGTTATATTTCTCTTTTTGAGGGATTGGCGCACAACCTTAATTCCTGTAATTGTAATTCCAATTGCGTTGATTGGCTGTCTGTTTATCATGTTTGTAGCCGGTTTTTCGATCAACGTTTTAACGATGCTTGCTGTTGTGCTTGCAATCGGTTTAGTGGTGGATGATGCCATTGTGGTGTTGGAGAATATCTATGCCAAAATGGAGAAAGGATTACCCGCTTTGGAAGCCGGTATTTTAGGTGCAAAAGAGATCTTTTTTGCCGTTGTAGCAACATCACTTGCTTTGGTTTCTGTATTTTTACCGATTCTATTTTTGGGTGGAACTACGGGGAGATTATTCAGAGAATTTGGAGTGGTTATTGCTGGCGCAGTAATAATCTCTTCTTTTGTAGCTTTAACACTGACCCCAATGCTGGCGACTAAAATTTTAAAAGCCGGCGCAGAAAAAAACTACTTTTATCGAAAAACAGAACCATTCTTTGTTTGGCTAAATGATATATATCGATCTTCACTGGAATCGTTTATGAAAGTTCGATGGATGGGATTTGTGATCATTGCGCTTTCGGGTGTATTTATTACCCTGCTTTATGTAAATATTCCGGAGGAACTTGCCCCCAATGAAGATCGCGGACAGATGAGAATTTCTGCTACAGGGCCCGAGGGAGCTACTTTTGAATATATGGATAGATTTGTTGATCGGATGATTAATGTAGTTAGTGAAAATGTGCCTGAGCTGGAAGTGATGAATACAGTAACCTCTCCCGGGTTTGGCGCAGCAGGGTCTACAAATTCTGCATTTTCTTTCTTAAATATTGGTGATGCTGATCAACGGGATCGGGGTCAGGGAGAAATAGCAGATGAACTAACAAATTTAATGAATGATTTAACAGGGGCACAAGCGTTTGTTTCTCAGCCGCAATCTATTGGAAATAGCCGGGGTGGGCTTCCTGTTCAATACGTACTTCAGGCACAAACACTGGAGCAGCTTGAAGGTGTTATTCCCGAATTTTTGGAAGAGGCAAACAATAATGAAGCGTTTAGCTTTGCAGAAGTTGATCTAAAATTCAATCAACCTGAACTGCGCATCGAAATTGAAAGAAACCGTGCCCGCTCGTTGGGAGTGTCTGTGCGGGATATCGCAGAAACTCTTCAGCTGTCGCTATCGGGTACGCGGTTTGATTTCTTTATTATGGATGGAAAACAGTACTGGGTTATTGGGCAGATGGCACGGCAAAGCAGAAGCGAACCACTTGACTTAAAATCTATTTATGTAAGAAATCAAACCGGAGAACTGATCCAGATTGATAATCTTGTGAACGTCACGGAAGATAGCAGTCCTCCTCAGCTCTACAGATTTAACCGGTTTAGTTCGGCAACTATTTCTGCACAGCTTGCCCCCGGAGTTACAATAGGGGAAGGAATTGATGCGATGGATGCAATTGCGAATAATGTATTGCCACAATCTGTATCCACGGATTTAGCAGGGCCTTCGAGAGATTATGCCGAAAGTGCGGCGAGCCTGGTATTTATTTTTATTTTTGCGTTGGTGCTTATTTATCTGGTGTTGGCAGCACAGTTCGAAAGTTTCAGGGATCCGCTTATCATTTTATTTACAGTACCACTGGCTTTATTTGGCACGTTGATCTCGTTATGGTATTTCAATCAATCCTTAAACATATTTAGCCAAATTGGTGCAATTATGTTGATTGGTTTAATTGCCAAAAATGGAATTTTAATTGTAGAATTTGCCAATCAGAGGCAGGTGCAGGGGATGTCTATTATGGATTCCATTATGGATGCCGCGGCTGTACGATTCCGCCCTATTTTAATGACAACCATTTCTACTGTTTTGGGAATTTTGCCAATTGCTTTAGCATTGGGTGCCGGTGCTGAAAGTCGTTCATCGATGGGGATTGCCGTTGTGGGCGGATTGATTATAGGTAGCTTTTTTACTCTCTATGTAATCCCCGCTGTTTATTCCTATTTGTCATCCGATAAGAGCGACACTAAAGATATTGATCAACGTGCTATGGATGCTGAAAAACTTGAAACATCAACTGTATAATGCTATTGAAAACTCTATCAACGCTTCTTTTATTTGCACTATTGGTAATCTCTCAACCTGTTCAAGCCCAGGAAGTTCTAACACTTGATCAAGCCATTCAAATTGGATTGGAAGAGAATTATGGAGTTCAGCTTTCTCAAAATCAGACACAAATTGCATCCAATAACTATACCCTTGGAAATGCAGGTTTTTTCCCTTCAATAGAGGCAAGTGCTTCACAAGATGAATCTATAGAGGATAGTGAATTTGAGGCCGGCGGTGATGCTCAAACAACAGAAGGCTCTCGTAGTAGCAATACCAATGCGGGTATAAATTTAAACTGGACGATTTTTGATGGTTTGCGGATGTTTACCAGTTATAACAGACTCGAAGAGCTTCAGAATATCAGTGATAAAGAAGTACGGTTAGAGATGGAGCTATTGGTGAGCCTCATCATACAATCTTATTATGATATTACCCGTATTAGTGAACAAGTGAGTGTGCTGGAAAATACGGTGGATGTATCGCAGGAACGAATAGGGATAGAGGAGACAAAGTATGATCTTGGATCGGGGTCAGAAGTTGACCTGCTTCAGGCCAGATCAGATTTAAATGCAGATAGAGCCGCACTGCTAAGAGTTCAAAATCAATTATCGGAATCAAAGATTTTTCTGAATGAATACCTCTCACGATCTCCATCAACCGACTTTCGTGTAACGGATGATATTCCTATCAACAGAACGTTATCTGAGGAAGAACTTTATCAAAAAGTGCTCACAGAAAATTCTGAATTGATGATTGCCAGGGCACAACAAAATGTTGCTGATTTGGAACTTCGATCTATTCGGGGTGAACGTTTTCCTGAAATCAGTTTATCATCAGGCTACGTGTATAATAGAAGTGAAACAGGTGGCGGATTTGTTCAATTTAATGAAGCGACAGGATTTTCGGTTGGAATTACGGCAAGAGTGAATCTTTTTAATGGGTTTGATACCAGCCGCCGGGTGCAGAATGCAAAGATCAATCAAAAGAGTAGCCGTATTGAAGAGGAGAGGAGTCAGTTGCGAATTGAATCTAATTTTCTATCTCTTTTTCGTACATATCGAAACAGTATAGAATTGGTTGATTTGGAAGAGAACAATCTTGAAAATGCCGAAGAAACACTTGATATAGCTTTAGAACGGTTTCGTTTAGGGTCGATAAGTTCACTTGAATTGAGAGAAGCCCAGCGTACATTTCAAACAGCTGAGAACCGATTGATTGAAGCGAAATTTGAAGCGAAGCTTGCAGAGACAGAAATTCTACAACTAAGTGGTGAGCTTCAATCAATAGTTATGGAATAAATCGCAGAATTTATTTCCGATGGAGAGAAAATGAGAGTTTTGTTCCATTTTCACTGTAAGTAACACTGTCCGCGATTTCGTTCAACAGAAAAAGCCCTCTGCCACTGATGTCCAATAGATTTTTTTCCTCCAATGGATCTTTGGTTGCCTGTGGATTAAAACCAATTCCTTCATCTTGTACAGATGCTGTAATTTCTTTGGAATTGATTTCGATATGAATGATTACCTTTTTTTTAGGATCATTTTCATTGCCATGTTCAATGGCATTGGTAACAGCCTCGCTAAGCAGAAGCATAAAATTACCGGTGTCCTCGTCATTGAGTGAACATTCATCAGCTATTTCTTCTACAATATCCGGTACTTTTTCAGATTCCTCGAAAGTGGAGTTCAGCGTGTACCGATATGTATTTGACATGAATTTAGCAGATAAAATTTTACTTATGCATATATACCACGAAGTTTCAACGTTTCTGCAACTCGGTTAATGGCATATACATAAGCAGCCTGACGCATCGTAATCTTGTGTTCATCACAAACTTGGTATAGATTATCGAATGCACTTCTCATCATTCTATTGAGCCGACGATTTACGCGTTCTTCTGTCCAGAAATAACCTTGTCTATCCTGAACCCATTCAAAATAAGAAACAGTTACACCACCTGCATTCGCTAAAATATCAGGAATTACCATTACTCCATTTTCTTCGAGTATTGAATCTGCATTGGCAGTTACCGGTCCGTTAGCCCCCTCAGCAATAATTTTGGCATTTATTTTATGGGCATTATGCTTACTGATTTGATCCTCTTTGGCCGCCGGAATCAACACATCACATTTTAGCTCAAGTAGCTCTTCATTGGTAATTCTATCAGCTTTAGAATATCCTTCGAGTGACCGTCCATTTTCGTTCATAAACTTTATGGCATCAGGAATATCAATACCTTTAGGATTATAATAACCACCGGAAATATCACTAATCGCAATAACCTTTGCACCCTGTTCGTGCATTAATTCAGCAGAAACAGCTCCAACGTTGCCAAAACCCTGTACAACAACTTCCGTTTTGTTTGGCATAATTCCCATCTTATTCAAAGCGGCAAGAGTTACTGTAACCACTCCACGGCCGGTAGCTTCTTTTCGGCCTTGAGATCCTCCTAAAATAATGGGTTTTCCGGTTACAACAGCTGTTTCTGTTCGCTGGGAATTCATACTGTATGTGTCCATTATCCATGCCATTACCTGTTCATCGGTGTTCATATCAGGGGCAGGAATATCTCTGTCGGGCCCAAATACATCCAGCATATTGGCTGTGTATCGTCTGGTTAAACGTTCCAGTTCTGATTTGGAAAGCTCTTTAGGATTACATCGAATCCCCCCTTTCGCCCCACCAAAAGGTACATTTACAACGGCACATTTCCATGTCATCCAGGCTGCAAGTGCTTTCACCTCTTCAAGATTTACATCCGGGGCAAATCGGATACCTCCTTTTGATGGACCCAATACGTTATCGTGAATCACACGGAATCCCTCAAAAACTTTAATTTTCCCACTGTCCATTACGACCGGCACAGATACAATAACCTGCTTTACAGGACTGGCCAAATATTGAAACATGCCTTCGTCGAGCTCGAGAATTTCGGCAGCAAAACGGAAGCGTTCCATCATAGATTCAAAAGGGGATTCTTCGTCCAGTTTAGGTCCGGGTTCTTTATAAAAAGCTGTAGGTTGTGGCTTGGAATTTTCAGACATGGTTAAATGCTTATGGAAGCGCTTGTTTGAGCGTGTATTGATGATTTTTGTTTGATTAAAGTGCATGTAAAATACAGCACTTTTCATTATTTGAGAAACTTAAATTCTCTTTTCTTGATTTTGAAAAACAAAGATATAAACACTTATTTTTGAGAGAATTACAAAGCATAATAATTCGGTAATATGTAACCGGTATACTGCACACTTAAGTAGTTTTTAGAAAAGGTGTGCATAAATGGGTAAAAAGAAGAAAAATAAAAAGAAAAAGTCGCATAAAAAGAACGGCGTTGTCACCTATTTAGAAAGCCTGTTCTCAACAAGTTTTATAGAATTAATTAAGGGTGAACGTCGATTTTTAATTTTAATCGGGCTCTTTTTCTTTATAGCAGGGGCAACGTACGAAACGCCGCAAATTGCCATGTGGATTGGCTTTTTCTTTGCGGCCTATTCTGCAATCGCCAACGATAGTATACAAACCATTGGCACATTTCTGGCATCCAATGCCGATAAAAAATGGTGGATTTTGTGGTTATGGATTGGGGGTATCTTTTTAGCGACAGTTACCTATAGCTGGTTAAACTTTTCAGGAGATGTTACCTACGAACGATTAACATCACGAGGGTTCGAAGAGGCTCCAACCGAATTTAAATTTCTTCAAATTGCCGCTCCATTATTTCTTTTAATTCTGACCCGGCTCCGAATGCCGGTGTCTACCACATTTTTACTGCTAAGTGCATTTGCAACTCAACCTGAAGGAATCACGGATGTACTTCAGAAAAGTCTTTCCGGATATTTTATCGCATTTACTGTAGCCATTATTGTTTGGTTGGGAATGAGCAAACTGCTTGCCAAACTATTTACCGGGAAAACAGGTGTTTTTTGGCGGCCTTTACAATGGATTGTAAGTGGTTGTTTGTGGGCGGTTTGGTTGATGCAGGACGCTGCCAATATTGCTGTATATTTACCCCGCTCTCTTGAATTAAGCGGCTTTTTAGTATTTGCCGGATTCATCTTTTTTGGGCTCGGATTGTTGTTTTACCTGCGGGGTGATAAAATTCAACAAATCGTTACTGAAAAATCGTATGTCACCGATGTCCGTTCCGCCACAGTTATAGATGGTGTATATGCTGCTATTCTATACTATTTTAAAGCTGTAAGTGTTGTACCCATGAGTACTACTTGGGTTTTTATTGGTTTACTTGCAGGACGGGAGGTTGCCATGAGTATTACAGATTCCAAGGGCAAAGGCCGTCCTATGTCACATTCGTTACGGTTGATCGCAAAAGATGCCGGCTATGCTATGATCGGATTAATTATTTCGATTATAATTGCCATCTCAATCAACCCGTATATCTGGGATGAACTCCTCAAATACTTTAATTTGAACTGATATTTCATCTTTTTGGTTGATATTTAGTGTAAAATCATCCATAATAGATACGTTCAAAACAACGTTTATTGTGGCATAAAAGATCTTTTCACTCTCATTGTAACCCATGGACGGTGGTGTATTAGTTTTAAATCAGGATTATCAACCCTTAAGCGTTTGCTCAGTTCAACGCTCAGTAAAATTACTCTTTCTTGAAAAGGCAGAACTTTTGCATGATGATCCCGAACGGTGCTTGCGTAGTGTAGACGATGTATTTTCCTATCCAAGTGTCATCCGGCTTCGAAGTTATATTCGACTGCCTTACACAAGAATTGTACTTTCTCGCCGAAATATTATGAAGAGAGACAATCACACCTGCCAATATTGTGGAAAAAAATCTGATCTGACTCTCGATCATGTTCAGCCCCGAAGCAGAAATGGTAAAGACACATGGGAAAATCTGGTAACGGCGTGTGATAAATGCAATGTTAAAAAAGGAAATCGTACGCCCGATGAGGCTCAAATGCCACTAAAAATAAAACCTTACAGACCCATACATATCACTTTCTTCCAGAATTTACTTGGCGGTGTACAAGACGATTGGAAGCAGTATCTGTATATGTAGATTTGGTCTTATTCAAAATTCCCCCGTATTTCTTTGATTTAATTTATTATGGAGGAAAACTTCGTGAACCTTCGTGCCATAGTGTCCTTCGTGGCCCTCTGATGAAACCAATTATAAGGTTTGGACTCTTTTTACCAGAATCGAACTCAGGAAGGTAATTGAACCTACACTTTTTTAGGAAATCTTTTCTTTGATTAGAGGTTAGACAGCTTTTGGTAGATTTGCATATTTATTTATGATGGATTGGTTGGCGTAAAGAAATACTGCAGGTTGAATACTGCCGCTGCCTACTGATAAATCTCATTCAAATATAACTCGCAAGATCTCGTTAGAGCCTTCACACGAATTACATAGAAAATTCGTATTTTAGTTGGCTAATAAAGAAAACAATATTATGAGTTCAAAAGGACGCGTTCTTGTTGCCATGAGTGGCGGCGTTGATTCATCAGTAGCCGCAGTTATGCTCAAAGAACAAGGATACGATGTTATAGGAATTACAATGAAAACCTGGGATTATCACCGGAGCGGAGGAGATACGGGAAAAGAAACGGGCTGCTGTACGGTTGAGTCCATGAACGATGCCCGGCACATTGCGGTGAAGTATGGATTCAAGCATTTCATTGTAGATATCAGAGATGAATTTGGCGACTGGGTGATCGACCGTTTTGTGGAAGAATACACCAATGGACGAACACCAAACCCTTGTGTGTTGTGTAATACCCACATCAAATGGGCCGCGCTTTTACGTCGTGCCGATAACCTGGGGTGCGACTTTATCGCTACAGGACATTACGCAAATGTTCGTGAAGAAGGCGGGAGATATATTATTTCTAAAGGAAGAGATCACGATAAAGATCAATCGTATGCCTTGTGGGGAGTTCAACAAAAACATCTCTCGAGAACTATTTTCCCGGTAGGAAACTATCGGAAAACAGAAATTCGCCAGTTTGCAGAAGATTACGGTTTGATGAATGTCGCAAACAAACCCGACTCCTACGAAATCTGCTTTATTCCTGATAACAACTATCACCGGTTTTTGAATGATCGCGTGGATGGACTCGAGGAAAAAGTAAGTGGCGGAAATTTTGTAGACAAATACGGAAAAATTGTAGGTAAGCATAAAGGATTTCCATATTACACCATTGGTCAAAGAAGAGGGCTGGATTTGCCAATGGGATATCCTGTGTATGTGACCGATATTGATCCTGTAAACAACGTAATTACCATTGGCGAAAAGGAAGATTTAATCAGCACAACGTGTAAAGCGAAAGAGCTGAATTTGGTGAAGTACGACAAGATTCCGGGCGGTGAAATGGAAATCACAGGAAAAATCCGGTATAACGATGCCGGTGCCAAAGGAACCATCACGCAGGTTTCTGATGAAGAATTCCGAGTTCACTTTCCTGCCGGACGCGAAGCCATTACGCCCGGGCAAGCCATTGTTTGCTACGAAGGGGATGATGTTGTAGCAGGGGGGTGGATCCATAAAGTAAATATTGAAATGGATGAAACTGAACCTGCCCACGCATGAAACAAATGCAAGTAGATTTATGTATAATCATTTGGTTTCAACTCAACAAATCCTGCCATGAAAATTAAATCACTTCTCTTAGCACTGACCCTTTTATTCCTTTCTGCTCCTTCATACGCTCAGTTCGAAGGCCAGATGGATATTGAAGTTCATGACCGAAGTAATGAAAATGCGGAAGTGACTCAACTTTCACTTACCACCACAAAAGACCGAATTTTCATTGATTCCGCTGCAAAAGTGAACGTTGTTTCAGGCTTGCAAACCGATGGAATTTTAATCAGAAATGATCTGCAGGATTTTGTATTCCGCACGGATGAAAATGAAGCGCTAAAAGTATCAAAAAGTGATTTAGATG
Source organism: Balneolaceae bacterium (assembly GCA_040876545.1). Classification (GTDB taxonomy): domain Bacteria; phylum Bacteroidota; class Rhodothermia; order Balneolales; family Balneolaceae; genus SW132. Next base: position 3,761 of record JBBDPF010000024.1, on the reverse strand, counting down.
GATTAATTCAAATGATCAATCGTTTTCAGGGGGGATCATCAGGATCGGAAAAAAAGGAAAAGTTTGACTGGGAAACTCGTGTTGAAGAAACCGGAAATAGCCGCACTATTCACGGTTATTCTGCAAATGAATTTACGTTGAAAGGAGAAGAGGAAAATCAATACGTTTCCATTTGGTTAACAGATGAAATAAAAGTGAATTGGGGGCTTCTTTTGGATTTCTGGTACGAATCGGGTGAAAATTTTACGGATTCGGATATTCCCATTGAGCTTGTTCTAAACAAAAATAGTTTCCCATTACTTGTAGATGTGTATGATGAGGGAGAGGTTGTATATTCAGCAAAGGTAACCGGAATAAATACAGATAATTTTGATCGTTCAACGGTTGAATTATCCGATGATGTTACGTTAATTGGTTTTTCTGATATGATGATGAATATGTTTCGCCAACGACGATAAAAAATGATCAAACCGGTAAGAGCGCTATTATTAATTTTATTAATTTCCGGTTGCTCAACTACCGAAAAGGTTGAAATAAAACAGCCTGCTTTTACAGAACAAGAGATTGAAAATGCCACGCTCACCGAAGATACTAAAATAGCTGAATTGTTGGATCAGCACAGAGAAGGGTATCGGGCAGAAATGGGGTCGGTTCTTACGATGATTGAAGAACCCCTTATCTTCGGAAAACCCGAAAGCTCGCTCGGTAATATTGTTGCTGATGCCCTTCGATATCGTGCTTCAAGGGAGGCCCTTCAATTGGTTCATATTGGAATTATTGGGGATGGCTCATTTCGGTTAAACCTAAACCAAGGACCACTAACGATGGGTGATGTATATGAATTTATGCCCTACGAAAACCACCTTGTCATGCTAAAATTAACGGGAGATCAGGTGTTAGAGCTGGCTGATCAAATTGCCGAACAGGGAGGAAGCCCAATTAGTGGAATGCGTTTTCAACTCGAAAATAATCGTGCACGTGGCGTGATTGTCAATTCGCAAGTGGTTTCATCAAACCAAGAATATTGGGTGGCGACAAGTAATTATGTTGCCGATGGCGGAGATAATTTCCCGGTTCTTTGGGAAGCACAGGAACGCATAGATTTCGACCTGTCCATAAAAGAGCTTTACGTTGATCATTTCCGAAATCGTAAAATGGCGGAACCCTTTAAAGATGGGAGAATTCGTCAATGATTACGCGCAGAGACTTTCTTTCGAAAAGTTTAAAAGTGTCTGCCGGGGCTTTGTTGACTGGTTCAGCAGGAAGTTTGTTCAGTGTCAATCCATCAGACACAATTACCATCCTCTACACAAATGATACCCATGCGCGATTAGATCCATTCCCGTATAACGCACGTCAATTTGCAGGGTTGGGTGGAATTACCCGAAGAGCGAATGTGATCAAAAAAATCAGACAAAATCAGCCGAATGTATTGTTGTTGGATGCCGGAGATGTGTTTCAGGGAACTCCCTGGTTTGATGTCTACGGTGGTGAGGTAGATTTAGAGTTGATGAGTGAGATGAACTATGATGCGATGGCGGTTGGCAATCATGAATTCGATCACGGACTGGAAGGATTTTCTCAGGCTGCAAAAAAAGCCGATTTTCCCATCCTTGCTGCAAACTATAACGTTGCAGGAACTCCGTTAAATGATGTTGTAAGACGGTTTATAACAAAAGAAATAGGCGGATATAAAATTGGAATATTTGGGTTAGGTATTGAACTGGATGGCGTGGTTAATAAAAAACTTTATGGAGATGTTCAGCATCGTGACCCGTTAATTTGGGCCGAGGGTATGGCAAGGAGCTTAACGCAATACCAACGATGTGATTTTGTAATTTGCCTTAGTCATATTGGGTACAATTATAATGACGGGAGAATCTGCGATGTAGATTTAGCATCAAAAGTAGAAGGGATAGATTTGATTATCGGTGGACATACACACACATTTTTAGACCGTCCTGTTGCAATTAAAAATCCATCAGGGAAAAATACGTACGTAACACAAATGGGACATAGTGGTGTACGACTTGGCCGTATCGATCTGGATATCTCAACCGGAAATGAGGTAAAGCTGTCTGATCGATTTTATACCATCGGCGGAGAATAAAAATCAGACAAAAAAATGGCTGCCATAATTAAATGACAGCCAATTGGGGGAACATAGATAGAATCAAGTTACTGACTCATCTAACCAAATATTTAACGTGGTGACATAGCGAATAGTCTGTCTGTTTAAGAATCTTTCTGTTATCCTCTGTAACTTGAGAAATCTGTCGAATGACGATGAATTAAGTTTATCTTTGATGAAAACGTAAAAACATTATCGATTTATGCCCTGGACATTACGAATGACGCTGATAATTACAGCGATGACAACAATTTTTTTGATCTATCACTATCTGCGTTTTTCATGGTCAGTAAGAGTTACCTCGTTACAACCTAAAAAGATCTATAAAAGATCCTTCGGGTTGATGGTATTTCTATTCTTGCTTTATCCACTTTCAGGAATCTTTTCTCACTACATCTTAGGGGATTTTTCGATTGATGATTTTCCCCGATGGATGATCTGGCTTTTCTGGTATGGATTTGTTTTTTCTGCGGTGATGCTTACCTGGATGATTATCCTTGATGTCTCCCGATTGATCATTAAGTATGCAGGTAAAGTTAAAAATCCACAGTTAGATACTCTTTTTGGTTGGCTGACAATTGGCACAATGGGAATTGTTCTGATTTTTACTGCAATTGGTGTGATGTGGGATTCAAACCGAATTGTCATCGAAAGGATTGATCATCAAACAGAGAGTACTTCCGCACTTATTGATCCACTAAAAATTATTCACATCACCGATTTACATGCCGACCGCTTTACCACACAAAAAGATTTAGAGACGTATATTCAAAAAGTGAATGATGAAAACCCTGACCTGATTATTTTTACGGGAGATTTGATCACATCCGGCATGGCTCACGTAAATGCAGGTGCAGATGCACTTCGGCGGATTGAATCAACCTACGGGGTGTATGCTGTACTTGGGGATCATGATTACTGGAGTGGAGAGGAAGAAATCACACAGGCTTTTGCTGATCGGGGAATTACCATGCTTCGCAATGAAAACGTGTGGATCGATCACGGAAATCAATCCATCAAATTGACAGGAGTGACAAAAATATACAGTACAAGTGTGTCTGATGAGGAATTAAATGGTCTGGTTTCAGAGGACAATGAAGAGACATTTCGAATTCTCTTTTCGCACCAGGCGACAGATGATCTCATTTCAATCGGGCAAGAAACCGGTTATGATCAACTATTGGCCGGACACACCCACGGAGGACAAATTCGAATTCCGGTGTTTTTCCAAAAATTGACTGCCTCGCAAAGGGAAAGTCCGTACGTAATTGGCCATTGGTGGTTTGATGGTATGTTGTTGAACATCAACAGCGGACTCGGGTACACACTTGCGCCCATCCGCTACAACGCTCCCGCGGAAGTTTCGGTTATTGAAGTGAATTAGGTTGACTGAAACCTTCATGCGTCTGAGCGGAGCGAAGTCCTTGAAGCGTTGGGTTCTCAGGTATGAACCCGCCACGCATCAAGGACCTGCGGACGCTTGAAGGAGGCTTTATTTCCAAACATGGTATTTCTATTTTCAAATACACCTTGCTCAAGCTTTAATCAGCCAGGAGAGTGTTCTACATTCAAAAATTGAACAGAAATACCATGTACCTGTAGGCTAAAGTCAAATGTAAGAGATCAAATC
>JBBDPF010000023.1:0-82269 GCA_040876545.1 Balneolaceae bacterium | reverse complement strand
GCACGGACATCCCGCAATAAATACTTCAGGAATTTCTGAGATTGCTCTTTACTTTCAGGTAATTTTACTCGCTCGTCGCCCATAAATTTTTTATTTGAGTCGTAAAGTTAAAGAATTGAATATTTAAAGCGTAAAGCAAGTGTAATTTAAACAGGCAAGGCTGATAAAACTCAAGCTTTCCTTCTTGTAAAGATTTTATTCCACCGCATCCACGTCCACATTAATCCGTACCGCACTTGCTCCTTTTGGTTTATTTTCATCATACCTCTCAAAAACACGGTTGAGCAGGTCTTTAATGGCTGTTGCGTGATATGCCTTATTTAGCTTGATGTTTGCCTCCCACTGGTACTGACCATTCATCCACTCAATTACGGATGGTGATGGTCCCGAAACCCCATTCATTCCAATTTCGGCGCGAATTGCTTCACAAAATACTTCTGCAATACGTTGTACTTTCCCTTCCGATTTGCACTTAAATTGAAACACAATCATCCGCGAAAAAGGGGGGAATTGCAACATTTCGCGATCAACCAGTTCCGCACGCGAGAAAGATTTAAAATCGTGGGTTCTGGCATGTTTAATCGCGGGGTGATCCGGTTTCCATGTCTGAACAAACACTTTCCCCGGTTTTTCAGCTCGTCCCGCCCTTCCGGCAACCTGACTTAACAGCTGAAACATCCGCTCCCCCGACCGAAACGATGGAAACGCCAGTTCCGTGTCAGCATTGATCACACCAACCACCGTTACATTCGGAAAGTTGAGTCCCTTCGCCACAATTTGTGTCCCAATCAAAATGTCCGCACCGCCACTTAAAAACTGATCGTATATTTTTTGATGTCCGTGCTTGCCCGAGGTCGTATCGCGATCCATTCGAAGCACCCGCGCATCCGGGAACAGTTCCGTGATTTCCTCCTCCACCTGCTGAGTTCCACTCCCCTTGGTTTTCAGGTTCGTAGATTGACACATCTCACATTTAGTATCTGCCCTGCGTGAATAACCGCTGTAGTGGCAAAGCAAAATATTCTTTTTTTTGTGATAGGTAAGGCTCGTTGAGCTTTCGGGACTTTGCGGAATATGTCCGCAGTCTTCGCACTGCAAATAAGATGCAAATCCCCGGCGATTAAACAGCAAAATGATCTGTTCTTTCCGATTTAGAGCTCCTTTTACTTCATTGAAAAGTTCTATTGTCAGTGGACCCTTCATCGCTGATTTGTACTCCAGCATATTTAGAATCTGAACCGTAGGCATCGATCCGGTCGGTCTGAGTGGCAGATGCAACAGCGAATGTTTTCCATCTTTTACGGCTTGAACAGAAACCATCCCCGGTGTTGCCGATCCCAAAACAGCAACACCATTTTCCATGTATGATCTCATGATTGCCACATCCCGTGCGTTATATCGTGGTGATGGATCGTACTGTTTATATGATGTATCGTGTTCTTCGTCCACAACTATCAGCCCCACATCCTGAACCGGGGCAAACACCGCAGAACGCGGCCCGATTGCAATTTTTCGGTCGCCGGACTTTAGATGCTGCCACGTCTCAAACCGCTCGCGTTCGCTCATCCGGCTGTGAAGTACCGCAATTTGATCACCGAAAATCTGGTAGAAACGTTGAACCGTCTGGGGAGTCAGGGCAATTTCAGGCACAAGAACCAGTCCACCGCGGCCTTGTTCAAGGGCATGTTTCAGGGCGTGAATATAGACTTCCGTTTTCCCCGACCCTGTCACACCAAACAGTAAAAAACTTTTAAACTCTTGTTTATCCAACGACTCGCGGATTTCCTCGAATGCGGTCTGTTGTTGGTCAGACAACGTTTTAATTTCTTCGGGTTGATGTATTCCATTATCCCGTTCATTCCCTTTTACGGGAAGATCTACCGATTCAATCCATCCTTCTTCTTCCACACGATTTAGCGTGTATGGAGTAAATAATTTTTCTCGCAGCAATGCCTGATGAGTAACCGGCAACTCCATTTCTGCGAGTTGTGAAAATGCCTGAACCCATTTTTTATTCCGGTCGCTTTCAGTGAGTTCTTTCAATACTTCTGTCGGATCAATTGAATCAGCCAGCTTCCAGTGTTTTACTTTTTTAAAGTTTACATTTTGTCGTGGCTCTTCCCACACCTCAACAAATCCCTCTTTAAGGATTTTTTTAAATCGCTTTTTGTCGGCTCCCTCACGCCACCGGTTTTGCGCCTCTTTCAGGGTCATAGATGTAGATTCAATATCATCAAGCATTTCCTGTTCCTGATGCGAGAGCACAGAATCGATTCCTTCCACGACTTTTAATCTCTTTTCGGAAGAAAAATTCAATCCCACCGGCAGCGCAGCCTGAATTGCCTCTCCCCAGCTGCAGTAGTAAAAGCGATGAATCCACTCGGTGAGCTTCAGCATGGTGGCGTTCATTACCGGCTCATCATCGAGAATGCGACGGATAGGCTTCGTTTTAAAATCAGGTTTTTGGGTATGGACATTAACGGCCATCCCGATGGCAAATTCACTCCTAAGCGGCACCCAAACCCTCATTCCGGGCTGTAGATTCAGCTCTGCCGGAACTTCATAAGTGAACACCCGACGAACGGCTGTGGGAAACGCAATATCTGCATACTGATTTGATTTCATAGGTCTGCAAATCTATGAAATCTGCGGGGCAAAAGTGAAGATCTACGTAATTGATTTTCAAAAAATTGTGCAAAAAGACTAAAAATAACTTGTAAGAAGTTACATCTTCAAATTTCCCTTTCGAAAAGGATATGAACTTATTTGAATAGACTTTATATTGAGGTTCTGTGCCAAAGCCGGAGTAGCTCAGGGGTAGAGCAACGCTCTCGTAAAGCGTAGGCCGTCGGTTCAATTCCGATCTCCGGCTCAAACAAATCCCGAACACTTTCGGGGCGATCTCCGGCTTTTTAGAAATCTATTCCCGGGGTAGGGCTATTTCAACTATTTTGCTACTGCTTTTTCTTTTTGGGACAAATCTTTTTCTCTTTTAACATGAGAAAATTCCACAATGAAAACGGACCCTTCTCCATAAACGCTTTTGCACCAAATTTGACCGCTCATCGATTCGGTAAGCTTTTTGGCGATGTATAGCCCAAGCCCTGTTGATGATTCATTTCCTGTGGGTGATGAGGATAGGGAAGTAAACCGCCCAAATAATTTCTTTTGATCTTCCTCTGTTAATCCCGGTCCTTCATCTTTCACGCAAACCCTGATCGTATCATCAATTTTTTCGGTACTAATCCAAACTCTTTTTCCTTTATCAGAGTATTTAATGGAGTTGGAGATTAGGTTATCAAAAATTCTAATCAAACTGGAGTGATCTCCAAGCATCATTTCAACGTCTTCATCAAGTGAGGTTATCAGACTAATACGTTTAACATTTGCCGTTTTTTCGAAGTGATGGATGGATTGTTTTACAGATTCATTTACATCAACCTTTTCTTGTTTAATATCACCACTTTTTTGCTCTACTGATTGGATATCAAGCATATTATTAACCAGATTCAACATTCGATCTGTAGAAATTTGAATAAGCTCGGAATACTCATCCACATTATCTTTATCGAGTTTCTCTTCACTATTAAGTAAAGTAGTTGCGGTCATAATTACAGAGATGGGATTCCGTAAATCGTGTGCGACAATACTTATAAACTCATCCTTCTGGTTATTTAAAGCCGCTAACTCCTCATTTTGTTTTTCAATTTCTTTTCGGCGTTGTTCAAGCAGTAAATTATTCTTTTTCTTCATCCGAACATTCACGTACAGTAACCCAATTACAAGTGTCAGAAGTATGAGCCCTACAATCATGAAATTTCGCCATGATTCCTGTTGAGCAATTTGAGCTTCATTTAAAGCTATTTCTCTATCTTTCTGCTCTACTTCGTACTGCACCTGCATTTCATTTACTGCATTTACCCGCTGAAGATTTAGAAGGGTATCACTTACCTGATAAAACATCTCAAAGTGGTTAAGAGCCTTCTGAAAATCTCCCTGAACTCTGTAAACATCGGCAACTAATTCGTGCGCGTTTGCTATTCGCTCTTTGTTGTTTTCTTGTTGAGCAAGCTCCAGACTACGCAATCCATGTTCTAATGCCTCATCATTTCTTCCAAGATCTCTGTACAACTGACCTAAAAACAGGTTGGTTGTTATCTGATGGAACAGAAATTCTTCACGTTCAAAATAATAGTCAGCTCTTTCGAGGTATCCGATCGCTATATCGAGTTCATTTTTATTCCTATATGTATTGCCAATGTTTAGTGTGGCAATCATATACATAACACTATCCTGAGCAACTTCTAACGAAAGCTTTGCAGCTTCTTGAAAATGTCCCAGTGCGAGATCGTAGTCACCTTTCCGTCGGTGCATTACACCTATGTTATTAATAGAAATATGGGTTTGGTCAGTCTGCCCAATACTTTCCCTGATCTCCATACTTTCTTGAAGATAACTGGCTGCCCTGTTATAATTTTCCTGTTCTAAATGAACAAGCGCAAGATTATTTTTTATACTTGCCATTCCTTCGTAATTACCAAGCTCTTCTTCAATTTCAAACCCAAGCAAGTAGTGAGTTAAAGAATGTTCATAATCTCCAAAGTCGAGATACTTATTTCCGGCTAAATTATGTGCTTGAGCCTCTCCTTCTTTATATCCCAATTGTTTAGCAAAGGTTAGAGCTTCCTTTGCTGCAAAGAATGAAAGGCGGGAATCCTGACTTCTCATTTCATTACCAAAAGCTAATAAACTGTCCACTCCTGCTATCGTGGCTGGAATATCAGGGAAAGTGCCTAAATCGGAATTGAATCTTATCTCCTCTTGCGGTTCTTGCTGTGGAAAACCAAAAACATTATCAGGTAACAATAGATCATTCAGCAATAGTGAAATTGCTGCAAAAAAGAGTATTTTAAAACGCATAGAAAAGAATTTACTGTGGAGCGATACCCATAAGCGATAGTTTACTTACTGCATCTAACATTATAACTCTCTAATATACCACAAATAAGTTAAACTCCTATCCTCTACTATTTAGTATAATGCAAGTATTTACAAGAACTTCGGTTATTTTTGTGTTTCAATAAGTTAACAGAATTATCCTTAATTAACTTTTATCCAAGATCGAACATTATTTTCCAAAACATTTAGAGGCACACTTCCACTTCTCAAAACCACATCATGAAATTCCCGAACATCGAAATCATCTCCCATTTCTTCTTCTGCCATATGTCGCAGCTCAAGAATTTTAATTTCGCCCATTTTATAGGCCAATGCCTGGCCCGGCCAAAAAATATAGCGGTTTACTTCACTCCTGATATTATGCAGTGAAAGGGCTGAGTTATCCGCCATAAAATCAATCGCCTCATCACGGCTCCATCCTTTTGAGTGCATTCCGGTATCTACCACCAAACGCAGGGCTCGCCACATTTCATAACTTAACCGGCCAAAGTTGCTGTACGGATCATCGTAAAATCCCACCTCAAGTCCAAGCCGCTCCGTATAAAGTGCCCAGCCTTCGGTATAGGCCGTAAATCCGGCAACGGTCCTGAATTTTGGCAAACCTTCCAGTTCCTGTTGCAATGCAATTTGAAGGTGATGCCCGGGAACGCCTTCATGTAGAGAAAGTGCTTCAATTTCGTACAAAGGACGGCTATCCAAATCATAGGTATTTACTGCGTAAAATCCGGCCCTGGTTCCATCTGCAGCACCTCTGCTGTAATATGCTGTTGCGGTTCGCGGAGCCAAATGATCCGGAATCTCCATAATTCCATACGACAATCTCGGCAGTGTTTTAAACAGTTCAGGCAGTTTTCCGTCCATCTTTTTTAGCACAAATGCCGTCTCTTTCATCAATTCTTCGGGTGTCTCGGCATAAAATTGCGGATCGGTTCTCAGAAAATTCACAAACCCGTCAAAATCATCTTCATAGCCGGCCTCTTCCACAATCTCCATCATTTCATTGCGAATTCTCTCCACTTCGTCCAACCCGGTTTGATGAATTTCATCCGGCGTTACATCCAGAGTTGTATACTGCTCAATCAAAAATTGATAGTATTCTTCTCCACCTTCAATTTCACTGATACCGATTTCGTCGGCACTATTGGGAATGTATTCATCCCTCAAAAAAACCCACAGCCGCAAAAACTCCGGCATTACTACATCATTTAATACCGATTCAGCACTTGCAATCAATCGGTCGCGATCTTCATCATCAATCCGGTCCGGAAAATTCTCAAACGGTTCAAAAAGTGTACTTTCTCTCACGTCTCCTTTAATGTTAGATTCAATGGAGGCAATATAATCATCAAACACCACTTTAGGACGAACCACACCTTCTTCTATTCCCTTTTCCATCCGCTCGATGTAGCCACTGTTATAATCCTCAAACTGCTTGAGCCGACTGATATAATTCTCGTAATCTTCTACATTATTAAGTGGAACACGATTTGGCAAATCGGCAATTGTTGCATGATAATCCCACCATCCATTTAGCGGTAAAAGATGATGATTCTGCTCATAGGCGTTAATGGAGTTTTCTATCTGAACTTTAAAAATATCGTAGTTTAGCTGATCTTCTTCGCTTAATGAGCCTCTGTCAATCACCTCCAATCTGTATTCAAATTCCTTGTTAATTTCATACTGTTGTTCAAGAGCAGCAAGATCCGAATCCGGCAATCGATCATTATACATATGCTCGCCCTGATTTGTGGCAAATAGCGGGTTTGTAATCAGGGAAAATTCCCAATGATCATCAAATAGATTTTCAAGCTTACTCTCTTCAGAAATACAAGAACTAAGCAGGAATAACGTTAACAGAAGATAAATTCTCGCCATCATATCATTACAAAGTTAGAATCAAAACAAAGAAACAGAGTTTACTTTTACAGAGAATGGAATGCAAGTTTTTGGAAGAGTGATTTAATTCTCCTCACACCTGCCCAAAACATGTTAGAATTCATAAAAAATCTTCGTATCTGTTCATATGGGATAGATTTTATTGTAGATCGAAAATCGATCCTCCTTCTTTTTTCTCGCAGATTTACGCAGATGAATCCGCTGAGTCCCACAGATATTCTGCGTAAATCTGCGAATAACTCAGCGATACTTTGCGAGAAAGGGGTCAGATGTCATTCGGTCTTCTTTCATTTTCGTTAATCGTTTTGGACACCTGTTCACTTTCTATAAATGGTTTAAACCTGAGTTCAAGTAATCGCCCCCCCCTTTTTTCAAGGTTCGGAGATGCACGGCATGACGAATTTGGAGACTTCGACCCATTAATCGAATTCAGGTTTTAACTATCCTAATAAAGGTTTCATTCGTGCGTTAAACACCTACTTTTAACGATTCTTATTTTAAAGAAACTTTTTAGGAAAATCAGGTTAAAGAACCATGTGTTAATTGTAAACTGACTCAACAAATGTTCTTACGCGGAAAGCAACTCGATCTCGGTCTGTTAATTTTACGAATTGGTCTCGGTCTGTTATTTATTGGGCATGGTTACCCAAAAGTAATGGGAGGTCCCGAAAAATGGGAAAGCGTTGGATCGGCGATGTCTTATCTTGGAATTGACTCCCTCCATGCTGTTTTTGGTTTTCTGGCAGCTTCTGCTGAATTATTTGGAGGAATATTTTTGATACTTGGCTTATACACACTCCCCACTCTTATCGTTTTACTGTTAACAATGTTTGTTGCTTTTATTCAACAGTCATTTTCAGGTGCCGGATATCCTGCCATTGCTTATCCCTTATCCATGGCTACTGTTTTTATTGCCCTTTTCTTTATAGGTCCCGGTAAAAAAAGTATGGATGATAAACTAATGAAAAGATCCCGGCGAAGAAGGTATTAACCCACTTCTCTTTCGATAGCTTTACATTTGATTATTGCCTCCCTCCTCTATAAATAGATTTATTTCTATAAGTTTTACAAACTATTTTTTGATTTTAACTCAGAAAATAAGACTCAAGAACACATCTTTTCTATATTTTTGATTACGGCTTAAATTATTTATATACAGTTAGTTAATTATTCAATTTATATTTCAAAATTATAATTATTTATAATTTATGGAATGATTTACCCTAAACTATTTTTATCAACTAACAATCAACTGTTAATAGTCAATTAATCAAGAATATGTGCTCATTATATACTTTATCTAAACGAATTTTTACACTTTTAGCTTTTTCGATTTTTGCAGGGTATGGTGCACTTCTGTTTGCCCAGTCAGAAGACGAAGAGAGCTCACTACACGTTGGTGGTGCCGTTCGTTATAACGTAATTCTCGAAAATTATGAGAGTGAAATGGACGGTAACAGTGGTCAATTTACATTCGATACCTGGCGCCTGAACGTTAATTATGATAATCCGGGTGGAATTGGGCTTAATTTCGAATATCGATTCTACCCTACATTTGGAACTCACTTCATCAAACAAGGTTGGTTGGAATATGATGTAACAGAAACTACACAGGCACAGCTTGGTGTAACTCAGGTGCCTTTCGGGAATATTCAATACAACTCAAATAACTGGTGGTTTAGTCTGCCATATTATGTGGGACTTGAGGATGATCACGATATGGGCCTGAAGTTTACCCGTACTACAGACAGCTGGCAGTGGGATTTCGCCTATTTTTTTCAGCCTGAACCCGAGGGCCCACCGGCAGCATTTGGTACTGGCGGATCAGGACGATATTCATATGATGTAATCCCGGGGGAAGATGCTTCCTTAACTGAAAGAAACCAGTTTAATATACGCGGTGCCTATCAGCTCGAAAATGGAGAGGTGGGTGCATCCGCACAATTTGGTCAGCTTTATAATACATCAAGCGACGAAACAAACGGAAAATATGCAGTTGCAGCACACGCTGATTTTACGTTCGGTAATTTTGGTGTGATGCCTCAGGTTCTTTATTATGGAATGGACGCTGTTAATGATAATGGTGATGATCTCAGCACTGTATATATGGGCGCATACGCCATTCCATATGAGGTTTCCACTGATGCGATGATTGCTACACTTGGACTTTCCTACTCTTACGATGTGGATTTTGGACCCGTGACAAATCTCACCTTTTATAACGATTTCAGCTACATGCAAAATAGTGTTGGTGAAGGGGAAACCTTATTAGCAAGTGATGAAACACTAACCCTTGATGACAATTTCCAATCTACAATTCAAAACATCACAGGTATTCTTTTAACTGCCGGACCTGTATTTACCTATTTCGATATCGCTCAGGGAGTCAATCAACCCTGGTTAACAGAAAGTTTTGGAACAGGAGTTGGACCTGGACACGAAGATCTTGGGATTGGAGATTCAGATTATAACATTCGTTACAACATAAATATTGGTTTTTACTTCTAAATCCCACATTAGTACAGTTCAATAACTACAATTAAATTACAATATTATGGCTTTACGAGGAGAAAAAGGTAAACCGGAGCCCCAAAAATCCGGTATCAATAAATACTTCGATATACACAAACCGGTTTTTTGGCCGTCTGTAATTTTAATTTCACTGCTTATTATTGGCACCCTTATAGCAGGAGATGCTGCTGAAGAAGTATTTAGTGCTGTACAAATAACTATTACAGATGCAGCCAGTTGGCTATTTGTTGTAGCAGTGAACATTTTTATCGCATTTTCACTCTACTTTGCATTTAGTAAATATGGAAACATTCGCTTAGGGGGTGAAAGCGCTAAACCTGAGTTTAGTAAAATGGCATGGTTCGCTATGTTGTTCAGTGCCGGTATGGGAATTGGTTTAATGTTCTTTGCCGTCGCCGAGCCGATGTGGCACCTTCTCTATCCGCCACATGCAGAAGCGGGCAGCACCGAAGCGGTACGCGATGCCATGGGCATTACCTTTCTTCACTGGGGATTTCACGCCTGGGCCGTTTATGCAATTGTAGGACTCGCACTGGCTTTTTTCGCCTTCAATAGAAAATTGCCGCTTTCTTTCCGTTCTGTCTTTTATCCTATTTTGGGTGATCGTATTAATGGATGGATGGGCGATGTAATTGACGTTTTAGCAGTGCTTGCAACGCTTTTTGGTTTGGCAACATCACTCGGGTTAGGGGCACAACAGGCCGGGGCCGGAATGGAATTCGTATTTGGGCTCGAAAATACCATAAACTTACAGGTAATAATTATTATCGGGGTAACCCTCGTTGCGACCGGTTCTGTAGTTCTGGGTATTCATAAAGGGGTAAAAGTTCTCAGTGAATTTAATATCCGACTCGCAGGATTCTTTCTTCTGTTTATTTTAGTTGTAGGACCCACACTTTATATTTTGGGATCGTTTGTACAAAATACCGGTCACTATCTGCAAAACTTCCCAAAGTATGCCTTCTGGACGCAAGCTTATGAAGAAGGTGAGTTTATGAGTACTTGGACCGTCTTCTACTGGGCTTGGTGGATTTCCTGGTCTCCGTATGTAGGAATGTTTATTGCACGAATCTCGAAAGGTAGAACCATTAAAGAATTTACTCTTGGTGTTTTGATCGTTCCCACGTTAGTTACATTTCTTTGGATGAGTGGATTTGGCGGAAGTGCTCTGTTTCTGGAAACCAATGGTCTTGCAGAAATTGCAAGTGCTGTAGAAGCAGATCAAACTACATCACTTTTTATTCTGCTTAATGAATTTCCGCTTGGAATTATCACATCATTTTTGGCAATTATTCTTGTGCTTAGCTTTTTTGTAACCTCTTCCGATTCAGGTTCATTGGTCATTGATGGCCTGACAAGTGGGGGGAAAATTGATTCTCCTGTTGGTCAACGTGTATTTTGGGCTTCCACAGAGGGTATTGTAGCTGCCGTACTTTTACTTGGAGGTGGGCTTGGGGCACTTCAAGCCGCATCAATCAGTACCGGTCTGCCTTTTGTGATTGTTCTGCTGGTGATGTGTTACAGCCTACAGCGGGGATTGAGTCGCGAACACAAAGAGATGCTTTCGAGCGTCAAAGAAGATGAGAAGGAATCCTACAGGGAATTAGTTAAGAATGCTATCAAGAAACAGAAAAAAATCAAAGAGGATTAAATATGAAACGCAATAAACACTGGTTTGTATGTCTGGATTTAACAAGCATGGATAACATTTTAATCGGCTATACGAAGTTTTTAACTTCAGAAATAGAACCGGAAAAAATCACGTTTATTCACGTTATAAAATCAGGCGAATCTGTAGATGAACTCATAGAACTTTTCCCCGAAATTAAAGACACAACGGATATTGATAAAATTATCCATGATGAGCTTCGGGAGGGAATTGATCATCACTTCGCTGATTCAAAAATCGCAACAGAGCTCATAATCAAAGAAGGACGACCAACGGACGAAATTGTTAAAGCGATGGAATCCATCAACCCGGACCTGACGATAATGGGCAAAAAATCGGGATACAAAGGGAAAGGGGTTATACCACGTAAAATCATGAAATACGTGTCATCATCCATCTTGTTTGTGCCCGAGAATTCCCGTTATCAACTGAAGAAAGCTTTGGTTCCTACCGACTTCTCGGAGCAATCCGCAAAGGCTGTAGAAACAGCTTTTAATCTGACATCACAAAAAGAGGGTACTGTTACTGCGCAGCATGTTTACAACTATCCTGCACGATTTTTCCCCTATATGCCGGAGGATGATGATGAGGAAAAAATGGAGAACTATCTAAATGAGAAAAAGGATGAGTTCGTTAAAAATTATTCTATTTCTGATGATGTTAATTTCGTTTTTTCCCTGAATATCGAAGGGACTAAAATGGATCAAATTTATGATCAGGTAGTGCGAGATCAAACCGACATGATTGTAGCCTCATCAAAAGCAGACAAAAAAATCGCAAGCATTTTTCGGGAAGATTTTACCGATAAAATGGCTTACTACAGATTTGGGGTTCCGCTCCTGATTCTGAAAAACAAAGAGAAATATCAAAAATTCTTGAAGACTCTATTTTCCAGTTGATTCAAGAGTATAATCGAAAGTCCCGGCAAGAAAAGTCGGGGCTTTTTTTATTACCCTTCACGAAAGTTAATATCCATTAAAATCAGACCATCGGGATCCATTTCTACATCAACTTCCGGTCCAATTTCTATGGAAATAACCCCGTTTTCCGGTACTACATTTATTCGCTCATCTCCAATTTCTAGTTCAATAGGCATTGGAAAGGCAGTTTCTCCCTGTGTGCTCCACTGCATTCTGATGACATCGCCCCGACGTAAAACATCAAGTTTTGGCAATTCTGCCTGACGAAGATATACTTCAAATAACCAGTCAAGATCTTGATTGGTGATGGATTCTACCATATTTAGAAAATCATCCGTAGTTGCAAAGCGATTTTGTGAGCCATCGGTTACAGATTCCATTTCGGGATCGGGATAGGAAAACCGTCGTAAGGATTCAAAAAAGGCATCATCACCAATATAAAAACGCAAAGTGTGCAAAAAAGCGGCACCTTTATAGTACACATCGCCGCCCCGTCCGCCATCTGTAATTTCAAGTGAGGATTGACTTTCCCTCGGTGCGGTTGCATTTTGGCTTGAAATCCTGTTTTTAAACAACTCAATCATTTCATGGTACGCCTCCTTCCCCGAAAGGTGCTCCGCATAGAGTGCCTGCATATAGGTTCCAAATCCTTCATGAATCCAAAAATCTCGCCAGTCCCACGCCGTAATATGATTCCCCCACCATTCGTGAGCCAGTTCGTGTTGATGCAAATCATCAAATTCCGCATTTAATCCAAATAAATTGTCATTTTCAAAATTGGCTCCATAGGCAATCAGCGTTTGATGCTCCATCCCTAAATAGGGCGCATGAGCCACACCATATTTATCTGCCCGAAATGGATACGGACCCAAAATGTTTTCGAGGAATTCGATCTGCTCAGCAAACTGTGGAAAGAGTTTTTCGCCTTCATCTAAAAATTCAGGGAGCACCCAAAAAGTAATGTCCATTTCATCTCCCGCAATACTTGTATACGTTTCACTAATGGTTTCGTAGGGAGCGGCATTTATCGTAATGTTATAATTGTTGATGGGGGTCGAAACAAACCAGTGCCATGTTTTCCACCCATCTTCCAAATCCGTTGTTCCTTTTGATCGCCCATTTGACGCCACGGTCAAATCATCCGGCATGGTAAGATTTATAGATACAGAATCTGCCTTATCGGATGGATGATCTTTATTCGGCCACCATGTCCACGCCCCAATTGTTTGTGTGGCAACGCCAACCCAAGGCTCACCCGATGGAGTTTTGTCCCAAACCAGACCGCCATCCCACGGTGGATTTTCGGCTTCGCGAGGTTGTCCGTCGTAGGTAACCAAAACGGCTGATTTCTCCCCTGGTTGAAGGGTTTGTGGAAAGTAAACCAGCACCTGTTTGCTCGAATCTTTCCGGGTGAATTTCAGGTTTTCATCTTCATCTCCAATCTTCGAAATAGATTCGATTTCTAATCGAGGATCTAATGCAAGTTCAATCACATTCGTGGGATTCACCACATCAAAATAAATACCCACGGTTCCGCCTACTGTTTTGTCGGTTGGATCTACTTTTACATCCAAATCATAAAAATGGACGTTAAAAGAGGCCTGTTCAGGCGACAATACTCCTCCGGATTCGTAAACCAGTGAATCCTGAGCGACCGTTATCTGAAAAGAAAACAGTAAAAAAAGTAGTGTTTGAAAAATTGTTTTAACCATTCTTGAAGAATTTAGGTGATCATAAAAAAATGAAAATAGAAATCTAACCGGATGTTCTAATGTTAAACTTTGGGAAAGATAATTCATGATCTGCATAAAACCGATTTTATCCCCTGCTGATATTTAATCAAACGAACGGTATCTTGTATTAAAATAAAGATCGAATAAACCTGTATATGGCTCAAGCAAAATATTCAACGCATTTGGGAATGGTAGACATCCTTCCCGATGAAGCACGCAAATGGCAATTTCTGGAAAATCTGATTCGGGAAGAAGCTGAAAAGTTTAACCTCGAAGAGATCCGTACTCCTATTATGGAACAGACCGAGCTGATTGTTCGAGGTTTAGGGCAATTAACGGATATCGTTTCGAAAGAGATTTTTTCATTCAGCCGGGGTGAAGACAATTATGTTCTCCGCCCTGAACTTACGGCGCCGGTTGTAAGAGCATATGTGGAGCATCATTTGGAACAGCGAGGCGGTTCGCAGAAATTATACTACATCGGTCCCATGTTCCGCGCCGAGCGTCCTCAGAAAGGTCGTCAGCGTCAATTTCACCAGTTTGGAGTAGAAATACTCGGAAGTGATGATGCCGTTGCCGATGTGGAAGTCATTGCATTTATGGTTCACATCTATAACAAGATTGGGATCAAAAATACCACATTGAAACTGAATTCCATCGGTGATCCTGAAAGCAGAAATCGATATAAAGATGCACTGAAAAAATATCTGAAACCCGATTTTGATAAACTAAGTGAAGTATCACAAAAACGGTACGAGAATAATCCGCTTCGCATTCTGGATTCCAAAGAAGAGGAAGACCGGCCATTTATAAAAAATGCACCGGTTATCACGGACTATTTGAGTGAGGAGTCCATCAACCATTACCAAAAAGTGAAAGGGTACCTGACCGATCTGGACATTCCTTTTGAGGAAGATCCGTATTTAGTGCGGGGAATGGATTATTACACTCAAACAGCATTTGAATTGACCAGCCCGGACCTTGGATCTCAGGATGCGCTGGCCGGTGGCGGACGGTATGATTTGCTGGTTGAAGAAATCGGCGGACTCCCCACCCCAGCTGTTGGATTCGCAGCCGGAATGGAGCGCTTACTTATTGCGTGTGAGGAGCTTGATATTCAGCTTGGAAGCGAGAAAAAAGTGGATGTGTATATTGTTACTTTGGGTGATGAAGCCCGAAAATGGGGCGTTTCTCACCTGCCGAAACTTCGTGAAAAAGGTCTATCAGCAACGATGGATTATAAAGGCCGCTCGATGAAAGCACAAATGAAAGACGCCAATCGGGAAAATGCAAATTACACAATCATTGTCGGTGGGAATGAGCTTGAAGAAGGCAAATTTACACTTAGAAATATGAAAGAGAGTGATGAGGAGTCATTGTCTTTTGATGAAATTTTAGAAAAGCTTTGATAAAATAAAATTTTGTGAGACCTGACAGCGTACGAACGAAGTGAGTTCCTGTCAGCGTCAATAATGTAGGACGAAAATAGGATCGAACGTAACACGGGTACTAAACTCAACGCTGACAGTGTATAAAAGGGGTAAGCTCTTGTAAGCGCCTCGACACAATCCTTAAGTCCCAACCTTAAGATTCCCATATCATGCACGCTCCCGACTCCACAATTCGCTGATCGTGAGTAGCCAATTCATATCCGGATAAAAGTGATGTGGCCGTAATTAACCGATCTGCGGGATCGCCGTGGAATGATTCAGGGAGTTGGCGCTGTGCCAGTACCACTTCCGTATCAGCCGATAGCAAAGTGATAATTTCCGGTTTGGTTGCTGCTTTGATCCACGTTTGAAAATCCGGCAAAAGCTGAATCCTCCCTTTTCTCTCCAGCATTTCTGTTTCCCAAATTGTAACCCAGGAAATCGCCAATAAATTAGATTCCGCAAGTTGATCAAGAGCCAATCGTTCTTTGTTTGATAACCCCCCATCACCCAACAGCCACCATAACCAGATATGAGTATCCAGAAGAATCACTACTTCTTGGGTTCGTTTACCTGCACGGAATGATTCCAATCCGGGCCCGAATATCCTTCAAAACCTGAATCATCAGGGTTGAGGTTTTTTGCGGAGCCCATCCCCTGAAGCTCTTTCCACGGTGTGCTTTTATTGGATGAAGACTTTTGAAGATCTTTTTCCAGCATTTGAGTAAAATACTGTTTTAATGTAATCCCCTCTTCTATGGCTTTTTTCTTTGCCTTTTTCATCAAAGAATCTGATATGTCAATCGTTGTTCTCATAAAAGCATATTAACATATTTATGCCTAATCTACAAAAAAAAGGCAAATATTAATTTTTTCCGGTGCGGGTGCAATTTATGCGATATCATGTATCACTACCAGACATGGAGAAGTTAAAAAATATTTTCAACACGGAAGCCCATATAAAGGCGATTTTGAACCCGACTATTGAAATGATTGCAAATAAAGAGACTCTTTAAAGAAAATTAGCTTTACTTATACCCCTTTTTCATCTCCCTCTTTTAACTTTTTCTTAATCCAGTCAATGTCTTCCTTTTTACCGATGATCGAAAGCTCATCATTTTCTTTAAGCCTGGTTTTTCCATGTGCATAAATAATTGACCCTTCACGCTTGATAACCGTTATGAGCGTGCTCTCGGGAAGGTCGAGATCTTTCACTCGTTTGGTGGTCAACTCTTTCGTAGGACCATCTTTCAGAATCGTGAGATTAATGAATCGTTCATCCCGTAACAAGATTTCCCGCAATTCTGCCTCGTCTTTTGCCTCGAGCCATCTCTCCTTAAAATCAATGACATCAATCATTTCAGCTAAATGTGCTAAAATACGCAGATGCTGCCCTGATTTCTTCGTTGAGCTCATCAGGTAGATAAGACTATTTAACTTTTCATCAAGATCTTTTGTATTGCTTTCAAGATTTATTTTCTCAAATGGAAGTCCATTTTGGATACGGATTAGCGCTACTTCGGTATCAATATCTTCTTCTACACGTATATGTTTTATGGCACACGAATTGCCTACCGGAATAATTCCTTCTCGGTAATCTTCAATAAACAATGAGTAAATTTTATCTGCTGTAATATCTACCCGTTCGGCAAACTGTTTGCTTACCTTTTCAGTAATTTCATCGATATGCAGCTTGTCTGAAATATCAAATACAAGCGCCCGCGCAATAGCCTTCTCGTAGGGATCTTCCTTACGCAGCCCTTTTTCTCGCATGATGCTTCTCATTTCCCGCTCAAGACCTTCGTGCTGGTATTTTCCAAGCCGGGCGTGCACGTGATATATAGCGCCCTCACGATCCACTTTTCCTTTGGAGTAG
This sequence comes from Balneolaceae bacterium, assembly GCA_040876545.1. Classification (GTDB taxonomy): domain Bacteria; phylum Bacteroidota; class Rhodothermia; order Balneolales; family Balneolaceae; genus SW132. The sequence continues at coordinate 65,254 of JBBDPF010000023.1, read as the reverse complement.
CTGAAATACCATACAACACTCACTGCAGCAATAGCCACGGTAAAAATGACCGATAGCAGCCCCATTTCAGCGATTAAAAATAAGCAAATAAAAAAGCCGGCAATCTGCATCCAGGGATACCAGGGAGATTTAAAACCAGGGTCGTACCCCTCAATTTTACTTTCTCTCATCACGATCACAGCAATATTTAATATCCCGAAAAGAAGCAGCTGAAATGCACTGGCAAGTTTTGCCACAGATTCAACATTCAAAGTAACCAAAAGAAAAATCATCAAAATTGTAGTGGCTACTGTTGCAATTGTAGGTGTACCAAAGCGCCCAAGTTTTGAGAAGTAGGTTGGAATCAACTCATCGCGTGCCATAGCCAACGGGTAACGCGCGGCAGACATAATACCAGCATTGGCTGTTGACGCAAAGGCTGCAATAGCTGCTATCACAACGAGTATTAAGCCGGTATTCCCGGGGAGCCATGTCAAAAACAGTTCACCCGCTGTAGCTACCGGCGTCAGGTCGGACTGAAGTGCTTCAGGTTCAAGTATCATTACCATGATAAATACACCAACTACATAAACAAATGTGGCCGTTGCCAGTGATAACATCATGCCAAGCGGAATATTTCTGTCCGGATTCTGCACCTCTTCAGATACGCTTGCTACTTTTGTGAGCCCCGCATATGAGACAAAAACAAACCCAATCGTTGCAAAAAAGCCCTGTGGTCCAAACTCAAAAAATGGGGTGAATTCCTGCCGCATCACATCAAAAAAATCAACGTTGATGACCGAAAATACACCTTGGAACACATAGAAGAAAAGAATACTAACCAAGGTGGCGACCATCACATTTTGCAGCCAGCTGCTTTCTTTGGCCCCAATTACATTTATGATTCCAAAGAATATTGTTAGGGCAATTGCCACAGGTGTGATTGGTAGGTCGATGAAAATAGCTATGTACGCCCCCATACCAATTAGGGCAAAAGCACTCTTAAAAATCAATGCTAACCATGAGCCTAACCCACCAACGGTTCCAAAAAGCGGTCCGAGGCTACGGTCTATAAAATAGTAAGCACCTCCCGCCCTCGGCATCGCGGTAGACAGTTCGGCAACGCTAAACATGGCCGGTAAAATTAAGATCCCCGCTACAAAATAAGCGAGAACTACAGATGGGCCTGTTTGAGCCGCTGCAAGCCCCGGTAGAAGAAAGAAGCCGGAGCTAAACATAGCGCCGGTGCTAATGGCATATACATCAAACAATTTTAATTCTTTTTTGAGACGTTTATGCTCTTTCAAGACAGATTTTTTTTTAGATATTCATACCCTCAAAAATGACTACTATTATATAATAAATACGGCTTTTGAGGAGTGTGGTTTGTTAATTAGGCTATATATACTATGTATTAAAAACAATAACCGGGCAAGGGGCAATTTGCAGGATACTTTCAACGCGTGGTCCAAGATAAAGACGATTAGATCCGGGGCGGATATTGGTACCGACAACAATCAAATCAATCTTGTTTGATTTAGCAATTTCCGCAATTTTTTCCTCCGGTGACTCGCCCTTCACAATCATCGCTTGCGTATTTACACCATACGCTTCGCCAAGCTCTTTCAACTCATTTACCGCCTCATTAGCAAATACATTTTTACTTTGTGTATAGCTATTTTTCATCGTGTGAACTGCCCGAATTTTATTCATCATTACATTCAAAGCAAGTACTTCTTTATCCTTATCTGATCTGGCGATAAAAAATGCCAATTCAGCGGCATTCTTCGAAGCAACCGTTCCATTAGTAGGTACCATAATGCGTTGAGGAGACCAATTTTCTGACACATTTCCAGCCTGAACAATTAACGTTGGGCAAGGTGATACCCGAGTCATAAAATCTACAACAGGACTAAAAAGATGATTACTATTAGAGTTCCTTTCTGTTGCCCCCATAACCAGCAGATCATAATCCTTTTTGGCCTCTTCAATAATAACGTCTCCCGGCTTATTACTAACCACAACTTTTGTCACTACTTCATGCAGATTAAAGGATTCGGATAGTTCTTTTAAATTCTCTTCACACTCTTTTTTGTTGTCGATATCCCTCGCTACCGTAAAAAGAGTAAGTGAGAGTTCGGAATCCTGTCCAATGAGTGCTAAAATTTGTGCCTCAACGGATTGAATCTCTTTATTAATTACCGTTTCGGCATCTTTTGCACGAACCGGAAGTAAAATACGGTGAATATCTGCTACCAGACTTTTTGATTCCAGCTCTTCTTTCTTCAATCTACGTTCTTCATCTTCACTGATGGTCACACGTTTAAGTACCCATCTCAGAGCAAAAGGTGCCATTAATGATGTTGCAATGGCCATTACCACAATTATTGAGAACATATCCTGAGTAAGAATACCAAGCCTCAAACCAATGGTAGCAATAATGATTTCCATAGCACCACGTGCGTTTAACCCTGCCCCAAAACTAAGTGCTGTCCAATGATCTTTTCCGCCAACTAATCGTGCCCCAGAGTATGTACCAATCACTTTTCCAAGCGTTGCAATAGCGATAACAACCAGCGTAATAGTGATCAGTGTTGGATCCAACAAATTCAAAATATTGACCTTTAGGCCTGCCACGGCAAAAAAGATTGGGGCGAAAATTCCCAATGCAATACTTTCCAGTTTTTTAATTACATCTTCAGGCAGGCGAGGCATCATTCCGAATAGAATCCCCATCACAAATGCGCCGAGTATAGATTCCAGATTTAAAAGCTGGGTAATGGCCCCCCAAAGAAATGTGAGTACAATAACAAGCGTTAAAATACGATCAGTGCTAATTACTTCATCCTGCACAAAGGTTAACAGTTTTCTAACCAGCCATCGGCCAATCGTAAAGCTAAATAGCAGAAAAGCAACAACGCTTCCTACGGTCGTTAATACAGTTCCTGTTGTTACTGCATCTCCCGCAGCAATACCCGCTACAATAGAGAGTAAAATCCATCCAATGGTGTCATCACTCATACCTGCGGCAAGTATGGTTTGGCCAATATCCCGCCTCATCAAATTCATGTCCATTAACACCTTTGCAATTACAGGTATCGCGGAAATCGACAGAGCCGTAGCTACAAACAACGAAAACACAAGACGTTCATCTCCATCTGCGAGAAGGAAATCAGGAAGATTCATTCCCAAGAAAAATCCCGTAGCAAAAGTGACAATTATTCCCCCAAACGATACACTAATGGCTGTTTTTGCATGAAGTTTAATCAGTTTAATATCAGTCTCTAAACCGGTTATCAATAAAAGAAACATCGCACCAAGCAGACTGATGACTTCTAAAAGATACCCTGAAGTTTCTGTTTGTGGGATGATGAGTTCACCAACTGCGGGAATGGCGCCTGAAAGCAGAGTTGGACCAAGCAAAATACCTGCAAGAATTTCACCAACAACAGCAGGCTGACCTAAACGCGTGGCAATTTCGCCTAAAGCTCGTGCCGATAAAAGCAAAATGGCCACTTGAAAAACTAACAGGAAAACATCGTGATGGGGTGCCGCTGAAAAAACGTCCATGTATAAATATAGTTGGTTGTTACACTTCTATTGATTGTCTTTGCGTCAATAGATATTGTTTCAAATCAAAAACTGAAGATAGCTTCTTAATATACCCAAGCCAAACATTTTAGGTTAAACATAATTAAACCAGAAATTTACTTTATACTAAAAAGAGCGAATATTTCGCTTTTATCTGGACATAAGTGCACTAATCACTTCTTTAGGATCAGTTGCGTTTTTCATCTTTTCTACATCCTTATTTGGACGTATAAGTTTGGTGATTTTATTGAGCATTCTTATATGATCTTGAACCTTCATATTTTTAGGACTCAACAGTATTAAAATGATATATGCCTGATTTGCTGTTTTAGGGACGTTTATCCCTTCTTTAGAAGTTCCAATAAAAAGAACCTGTCTATCTACTTTGGATGTATGCGACTCGTAAAACAGAACCCCCGGCATTATCTCGGGAGAATAATCAGAGCTGTTTTCTAACAGTCGTCTTGTAATCCGTTCTGTTGAAATATCTGCAAACGATTTATCCTCTTTTACAATTTCTCCAAGGGCAGATTCAATATCACTGCTTTTCAAGTTTAGCTGAATTCGGCTTTGGTTGATGATGTCGAAATTCTGATTATAGGCAATTCCCTGATCGGCTTCTTCCTCAACTTCCGAGGAGTAGCTTGTAATAAAACTCAAATCAGGATACCGTTGAGATATAACCCGCGGCAGGCGATCAAGCCCCGGTCTCCACGATATTGTCCCTTCCCTTGCACTCACTAATGCAAAAAGATCATTTCCCTGATGATTTTCGTCCAACCATTTAGGCATATCCGACCATAAGTTGATTGTCGCAAAATCCACATCTATATCGGGTTTTACCTTACTAATCCCTTTTCGCACATAGGGATCACGCTCGTCGGTAGATACAACGATCATCTCTACCCCCATCTGTTCAGCCATTAACTTCATGGATCGAATGGTGCCGGGAAACCCTATTTCCAACGATGCAAATGGAGGTACAGCTACAACCAAACGTTCGAAAGTATTAACCGGTTTCTCAATTTTACACACCATCACCATTTCGTCTACTTCTTCGAGCAGTTGATCTAACACACTACCAAAAATTTTACGTCGGGTAGATACTTCCCCATTCCAACCCACTACAATATTGGTGATCCGTCTCTCCTCAACCGCACGTGAAATTCCACGTGCAATATTCAGGTCAATTCGTGTGATCGGATTCACCGCTACTTCTGCCGATGCCGCATAAATAACAGCATGACTAAGCATTTTTTCGCTTCTTGCAACATTGCCATCCACATTTGCCCCATCCCGTGCCACCGTTAGAGGATAAATCGGTTGTCCCGATTTCTGATCATGCACCATAAACGCAATATCCATCAATGCATCAGACGTTTCGGGATTTGCCAGTGGAACCAAAATTCGCTGTGGGGCATCTGCAGAACTGTATGGTTTATCCTCTTCTTGAGATGCCACAATTCGTCCGTATCTTTCCACAAGCCAGGGGCCAATCAAACAGGATAAAAGAATTAAAATAACAACAGCATTTACAGCGGTTTGATCAAAAAACCCTAATTCATATCCCAAAAGTGTAACCGCCAATGTAGCAGCAGATTGTGGAGTGGTTAACCCAAAAACAACAAATCCTTCCTCCGTCGAATAGTTGAATATATACTTGATGGCAAAAGCGGCAATTCCCTTCCCTGCAACCACAAGAAACGTAAACGCAAGTGCTTTCTCCCATACATCGTAGCTCGATAAAACTTCAACATCTACCAGCATTCCCACAGAAATAAGGAAAAAGGGGATGAATAATGCATTTCCTACAAACTGAATTCTGCTCATGAGTGTGCCACTTTCAGGCACCAATCGATTCAACAATAAACCTGCGATAAAGGCGCCGATAATGGAAGCCAATCCGGCAAGTTCAGCCAAAAATGCGGTTGTAAACAATACCGCCACCATAAACACAAAATCTGTGTTATTTGTATACTTCACATTTCTGAAAAACCATCGTCCAAGTCTTGGTAAGATCAAAACGGAAGCAACAACAAATATGGTTACAGAAGTGGCAAAAGCAACCCAGTACCCCGGTCCCTGAGCATCTCCTGCAGTTCCTGCAATAACGGCTAAAATCCCCAACGAAAGAGTATCGGTTACAAGCGTGCCTCCCATCGACATGGTAACCGCGGTATTCTTCGTAATACCAAGGCGTTCAACAATTGGATAGGCAAGTAACGTATGAGAGCCAACAATTGCGCCTAATAGTAGTGATGTAGCTACAGAATATTCCAGGAAATGGATTCCCAAAAAGTAAGCCCCCGCAGCCGGCAACAAGTATGAAAGCGACCCAAACCCAATACTTCTGTTCCGAAGCTTTTCGAACCGGTTTAAATCGATAGAAAGACCGGCCATAAACATCAAATAAAGCAATCCTACCGTTCCCAACAATTCGATGGTATTATCCCGTTCAAGAAGACCCAATAAGCTTGGGCCCACCAAGGTACCGGACAATATCAACCCCACAATTCCGGGTATTTTCAACTTTTTGAAAATGAGCGGCGCCAATAAAATGATTAGCATCACCAAGGCAAAAATCATCACCGGATCGGAAAACGGAAGTGTAAGCGTCAGATTCTCATTCATGAACTAAATATTTTATTTAAGGGTAAATGATAGTGAATTGTACTTTTAGAAACTATTTGGAATTGGATTTGCACCCTTAAAGCCTCATTCTATTTAAAGTTTTAACAATTATAAATCAGCTTCTTTCGTTCGGGTTTTCCATCTCACTTGATAACTGATTTCAATCAAAACCCTTTCCTTTAACAGGAATATCCTTCATCTTCTTTCAAATAATCAACTCCATTCACGTTCCAAATGCATCATTCCCAGAAAACAAAATCTCAGCCGATATGGAATTTTTACATCGATACAGGCGGTACGTTTACCGATTGCATTGCGGTTGACCCCAACGGCTACGAACACCGCTGTAAAGTATTGAGCAGTAGTGCTCTTCGCGGAATAGCTTTTGATAATGTTGTTGCGCACAAGGTAAAAATTAAACTTGAGGAACAGCTACCAGATGATTTTTTTATAGGGTACACGTTCCTTTTGTTGGATGATCCTGATTCATCCTTCAATGTTATTGGATTTGATGCTGCAACATCCACACTTACACTGGACACGGATGTACATTTATCATCCAAAAAGAACTACCCTTGTGAACTTCGAAGTCCTGAAGAAGCTCCAATATTAGGAACGAGAATCATTACAAAAACTCCAATTGGCCAGCCGTTCCCACCTTTACAAATGCGCCTTTCTACCACCAAAGGGACCAACGCCCTGCTTGAAAGAAAGGGTGCAAAAACTCTTTATTTGATAACAGAGGGATTTCACGATCTTCTGCATATCAAAAATCAGCAGCGGCCTGATCTGTTTGCACTGGATATTCATAAAACAGATCCATTCTACCGGCACATTGTGGAGGTGCCTGAGCGAATAAACTCCGATGGTGATATCGTCAAACCACTTAATGCTGAATTGCTTGTAAAGCGCATAAAACCTTTTTTGGATGATGTTGAAGCTGTAGGAATCTGCCTGATGAACAGCTACCGAAATCCCGAACATGAAAAGCAGATTGAAGCTATTTTACGAGAATTGGGTTTAGAATTTATTTCACGATCATCCGCATTGAGCGCCGAAATAAAAATTGTGCCGCGGGCAGTCACTACTGATGTAAATGCATACCTGACTCCCATTATGGAGCAATATTTAAGCAGAATTTCAGGTGTGATCCAAGGTCAATCACTCCGGGTTATGAGCAGCGGCGGAAATTTAGTTGAAGCTGATTATTATCAACCAAAGGATGGACTTTTAAGTGGCCCGGCCGGAGGAGTAATAGGTGCTGTGGAGATTGGGAAGCGGGTGGCAAAAAACCTCCAAGGTTTGCCTCAAAAAGATGACGAAAATGTTTCTGAAGCTGATCCATCAAACAAAAAAAACCTTGGCGGTCTCAAAAAAGGTTTAAAAATCATCTCTTTCGATATGGGTGGAACCAGCTCGGATGTGGCACGGTTTGATGGTGACATCGATTACGTTTATGAACATTCAGTGGGCGATGCCACTTTATCAGCGCCGGCCGTAGATATCGAAACGGTTGCGGCGGGCGGAGGCTCTGTTTGTGGATTTGATGGACAGAGTTTAACCGTAGGACCGGAAAGTGCGGGGGCTGATCCGGGTCCTGCGTGCTACGGACGCAGCGGACCATTGACAATTACTGACGTGAATTTGTTATCCGGCCGATTAAGCCCCGACAATTTTCATATTTCCATTGTGCCTGAAGCAGCAGAAAAACGGCTGAATGAAATTCAAGACCGCATCAAAAAAAAGTTGCCCGAGAGTACAATGACCCGCAAGCAGATCCTCGATGGATTTTTGGATATTGCCAATGAACGAATGGCGCAGGCAATTCGCAAAATTTCCATTCAAAAAGGATTCGATCCTGCCGATTATTCGCTGGTTGCTTTTGGAGGCGCCGGAGCCCAACACGCACTGGCAATTGCCCGAAAGCTACATATCAAAAACGTGCTTATTCCGTCCGATGCCGGACTCCTTAGCGCCTATGGCCTCCGTCAGGCAAGACTCGAACAAATGGCCACCCATCAGATTTTAAAACCAATGCAGGAAGTAAAATCTAACCTCTCCGTTTGGTTTGATAAGCTCATCAAAAAAGCCAAATCCGACCTCGAAAATCAGGGAGTTTCTTTAGATCAAATTGAAGTTACCCGCCGACAGCTGTTTATAAGACTCAAAGGTCAAGATAGCTCTCTGGAAATTGATTTTACTGAACCAAACAAGATTAACGATGATTTCAAGAAAGCCTATACAAAATATTATGGCCACTGGATCGAGAATCGAGCCATTGAATTGGAAGCTATTCGGATAAACGTTTCAGAAAAAGTTATTAATGACGACATTAAGTCCCCCTTGGAAGCTTCTTTTAGTTCCGAGGCTTCGGAAGAGGGAAAGAAGAGCGATGCTCTTCAGGGGGATGACGGGAAAACATTAGATTCAATCCAGTCAAGTGGTGAGATTTCATCCCCATTTCAGAAAATATATCACAGAGAAACTCTTAACCCGGGAGATAAACTCACCGGCCCCGCTCTAATTCTCGACCCGTACAGCACTACGGTAATTGAAGAGAACTGGAAGGGTACATTATTAAACGATGGTACCTGGTTGATAAATGATCTTGGTAAGAAAGACCTGTCGGATTTTGAAAACCAGAAAGGTCTCGCTTCGCAAAACGATACAGAAAACCAACCTGAAGTGGTCAATCTACAGCTGTACACAAATCGATTCCGTTCTGTAGCTGATCAAATGGGCGAAATGCTTCGAAAGACATCAATGTCGGTCAATGTAAAAGAGCGGCTTGATTTTTCCTGTGCCCTGTTGGATTCTGATGGATATTTGGTCGTAAATGCACCTCATATTCCTGTGCATCTTGGGGCGATGGGGACGTGTGTACGGAGTCTTATTAGAGACCTCCAAGGTTTTAAAAACCTTGGAGGTCTAAATGAAGGCGATGTCATCGTCACCAACCATCCAGGATTTGGAGGATCGCACCTTCCGGATATAACCGTAGTAACGCCGATCTTTTTTGAGGATGAAAGAATAGGATTTGCTGCAAGCCGTGCCCATCACGCCGAAATGGGTGGAAAACGTCCCGGCTCCATGCCACCTGATGCGAATAATTTAGCCGAAGAAGGCGTGGTTATTCCACCTACATTTATTTCCCGTGGCGGAGAGTTTGATTGGGAACCTGTGAAAAATTTACTCCAAAATGGTGATTGGCCCACTCGTTCAATCGATGAAAATATGGCTGATCTTCAAGCCGCAGTGGCAGCAAATCATCGGGGAACCATAGAGCTACAGAAGATGGCAACTCAATTTGGATCGAACGAAGTCACAAATTATATGAATCGGCTGAAAACGTATGCCGCTGAACGTATGCGATCAACACTCAATCAACTTCCGGATGGAGAATACCAAGCAGAAGAAAAATTGGATGATGGTTCTGTTTTAGCTGTAACTTGTAAAGTTATGGGAGATTCTGTTCGTATTGATTTCACAGGAACATCAGGCGTTCACTCCGGGAATCTGAATGCAAATCCATCCATCGTAAACAGCGTGGTTATGTATGTGTTACGACTGATGGTGGATGAACCCCTACCACTTAATGACGGACTATTGGAGCCGGTAAACCTGATCATCCCTCACGGAATGCTGAACCCGGAATTCCCGGACGATCCTAAAAAGTGTCCGGCAGTGGTTGGCGGAAATATTGAAACCAGTCAGCGGGTGGTAGATACCCTTCTAAAAGCATTTGAGCTTTCGGCTTGCAGCTATGGAACCATGAATAATGTACTATTTGGCAATGATTCTTTTGGATATTACGAAACGGTGGCGGGAGGAACCGGTGCGGGCGAAGGATTCCACGGCGCTGATGCTGTTCATCAACACATGACCAACACCAGAGCTACAGACCCCGAAATTCTGGAGCATCGTTATCCCGTTCGGCTTGATCAATATTCAATCCGCGAACATTCAGGGGGCGTAGGTAAATGGAAAGGCGGAAACGGCATTATCCGCGAAATGACATTTATCGAACCTGTAAATCTTTCGGTATTAGCTCAACATAGGATTATTCCCCCTTATGGATTAGAAGGTGGCAAATCTGGCAAAATTGGAAAACACTGGATTGAAACCAAAGATGGTATAAAAAGAGAATTGAGCTGGAGAGACGGTGCCGATCTTAATGCCGGAGACCGTTTTATATTGCATACCCCAGGAGGTGGTGGATTTGGCGATGCATAATCAGTTTCTTATCACACCTTCATCGATTACAGAACTGTGTAAACATATCTGTGATTTAATCTTACAAATTTTTCTCCGGCTATTTGTTTTTCCCAAATACTTTTTAAATTAGTTAAGAAAGAGCCCTCAAAAGAGGTAGAAGAGAGTTTTTACAGGGCTTCATTTTTGCTTACCAACATAAATGGAGGAAAAAGATGAAAAAAGCACTTAAAATTACAGGACTTACTATAGCCGTACTTTTTACTATACTTATCGCATTCGCAATTGTAATCTATGCGATCACACAGCAGCACTGGAACACTACATATGAACTGAGTGATGAACCGGTTGAAATTTCCAACGGTCCGGGAGTCCTCGAACATGGAAGACACCTACTTACCATCCGTGGATGTTTCGACTGCCACGGGGAAAATCTTGCCGGTAAAATATTTTTGGAAGACCCGGTGGTTGGTCGAATCGTTGCGACAAATTTAACCGCTGGCGAAGGTGGGGTTAGCAGAGATTACTCCGATGAAGATTTAGTGAGAGCTATCAGAAAAGGTGTTCGGAAAGATGGCAAATCTGTGCTTTTTATGCCTTCTCACGAATACGCTATGATTCATCAAAAAGATCTGGATGCCATGGTTTCGTACATAAGAAATATAGAACCGGTTGACAACAACCTGCCCGAACATAAAATCAATCTTCCCATGAGGGCGATGTATCTTATTGGTGGCGACATCACACTGTTTCCGGCACGGGTGATTGATCAAACATCTCCCATTCCACTTGATGAACCGGCAACGGTAAGGGAAACGGGACAATATCTGTCTACAACCTGTATTGGGTGTCATGGCAAAAACTTTTCAGGCGGTAAAATTCCCGGAGTACCTCCCAATTGGCCTGATGCTTCTAACTTAACGCCTGCCGGATCCATGGCAGAATGGAGCGAATCTGATTTTTTCACTGCGATGCGTGAGGGAATTACCCCGGATGGCCGTCATCTTCAAAACGAGTTTATGCCATACGAAATGGTAGGAGAAATGACGGACGAGGAACTCCACGCACTCTTTGTTTACATAAAATCGATTGAGCCGGTTGAAACTGGGATTCGGTAAGCTTTATAAGCCGGATCAACAATTGAAAAGGAACAAATCTCGAAAAATTTAATCCAAAATTAAGAAGAGGGAATTATAACTGCGTTGATAAAAAGGGAGTTGTGAACAAAGAGAGTTTGAACAAAACAAAAACGATTTCATCACCTTTAGATATTGGTTTTTCGGGCTGGAAAAAAATCCTGTTGCGTTTGTTTAGCCGACTCATGGATAATCTAATTTACATTGTTTCTGCAGGCGTTGCATTTTACGCTTTCATTGCTATTTTCCCAGCCATTATTGCCCTAATTTCGATTTATGGGCTGGCTGTAGATCCACAAATGGCACAAGAACAAATTCAAAATCTGGCTGGAATGATGCCTCAAGAGGCATTTTCTATTATTGAAACTCAAATTCAGAATTTGGTAAGTACTACAAGTTCGGCATTGGGTTGGGGTACTATTTTAGGTATTCTGATAAGTCTTTGGTTTGCGAACAATGGAACGAAATCCATTTTTACCGGGCTCGATTTCGCTTACGATACCGTCAGTGAACGAAGCTTTATAAAGCACAATGCCATGACGCTATTATTCACCTTTTGTGGAATTATCCTTCTCATCATCAGCATGGGATTTATTGTCATATTTCCGGCACTCGTACAAGTAATGGGTCTGCCCGAAAATATCGAAACCTTAATCAGCTGGCTTCGATGGCCACTTCTTGCTCTACTTGTTGTTACTGCTATCTGTTGGATCTATAAATATGCACCGGATAGAGAAACACCGAAATTTAGATGGGTAGTGTTAGGCGCAATTATAGCCACAATTTTATGGTTATTGGCATCATGGGGATTTTCCTACTACGTAAGCAATTTTGCTAATTATGGAGAGATGTATGGCTCCATTGCAGCTGTGGTAATCTTGATGTTTTGGTTGTTTATTTCCAGTCTCACTCTTTTATTGGGTGGTGAACTAAATTCCGCTGCTGAAGCCTATGCGCAAAATGAACTGGAATAAATGTAAATGTGTAAACCTCCAAGGTTTGTGAAACCTTGGAGGTTTTTGCCTTAAAAAGAGAGCTTGTGAAAAAAGATTTTTGGGACAATCTATGAAGCTGAGTAAATTCTTTTTTTACACCCTTAATAACACCAAATGTCTACATATTCAGCGACCATTATTTGGAAACGCGACAATCAGCCCTTCATTGATAATCAATATAAACGAGTGCATAAATGGGAGTTTGATGGTGGCGAAACCGTTCGGGCATCTTCCTCTCCAAATGTGGTTCCGGCTCCACTCTCCGACCCCTCAGCGGTTGATCCCGAAGAAGCGTTTATCGCATCCATATCGAGCTGTCATATGCTTTGGTTTCTCTCCATAGCTGCTAAACGTGGATTTGTTGCAGATCATTACTCAGATACTTCCGAGGGTATTTTGGCAAAAGATTCAAACGGCAGGCTTTCTATCACTGAAGTAACATTACGACCACATGTGATTTATGATAAAAACTCTTCCCCTGAAGAAAAAATTAATATAAAAATGCATCAACAGGCACATAAAAAATGTTTTATTGCAAATTCTGTGAAAACAGAAATCAAAGTGGAATCTACAATCGGGAGGGGGTAAAACAGATCATAAAGATTTGGTAGGCTCCATAATCCGATTCTCTCTTTCCCAATACAAGAATCTTAGCTTTTATAAGCCAGAAAAAGACATACTATTCCACTCCAACAATTGTGAAATCGCACATCATGAGACGAAGATATAATTTATGTATATAAAAAAAGAGCCCCAGATGGGGGCTCTTTTGAAGAAATTAAAATTAAAAGTTATTCAGATCAGTTGTCTGAAAACTCGTCCCAGTCAATTTCACCTTGAGGGCGACCTATTTGAGAGGGTACTTGTCCACCACCGATGGTCGTGTCTATCTCATCCAATCGGTCATAGCGTCTCATGTCTACCCACCGATGACCTTCTCCCCATAGCGAATACTTACGCTCTTCAAGCACCTGATCAATAATATCAGCTTGATTTACACTTATAAAATCTGGTAAACCCCAAGTGTTTCTGACGATATTAATAGCATTAACAGCGTCAATCAGGTCTGTACCTTGATTTCTTTGCGCGAGAGCTTCCGCTCTAATCAAAATAAGTTCTTCATTCCTGATAAACGGCATATTAGAAGTTTCCGAGGCATAGGCGCCTATCTGATAATCTGCCGAAAGACCGGGAATGTATGAAGTTTCGGCGGGTTCAGTTCGCTGCTCAAACTTTGATAATCGCTCATCTCCTGCTTCTGCATCAGTAATAAGGTCAGGATGTGGTACTATTAATAAGTTTTCGTCAGCATCTGTTTGGAAGTAATAAGGATTAAACTGATCGTTGCCACCGGCAAAGGTATGTGCGGGACCAGCCATTAAGCCTGCTTCACCTCCGGGATTCAAATTCAGGAACGAACCGTCCAAGGCAGTTAATGCCCCGTCCCAATCTTCAGCGTAAAGGGCAAACCTTGCAGCTATAGCTCTGTTTACTTCAAGCATTGCTGCGGGAGTATCAAACCCGTCAAAACCTTCCGTTAGCTCAAAGTTGAACTCACTTCCGGCATTACTTAACTCGGTAGCGGCATCATCCATAATTCCTCTGATGGCAGCAAGTGCATCATCATAACTGAGAAATCCGCCCGGGTTAAGAGGCTCAGAGAAGGTTACATCAACCCGAATTCCATTTTGATACTGATGCATTAATGGAACTTGGAATTGATACCCCTTAATGGTATTAGCAAAACCGTAATATCCATTTTTCTGATTTTCAGTCACGTTCTCTGAATTTTCTACAGATTCAAGAACAAGATTAGCTTGGCGTATGGCTCCATATGGAGATTCATAGCCACTGGCATCTGCAAAGAAGATACTGTTATTCTCTGCATCTACACTTCGGTCAGCTTGTTGAAGCCAGTCTCTCGAAAAACTTGGATCAGATGTATTTATGTAAAATAACTCACGGCTAAAGGTTCCGGTCATTGACCACCAATCCCCTGCGCCATTGTTATAATTTCTATGTACCGATTCTAAACCGGCAATAAGATCTTGTAATTCTCCGGCACTGGCGTTGTTAAGAACACCGGTCGTACTTGGGCTATTTGGATCAACTACCCGATCAACTTCCACTACATCGCAAGAAGTTGACAGTAATATCAATCCAGCTAATGCGAATATTTTATATATAGTCTGTTTCATTGTTATACTCATTTTGGATTAAAGGTCAACTCTTACGTTAAAGAGAACTTTTCGTGATGTTGGATAGGGTGCAATATCAACTCGTTGGTTGAGAGCATCTCTACCTGTTGCATTCACTTCAGGATCATATCCTGAGTAATCTGTAAACATCAACAAGTTAGTACCGGTTACTCCTAAGCGAAGTCCTTTTAGAGTATTTCCTGCTAAACGTTGCAGTAGATCTGACGACATATTGTAATACAAGGAAGCTTCTCTAAGTTTTACGTAAGAGGCGTCCTCAAGAAAAGTAAGCGTACCGCCTTCTCTTTGAACAATATTATTGTTTTCGTCAAAAAAGTCAGCTGTATTACCGCCACCATCTGTTAACAACTTAGAAAGGTTGATTCCTTCAGATCCTTTGCTCCAGTGTACAAGAAAGCTGGCTGTGAAATCTTTAAGAAACGTGAAATCATTAGAAAAGGACATCTGGAAATCCGGTTGCAGATCACCAATGATTTGGCGGTCTGTTTCACTAGGTACAAAACCGTAAATACCTGTTGGCGAAACGCCTTCTTCCAGTCGTGTTGCGCCAAATGTTGATGAAGCATAGAAGGTCTGGGTTTGTGCAGGTATCAAAAGTTCTGTGATTTCTGTTTCATTTGTCCACCAGAGAATTCCTGAATCCCACGAAAAGTTTTCACTTTGTACGGGAATAAGGTTCAATCCGATCTCACTACCTATATTTTCTAACTCAGCTGCATTTGTAGTAATAGTGTTTACACCTGTAGATGGTGATGGCACTAAAGGAAGTATGAGGTCAGATACAGCTTTATTATAACGAGTAAACTCTAAGCCCACTCGTCCTTCAAATAATGAGAGATCAAAACCATATTCAAGCTCTTTCGCACTTTCAGGTTTCAGATCAGGATCAACATCAGTTCCAGGGGCAACTGCTCCTCCACTAGCGCCGATGTTGGTTCCGCCAAGACTTGAGAATATAGCTCCGAAGTTCGGAAGGCCACCGGTCTCACCGTAAGCAACTCTAAGCTTTAATTGATTAATTTGATCAACCGACCAAAAATCAAAGTTTGTTATGTTGGCTGCAAGAGATGCTTTAGGGTAGAAATAGAGATCATTTTCATTAAGGTTCAGTGTTGATTTATCCCATCTACCACCAATCGTACCAATCAATTTATCATCGAAATTAATCTCTTCCTGCGCAAAAAAACCAAGATCTGTGATATCGATAAAGTTTTGAGCGGCTGTAACCTGTGCAGCATTACCTACATTTGTTTGTCCGGGCAGCA
Source organism: Balneolaceae bacterium (assembly GCA_040876545.1). Classification (GTDB taxonomy): domain Bacteria; phylum Bacteroidota; class Rhodothermia; order Balneolales; family Balneolaceae; genus SW132. The sequence goes on along the minus strand of JBBDPF010000023.1, from coordinate 49,226 downwards.
ATCCTTGTCCCCGAATACGATCCTGTGATAGCGTTTGATTATATCGAGTAGCTCCCAACTGAGTAGAGAAATCCAAGTTGCCTAATCCAGTTTCAACTGCCTGGTTATAAAGCATTACAACCTGAAGGTTCGTATTCAATACCTCTTGTGTGGTGTGAATTACATCTCCCGGAAAGTTTGCAGCTGTTCGCTGAAACTGCATAAACTCTGGAAAATAGATCATTGAATTAGCATTGGTATAGTCAAAACCACCATTCGCTGATATACTTACCAGTGATGTTCCTGAGCTGTAAAGATCTGCTGCAATATTTAAAGACTGCAGATATCTACTTACTTCTTGGTTATTTACTCCTACATCGATTAAACGAAGTGGGTTTTCTCCAAAATAAGGATTGTCGTTATAGCTTCCGTCTGGATTCTGCTTAAGTATATCAAAAGCATAATCGGGAGTGTAAGCCAACGTGTAACCAATAGAACCACCGGTATTATTTTGATTTCCGGTAAATCCTCTATCACTATCTGTTTTGATAAAGTTTGAACTACTTGAAACACGAATTTTATCTGAAATGGAATGGTCAATATTAGCACGGATTGAATTTCTGTCAAATCCTGTATTGGTAATTATTCCATCTTCTCTATTCAATGACCCTGAAATAAAAAATCGGGTTTTTTCATTACCTCCGGAAACATCGAGCTGGGTATTATTGATCAATCCGTTGTTTCCATAAATGTACTCTTCGAGGTCTACCACGTTGCCGTTTGCTTGAGCATCATTTAATCTTTGTCTTTCAAGAGTAGCCGCAGCTGTTCCCGCTCCCAAACGAGCGTCAATTCGCTCTTCATTCCAGTTGGTTCTACCCGGCAGATTAAGTGGCGAACTGTAACCTACATCTTGTTTCACAGAAACTCTGGTTTCACCGGCTACACCCTGTTTAGTTTCAATTATCACTACACCTGCATTCGCTCTTTGCCCATAAATGGCAGCGGCAGATGGACCCTTCAAAATTTCTATACTTTGTATATCATCCGGATTAATGTCGGCAAGTCGGTTTGCAGTATTATCCTGAGAGTCTCCTCCTGCTCCACTCACGGAAGACCTTCCGGTTGAAAGAGATTCATTATTCACATATATACCATCTATGATGTAAAGTGGTTGTGAACCTCCGGCACCTAAAGTAGAAACTCCTCTAAGCTGAACATTAAATCCACCACCGGGGGCTCCACTGTAAGCGTTAATCTCTACACCCGCAACTTTACCCCTTAAGGCATTGTCTAAAGTTTGCGGATCATTTTTGCCTGCAATATTCTCTGCAGAAATTGAAGCGACTGAGTTCGCCAGATTCGACCTTTTTACTGAACTTGCCAAACCTGTTACAACCAATTCTTCCAGATTCGCCACATCAGATTGCATTTCTACATCCAATGTAACTTCATCTCCGTTAGAACCGGACACATCCATATTTCTGGTTATGTAGCCAACAGATGAAAACCTTAGTGTTGCTTCGCCTGCCGGCAATTCAAGTGAATATTCACCGTCAATATTTGTTGATGTGCCTGTGTTGGTTTCCCCATCAAAAATGGTAACTCCAACTAAGATCTCTCCGGTTGCGGCGTCTGTAACCGTACCAGAAATTGTATACTGGGCGAATGCCAACTGTGAACAAAGAAGGAACACAGGAAGGAAAGCCAGTATTTTAAAATAGTACCTTTTTTTCATAGTATTATATTTTGATTAATAGTTATGATTAGATTAAAACATATTAAAGAAAATTTATAAAAGCCATAATTTTGTATTAAAATAGTTTATTTTTCTGCTTTTTTACATAAATATTTATAACATAATATTAATATATTTCCATTACTTACATCAATTTTGAAGATCTAACTGTATCCAAGAAGTTTGTTCATCTTAGTAAATGTTACAATCCATTATAAAAATCTATATCTGATATATACATGGGACAATGCGCATGCCTTTGAGCCTGTTTGAAAATTAACCGGAAATTTTTACCGGTTTTTGAACCGACTTGATTTTACGAATCCAACGTTGGGTGATTAGACTCTCATCCCCAAACGTATTTCCTTCTTTTCCTTTAAAGATCGGGAGTCGTAAATCGTCATTTTTTGTATTACGGAGACTAACCGCAATTCCCATCTCCTGTATTGACGTTGTGGTATCATTTTCTGCAGGTTCGTTGTGCTGAGTTTTATAAAACTTACAATCTTGTATCTCATCAAGATTCAGCACCGTTTCCTTGCCGTTTTTTACGTGCATTAAAGAACGATTTTGCAAATCAATACCCATGGTTATTCCACCGCGAAATACTTCCATTTCGTCACTATGAAAGCCGTGTTCATCGGCTACACTTTTAAATTTACTCCTGGCATCTTTTAATTTTCGTTTTTCTGAAAGTTGATAAAGTCCGATTGGCACAAAAAAAGTTGAAAGCGCTACAATGCCAATTACAATTGAGATTACATCTATTTCCATCTTAAAATAATTTATAGTGATTGATATACAGTTCCTGCATGACGGTGTTTAATCCCGATGTTGAAACTGATTTTTTTAGTGAAATGAAGTGAGGTTCATTAGAACCTGAGAAGGGATGGAACTATAGATAAGAATGGAAAGGGAAAATCATATTCCTCACAGCTTGACTTAGCGAAAAGCTATGAGATCGCTGAATGTAGAGTACATCGGTATAAAATTTATTTTGAAGTGACGTCCAGCCCGCATTGGCTGAATTCCGGGGTTCAACTTCTGAATGAATCTCGTGTACATTTTCTGCTAAAAAAAGATACGGGTGAGGGGTAGAAAATAGTACAGAATTGGCAATGCCATTAGAATCAGCTGTTGAATCATATTCAACGATATCCACCGTTGAAAAAGACTGATTTACATTGGGTATAATATTTCCCGCCAATCCAATTAGACAGAGAGAAACCCATATTTGAAGCATCTTATTCATATCAAAAGATACGCACTTCAAATGATATTGTTATGAACCAATCACCATTCTTGAAAAAATATTTCTATCAATCTATCCAGGTTACGTCACCGACCATGCTGTCTGCTGTTCCATAGTAGAGGTACCAAGTCCCTTCAAAATAGACCAGTCCCTCAATAAAAGTGGTACCATCTTCGTACTGACCCGATTTTTCAAACTCCTTTTCCGGCTTAATGAATGGCTCATCAGACCGATCGAGTAGTTTCCAGGGTTCATCTGCATCATACAGAGCTTGCCCTCCCGTATAAATTCGATTTCCCAAATCCGGCACTCCAATATTTTGCGAATTCCCTGCATTGTATAGCACCACAATTCCATCATCAGTCAATACGGGTGGTGGCCCTGCCTCAACCAGCCACGAATCGAAATAACCGGGTCTTGGGTTTAAAACAGGAGCCAAATCTCCCTGATAATTTTCTACCGGCTCCCAGTTTACCATATCTTCCGAACTGGCAAGCCACACATGAGGAACTCCATAATACATCCAGTACCGACCATTGATTTTTGCCGCAACCAGTTTATCATCCTTCAGCTTGGTCACAATCGCGCCGGCTTTCGTTTCCATATTGTGGTATTTGCCATCTTTCCACTCTTCGAAAATCGGACCATGTTTTTCCCAGTTTCTTAAATCTTCTGATGTAGCCACGGCAAGCCTTGGATATTCACGATTCCACTGCGTGTAGGTCATCACAAAAAGTCCATCTTCTGTTTCCACAATTCGGGGATCTTCCACTCCACCTGTCCACTCATACTCTTTTTGCCCATCCTTATCCGGATAAAATATGGGCTGATCTTCCCTTTCATAGGTTTCTCCATCTTCAGAAATAGCCAGTCCCAAACGAGATGTATGTCCACCAATTCCGGTATCACCCAGCTTCTCTTCGGATCGATAAATCACATGAATTTTCCCATCTTTTACAATGGCTGCGGGATTAAACGTAGCCATCGATTCCCAATAAACCATTTCTCCTGTCATGGGATCTTCAAACAACGTGTTGGTTCTCGGCTCAATAATTGGTTGTTGATTTTCCGCCCGTTCAAACGGACCAAACATCCACGATTTTTCTTGTGCTATGGCTTTTGTAAACACCGAAGAGAGGAAAATCAAGAGGGTAAGTAAAACTGTTTTTCGAATCAGCATAGAGTGGGTTGGTTTCTTTAGGGAATTTTAAAGTATAGGTATCTGAAGTGGTTAGTCAAACAATGGATTCCTATTAACCTGAGTTCGGAATGAACCAATCAACTAATATTGATAAATCATTTTTCGGGTCATACCACCATCAATAACCAAATTTTCCCCGTTGATGAAGTCATTTTCAGGTTGTGTAAGAAACAGACACGCCCTTGCTATATCTTCAGGTTTACCCACTCTGCCCGATGGATGCTGACTGTGATCGATATTCCGAAGTTTATCGTAATCACCGGTGTGGATCCACCCGGGACTGATGCAGTTTACGGTGATTTTATCTTCCGCATAGGAAACAGACATCGCATGGGTCAGGGCCAATAATCCCCCCTTTGAAGCGGCATAAGCTTCGGAATTTTTTTCGGACATTGTTGCACGCGTTGATGCTATATTTACAACCGCACCTCCACCTGTTTTTTTCATTTCTACGGCAGCAGCCCGGGTCAATAAAAAACTACTTCGAAGATTCGTGTTTAATATGGTATCCCAATCAGATACCGGCAGCTCATCAGGTGGCGTAAACATCGAAATTCCGGCATTGTTGATCAGTACATCAATTCTTTTGTACCTGTTAGTGGTCTCTTTCACCAGATTTTCGATCGCATTTGGATCAGATACATCACATTCAACAAAAGTGGCTTCTTGTTCTTTATTTCTTAGTTGGTTATGCAGTTTTTTTCCTGCTTCACTATCAATATCGGCAATAACCACGTTGTACTTTTTTTCTGCATATGCAATGGCTACTGACTTCCCAATTCCATTTGCAGCTCCCGTAATGATGATTGTTTTCATTTCATAAAATTTTAAACTCAGTATTCTTACTCTTCCAATTTAGCTATGTGTCATCAGGAATTAAAGCAAATTTATTACACTCTTCGATAATCATTTCGATCAAATCACCCTTAAATATAAACTCATACCGAATATCTACTACAAATGCTTTTACGTGTAACTTCATGATACAGCAATGCAAATTGCAAACAGAGAATTTGTATATGCCTTTGTTTTGGAATAGGAGCCAGTTACTCAAATAATATTGAGATGGGTGTTATTCTCAAAAGATATACACCATTGACTGTTCAGAAATCTATTGCTTTGCTTTTTCTTTTTTCCTGATTATTTGATGGTCTAAAGACCACTTCCCTCCACCGTATACAAAAAATACCAGCAACAGAATCAACACCACAAGTGAATATTCAAATTCAGATGCCGTTACAAAAGGAATATTCCCGTCATGTACAAAAAATGCAGCTCCTATTAAAACGGGAAGCTGGACAAAAGCAGCCAGTCGGGTCAATAATCCAAAAGCCAGCATGAGCCCTCCAACCAAATGTGCCATAGCTACATAATGAGTTATCACAAACGAAGATATCTGCATACTTTCTTCGATAAGTGAATAGATCTCCGTTATGTTTTCAATGAAAAAATATCCCTTTATAAAAAGTAAGCCTCCCAGAAAAATGCGGAGAAATTCTATTGCGTAGTGCCGATGATTAACCAGCCATTCTTTATTAAATTGGATTTCTGATATAGCCATAAACTTCACCCTCACTTAATTTTATTAAATCTTTATTTAGGACGTAAATACCTGATTTAAGTAACCCTTAGTAATCTAACAGAAATGATCTGATTGGCAAAAAAAGATACGGGTTTGCTACACAACGATGAATCGTGTCAAAGAGTGATTTTTATTCCAAGGCCCTGATAGTTATCCCCAACCTTCTTAGTTCATCTCTGTTTTCACTATAAAAATCTTTAATCTGATCCACACTCACTGCAAACGTAATTCCATAGTTAATCTGTTGATTTCGTTGGGTGTATATTGCACCTGTATATTCAAGATTAGGCCTAAAATTCTCATCTCGCAGCTGATCGGGAACTAAATAATCCACGGTTTCTCCCGAAGCAGAGGAAATGATCCCTACCCATTCCATTGCAGATCCATCACCTCGCACAGCAAACAAAGATCCGCCACTAAACCCGCGGTTAAAAGATGCATCAAGCACCATTCCTCGTCTACCCGTTTGACCTGACTTGCTAATCATTGCCGATGTAACCATTTCGATCCCCAACGGATAGCCCAGAGCGTAAATCCTATCCGTCCAGTCAAGCGCATCGGAGTTGCCGGTTGGCAACCTCAGGGTCGTTAATCGCGGCCGTTCATTTGGTTTCCAGTTTCGTGAAAGAACTGCCAAATCCCGATCCGGATCATTGACAACCATTTCAAACCCAAACACATCATCCGAGCCAATAAGAACCCTGGATACGCTTTGCCTTACAGAAACCGCCTCAACTTTCTCCTGCACAAAGCCCCTTTCTTCTGCAAAATGCCAAATTGTATCTGGAAAAGTAACAATGTGTGATGCGGTAAGTAACGCAGTTCTGCCTCTTCGGTTTGATAAAATCAAGGCAGAACCCGCTTTTGAGTGATGGTCCACTGTGGTTTGCACCGCCCGGCTATCAAAATCAGTATTAATAAGTTCTTGCTGAGTGGGAAGGTTATCTAAATCAAACTGATAGGTACGATAACTAACAGAGTTATGAAGACGCTTTACCGACTCCATTCCCTTTTTAATTTCATCGCGCATAAAATCGGACCCGGTTGAGCTCATATACCGGGTTTCTGTTTCGTGCACAATCCTCGCTGTTTTTTCAGAACCTGAGCAACCGGAAAGGAGTGTTGCTGATATAACCAAGCAGAACAAACTAAAGATGTATTGCTTCATCACATTAGGGGTAAATTGCGAATAAGTAGTAACTCTAATCTACAATTCTAAACCAAATTATCATCAAAAAATTTCTTTAACAGGATACGTCTCTCTAATTAAAAAGATTCATCAAAAGAAAATCACACTCAAACTCTCCAAACCAGACTAACCGATCCTAAAATGTGTACAGACTTTGTAGATCCCAATTTTTTCCTACATTCCGTGCGTGAAACAGCGCCTGCTACATATTCTTTTTTGGTCGGTTATTTCCGCGGCATTTATTGGCCCCGGCACGGTAACCACTGCGGCCTCAGCCGGTGCCGGTTTTGGGTATACGTTGATATGGGCTATCGTCTTTTCAATCGTAGCCTGCTATGTTTTACAGGAAGCTTCTGCAAGAATCACCGCCGTTTCCGGCAATAATTTAGGTGAAGCGATGCGTTTGCAATATACAGGAACCAAAACAGGAACTATTCTTATTTGGATCTCGCTGTTCGCCATTCTTTCGGGCTGTACGGCGTTCGAAGCCGGAAATATTCTGGGTGCCGTTGCAGGTATTTCAATTGTCACAAATCAAGTTCCGGTACCACTTATCGTTGGTACCATTGGCTTGATCTCAGGAATGTTACTCTGGAAAGGAAACATCCGTCAGATTGCCACTCTTCTCGGGTTGATTGTCGCCGTAATGGGAATCTGTTTTGTAATCACGGCCTTCATGATTCCACATGATTTATCCTCCCTTTTTAGTGAAGGATTTGTACCCGAAATTCTGGTGCTTGGATTGATTGGCACAACCGTAGTTCCTTATAATATTTTTCTGGGCTCAGGTTTAAAGCACTCTCAAACACCATCCGAGATGAAACTAAGTCTCTTTATCGCTATTGGTCTGGGTGGATTTATTTCGATCTGCATACTGCTGACAGGAACTGCTATTGCCGGTGAATTTACATTTGAAGCTTTGGCGGCTGCACTCACAGAGCAGATCGGTGGATGGGGAAACTGGCTACTGGGAATCGGACTATTTGGCGCAGGTTTAAGCTCCACACTCACAGCAGCACTTGCCGCTGCAATCACGGCGAAATCACTGCTTGCGAAATCATCCACTCAAATCCAATGGTCTACAGATGGATTCTATTTCCGATCCATATGGATAGGAGTTCTTTCAATTGGATTACTTTTCGGACTGCTTGAGCTCCAGCCTGTTCCCGTAATCATTCTTGCACAGGCGCTGAATGGAATCATCCTGCCGGTCATTGCAGTCATCCTTTTCCTGATGATGAATCAAACCACCATTCTGCCCGAACAACATCAAAACAGTACGTTTTATAATATCCTTTCGGGATTTGTGGTGTATCTCACCGTTCTGATTGGATTAACGAATTTGCTCAGAGCACTCGCTGGCGGACTGGGTTTTTCCCTGCCAAATCAAAATATCATCTACCTCACCTCTGCTCTGATTTTTGCACTTCTGATTATCCCGGTTATTAAAAAGGTGTATCCCGAAACGGATTAATGAGATTCATAATTCTCCTTGTTAAAACTCTCAATGGGACAATTATACATATTAAGTTGACTCAGACTCAATGCCAAAGGTTACAAAATTTAGACACATCAGAACAATCTGTACTAAAATATCTTTTAGTTGGCAATCCAAATACGTTCAACTTTTACATCTGTAGCAGTCTCTTCTCTTATATTTTTTTGGAAATCACTAATACTATTTTGTCCACTTTGAAGGTTTTCGCCGGATACCTGAAAAAAGAATGTATCTCCTGATGTAATAATCTCAAAGTCTACTTCATATTCAGCTATATCTGCAGATGAGCTGTTATTTGATATTCTGTATTCAACATCAACGAAATTATTCTCAGCATCAGAACCGTTTTCCCATGATGTGACCTCAGCTTCCAAATCGTCTTCAGAAGACTCTCCGCTTTCATCCGTGGCTGTCATCAAGATCCTCGCAGTTGCAACGCTATTATCCCGCACAGAAACACTTACCGAAGTATTACTATAACCACTTTTACGGGCTTGAATAGTAAAACTTCCAGTAGGCACATTATCGATCGTAAAAGAACCATCTTCGGAAGTTAAAATTGCATTACTGGGAGGCGTTGTCGTAATACCAACATTTCTTAACCCCTCTTCTGTATCACTGTCAATAACAATACCCTCAATATCACCAAACAGTTCTGAATCAATGGTATCTTTTGCACATGATGTAATTAAAATTCCTGAAAAAAGTACTACTAATGCCAAACTAATATTAATTCTCATATAAGATTTTTATGAATTTGAGCTGTTTTGGTATGCGATTTAATAATTCTCAATAATTACGGAGGCTCCATTTCCGCGCTGTTCAATACTTAATGGTACACCCTGACCGGAGATGTTGACATTTAAACTGTTTCCCTCCTGAATAACCTGATCACCTCTGGCTCCACTATGTTTGCGTTCAGTATTATATATGTTATTATCTCCTTTTTGGAGCAGATTAAATTCATTATCACTTCCATTTAATAATATACTGGCTATATTGGAGTTCCCGTCCTGTTGAATTCCCGTCAGGTTAGAATTTCCTGTAATAGAAAGGTTAACAAAATTTCCTAAACCGTACTGCTGAACGTTGGTAGTATTGTCAGCGCCAAATTGAACTATATTTACAAAATTGCTAGATAAAGAGCCGAATCCGTACGCAGAACCTTCATTGTCGTATATAGAAGTAACATAACGTTGGCTGTGTTTTTGTACAGCTTCGTTATGATCTGTTGATATTTGTGGAGGAAATACCTCGTTGCTTTGGGCCGAAACGTCTGAAAGACTTAACCCTAAAAGCAGTGCAATAATTGTAATTGTTGTTTTCATAATCAAATATAGTTATATGGTCAGGTCTTGTGAAATAATATCTTCTGATAACCTTATGTTATCAGGACTAATGTTGACGTATCTGCACGCTGTTATTATCCCCTGTTTGTTTGATCGTAGCGCTATTTCCGGTTAAGGTAGTGTCATTTTTTGTGGTTTGATCCTGAATAATACTGATTCGATTGCTCTTCCCATTTTGATCGACCCACAATTTATCATTAATTCCATTTTGGAATATTAATACAAACTGATCCGTTCCCTCCTGCTTAATCAAGTTGTTTTCTAAAATACGTTCGCAGTCCGATTCATTTTTCATAAAAAACAAAATGCTGTTGTTGGATTCCTTATCAATACTCATCGGAAAAAGATTATTTATTACGATACAATTGTGCTCCTCTGTATCAACATGCTGCGTATCCTGCGAATGTACAGAAACGGTATTAATTATAAATAGTAAAAAAAGGATTGGATATGTTTTCGTGTATTTCATTTCTCACATACTTAAATACAATTTTAAATAAATCATAAATCCAGAGTCCAATTATTAGACCCCGGATTTATGTAAGCCAATAAATGTACTATTTATCGACCACCTCCACCCGGAAAATCACCGGAGCCGGGAAATCCATCACCGCCACTACCCGGCGAGCCTTCTAATTCACCATCGTTTTGATTGATAGTAGCGCTATTGCCGTTACCGACTTGTGAAATATCAGCAAAATTTCCATTACTGCCCTGAAAGACCATTCCGGAGTTATTCATTCCATCCTGGTATATAGAGGCATCGTGGTCATCGCCAAACTGTTCTATGGATGCAAAGTTACTGTCTCCATAAGACATGATAGATGCAAAATTACTATTCCCAGTCTGAAGCAGACTTGCAGAGTGGCCACTTCCTTCTTGGTGTACGCTTATAGTGTTATCGTCACCATTTTGGATGCTTTCACTTCCGTATAAAGACGTAATTGTGTGACCTTCTTCATCACCAATCTGTACGGATGTGAACGTATTATAATCTCCATTTTGTGAAACGGAGATTATACCATTTTCATCCGCGCCTACCATATGGTCTGATGTTCCAAACTGACCAATATCAACGGTGTTTGAAATACCCGTTATGGAAAATTGGACGTTGTGTCCATCGCCTTCCTGCTCTATAAAAGAGTTATGGTTAGCACCTTCAACCTGGATAACGGCGATATTATCATCTCCGTTCTGGTCTATAGTACCATAGTGGCCGGTTCCTTGTTGATCAAAGCTGGCTTCGTTATTGTCTCCAACCTGATCAATAGACGCCTCATTACTTTGAGCAAACGCCATTCCTGCCGTAAAAAGCATTGCTATCGTCAGTGTTAGTAGTTTTTCATTAATGTTACCTTATAGATTTTAATTTGATCGAATAAAGCCCCTACCAAATCGTGATTTGGTAGAGGTTGATTATTTTTAATTCGACCAGAATTAATTATTCTGAGTAATTGTAGCATTATTTTGATCACCCGTTTGGGTTATATCAGCGTTGCTATAATTGCTCTCCTGCATTACAGTAGCTCTGTTCATGTTGCCATCTTGGGTAATTTCACTCGAGATGCCTGAACCAAGCTGAAACTGGCTCGCAAAGTTGCTGTCTCCGGTTTGGAGAATAGTAGCGATCAGACTTTCACCTTCTTGAGTCTGCGATGCTTCATTACCATCACCAAACTGTTCAATGTCAGCATCTACATCATAAACTCCGAGAAGTCCCAAAGTACCCTGCATTTGAGTTGCAGCATTATCTTCACCAATCTGGCTAATAGAAGCATCAGCACTTGACGACCCCATAAACGCGGCTACAGCTTCCTGTGTCTGAGTTGCTTCGTTTCCAATACCTTCTTGGTTAATTTCTGCATCTGCACTCGCTCCGGCCATAAATGCACCTAAAGCATTTTGAGTTTGGCTGGCAACATTACCGTTCCCTTCCTGTTCAATGCCTGCTGAAACATTTCCAGATGCAATCATTGCACCCAAGGCATATTGAAATTGAGTAGCTGTGTTATTGTCTCCGACCTGTTCAATGGAGGCAGAAGCTGAAGCACTACCAAGAAGACTATATACTTCCTGAACTTGAGTAGCTAAATTACCTGCCCCATCCTGATCGGTACTTGCTTCTGCACCGGCTCCTTCCTGGTCTACACTGCTTAGATTAGATGAACCAACCTGTTCAATCACTGCTTCATGGTCGTCTCCAACCTGATCGATGGATGCGTCATTGCTTTGAGAAAACGCCATTCCTGCTGTAAACAGCATGGCTACGAATAGTGTAAGTAGTTTTTTCATTATTTTTTACCTTTATAAATTTGGGTTAATCGAATAAAGACATCACCAAATCATAAGGTTTGGTGATGGTTGTTTATTTTCAATTTGACTAGTATTAATTATGCTGCGTAATTGTAGCGGAATTGAATGATCCCGACACATCAACGTTAGCTGTATGTGATTCTCCTGTCTGGGTAACATCCACAAAGTTATCTGATCCTATAAGATCAATGTTTGCTGTTTGCTCAGTAGATGAATGACTAGATCTTTGAGAAAGAAGCACTTCGTTATAGTCTCCATCAATGTTTACCTCTGCAGAACCATAATGCTGAAATGTCCCCATGTCATTAGAGTTACCAATCACTGACAGTAACAGACTATTTGCATTTTTCTGACTTTCACCTTGGGTTCCGTAAAGAACATTATCATTTCCTGTCATGGACACGTCAAGAAGGTTTAAACCATGATTTTGATAAAAATCATCAACCCTGTTGTTATCTCCAATCTGAGTAATGGTTGCCTCGGCATCTCCATAAAACGCACGTTGTCTTAATCCAACAACATTACCGGTTCCATCTTGATCAACTGTAGCAGTTCCAATGTCATCTCCTTCACGACCTGCATCTGCTGTCTGTTCAACAGAAGCTGAATTCGTAGCTCCAACTTGCGTAATTGTCGCTTCATGGTCGTCTCCAACCTGGTCGATGGATGCATCGTTGCTTTGTGCAAAAGCCGTTCCTACTGTAAAAAGTAGTGCTGTTATAAATGTCAATAGTGTTTTCATTGTATTATTAGGTTTGATTGCTATTAGTTTATAGATCTGAGTCTTTATTCTCTCAGATCATTTTAATTTTGGATGACTATAGCGTTATTGCCATGGCCAACCTGTTGTATTTGGACAGAATGTCCAATTCCATTTTGCTCAATAAAGGCACTGTTATTCATACCTTGTTGAAATAGCTCAGCTTCGTTCCCCATACCATTTTGGTAAATTTCGGCTGAGTTCTCGCCAAACTGATTCATCTCAACCATGTTTTGCTCACCGATTTGATGAATGAGTGCAAATGCACCATCTCCACTACTCATTTCTGAGGCAAAAGGAGGAGGATTTGGATTTCCTTGTCCCGGCGGATTGAATGAACTACCACCGGAGGAACCTACCTGTGCCACAACTGCACTATTTGAAGTACCCTGTTGAGTGATATCAGTCTCATGTGATCCGTATTGATCAACCTTGGCCATATTTGATTCACCAACTTGGTTGACATTCGCATAGGAATTAGCACTAACTCCACCTTCGTTTCTATGGAATGGAACTCCGTTGGAATTGAATGCCGGATGAATAGAAAAGCTACTCCCATTCCAATCAGCTGAAGCACTCTGGGTAACCGTTGCTCTGTTTGAACTTCCGGCCTGGTCAATGATTGCTTCATGTGAACCGTTTTGGGTAATTACAGCGGTTTGCTGCAGCCCGAACTGGGTCACCGAGACCTCGTTCATATCACCAATTTGGTCGATGGACGCCTCGTTACTTTGAGCTATCCCAGAGAACGCAAAAAGAAGACTGAACAGTAAAGTTGAACTAAATTTTTTCATAAACTTGCTGAAAAGATATTCTGTGCAGTTATAAAACCGCACAGAAAGATTAGTATCCTCTTAGTTACTTTGTGAAATTGCTGCGGTGTTACCTGAGCCTGTTTGAGACTGAGTAGCAGTATTGTCATTGCCAAACTGTTGTACACTTGCACTATTAGCGCCAGGACCAAACTGAGACTGAGATGACCAGTTTCCATTTCCTATTTGAAGCAAAGTAGCAGTACTACCTGTTTCGCTAGCATCTTGAAGCTGATACCCCGCATTTCCATTACCTTCTTGCTCAATAGTCAACAAGCCACTAAGTGGGTGTGACTGACTACCATATTGTTCTTGAGTAGCTGAGTTTCCGTTACCATCTTGAACAACAGTAGCAATATTCCTCATACCTTCTTGAGTTTGATCTGAAGAGTTACCGTTTCCGATCTGTATTGTGGATACTGAAAAGGCGTTGTTACTTTGATCTTGGCTGGCAAAGTTACCATTACCGTCTTGAACTATATCAGCAGAAACACCTTGTGCACCATTTCCTTGGTACTGAATACCATCATTGCCATTACCAATTTGGTCGATAGTAGCAGTGCTTCTTTGGTTTTCCTGAGTTTGGCTAGCAGAGTTTCCATTACCAACCTGAGTTATGAAAGCTTGGTTATCTGGATCGTATGCACCAGTTGCTCTACCGTCTTGGGTTTGAGAAGCTGAGTTGCCATTACCGATTTGAAGAATTTCTGCAACTTCATTTAAGCCAGCTTGAAGTTGAGTTGCGGAGTTTTCTTCTCCTACTTGTTCAATGCTTGCTTCTAAATTGTCTCCATCTTGTGTAGATGAAGCAGTGTTTGAATTGCCGGTTTGTGTAACGTCAACATCATTGTCATTACCTGTTTGAGAGGTAGTAGCATTATTTGATTGCGCAAACGCCATTCCTGCTGTAAACAGAAAGGCTACTAAAAATGTAGTTAGTTTTTTCATTGTTTTATTTATTTGTTGTTTATGGTTATTAAATCGATTTTGAATCAACCGAGTCAAAATCGAATTCACGTTGTAAAGTGAATTTGTTCGATGAGCAAAAAACGTTTGATATGCCAACTGAGAAATGCGTATTTTCCAATCAGCAAGGTAGCGTTGTGGATAAGGTTGGTCGCCTCCTTACATTTGTAAGGTCCCGCATCGTTGCTTTGCGCTTTTATAGCTCATATTTTTTCTATTTCATCGCTAAAAAGTGTTTTGGGTGATCATTAAGTTGTTATAATTTCCTTCTGTTCGGTCAATACAGATCCGAATCCCTGCTGTTCAATTACGTATTCGTTAAAACTTCCATCCTGCCGAATATCCATCTCAGAGCCAAATTCACCGCTACCCTCTGTTATTTCTACTGAATTACCATCCCCAAGCTGTTTGGTCTGTACTGTCGTAAACGATCCGGAATCAACATACAGACGATTATCTATTGGGAACGAAAACTCAGAGCTATTCCCGGTTCCCACCTGCGAAATTATGACGATGTCAGAACCATAAATATCATTTATCTGTACAGTATGTGATATATCTTCTTCATCTAAAACTGTATAAAACTCCTTCATATTTAAGATACTGAACACCGAGTTTGCCATATCTATAAACCAATCTGCATCGATGATAGTTAGCTCATGCCTCTCTTCGTCGGTCACATTTTTAATAAATGAGGCAACTGCACATTCTTGAGAGTCCGTAATCTCTTCGGTAGTGTCTGCAATTTCTAAAAATACTGTATACCTTGCCCCCCACATAATGAGTGCAATCAGGATAAAGAAGACTGCTATTTTTAATTTTCTATTTTTCATTGGCTGATGCCTGATGTTCACAAAATTGATTTGAGAATACTTCTTGTCATAATATTCCCTGTAAATTGCCGGGGAAAAAGATGAAAGAAAGCGCGTGAACCAGAGGCAGAGAAAGGAATAAACTTATCTGCATGATAGCGTTATGTGTTTTTGGTTGGTCGCCTCCTTACAAAATTGTAAGGTCCCACATCGTCGCTTTGCGCTTTACTTTCATTAAATTTTTATAGTTCTATAAAATTTATTGATTTAGTTTAAAAAATATGGCTGGTATACAAATCCGACATTTACCCCCCAGTGCTGATCGTTATAGCTACCCATTGCAACTCCGTCAAGTCCGTCAACAAGCAGGTATCGGTATTTACCACCCAATCTTACACCTAATTGTTGATTAAACCTGTAGTCGAAACCGGCTTCAACTCCTACAAATGGGAAGTATCGTTTGTTTAATTTATTAAATCTTTTTCTCTCAAAAATAAATGTACCTCCTCCGGCAGAAACATACGGAGAGAGTGAGTAGTTTGGCGTTAAATACAAATTGGTCATTAATTCACCGGCATTCACAGGACTGGAATAAGCATTGGGAGCACTGATTTTGGTTCGTTGCGCAGTACCCGAAATGGAAAATCCTCTTGCAACGCCTCGTTCGACCGTCAAAGTCATGCCTGGGTTTAAGTCGGGTTTTACGTAGTTACCCATTACGGTGGTCATGGAAAGGCTCGGTGTAATCGCCCAGCCGCTTCGCAGATAAGGAGTTGAAAGAATCCCGAAATAATCACGTTTCAGCTGTTCTTCTTTCTGTTTTTCATAATTAAATTGTGCACGGTAGGCCTCCACTTCATCATTGTCTTTTGCATTCCAAACTCCGTCTTCAACTCCCTCTAAAATTAACTGCTTTAAAGCCTCGTCGATGGCTTCCGTAACTGCCATTACTGGAGGTTCATTATAGGTATATCCTGCTTCTGCCTCCATTAACCGATTTGTGTCGATAAATCTAAACACTCCACTTTCGAGTTGTTGTGAAATAATTGATTTGGTTGTGTGAACTGTTTTTAAAACTCGCCCACTCTGTGTAGAAACTGCCCTGAGATAGATGGTAACCTGATCCTTTCGATATTGTGTCGACGCGCCTGTTCCTAAATAAGTAGCTCCTGCTCCACCCGTTACCACATTTGTATCATAACCCACAATTCCGCCCTCAAGCATTACCCCCGCAAATAGTAGTGGAGGCAGAATTGCTGCACCGTCAGGCCCTGAATGCTGCTGCCTTATATTCTGGATAATTTGCCGTTCATTCAGCAGGTTTGAAATACTTTCACGTTCTATAGGCACAAACCAGTCAGACTCTTCCATCGCCTTCATTAAAATAGATGTTCCGCCTTGGGTAACGGCTGTAGACCAACTCGCAATTCTATCAGAAGGTTTATATTGCCCTGTTTGGTCTCTAAAACGATAAACTGCCGCAACGATCTTCTCTTCGGGCTCGGGAAGTGAGTTCAATGATCCAAAAGAATTACTAACTATGCCATGAGTTGCTGGCTCGATATGCATCGGTTTTGTTGTACCCGAACATGCTACCAGTAGCGACACGAATAGCAAAAAAGCAGATATATATAATACTGATTTTGTCATTAAATTAATTTAAAAGCTCGGAACTGTAATACTGGTTTCATCACCGGTTAATATATTCGAGATAATAATTTCCACGCCATCCGTTCCCGGCAAAACGTTGATTGAGAATTCACCAAATTCAAAATTTCTCTCTTCAATTTCACCTTCTCCAAACTGCTGGTTTACAATATCACGAGTTAATTGAGATAGCACCTGTCGCTGCAAAGAAGATTGAAAATCTGCTAAAGGATCTCGCTGAAATCCACTTCCACCGGCGCCCTCTTCAAATCTATTTTGCGTCTGGGCACGCTGAAACATGGATTGAAAATTACCAGGATTCCCACCGAATGCAGGATTCTTGGGCTGATAAACCATTTCTTGTGCAGAAACTGTTGAGATACTTACAAAAAGTGCCAGCACTATAGATGCAATAAGTATGTTAAAAGTTTTTCTCATAACCACCTGTATTAATAAATCATTGTTTCTTGTTTTCTATCTCTCAAATACATGTATGTAGCACGAACAGCACTTTTACCAGCCTCTTCTATCACTTCATACCGAGGTTGAAGCTTCATTGTAAACGTCTTGGAATCATTAACTTCAACCGACACGACTGTTCCAAGGCTGGGGGCCGGGGTCTCTGTAATATGTATTGTAAAATTATTCGCTTCCTCAGGAGACTGCCAATACATGTAGAAAATATCGTAAAAATCTTTGCCCACTTTGGACCTCGTTTCATCATGAATCATCCCATCAAGCTCAATCATGAGTTTTTTTTCTGTCTGTTTTTGCTCCTCCGCCTCACTCATCACAGATTCAAACGCACTTCTAAACGCTTCTAAATCTTCATCATCTTTTGCAGAAGTTACTTCATCAGACTCCTGATCTTTTTCATTCCTCTCTTCTGCTGCTTTTGATTCAAGTGAAGAAACTGAATACATAGATAGATACTGGGAGTCAATATCTTCAATTGGCAACTCTGATATTCTACAAAATGGATTTTGAAGAACTTCTGAAATACTTATATCTAAATTATTAAACCGTGCAATATAGTAAGGAATTCGTATTTCTTGCCCGGGATATATCCGATGAGGATTATTTACACGATCTGCATTTGATATATATATAGACTCCCAAAAGCTATTAGATCCAAATTGTATAGCTACATTGAAGAGGTTATCTCCATCGTTTACTGTGTAAATAATATCCGGATCACTACATTTATCAATGTTTGGTAGTAACGCATTGCTCAATGCTAAATATGTACTGAATAAAATTATCTTCATTTTCCACCCCAATTAACCTCTAATGAACCTAACCTATTTTTGCTATTGTACCTCTTGCCAAATCCATAAGTAAGTACAAACACCTAAATCCTCTTACTTATTTTTTTCTTCGATCCAATTTATGTTTAGTGATCATTCCCTCCAAGAAAAAAAAACTACATGTTCATGTAGTTGACAGTTACTTTTATTTTTTTTTCACTGTCACAGAATACTTAACCTTGGGTTTTATACGACTGTGTTCAAAAACAGATTAACATTAAATTTTTATAATGTACCTCTCATCAACATAAATACGTATACACTTTATCACAGGTGATGTTCATATCTTATATTTAAAGTTCAATTTTTATTGATTGACTTTATAACCTGAGTTTGATTCTTAATCATGCTTATTTGGTTGAACGGAATCGTACTTGACCCGAATCAGAATATAATCTACCTCACCTCCGCTCTGATTTTTGCGGTTTTGATTATCCCGGTTATTAAAAAGGTGTACTCGGGATCGGAATAATCTACTGTTACAATTTTTCTCCGGTGATTCATAGTTGAGGGTTCATGAACCCAATTGGCACATATTCAACCCCATTTGGGGTTGTGATATGGACGGGATCCATTATACACCGGGTTTCACCCGGCGCTAATCACGTTTAATCCCTTCAGGATTAGAGTATATGCCAAATAAGATAAGTCACATAAAAAATCAGAACTGAATCAGCAGGAACAACTCCAGAGGAGTTGGATGTGAATAGCCCCGTGCGCCAGCTCGGGGTAAACAAATGGCAACAAAATACCAACCCCGTATGGGGTTGAATGATTTTTTTTTCACGAACTTATTTGTACACAGACAAGTTCAAAACTTGATCACAAAAATTTCTATTTTAAGTGCTTTCCAAAATCTGAATAAATTTCATGTTTGATAGCCATCACGCCAAAAAATTTCGCAATCTGAAAACGCCTTTTTTTTATTACAGCCTCAATCTTCTGGATCGAACGCTGGAAGAGGTGAAAAAACACGGTATTTCGAAAGGATATCATGTGCATTATGCCATCAAGGCAAATAATAACGATCGTATTCTTGAGCGAATTAAAGCGGCCGGTTTAGGCATAGATTGCGTGAGCGGTAAAGAAATTGAAAAGGCATTATCTGCCGGATTTACTCCTGAGCAGATTGCTTTTGCCGGTGTTGGAAAAACCGACGAAGAAATCCAATATGGACTGAATAATGATATCTTTTCGTTCAATTGCGAATCTATTCAGGAAATTGAAGTGCTGAATGAACTTGCAGAACATGCAGGGAAAGTTGCCAATGTGTCGGTCAGACTCAATCCAAATGTGGAAGCCAAAACCCACAAATATATTACTACAGGGCTCAGTGAAAATAAGTTTGGCGTAAACCCCGAAAAACTGACCATCCTCTTCGAAAAACTTCCCGCACTGAATGCCATTAATTTAACGGGAATTCACTTTCATATCGGATCGCAGATCACGGAACTTCAGCCGTTTATTGATCTTGCCAAAAAAGTAAACGCCATTCAGGACTTTTTTGAAGATCATGATATTCATCTTAATCACGTAAATGTTGGTGGTGGATACGGCATTAACTACGAAAATCCTGATAGTGAACCCATCCCCGATTTCAAGGCTTTTTTCAACGTGTTTGATACGCATCTTAAGGTTCGTGATGGTCAGCAGGTGCATTTCGAACTGGGACGAAGTATTGTGGGCCAGTGCGGAAGCCTGATTTCGAAAGTGCTTTTCATCAAAGAAGGAATCACCACTAATTTTGCTGTGCTTGATGCAGGCATGACCGAGCTGATTCGCCCTGCACTCTATCAAGCCGCACATTTCGTGGATGTACTGACAAGTAAACTACCTGAAAAAAGATACGATGTAGTTGGCCCAATTTGTGAATCTTCCGATACGTTCCGAACCGCAGTACATCTGCCCGAATTAAAACGGGGTGATCTTGTAGCCATTCGAAGCGCCGGTGCATATGGCCAGGTAATGAGCAGTGATTTCAACCTGAGAGAGCGGGCAAAAACCGTTTATTCGGATGAGATTTAAGTTAAAACAAATGGGAATAGGTCATTCTGAATTTATTTCAGAATCTCCCAACTCTTTTATGACTGGAAACACCGTTCAATATATCTCCTAACTTATTTGCAAATAAACATCCCCCTCAGTCCCCCTTTTTTAAGGGGGAGTATTAGTCTCCTTTTTTAAGAAGTAAAAAAAACAAACGAAACCTCCCCTACTCTTCCATCGTACTGATATTTAAATGATGAAACCCTTTCTTTGTTGTACATTAATAATAGGACATCAACGAAACATCCAAAACAATGCCAAAGCGAATATATTCTGAGAAAGAAGTCGCACAGCTGATCCGTCGCGCAGTTCAGCTTGAAGCGGATCGATCCGTTACCAATGATAAAGGTATGCGAGCCGGACTTTCCATCGCAGAACTTGAAAAAGTTGCTGCTGAATCAGGTATTGATCCTGAACTCATCAAACAAGCAGCAAAAGAATTCGACGAAAATTCGTCTTCAGAAATCAATATTGAAGGGAAAACGGAAATAAATCGATCTGAGATTTTTTGCGAGCGGTGGATAAATACCCGATTAAGTAATAGTGTTCGCGACAATCTGATCACAGAGCTCAATCACCGTTTTGGCACCTCCGAAGATGACATTAACTGGTGGGATCAACTTTGGAATAGTTATGCAGGAAAAGCAAAAATCAGAAAAACAACCACAAGTGTAGAGTGGCACTACACTTCGGACATGGAGTTATATACCATTCGGGTTTTGATGCAGCAACGGGGTGAGAAGTTCAGAATCAGAGTGAGCAAACGTCAGGCCTGGAATATCTCCTGGTATTCCGAAGAAACTCATACCATTATGGGGGTTATTACCACAATTATTCTAACAGTTATTGGTGGTGTACTTGGTTTTTCACTACTGAATTCTGGTTTGATTGGAATCCTTGCCGGACTTGGCTTGTCTGCTATTATCGTGCCCTCTACCATTTTATGGAATAAGCATCAGCTGAATAAACACAAAAACGAAGTGATTGACATTGCGGATCACCTGTCACAACAGGCAACGCAGATGGTAGAGGAAGAAGCCTATAAACAGAAAAATTCTTCTGATCGAAAAAATAAAAAATCTGATTTAAGTGTTATTGAAATCAGGGATGATGAAGAGGAAAAATCATCTAACTCGGGTGACCTTCGGAATATGTTGAGGGAGTGAATCTTCCCTTGAGGGGAGATGGAAATCATCGTTCAGATGATTTTCTGAGGGGTGTAATGAACTTTTATTTAATTACAAACTTTACGAAGGTTCAACCCCCTAACGAACATCCCCCGGATTAAAAGCTGAACGCTTTTAATCATCCCCCTTCTAAGGGGGACTTTTAATACCTTCCTCTTAATTACTCAAAATCAGAGATAATTTTTTCTGAGGGCTCTCTTTCTTCGCGCAGTCGTTCAGAGACTTCTTCAGCTCCCCGCATCACGCGCAGCATATTGAGCCCTGCAATTTTTTCGAGATCTTCCTCTGAATATCCTCTGTTTAGTAGTTCGGCAAACAATGCCGGATAGGTACTTACATCATCCAATCCGGTTGGCAGTGACGTAATGCCATCATAATCGCCGCCAATACCAATGTGATCTACACCAATCAGATCCCGAATATGGTCGATATGATCGGCTACTTGCTCGAGTGTGGATTTTGGCATTTCATTTTCTTCCGACCATTCATCCATCTTTTCATCAATCATGTCCGGCTGACCACCATACAATGATTCCATTTTTGCCTGATAACCGGATCGTTCTGCGTAGTACACTCGCAGCTCTTCGGATGTAAACGACTCAACAAACGTCACCATCACAAGTCCATCTTTTTCGGGGATAATTTGCAGAATGTCATCCGGCACATTTCTTGGATGACCTGAAACTGCCCGTGCGTTGGAGTGAGAAAACATCACCGGTGCTTCTGATACACGAATGGCATCTTCCATGGTTTCGGGCGTTACGTGAGAAAGATCAACCAGCATTCCCAATCGGTTCATTTCACGAATGACTTCTTCGCCAAATCCTGACAAACCACCATGCTGAGGCTCATCCCCGGCGGCATCAGCCCAATCGAGTGTTCGGCCGTGTGTGATGGTCATATATCGGGCTCCCAGATCATAAAAATTTCTTAAAACACCCAAAGAATTATTAATAGAGTGTCCGCCTTCCATTCCAATCAGCGAAGCAATTTTTCCATCGTTAAACACTCGTTCAACATCATCAGCGTTGAGAGCCAGCTCCAAATCATCGGGATATTTCTCAATCATTCTGTGTACAAAATCGATCTGTTCCATCGTCTGTTTTACAGCTTCATTTTCAGGAATCCCGGCTGATACATAAACCGACCACCATTGCGCTCCAACCCGGCCTTCTTTCAGGCGTGGAATATCAGTATGCATGGGATTTTCAAGCTGAGTTGTATCGTAAAAATCGAGTTCGGAAAACTTATAGTCTACCCGATTTCTGTACTGCCAGGGCACATCATTATGTCCATCAAAAAGCGGAACACGCTCCAGAATTTCAATAGCCTGTTCGTGATTATCGTTATTGCTATCAGTGGCATTTTGTGCGCCTGCACATGAAACCTGAACAGTAAATAAAAACAGAAAAACGGGAATATATCGTAAAAGTCGATTCATCATAATGGTATTCTTCGTTGATTAAGAGATTGAGTTAAGAAAGGAAACTTGTACCAAACAAAAAAAAGGTTTCCTTACAAAACTTTTAATTATCACCTATTTACAATTGCCTCCAGATCCGTATCAAAAGGAAACAAAGCTGTTCGTATCCTCATATTGGGTTCGGTTTGAGTCCAGGAAAATAAAATCGCATCATCGGTTTTCGCCATTCGCGGCATTCCACTTCTTCGGCTTGATGAGGTAATTCCTATTCGCAGGGGCATGGCAGAACTCTCCTCCCCTATTCTTTGCAGCATGATATCTCCCACCCCGTTTCTTGATTCCATCCAGCTAACATAAACATCACCATTATCTCGCACCAACACATCTGTCCGCCCAACTACGCGCTCGTTTGAAATTACGGTCGGCTCGCCAAATGTTACTCCACCATCTTCAGAAATGGATACTTTTACGCTACTTTTATCATCAGCCTGTGTAAACCAGCTTACGGCCACCACTTCACCATTGGTTTCTATTCGGGGCCCGTTTACAGGACACGCGCCAATTTGCCAGTTATCATTATAAATCACTGTGGGTTCTGACCAGCTCCCCGTTTCCAAATCATACCGTGAGAACCGAATATCCCGAATTTCATCCTCTGTCCTTCCACGATAAACTGCAATAGCTCCATCATCTGTACGGATTAAATCCGTCTGGCAACAATCGCACACCATGTCATCAATCTCAACAGACCGACTCATGGTTCCATCACTCGATACTTCAGCAGAACGCAGCGTCATGGACTGGGAAGGATCTCCATACTCGTCATGGGCGCGGTGCTCTGTATGCCGTCCATCAAGCCAAATTGCAAGAACTTTATCATCACTTAGTGGCTCCATCGAAACAAAACCGTGCTCCGTTGCGGTCTCGTCATTATGTGGTGTGATGGGTTCTGTCCACCTGCGGGATTCCTCTTCCGGAAACAGAACATTCACATTATAAGCGTATGTACCGCCGTCAATTTTCTTCAGCCGATGCGCCGCTACAAGTTCGCCATCCCTCGAAACCGCTGATGGAAAATCAGCCCAGTTCACAAAAAAGTCTGTGCCTACATGTATAGTTGTAGGCTCGGTCCACTGGCCATCATCATAGTTTGCATATTGGAGTGCAAATAACTCTTCATCGATTCTCAAAATCCAGCTCATGGTTACCATTCCTGTATTATCGACGTACAAATTCGGATATCTACTGCCTACTTCCGCAGTATCACTCGAAATAAACTGAAAGGTAGGTTGCTGTAAATCTTCGGAGCAACTGATCAGGAGAAAAGTAGAAATCAGAGCAATTAAACAGTTTTTAAAATAATACATTCGAAATCTTTTTGGGTGATCATAATCATTGGTATTTTAAGGGCTGATGTAGAAAATAATGTATTCTCACTTCAGCTGACGGATTTTAAAATAATCCCGATATCTTAAACTTCCTAAACTCTTTCTCTTGCTGCAAATTGAAGGCTTATCTCTCCACTTCGGAGAACGCGCACTGTTCGACAACATTCAAACCATTGTAAATCCGGGCGAACGAATCGGCCTTGTGGGACCCAATGGCGCAGGAAAATCGACCCTGCTGAAAATTATTGCCGGGTTACAAAACCCCGATGAGGGAACCGTATCCATCAGTAACGACGAAACCATTGGATATCTGCCGCAGGATGGAGTAGATCCCGATCCTGAACTTACCGTTTTAGAAGAAGTAGAACGTGCATTTACCGAAATTATTAAGTTGCGGGAGCAGTTTGATATCATCCAAAAAAAATTAGAGACTTTCGACCCCGAGAGCGATGAACACGCAGAAGCTCTCGAAGAGTTTGGAAACGTACAGCAGGATCTTGAAAATTCTGGATCCTATACACTTGAAGCGGATATCGAAAGAATCCTGATGGGACTCGGGTTTAGCGAAGATGATATGGTTCGATCCACCACGGAATTTAGTGGTGGCTGGCTGATGAGAATTGCGCTGGCAAAATTACTACTCAGAAAACCCTCTTATCTTCTGCTTGATGAGCCCACCAATCACCTTGATATTGAATCCCTTCAATGGATTGAATCCTTTTTGATCAGCTATGAAGGAGCCGTGATTATCGTATCTCACGACAGGGCATTTCTGGATACCGTTACCACCCGCACGCTTTCACTTCGTCAGGGCGAACTCGATGATTATGCCGGTAACTATACCTTTTACGAAAAAAAAGCGGCCGAAGAGAAAGAGCTGTTGAAAAAGAAGTACGAAAATCAGCAAAAGGAGATTAAACAGACGCAGGAATTTATTGATCGGTTTCGCTACAAAGCGACCAAGGCAAAGCAGGTTCAAAGCCGGGTAAAACAGCTCGAAAAACTGGACAAAATTGAGATTGAAGATGAGCAGTCAGAAATCGCCTTTCGTTTTCCACCCCCGGGACGAGCCGGACGCGTTGTACTGGAACTGAAAGATGTGGTGAAAAAATATGGCGACAACGTGGTGTTCAACGGCATTGATTACGAAATCGAACGCGGAGACAAAATTGCGGTTGTCGGACCCAACGGTGCGGGTAAATCCACGCTGATTCGAATACTTGCCGGACTGGAACCCATATCAGCCGGATCGCGTGAAATTGGCTATAATGTGACACCGGGATATTTCGCCCAGCATCAGGCTGATGAACTGAAAAAATCAAACACACCGCTTGATGAAATGCGGCTTGTGGGATCAAACGAATCAGAAACACGTCTGCGTACTATTCTGGGATCATTCCTGTTTGTTGGGGATGATGTGTTTAAAAAAGTGAAAGTTCTGTCCGGTGGAGAGAAAAGCAGGGTTGCGCTGGCAAAGATGCTGTTAAACTCCGGTAATTTTCTGATTTTTGATGAGCCTACAAATCACCTGGATATGCAGTCGAAAAATATACTTCAGCAGGCGCTTCAGCAGTACGAAGGCACGCTAATGATTGTATCTCACGACAGGGATTTTCTGGATCCGATTGTAAACAAAACGCTCGAAATTCAGCCCGGACGATTAAAAACCTGGCTCGGAAATGTGACCTTTTATCTTGAAAAAAAATCAGCCGAAAACGCTGCTGAGAAAGCTGTAAAAAAAGAGAAAGTAAAACAGAAACAGGAAAAGGAGAAAGAAGAAAATCAGCTGAGCCGAAAAGAAGAGCGCCGGCTGGAGGCAGAAAAACGAAATGCAATTTCTAAAAAGATCAAGCCGCTAAAAAACCGACTGAAAGAAATTGAAGGTGAAATTGAAAAGCTGGAAGAGAGAAACAGCGAAATTGAAACCGTCATGGCAGAACCTTCCTTTTACGATGATGCGGACAAAGTAAAAGAAGTGTCCCTCGAATACGAAACCATCAAAAGCGACCTTGCCGATCAACTAAGCAAATGGGAAGAAGTCGCCGGCAGAATTGAGTTTATAGAAGAAGAGTATTGAGTAGCAAGTAGCAGGTATAGAGTACTCAATACTCAATACTTAATACCCGATACTCAATACTCAATACTCAGTACTCGAATTACTTCGCAAAAATCTGACTCTCATCCCGAAAGGCCTTAAACTCGAGGGCATTGCCACTGGGATCGAGGAAGAACATGGTAGCTTGCTCTCCCGGTTCGCCTTTGAATCGGATATACGGATTGATCACAAACTCCACATTGCTTTCTATCAGCCTGTCCACCAGCTCATGCCATTCATCCCACTCTAAAATCACACCAAAATGCTTAGCGGGCACTTCATGTCCATCCACCTCATTTTTCGCCGATTTCCCCGCATCCTCCGGACTGACATGCGCCACCACCTGATGACCAAAAAAATTGAAATCGATCCACTTCTCGGAGCTCCGTCCAGTTTCGCAGCCCAAAATATCCCGATAAAAAAGCAGTGTGTCTTTTAGTTCTTTAACCGGAAACGCAAGATGAAACCGAGGAATTTTATTTTCTGACATTGAATCGTTGTTAAGGCTTGGGATTTAAGGGGGTAATGTTCTTTAAATATATGAAAATATGATGATGAATTTGTCTTATCAGGTTTTTTTCAGTTCCACAACAAAAAGCAAAAGCATGGTCCGTGCGGAGAATTAAGAAGTTTAAATAGAACCTAAAGGATACAGATCAGGGAAATAATAGCCCACCACTTTAGCAGGAATATGAAATCGTATTGGCGACCTGTGAGATTCTGAGCTTACCAATTCCTCAGCCAGCAATTGTTTAATGAGAGCAGTAGCTGTACGCTCTCCCAAACCTATTAAACGGGGAACTTCCCCGCGGGCGATTTCTCCACGCATCATCACTTCGGTCAATACATGCTTTGCTTCCGACCTGAGTGCTTTTTCATCAGTAAGTGCTTCATCTGTCCTTCGATTGACATAACTCACGATACGTTTGTGCAACCCATCTAATGAAAGTAACTTTTTCATAAATGAGATCTGATCAGCGGCAGTTTCAAAAAAGAATCTGCTGAAATCCGTCAGTGCTTTTTCGGACAGATTCCCTCGTCCATCGTAATTTCCCCGTCTTGAACTGTCTGCATCGGCCAGCACATTCTTATATTCTTCAGCATTTCGTGCAAGCCCGCGTGATAACGTCCACAGCCCGTGCGACTCAATTCCAGCTTTGCGCATAAAAGCATAGGTAAACAAGCGAGACACCCGGCCGTTTCCATCCAAAAAAGGGTGAATCCATGTCAGTCGATGATGACTTACCGCCGCCGTAATCAGTTTTTTGTGTCCATATACCGAATCTGAAGCATATACTTCTTCAAAGCGTTTCAGAAATTCCGGCAGGCTTTCCCACTTAGGTGGGATATGATTGCCGACTGTCACATTTTCATTTCGGAGCTCACCCGGAACCATGGTAATATGCTCACCCCGGTCAGGATGATAAATTTTTAGAAAACTATCAGGTACCCGCTCGTAAAACTCTTTGTGAAGCCAGCATAAGAATTCGGATGAACATACAGGAATACCCTCCCCCGAATCAAACCGCTCATCAATCCCTTTTTGAACCTCGATGTGGGCAACGCTCAACAATTGAAGTCGTTTTCTATCCTCATCAGCGCTGTACTCCTTTTTAACCGCCTTTTCAATATCTGCCGGAGTGGTATGTTCCCCCTCAATCCTGTTGGAATAATAGCTGTTGATATGCCTTAGCAAGCGTGCAATTTCTTTTCGTGTGATGGGATGAACCATCCCGGAAAGCTCCGCAGCATCCGCATACACATTCATGGCAAGCTCTGCCAGTGGTTTACTCTCTCTGGGAAACAGAGGCTCCATATGTGCAGGACGGTCAAACATATTCGGATATTTTTGCGGGTTGATTTACAGGTTTATAAATACATACTAAGTATATACATATCAATCTAATATCCGACTATTATACCAATTATAAAAACATAATTTTGCGGGTTGACTTGCGGGTTTATAGCCTTTTTTCAACTTTACTCCAGATTACTTTCCAAATCTCGCATAAACGCATCAATCCGGTCGGCGTTTACGCCAATATCACCCCTGCCAATTCTGGATTTGGATCGCATATCTACACGTGTTCGTGTTCCATTCTCGATTTCTGTCACCCGAAACACTACATCATCTTTAAACCCAAACCATGGCAATTTTTCTGTGGCTTCAACTCGTCCATCCTCTCGATTGATACTTACCATCTCCCAGTCGCGGGAAACAATCAGCATCACGATTTCATCAATCACTTCTTGTTTTCCCGTGGTTACGATTAATGGCTGAATATGAGGGTATGCTTCTTCCTGCGCAGTCGCGGTCTCTTCGCCGGCGTACTCCGGTGGATTGGGAGAATCTGCCCGCAACCGAACCATCGCCACAAACTCGGGTGGGGTGGTTAAATCTGTTGATATATCATGAATTGGAGGCACGTCCTGAGCTTTGTTTTGCCAGTACAGGGCTGTCCCGGAAACGGCTCCCGAAAGAATAATTCCAATGATCAGAAATGAAATGGCTTTAGCTCCTGACTCTTTCATGATAAAAAGAGAAATCACCTGAGCGAGAACCAATCCAATAGCTGCATAGGCACTATATCGGAGCAACGTAAAACCCATTCCCATAGACCACATATCCCATTGATATCCATATCCCGATAAAATAAATACCAGCGTAGCAATTAATGACAGGTAGAAGAAAATTTTGGCTATGGTTCGTTTCATAATAAATGGGTGTGTTAAACTTTATGACATAATAGTACAACATTGACCATTATTATTAAAGCCGATTCACTTTCAATCCATTCCCGTTGAAATAATCAACTGATAATCACGCTGCGAATTCAATTAGCCTTCGTGATGAAATCACCGTATTTTTGAGTTCTGAATTTGATTTACATACTATGATTGAAGAAACCGCCCCTCCTTTTTAAGGAGGGGCGGGGGGTGGTTAGAAGACTTTGTTTAAGGATTAGAATTGAGTTAAATGGTTTGATTTCACGACGAACCACCCCTAAATCCCCCTCCTTGCGAAGGAGGGGACTTGAAGCTCCAATTGGATTAACAGTCGAATTCAGATCTGCTAAACAAATTTTAAACTTTAAGAAAACAATTCATGGAAGGTTCTGTACGCGTACGTTTTGCCCCATCACCCACCGGTTCTTTACACGTTGGTGGACTCCGCACCGCTCTTTATAATTATCTGTTCGCAAAACATCATCCCAACGGAACATTTATCCTTCGAATTGAAGATACCGATCAAACCAGATTTGTAGAGGGCGCTGAAGAGGATATTATCAATTCTCTGAATTGGTGCGGAATGATGGTCGATGAAGGGCCCAATCAACCCGGAAAGTTTGGACCCTACCGGCAAAGTGAGCGAAAAGAGATTTACCATGAGTATGTGGAAAAACTGATCGAAAGTGATCATGCCTATTACGCTTTTGATACTACTGAGGAGCTGGATCAAATGAGAGAACGGCTCCAAAAATCAGGAAATCCTTCTCCAAAATACGATTCAATCACGCGTCAGTCGATGAAAAATAGCCTGACCTTGTCAAAAGATGAAGTAAAAAAACGTCTGGATGCCGGCGAGGAATATGTTGTTCGGCTTTTGGTACCGCGACGAGAATCGATCCGTTTTGAGGATTTGATTCGGGGTCATGTTTCGTTTGAGTCCAAAGGGTTGGATGATCAGGTGTTGTTGAAATCAGACGGAATGCCGACGTATCACCTGGCCAACGTGGTGGATGATCATTTGATGGAAATCACACACGTTATTCGCGGCGAAGAGTGGTTAAGTAGTGGTCCAAAGCACATGCTGCTCTACAAGGCTTTTGGCTGGGAACCGCCAAAAATGGCTCACCTTCCGTTGATTATGTCACCCAGTGGTGGAAAATTATCAAAACGAAAAGCCGAGGAAGAAGGCATTCCGGTTAATACAAGTGCGTATATCGAGCAGGATTACGAACCGGAAGCACTGATTAACTTTTTGGCTTATCTGGGATGGAGCCCCGGTGATGACAGCGAAATCCATTCGCTGAAAGAGCTTTCTGAACTTTTCACGCTCGACCGTGTGAGCAAAGGCGGTGCTGTGTTTAATCACAAAAAATTGTTGTGGTACAACGAGCAGTATTTGCGAGAGAAGCCTGTTGAGCAGATCATCACACGAGTGAAGAAAATTGCCGATGAAAAAGGTATTGATACGAAAAGTGATGAATATCTGGCAGAAGCCATTAAGTTGCTTATCGATCGGGTGAGCAAAATTGACGAACTCCTAACGATGGGAAGCTTTTTCTTTGAAGACCCAAAGGAGTATGACGAAAAAGCTCTGAAAAAATGGAAAGATGACAGTTCAGGTCTGGTTACTGCATACAAAAATGAAATTTCAGAATTATCTGATGATCAGTTCGAGGCTGCAACCTTAAAATCAACGCTCGAAAATGTTATTGAAAAGCATGAAGTTGGTTTCGGCAAACTGATGATGCCGCTGCGAATCGCCACAACCGGTCAGGGTTTCGGACCTGATCTGTTCTCCTCCATGGAGCTTTTGGGTAAAGAAACGGTGATCAGCCGAATCGATACCGCTCTTGAAAAGCTTGATTGATTAATAGGAAAACCTCCAAGGTTTTAAAAACCTTGGAGGTTTTGGATCTTCCGTTAACAATAGTTTTTTATCTCTTGATTTTTTATATACGCTTAGTGCGATTTAGCTTTACTATCGCTTTAAAGCAGAAACCTTTTATATTGAAGGTAATTCACAAAAAAATAAATCAAGCTTATGAAACTCTTCCTCAAGATTTTAGCCGGAATCGCAATATTCCTTGTTGTATTAATTATAGGACTCAATCTCTATTTCACTGATGATCGTTTAAAGTCGATGATTCTGCCCCAGATTCAGGAGACTGTGGGCACCGATATTCAGGTCGGAAGTATGTCCATCACCTTTTTTCGAACATTCCCTCAGTTTGGTCTGGAGATGGAGCAATTTACCCTGCCCGATCCCAATGGCGATAATGTTGTTTCCCTCAATCAGATGATTGTTGGTGTTCATCTTTTCCCGCTTTTGCGTGACGAAATTTCTATTTCTGAGCTAATCTTAAACGAACCAACGTTAACATACCACGTGTATGAAGATGGCACCACCAATATTGATTTTCTTATGAATTTGGCGGAAGAAGATGCTGAGCCAACCGAAGAAGAGGGTTACGCCATTGCCATTCCAAGTTTTACTCTTGAATCGGCGGAAGTTGATTATCGTGATGATAACGATACAACCCTGGTTCAGCTTAGGGATCTGAATGCCACTATCGCTTTGCAGTTCGATGACCTTATTGAAAGCACAGTGGATGCTGATTTCGGCTCGATTAGCGCATCCATGGGCGGTGAAAATTACGTGGATAATTTATCCATCAGTCTTAATCAAACCTCAACTGTTGATCTTGAAAACGAAGAGTTAACCCTGACCGAAGGAGTTCTTTCCATTCGTGGATTGGGTTTAAACATTAGCGGTCAGGTTTCTGACTGGAGTTCCGATGCCCCGATGCTTGATTTACAGTTTTCATCAAGTTCCGAAAACTTTGGCGAACTGCTCCGACTCGCTCCTCCCGAATTTGATGAACAACTCGAAGGACTGGAAACTCGCGGTTCTCTTGTGCTTGAGGGTTCCGTAAATGGCTCCATCACCGAAGATAGTTTGCCACGGTTTGATCTGTTGGTAAATGTAAATGAGGGTTACGTGCAAAATCCGGATTTACCCGATGCCATTGAAGATATTATTCTTGAAATGAACGTCAACAACGACCTGGCAACGATTGAACAGTTTAGCGCGCGGGCTGATGAAAACACCATCTCAGCTTCCGGCACGGTTGAACGCCCACTTGAAGAAGATGCGGTTTTCTCTATAGAATTTGACGGTGATGTTGACCTTGCAACCATCAGCCGCTTCTACCCCATCGAAGAGTTTGGCGTAAATCAGTTAAGCGGTTTACTTGCTGCAGAGGCAAGAGCAAACGGACGGATTGACCTTCCCGAGGATGCCACCTTTTCAGGAAGTTTTGTTCTTACGGATGGCGCCCTGCAATACACGGATGTTCCGCAACCGATTGAACAGATTAACGCACGAATTGAGGCAAATCAGGATCGGGTAACGATTGAGGAATCCGGTTTTGTTGCTGAATCAAATACGTTTACAATGTCGGGTTCTGTGGATAATCCCCTGGATGAAAATAGCAGGGCTGTTGATCTTACATCAACCCTTAGTTTTGATTTGGCTACCATCAAAGATTTTTATCCAATTGATGAGGATACCCTTGAGCTGCGGGGCCAGTTTGATGCAAATGTGACTCTGCGCGGAACAGTTGATCCCGATAACCTGGAGGAACTGCTTCAGCAAAGCACATTTAATCTGCGTGATGGATTTATCGCTCATCAGGATTTAGGCAGACCATTGGAAGATATTGTGATGGAGGCAGAGGCCACATCAACCCAACTAAATATTAGCCAGGCACGGTTCAGAACCGGCGAAAATAATCTTGCCATGACCGGATCAGTAAGCAACTATTTAAGTGATGATCCTACGTTTGATCTCTCTTTAGATGGGAATGCCAATTTTGGCGACATAGCCACTTACTATTCACTGGAACCGTGGATTCAGGAATTAACCGGCGATGCACAAATGAGACTCAGCGCAAGTGGTCCGGCCGGCGATCCTATGCAAATTGCACTCAACGGATCACTTGAAGTGGAAAACGTAAGTGCTGTTGGGGATTCCCTGCCTCAGCCTATTTCGGATTTACGGGGACAACTTTCAGTCACTCCCGATGAGATGTCCTTGGAAGATTTTTACATGAAGTTTGGGTCAACAGATATTGGCCTTGATGGTACGCTCAACAATTATCTTGGCTTTATGGAAGAGCACGAAAACACTTCCACAATGCCGTCTATTTCAGGTACTTATCGAAGTCAGCTTTTAAATATGGATGAGATGATTGATTGGGATGAAGAAACAGATCCTAACGAGCCCGTACCAATTGAACTCCCGAATATAACATCATCTGTCACCGCACAAATTGATAGCCTTGTCATTTTTGGCCTCAGCATTACCCAAATTGCCGGAACAGGGCGAACAACACCTGATCAGATTGTAATGGAAGATGCATCTGCCGAAATGTTTGATGGAACGGCTACCGGAAATATGGAGTGGAATGTACCTCAGCCTGATCGTACCAATATGACATTTAATGGGAATCTGGAAGGCTTAAGGGCCGAAGTCTTTTTCGAGGAAACCGGATTCTTGGGTGAAGACAGTCGTTTTCATGAATATGTAACGGGTGAATTTAGCACCGAAATAAGCTACTTCACTGAGTTTGATGAAACCATCACGCCGGATATGACGACAACGGATGCGGATGGAAGCTTTGGAATGACCCGGGCAAGCCTTGAAGGCCACCCTATACAAACCCGTGTTGCACAACTATTACAGGCGGATGAACTCAATAAAGTGAACCTGGATGAGTGGACGGCAATGTTTACAATCAGGGATGCTGTTCTCACCTTCGAAGATTTTAACCTTACCAGCGATAATATTGGTGTGGAGCTGGAAGGGACCCAGCACATGATTACCGATGAAATAGACTTTAAAGCCACTTTAATGCTTCCCGAACAATTTAAAGGTGCCATTGCGAGTGTTATTTCCAATCGTGCAGCGGATGCTTTACAAGCTGAAGATGGAAGAATGGCGGTTCCTGTACTTATCACCGGCACATCTCAAGATCCGCAGGTTCGCCCCGATACAAGTGTTATTAATCAAATAATTGAAGATGCCATTAAAGAAGGTGCAGGAAATGTGATTCGCAGATTGTTTAATGGAAATTAAGTTAGGGTGATTATAAACTTGAGTTCGATTGTCAATCATTTATGGCTAAGAAGTCTTCCCTAACAAGGGGGACTTTACAATCGAACTCACGTTAAATTTCTCATTGAAAATTTAGTGCAAACCAAAGGAGAAGAAAAATCAACATGCAGATGGCTCTGTCCTTTTGTATTTTCAGTCTGAATTTTCAAATAATTATTTATGGACAGCAACAATTATTTTTCCTGGAGTGGTGATAATGTAATTTTTACCATCTCTGAATTTCAGCTCCCTTTTTCTGTAGCCTACCTCGGACTATTGTTTTCAGCGGTAATATTCTATTTCGGCTGGAAAATGCTTAAAGCAGACACACCAAAAAATTCATCCCCGGCTGAATGGAAAGGCTGGGTTTTAGGAATAGCAGCCTTTTTTATAGGGCAAATTCCATTTTTCTTTATTGATGCGCCCTCCTTGGAAAGTATTGGCCCCATTGAACCGGTTTGGTATGGCCTACTTTTTGCCACAGCATTTATTTTTGGCTACATCATCACCTCAAAGCTATTTTCCGACGCAGGCCGCAGCCAGCAAGAAATTGATCGGTTATTGGTTTACATGCTTATTTCAACCGTGGTTGGAGCGCGTTTGGGACACGTCTTTTTTTACAATCCAGAATTTTACCTGCGAAATATTCATTTGATTCCACAGGTTTGGCAGGGTGGACTTGCAAGTCATGGCGCAGCTATAGCTATTATTATTGGAATGTATCTCTACGTAAAGAAAACGACCGGAATGACCTTTTTCTGGCTGGCGGACCGGGTAGTGCCTGCCGTTGCTATTGCGGGAATGTTCATCAGAATAGGAAACTTTACCAACTCTGAAATTCTGGGACGGGAAACGGATTTGCCATGGGCCGTAATTTTTGAAGTGGCACCATCCCTCACCGCTGCCGAGCGTATGATTCCACGTCATCCATCTATGCTCTATGAATCGCTTCTGTGTATTTTTGTTTTTGCCGTTCTTTGGTGGATTTATAAAAAATATCAAAATCGTCCACCGGAAGGTTCACTATTCGCCACCTTTTTGGTAATGCTTTTTACCGGACGGTTTTTAATCGAATTCACTAAACTCCACCATTCAGATTTCGAAGCAAGCTGGGCTCTGAACATGGGGCAATGGCTCAGTATCCCTCTTGTTATTTATGGCATTTGGTTGCTCGTAAAGAAAGTGGATTGGAGTAAGCAAGGGAAGTGAGTTCGATTTTAAAATAGAGACCTCCAAGGTTTTAAAAACCTTGGAGGTCTTTTCAACACTCGGGTTAGAAATAGCGCAAGTGTCCGCTTGTGCCGACTGTAATAAAGAACTTACAAAGTAAAAAGGGAGCACAAGGGAGATCCTTGCGCTATTTTCGATTGGAGGTCTTTTCCTTAAAACTGAAACTGGAAATTTCCGCTTAGTCCAAAGCTTTCATTTCCATCGATAAACTCGGTCAGTGCATTCACCTGAAAGCTGATTACACTTGTTGCTTGATGATTCCAGCCAATGGTGAACAGGTTTGATGATATGTCTAACACATCAAACGACTGGTGTTCCCAGCGAGCTAAAATTTCGTCTTTTTCGGTGACCTTATTTCCCGCCGTTGTATAAAATCCGGTGATGGTTTCATCAATAACCCCTGTTTCAAAGTTTGTCCCTAAAAGTTCGACACTGCCAAACCATTCATCACTATCGTACTCGGCAAATATTCCGTATGCAATTCTATCTCCATCAGAAACAAACCCTGTATTTCCAACGGCTTCATTCTCAGTGGTATTTAAAAATCCATTACCACCAACATACAAAGATTGGTTGCCACCTAAATCTTTGGAATATCCAACCTTAGCCAGGTACATAAAGTTACCATCGTTATTAGTGTTTAAACCCTGGCCATTGAACACAGAAATGTTATAGTCGAAATTTTCAATCGAGCCCTGACCTGAAATTCCAATTTCTCTGGTGTTTAACATCGTACCGACTAACCGTGCGCGATTAATAAAATCGGTATCACCGGGATTGGGTTGCAGATCGAGTCCGATATCGGGTTTTTGTGCACCGGCAACTATCTTAAACTGATCAGAAAATTCATAACCCAATGCCAGATCAATTACACTTAGCTGACGTAAAAATTCCATTTGAAATACATAGCTAAAGTTGTTGTCCAGATTGCCTCCAAAACGTAAACGGGCGACTCCCAAACCAAAATTTCGACCGCCATTAAATCCATCATCCTCAAAAGAATAATTAGCTGTAGACTGTATTAAAATCCCCACGTTGAAGGGATCATTTTTCAATAAATCTTTCATTTCATCAGCAAGAGGTTCATTGTTTTGAGCAAATAAAGTAGTTGAAGAGAACAGACAAATAACTACAAGTAGTAGCTTTTTTAGAGAGTTCATGAGCATAGTTTTTTAATAAATTATTGTTTTTAAACTTTCGTAACACAAGTTAATTCTCGTAGCTTTTAGCTATAAATCATACCTTGCCTTACATTTGTATATTAAAAGAGTAAATAACAAAAGAGATGTTACAATGAATAACATAAAATTCGGTACGGATGGCTGGCGCGCCATCATCGCAAAAGAATACACCTTCGAAAACCTTTCTATTGTAGCCCAGGCTACAGCCCGGTGGATTTTGGAAGAAAAAATCACAAAAAACGGAATCGTAATTGGCCATGATGCCCGATTTATGGGACGTGAATTTACCGAACATGTCGCCAGTATTTTTGCCGCCATGGACATTCCGGTTCGGATGGCATCCACCATCACACCAACACCGGCGGTAAGTTTTGGGGCACAACACTTTGATGCATTGGGTGTTGTGATTACCGCAAGCCATAATCCACCCAACTACAACGGGTTCAAAATTAAAGCCCCATTTGGAGGCTCGGCAACTCCCGATCAGATCAATGCGATGGAAAAGCATTACAATCAGTTCGATCCTGCTTTGTCTGTGGGTTCGTACAGGTCTTATCTAAAAACGGGACGCATTCGGGAAATCGATCTTACCCAACTTTACCTGAATGACATCCGTGAAAAAATTGATATCGACGCCATCAAGAAAAGTGGTGTACGTATAGGTCACGATCCAATGTTTGGGTCCGGCATGGCAACCATCAAGCAACTTTTAGGTGATCAGGTTTTTGAACTGCATGGCGAAGTAAATCCTTCTTTTAAAGGAATTCCACCGGAACCCATCGAAAAAAACCTTCAGGAATTTTCAACATTTATCCCTCAAAATAACTGCCAAATTGGGATTGCCAATGATGGTGATGCGGACAGAATTGCCTTGCTTGATGAGAATGGAGATTTTGTGGATTCGCATCGAATTCTGAGTCTTTTAGTGAAATATCTATATCAGGAAAAAGGTTTAAAAGGGACGATCGTTAAAACTTTTTCGACTACGAATATGCTAAACAAACAGGCGGCAAAGTATGGGCTGCCTATTGAAACGACTCCCATCGGCTTTAAATATATTGCCGAATTAATTGTAAACGGAGATGTGATTGTTGGGGGTGAAGAGTCAGGCGGACTTGCCGTAAAAGGTCACATTCCGGAAAGGGATGGGATTTACATTGGGCTGTTGATGACTGAAATGATGGTAAAATCAGGCAAAAAGCTGAGCGAACTTGTTCAGGAGTTGTTTGATGAGTTTGGTGATCACGCCTATTACCGAAATGATTTGCATACCGATGATCTAAAAAAGAACGCCATGATTAATTATTGCGAGTCCAAAAAGCTGACCGAGATTGCGGGTTTGAACGTCGTTGACTGGCAGTTTACCGATGGAATTAAACAAGTAATGGAAGATGGATCGTGGCTTTTGGTTCGTCCTTCAGGAACAGAACCTGTACTGCGAATTTATTCTGAAGCACCGACAGCAGACCAGGCAAAAGCTCTTGTTGATGATGCTACCAGAGTTGTGATTGAATTTTAAAACCAGAAGAAAGAAACTCAGAAATTTCCTGATTTATATCTATGAAAAATTCCTTCTGATCAGAGAATTTCCTTTCTTATCACACTTGATCAAAATTCCTTACGTTTCTTCAAGATATTACATCAAACCTAATTATCCTATTTATGCAATCGAAATTGTCGAAGCTCTT
The DNA here is from genome assembly GCA_040876545.1 of Balneolaceae bacterium. Classification (GTDB taxonomy): domain Bacteria; phylum Bacteroidota; class Rhodothermia; order Balneolales; family Balneolaceae; genus SW132. The sequence goes on along the minus strand of JBBDPF010000023.1, from coordinate 10,698 downwards.
TATTCTACCATTTGTTTTATTTCTGATTTCAGAAACTTCTCTCAGCCAGGAGAAAGAACAATATCAAAGTTTACAGCATGCACTATTTACCGCCGGTCAGGCTCTTTCGGGCGATCAGGGACCACAAAATATTGTATGGATTGAAGGGGGCGATCGGTTCTCATATATGCAACAAAACCAGGAAACACAGGCCAGTGAAATCTATGTCTATGATCCTGCAACCGGTGAGGAAGAATTAATTTTCAACACAGCAGATTATACCTTTCCTGACGCTGATGAGCCGTTTTCATTTCGATCCTTCCAATGGTCTGATGATTTTAAATATCTTGTTTTTCAGTCCAATTTCACCCCTATCTACCGTTATTCCGGTAACTCCGATTATTACTACTATTCCCTGGAAGATGACACCATTGAACTCTTGGTTGAAGATGCGTTTACTGCCGAGCTTTCACCCAATGGGCAGCGTATCGCCTATCATAAAGAGGGTGAAATGTATCTGTTTGAACTCGACACAGAGCAGGAAACCCAACTCACTCACGATTCGCAAGAGAATCTATTTAACGGACGCTATGGCTGGGTTTATGAAGAAGAATTTGGTCAGGTGCAGGCTTGGGAGTGGTCGCACGATAGCGAGCATATTGCATTTTGGCAGAGTGATGAGCGGGATGTAAAACGATTTGTTTCTACTGATTACCAGGGACAATATCCCGAATACACCGATATCCCTTATCCAAAAGTAGGTGAAAAGAATCCCTCCGTTAAAATTGGGGTGATTGATCTTGAGTCAACTGAAACCACATGGATGGATCTCGATGTAGGTGAAGGTTATGTGCCCCGGATTTACTGGACAAGTGTGGATAATCAACTTGCGGTTACGCATTTTAACCGTCCACAAAATCATTTGTCCCTCTACTTCTTTGATGTAACCAATGGCAGTGGAAATCTGGTTATGAAAGAGATAAATGAAGACGGCTGGATTGATGTATTCGATTTCTTTGCCGGAATTGATGACCTGTTTGTCTTTCCCCAAGATCGTGAAGAGTTTATGTGGGTTTCCGAACGGGATGGATGGAGCCATATTTACAGATATAATTATGATGGGGATGTCATCAACCAGGTAACCGATGGCGAATGGGAAGTAACCAATGTGTTTGCCATCAATTCAACAGAGGAAACCATTTACTACGAATCAACACAAGAATCACCGCTTGATCGTCACCTTTATAGTATTGGGTTTGATGGATCCGATCAAACCAAGCTAACCGACGATGAAGGGTATCACTCGTTTAGCATGGGACAGAACGGAAAGTTTTTTATTGATCGATATTCGAATGTAAACCAACCCACAAAAGTAGAGCTTCGAACATCAGACAATGGCGGGGAGACACTCGAAACCTTTGCCAATAATCAATCTACCCACGATTATATTGAGAAGTATGTTTACGCTCCACGAGAACTCTTTAGTTTTACAACTCCGAATGGCCAGGAGCTGGATGGATTTTACATCAAACCACCTGATTTTGACCCCGATAAATCGTATCCACTCATTATAAGTATTTACGGCGGACCGGGTGCACAAGGTGTTTATAATCAGTTTGAAAGCAACCCTTGGTTCCAATATTTGGCACAAGAAGGATTTGTGATTGCCAATGTAAACAATCGCGGAAGTGGCGGATATGGTCGGGATTTTGAAAAGACTGTTTATAGAAATCTTGGCGAAAAAGAAGCATACGACTTTGCAGAAACCGCTAAATATCTGGGTAGTAAGGATTGGGTGGATGAAGATCGAATGGCCATTCGTGGGCACAGTTATGGCGGATATATGTCAGCTTTAACAATGGTGCTTCATCCCGATGTGTTTACCGCAGGAATTGTAGCGGCCCCCGTTACCGATTGGCGTCTATACGATTCTATTTATGCAGAGCGATATATGGATTTGTTAGAAGACAATGAAGAAGGATATCAGCAAGGGTCAGTCATGGAACATGCCAATAAACTTCAGGCAGATGTTTTAGTGGCTCATTCATCAATGGATGAAAATGTGCATATACAAAATACTATGCAGATGATTACCGCATTTACCGATGCGGGAAAAGATGTGGAGTTACGAATCTATCCTCCGGGTGAGCATGGAGTTGCCTATAACCAGCAAAGTTACCTGTTGTTGCACCAGGTTTATACTGAATTTTTAGAAGAGCATTTGAAATAGTTTCGCAAGGAAAAGACCCGTCAGGTTTTTAAAAACCTGACGGGTCTCCAACTCATTTATATATGGTAAAACCCAATCTTCAAATAATGCGTGCAGCCATTGAAGTTGCGGAAGCAAATCAGACGCCTTTTGGAGCGGCTTTGGCAATGGGAGATGAGATTTTTGTGACGGCAGCCAATCAAACCCAAGAATTAAATGACCCTACTGCCCACGCCGAAGTCATGGCCATTCGAAACCTTGGTAAAATGATTGGAAAAACAGACCTGTCCGGTTTTACTCTATACACCACTTGCGAGCCGTGCCCTATGTGTATGAGTGCAGCTATATGGGCAAAAATCGACACCCTCTTTTTTGGTTGTGATGTTCCGACCGTTGCTACTTATATGGATCAAATTCATATTCAGACCGAAACGATTAATCAGCACAGTTTCCATTCTATCAACATTAAAGGAATGATCCTTAGCAGTGAATGTAAAGCACTGCTGGATGCTTTTGGGTGATGAAATTCAATGATCAGAAAAACGCTTATCTATTTTCATTGGGCAAGAAAAGCGATACATTTAATTCGTTGTTTAATGAATCAAAATTGATTTGAAAATACTTATTGCAGGTGCCGGTGAAATAGGATTTGAACTCAGTAAAGTCCTCTCTCAGGAACATCACGATGTAACGGTGTTAGATCAGCGCCAAAAATGCCTCCAGCGCGTCATTGATAAACTTGATGTCTTAGCTGTTGAAGGAAATGCAACCTCCCCACTATCACTTGTAGAAGCCGGTGCAAAACAGGCCGATTTGATGATTGCCGTTACCAGTGTCGATGAAGTAAATATTATTGCTTCAATGATGGCAAAGCGCTTAGGTGTAAAAAATGTTATTGCCCGCGTACGGAATGATGAACTTTCACAAAAAGATTCACCACTCTCTCCTTCTGAGCTTGGCATTGATGTGCTTATCCATCCTGAACAAGCCGCAGCAGCAGAAATCCACTTATTGGTCAAAAGAGCATCCGCTAGTGACGTTGTTTCTTTAGCTGATGATCGTCTTCAAATGGTAGGTTTACGAATTGAGCCCGATTCCAAAATTGCAGATCAGCCATTATCCGAGCTGGCAAAACAGTTTGATGAGTTACAGTCACGGGTACTGGCAATATCCCGTCGTGGCAGAACCCTGATTCCCCGCGGGGATAGCCAGTTAAAAGCTATGGACCATGCATTTTTTATCACAAAAACTGAAAATGTAAAAAATCTGATTACTATTACCGGCCATGATGATACCGCTTTGCATAGGGTAATGATTGCCGGCGGAAGTGATGTTGGCCGGTTGCTTGCAAAAAGAATGTGTGCAGATACACAAAAATGGCAGATAAAATTAATTGAGCCGGATCATGAAATTGCCACCGAAATTGCCAATAGTAATCGGGATATATTGGTTTTAAATGGAGATCCCACCGATCCCAACCTTTTGGTTATCGAAGGTATTCAAGAGATGGATGCGTTCATCTCCGTAACGGAAGATGAAGAATCAAACATTATTTCATGCCTGATGGCGAAGCATCTTGAAGTTAAGAAGACGGTGGCAATGGTATCAAAAACACAATATGTACCGCTAAGTCAAACGATTGGCATTGATGCAATTGTAAATGTAAAAGCATCTGCATCAGATGAAATTCACAGACAAATACGTCAGGGTATGATGCTCACCGTTAAAGCCTTGCAGGGAATTAAAGCAGAAATTATTGAAGTTGTTGCCGGTAAAAACTGTAAAGTACTAAACACACCTGTACGCGATTTAAACTTGCCTGAAGGTGTAGTATTAGGGGGGATTTTGCACAATGGACACGTGGAGATAGCTGTTGGTTCTTCTATTATCCGATCCGGTGATAGGGTGATTATTCTTGCCTTACCTCATGCTATTGAAAAAGTTGATAAACTATTCTAAATGCTTGAACGTCTCGAACAGAATAAAAAGCGACCAAGAATTGATTTTAAACTCATCTCAGGAATTTTAGGTGGATTGATTTTCTGCCTCGGTGTAGCACTTTTACTTCCTTTTTTTGTGGCTCTTTTTTATAGCGAACCTTCCTGGAGTGCTTTTCTAATAACGGCATCGGGCGCTATGCTTTTGGGAATAGTATTGTTTGTTCTATTCCAACCCAAGGAAGAACTACGAATGCGGGAAGCTTTTTTAATTGTAACCCTTGCCTGGTTTGTTGGTTCGTTGATTGGGGCTTTTCCATTTATTTTATCCGGTTCTCTGGAAAGCTATACAGACGCAGTTTTCGAAACCATGAGTGGACTGAGTACCACCGGGGCTACAATATTAGGTGGAGTAACTACTGCTGGAATTCAAAATCCGGAGATAGAAGCCCTGGACAAGAGCCTGCTTTTTTGGCGGTCGCTTTCCCATTGGATGGGTGGCATGGGAATTATAGTGCTCACTCTTGCACTTTTACCACTGTTAGGAATTGGCGGTATGGAACTCTATCAAGCCGAATATTCCGGATCCACCTCCGACAAGCTAACACCCAGAATACAAGAAACAGCATTCTTACTTTGGTCTGTTTATGTAGGAATGACTTTCGTCCAGTTTCTTCTACTTTGGATTCATCCTTCAATGGATTGGTTTGAAGCAATTAACCACTCATTTTCTACATTGGCAACCGGTGGTTTTTCAACCCAGAATGATTCCGTTATCGGTTTCGACTCCGTTTATGTAGATGTGGTTATTACAATTTTTATGTTTTTAGCAGGCATAAACTTTGCCTTACACTATCGCTTATTTACTGGAAATACGAAAAGCTTTTTCGAAAACAGAGAAATTCGTTTTTATAGCCTTCTTACCATTCTTTTTATAGTTGGAATTTCAGGTGGTTTATGGCTGATTGACAACTATTCTTTTGGAAACGCACTTCGCTATGGAAGCTTTCAAGTAGTTTCAATTCTGACGACTACCGGTTTTGGAACGGATGATTATGCCCTCTGGATGCCTTTCACCTCATTCCTCCTCTTTCTACTTTTTTTTACAGGGGGGTGCGCCGGTTCTACAGGCGGCGGTATTAAAATGATTCGTCTAATGATTATTGCAAAAAATGTTGGGCGAGAATTTAAGCAAATTATTCATCCGCAAGCCGTTATTCCTGTTCGTGTTGGAAATAGAGTCATTGAAAGTTCAATTCTAAAAACAATACTGGGCTTTTTCGTTGTCTATTTCCTCATTTTTATGGTTGGGGCTGTTATTATGAGTTTTATGGGGTTTGATTTTATGTCTGCTATGGGAGCCAGCATTGCCAGCCTTGGTAACATTGGTCCGGGCTGGGGAGATTTCGGACCGACAGATAATTATGCCGGCATTCCATTTATTGGAAAATGGGTATTACTAATTCTTATGATGATTGGCCGGCTCGAACTGTTTACTGTACTCGTTATTTTTACGCCGTGGTTCTGGAAGAATTAGGCTTAATAAGTTCAAAGAAAATACATGGTATGTCTGTTCAAACTACAATCAATGATCTTTGTATTGGCTAGATTCGATTCTGTACGCTGAATAGCAATAGACAGCCATGTCTCATCCCTACAGTTTTGAAAAACTAATGATTTGATTTGATATATAGATCATTAAAGATTTTCTCGCCCTTCGTTTCACCAATTAAAATCAACTCCTGATCGATATTCAATACTGTATTTGGATCAGGATTAATTTTCATATCCCCGTTCTCCCGAATTGCTATCACTGTACATCCTGTTTTTTGGCGAATATCACTTTCCAAAAGATTCTTTCTTGCTAAGGTAGAAGTTACTCTGTGATTAAAAATATTCAATCCCTCTGCAAGCATCATCACATCCTGGCCTTCAAGAATATTAAAGATTGTGTTGGCCCCCATGGAGGCGTAACTCATCACAAAATCAGCTCCTGCCCTATGTAGTGTGTTTACATTTTTCTCATACGTCGCACGACTAATAATCTCCATTTTCGGGCATAGCTGCCGGCAATAAATAGTGAGGAAAATATTTATATCATCGTCATGAGTTGTGATTAATGCTGTATGTGAATCTTTTATACCTGCTTTCGATAATACTTCATAATCTGCTGCATCCCCCAAAATATACTTTTCTTTGTCTCTAATCCTGTCAGGATTTTTATCAATTATTCGATAATCAATTTTCCGCTCACTTAACGAATGTGCGGCAGCCCTTCCAACACGCCCTGCCCCAATTATTACTACCGGTTTATCCGAAACATGATAAATACTCACCAACTCATCATACCTGCGTAACTGTTCAACAGAACCGGCTAATACCAATACTGTTTTGTCAGTAATTAATGTTTCGGGGCGCGGCTGTTTAAATTTGCCCCTCTCCCAAACTCCAACAATCGAAACTCCTACTGTTTCGCGAAGTTTGCTGTCTAAAATAGTTTTTCCAATAAGTGGGGTTCCCTGTACCGTAGCCTCACCAATCACTAATTGATCGATATGGCCTATAACATGAACTCGGGCATTTCCGCCCAATGTTCGCCTTGCCAGTGAACGGCCAAGGATTTCTCCCATTTTAATCACATGGCTCGTTCCAGCCAGCTGAAGAATATCAACAGAATCAGCAGAGGCAGCTGAAGCCACTATTTTGATGTTTTTACTAAACTCACGGATCGTAAATGCAATGTTGGTATTTACAGAATCGCTTCCGGTAGCTACTACCATCGACGCATCTTCGATACATAAATTATTATACGTTTCGTAATCTACGGGATCACTGTTGATGATGTTATATCCCTGATCGGAAAGTTCAAGTGCTTTCTGTAAATCCGGTTCAAGAAGTGCATACTCTATTTTATAAGAAATTAATTTTTTGATCAACGCATCGGTTACAGCATCAAGATGGGTGATAACCACATGATTTTTAGTTCCTTCCTCCAGCTTTTTTGGTGCTCTGGCCTGATTTTGAGCTTTCAACCATGGTGCGTAAAAGAATTCAATAAAAGTAAAAGGCAGCATAATTAGTAACAACATTACGCCGGAAAAGAGCACAATCATAGAAAACAGACGCCCTAAATCGGTTACAAAAACAATATCCCCAAAGCCAAGGGTAGTCATCGTAACCAGAGTCCAATAAAAACCCGTTATCCACGTAAGATTTTGATCTTGCCCCTCATACTCCATCACATAATGGAACAGAATACTATACAAAACAAACAGGCCTATAATCGCCCCTATAAACTTAAGCAACTTCCGAATATTGGTTTTAGTTCTTCTATTTGCAAAAAAGTAAGAAAGCTGTGACCCTAAAAATTTCAAATCAGTGAATTAAATGTTTATTTAAAAAAATTCGATACCACCCAAATATACAATTCCTACGTTCATTTTTTACCTTCAATCACTTTATGTAAATTATCACTTCAAAATTGGCAATTCTACTCTTGTTATAGTTACTTTTGTCCTGTTATTTTTACCGGAATTTAAACCTTCAATTCTCACATTTCGTGATCCGATTTTTCTTCTGCGTTGTTGTTCTTCTTACAGCTCTTTCCATACAACAGGCTTCCGCTCAGGAACAGTCGGGATTATTGCCTATTCCCAACGTTTATCTGGATTGTAATTCTTGTGATGTAACCTATATCAGATCAAACATCACATTTGTGAATTATGTTCGCGATCAGGATGATGCATCCATTTATCTAACCATTTCTGATCAACGTACAGGAGGAGGAGGTGTAGAATACAGACTCCATTTTAATGGAATGGGGCATTTTGAAGGACAAAGTGATACACTCCGTTACGTTTCTGCAAGCACCGATTCGGGGGATGAGCGTCGTATTGGTCTTAACAGGCATATTAAAATTGGATTGATCCCCTTTGTTTCCCAAACAATGGCCCTCGGTAACCTTGATATTTTTTATGAAGAACCCGAGATCGTAGAAGAAGATGAAAGCGATGATGATGAAGATCCCTGGCATGGATGGATCTATGACCTTAATCTTAGTTCGAATATGAACGGTGAGGATACGGAAACAAACTTTGGCCTTTACAGTGGTTTTGAAGCAGAATTAACCACTGCTACATGGAAAATCAGAGAGCGGGTACGAGGGGAAATTCGTAGAAGAACTGTAGAATTAACAGACGAAACATTAGACATTAATCGCGATTGGGGTGATTACTGGGGAATGGTTGGCTATAGCTTGTCAAAGCGTTCCACAGTGGCTCTGTTTTCAAGCGCAAGATTTTCAAGAACCGACAATATTGCTTTAGCAACCTATTTAGCTCCTGCAATTGAATACAATTTTTATCCCTATGAGGAATTTCAGCAGCGTCGGTTTATAGTACAATACCAGCTAACTCCTACTTATCGAAGATACTATAACACCACTATTTTTCTTGAAGATGCTGAGTTTATCATGTCTCACGAAGTCTCTACTCGTTTACGATATGATCAGAGTTGGGGACGCATTGATATTCGAGCATCAGCAATGCACTTTTTCCACGATCTTGATATAAATAGAATTGAGATAAACCCATCCTTTAACATTCGCATCATTCGTGGATTATCAGTCAGTCTATCAGGGCGATACCGAATCATTAATGATCAGCTATCCCTCGAACTTCCCGGAGATGTAGACCCTAATGACCCGGAATCGATTATCCGCGGAGTTCAACGTCCCACATCTTTTGACTACTCCATCTCGTTTGGCCTCTCTTACACATTTGGTTCTATTTACAACAACGTGGTAAATTCCAGGTTTTAAGCCGAGTCCGCTTATTCATACCTCCTTCTGTTGATTCCACTCAAACATTCGTATCTTTGAGCCATGGAAGAAGAAAGCACAATTGTAGAGAAAAAAGACCTCAAATCACTTAATTCAGAAGAGCTAAAGCAGTTTTGTGAGGAGCTGGATCTGGTGGGATACCGTGCCGATCAGCTCTATCAATGGCTCTATCAAAAAGGGGCATCCTCTTTTGATGAGATGACCAACCTCTCTAAGGATTTGCGTGCAAAATTGAACAAAATTGCCGAGGTAAAACGGGTTTCCATTCATAGTCAACAGCAATCTGCCGATGGAACTATGAAATTCCTCTTCCAACTCGATGGTCCGGAAAAGTTCAAAGTTGAAGCGGTACTCATTCCCGATTTTTATCCTGATGGAGCCCCAAACCGCCTAACAGTTTGCGTATCTTCTCAAGTAGGATGTATGTTTGGCTGTTCGTTTTGCGCAACCGGTAAAATGGGGTATTTCAGAAATCTCACCCATGGTGAAATTGTAGATCAGGTGCAGATTATCAATGAAGTTGCTGAAGAAAAATTTGGAAAGAAAATCACCAACATTGTCTATATGGGCATGGGTGAACCGTTGCATAATTTTAAAGCAGTGGTAGAATCAGCCAAGATTATCAGCAATCCAATGGGGACGGATTTATCACCCAAAAGAATTACCATTTCCACAGTTGGACTCACCAAACAGATTATGCAGCTTGCCGATCTTGATATTGGGATTAATCTGGCAATCTCACTCCATGCCGCGGATGATGAAAAGCGAAATGAAATTATGCCAATCAACAGCAGCCTGAATCTTGAAAAACTTCGGGAAGCTGTAAAATACTATCACGAAAAAACGGATAACCCGCTGACCTACGAGTATCTTCTTTTTGATGATTTTAATGACTCTGCTATAGATGCAAAACGATTGGCTTCTATTGTGCGATGGGTTCCATCAAAAGTAAACATCATCATGTATAATGATGTTGCGGGTGTGGCTTTAAAAAGAGCGCGGGAAGAGAAGCTTAACCAGTTCATGAAGGTTCTTACCAATCAACGTGTAACGGCCACTGTTCGCCGCAGCCGGGGTGATGACATCGACGCCGGATGTGGACAGCTTGCCATCCGCGAAGGCCAAAAGAAAGGAAAAAGCCTGGCGAAGGCTTAGTTTGAGAGTAGTGAATCCCGGCAGAGTTCGTAGCGAAGCGGAGATCCTGCCGGAGTTGAACGGAGGGTAGCTCCCTGCCATGAAAATGAATTCAGATATAACCGGGAGAGATTGCGGATCGGAGTCCGCAATGACTACACTGAAATAGCGCAAGGGTCTCCCTTGTGCTCCTGTTATTTGCCAAAAGTCTCTTTCAAATTGGGGCACAAGCGGGACGCTTGCGCCATTTTGTGCGATGTCATACCGCCCCCAAGCCGGCATCTCCCAACGTCGTTGTGGCCTGAATTATAAAAAGGGGAGATAAAGCCATTGATAAAATATAAGCCAAAAAAAAGGAAACAGGTGCTCAAGGCCTGTTTCCCATATTTTTCTCTCTCTTCCTCTCCTGACTTACAAAAAAGAATAGGTTGCTCAAAACCTATTCGAACTCTCTGTTGAATTGACTATTAACATATCATCATTTGTAACGAGACTTGTTACACATATCGTTTTAGATCGTACAACATTAACTTGTACTCATAACCCTGAGTTCGATTAATAATGTCTTTTAAAAAGCCCATTCGGACGGACTATCCTTT
>JBBDPF010000022.1:0-3679 GCA_040876545.1 Balneolaceae bacterium | reverse complement strand
TATCCAGTCCATCGAAAAACGAAATGACTAAAAACAGACTTACACCTACACCTTGAACCTTGTCGCTTGAGCCCTGAACCTTGCACCTTGCCGCTTGAGCCCTGCCCTAATTAAACAAATCCCGTATTGCATCACGAATCTGATCCCCTCCACTTTCAACGGCTGCTTGAAGAGCTCTTTCACCCACTTCTCCGGCGATCTCTTTTACAATATCTTCCACTGCCTGTTGTCCTCCTCCACGGCCTAAATCATTCAGCTCTACCGTTTCTATTTCTACACTCGCAGAACGTTCTCCACCTACTTCGGTATAGAGGTCTACGCTACCATCTTCAAGCAAAAAGTGTTCAATAACCATTTCAGCTTCAGTTGTCTCATTCGCCTCTATGCTGTTTATATGATTGATAATTTCTTGAATGTTATTATCCGGCAACTGTTGTTCTACATATATCCTGGGGGAAAGAACGGTAATGTCATGAATGATTATTTCATCTGAAAAAAGAGACATTACATCCAATTCGATTGAAAACCCATCGATTTCAACCGCGTGCTCTTCTTCATATCCATCCGGATTTGCCACCCGAAAACCACTGATCGTTCCCTGTCCCGAAAACGGTGAGATTGAAACGCCATCTACAGTTACTGAAGTACCGGTCATTTCACTGCCAATATCCTCTATACTTGATTTTACAATTGAATCAATTGAAAGTGTTAATGCCACAAACCCAATTAAGATCACCAAAATGAGTCCTATCAATCCGTATTTTAATCCTTTTCCCATAATTTTTCCTGATTTTTTTATTTATACTAAGTTTAACAATTAGAATACGTGTTTCTTATCCCACTAAAAAGGGATTAATTCCCAACTGTCATGCCGGACTTGATTCGGCATCTCCTCCTCGCAAGGTGACACTTTTTACCAACGCATTTATACCCTCTTTGTACAACTGTTGCTAAATCGAAAAGTTTTGTTAGTTAGATACATTCTTTCAATGGCTTTCGGACGGGGACGTCCGAGCTACATGATCACAAAAAGAAAAACCACTTGACTTTTACACTTATTACTAATTACTTAGTATTAAACCTTTAATAAATTTAATACTCTATGAAAAAATCACTCACCCCTCTTGGCGAAACTGAAATGGAAGTACTGCATCATGTATGGAGCCTTGGAGAGGCATCGGTTGCAGAAGTGCGGGAAAAAATCCTTGAAAATCGAAAAGTTGCTTATACCACTGTGATGACGGTTATGAAAAATCTTGCCGATAAAAAGTACCTGAAATATCGAAAAGAAGGCTTGAGCTATATCTACAGCGCAGCCATACAGCCCGAAGATGTTCGCTATAACCTGGTGGATCGTTTGATTGATAAGGTTTTTCACGGATCGCCGAAAGATTTAGTGCAAGCACTGGTACAAAATGAAAAGTTAACAGATGAAGAGAGAAAAGAGATCAAAAATATGATCGACAACATGGAGGACTAATTATGGAGAGTTTTCTATTCACAATAATGGACGCGGCAGAGACAATTTTTCACTTTGTCTGGTTTCCGGTTTTAGTATGGACAATAATTGGGTCAGCAGTTTGGATGATGGTTCGCCAAAGCGACAGGGTTCATCCACAGTATCATTATCACACTCGACTTGGGCTGATTTTTGCTCTACCCGCAGGACTCCTCATGCTGGCTATTTTGCAGTGGGTTCAATCCACATTCATGGGATCCACGGAGGGTAACCTGGTTTTTGTAACCGTAATGGCACCGCTGGACATCGGGACAGCGAATCAACAAGAGTCGGCATCTTTATCTTTGCTTCAATGGAGTGTGCTCTCTGCGTGTTTCGTTTATTTTACCGGAATGCTCGTCTGGTTATTTCAACTGGCAAGTCAGTGGTTTCATCTTCAACGTATAAAGCGGCAATATACCTTTACGCCACTTTGTGACCTTCTTCAGGCTGATCAACTGAACCTGCAAACCGACAGGCCTGTGAACATTTCGTTTGTCTCTGAAAAGATAGTACCGGTGACGTTTGGATATCGAAATCCGGTCATTTTGGTCCCCTCCTACCTGGCCGATCAACCGGAAAAACTTGTTTTGGCTATCCGTCACGAACTCACACATATTCGTGAAAGAGATTTTCTAACCCATCTGTTTGTATCCGTTTCCTCTGCACTTTTTTGGTTTCACCCACTCATTCACAAGCTAAAGCGCGAGTTAACGGAATACCGCGAAATTCGGTGTGATCGGTTAGTACTGGCTGAACCATTGGTTTCTAAGAAAGAGTATGCATCCCTGTTGTTCGAGCTGTTGCCTATGCCGAACCTGAATAAAGAACTTTCTGTAAATATGGCTCAGGAATCAACAAACCTAAAAAAGAGGATCACAATGATTACTCAAAACGATACCAAAAAACCGATTCCTACCCGGTCGAGTCTGGCAATTTTAAGTGCGATACTTTTATCCACTGCCCTTGCCATGGCCTGCACCGATATGCAGACACAAAATGTGTTTGATGAGGAGGAACTGGACTTAATGACTGATTATGATTCCTCCGGTGAACGGGATTATCAACAAATATTGATCTATATGGGAGATGATAAGCAGGCTGATCGACACGACAATGCCCTGGAAAATCTAAACCGGTTACAGCCTGAGTATATTGAATCCATCACCGTTTTAAAAGGTGAGAAAGCGGTTGAAGAACATGGTCAGCGAGCCTCAAATGGAGTTATTGTAGTTCGCACGAAGGATGATGTTGAATCATACAATACAACATTGGGTGCCTTGGGGATGGAGCCAATGGACCCGGAATCTCCCCCAACTCCACCTGAACCCGGCACGGAAGCCAATGATGGAGATTACTTTGTAGTAGTGGAGGAAATGCCGGAACTCATTGGCGGATTGGCTTCCATTCAAAACGATATAGAATATCCTGATATGGCTCGAAGAGCGGGAATTGAAGGCAGAGTATACATTCAATTTATCGTAGATGAGGATGGAACAGTTGACAATCCACGGGTCATACGCGGCATTGGCGGCGGCGCAGATGAAGAAGCACTTGAAGCGGTAAAGAAAGCGGAGTTTGAACCGGGCTATCAGCGTGGACAACCTGTACGGGTTCAATATTCATTACCTGTAGTGTTTAAATTGTCTGAAACAGAAAATAATGATGAAGGTTGATATGATCTTTCAAACCGAAAGCTGAGCCATAGCTTTACGGAACCGGGCGAAATCCTTTTGGAGGGTTTCGCCTTTTTTTATGAGTGCCTATTTACCTTTCAAATATCTCCTTTGAAATGCTTCACAGCACTATTTTATTCAATCTTAAAATAAATATTCTTTTTTGTAACTTTTTTGAAACTCATATCAACAAACTCCGTATGTGAAAATGCGGGTTTAAAGATTCATACTATAAAAAGGATATTGACATGGCAGCTAAGCTCAAAAAATCGCGGATTGATAAGATGTTGGCAGGGGTTTGTGGCGGTATCGCTGAATATCTGGGTTGGGATTCTACCCTCGTAAGAATCATTTTTCTCATTCTCGTCTTTACATCGTTTGGCACGATGGTACTTCTCTATTTTATTCTCGCCCTTATTATGCCGGATTGATTCAGGGTACAGGGTACAGGGTTCAGGGTTCAGGGTGTAGGTGCCTAAATAAGGTTGACGTTTTTAATTAAGAT
>JBBDPF010000021.1:0-21199 GCA_040876545.1 Balneolaceae bacterium | reverse complement strand
TTGATCTCTTACATTTGACTTTAGCCTACAGGTACATGGTATTTCTATTTCCAATTAACACTTCCCCAGTTCTAAATAGCCTAATATATTGATCTTCGTTCAACATTTGAACAGAAATACCATGTCTCAATACCGAGCACGCTTGAAGGAGGCTTGCTTTAAACCTTATTCGCCCGTGATTCGTGAGGAATATATTTTTCTATCTGATCTTCTAAATATGAGTGAATGTGAGGATTTCCGGCAATCAGTCGCTGACCAAAAAGCCAACCGTCTCCGCCATTCCAATCTGTAACCTTGCCTCCCGCTTCTTGTATGATCAGAGCCGCAGCGGCAACATCCCAGGCGTGGAGTGAGTATTCATAAAATCCGTCAAATCGTCCGCAGGCTACACAGCAAAGATCAAACGTGGCTGCTCCGGGTCTTCGAATTCCCTGAAGTTCTTTCATCAGGTGACGAAATAGATTTAGATATGGCTCAATTAGAGATAAATCATCATAAGGAAATCCGGTTGCAATAAATACATCATGTGATGTTTCAGTTTTTGAGACCGAAATTTTCTCACCGTTCAGCCAGGCACCTTCACCGGCAACGGCTGTAAACTCTTCGTTCCGGTTCACCTCAATCACCACTGCAACTTGTGGTTTTCCATTTTTCCACATTGCAACTGAAACGCAATAGACTGGAAAATCATGAGCAAAATTGGTGGTGCCATCAATGGGATCTATAATCCAAGTACGGCTATCCGAAAGGACTTCCTCACTTTCAGACTCTTCCGCTAAAATTTCATCATCAGGAAAATGTTCTTTGATGATTCTAATGATCTCCTTTTCAGTGGCAACATCAGCATCCGTCACTAAATCGTGAACTCCCTTCTGCTGAATATTTAGCTTTTTATCCTTAAAGCTGTGAATCGTTTCAACCCCTGATCGTGCCGCTTTTAGCGCAATTTCGAGATCCTTATTCATGAAATCCTTGTTTTAAATTAATCGTTTTAACTAAATAGAATAGCTGCTTTATTCCTCTCCTTTCATCTTGTACTGAAATATTTTTTCCCCCGCCTCTGGATCTTTTTTCACAAAGTCCGGATCATCAAACAACTCATCCGCCGATAACTTCTGTATTCTGGAAATTTCTCTCTGGATTTTAGTCATCAACTGAACCAGTTTAACGCGTTTATCATCATCACTGTTTTTTAAATCCTCAGTTAATGCTCTCCTTTTGCGCTCATAAAAATTGAGACGAAGTGGTTTCATCGACGATTTTGCCGATTTAATCGGGTACTTATCCTTTTTGTATTCATTGCCCGTGGCTTTAGCATGCTTTTCGCTTGGGACAAATCGCTCCAGCAAAATATCACCCAACAATGACGGATACGGCTTTTCACGGTTTGAATAATGCTCCACGGAAACTTCTTCCTCTTCAATATGGCGCTTCATGATGTCCATATAAAAGGCTTTTAAATCCCCATCCTCAAAATGATCTTCACTTACATTATGCCCAATAAATTTTTGCATGGGCTTTCCAAAAAGTAACAGCAGACGAATGACTTCCATCTCGAATTTCGGTCGCTTTACAGGTTTTTCTTCCTGCATCTCTTCGGCGGCAGGACCTCTCTCTTCTGCCATAGACGGTGGCATTTGAGGCGGTTGATTCATTGAACCGGGTTCCGGCTGTGATTGTGCTTTTTTACCTTGTTCCTGACGCTTTGAACGCAGTCGTGATCGTTCATCCTGCCGTTTCTTTTCGGCAAGTAGTTTTTCCAACTGTTGAAAAAGTTCGCGATCACTACCTTTTCTGTACTTTTGTGTTTTTTGATGAAGGTGCTGAACGTATACCTGACGCTGAATTTCATCCGGCATTTGTGCAATACTTTCGAGCACTTTATTGATCACAGAAGCGCGTTCGCCCGGCCTCTCCATATCGCCGCCTCTTTCGGCTTTCATAATGGTGAACGTCACAAAATCCTCGGCATTTTTCTTTTTCAGATCCAAGAAAGATTCGCCGCCAAACTGCTTTACAAACGAATCGGGATCTTCTCCTTCTGGCAGTTCCAACAGATAAACCTCCATCCCCTCGGCAAGCGCAATATTAATTCCACGCTCCATTGCTTTTTGTCCGGCTGCATCGGAATCATAAATCATAATTATTCGATTCCCATAGCGCTGAAGAATTCGAATTTGTCCCGAAGTAAGTGACGTTCCGCTTGAAGCAACCACATTTTTAATTCCGTGCTGATACATTGAAATCACATCCGTGTACCCTTCAACTAAAATAACTTCTTCCTCCCGACGAATTTCGTTTTTGGCAAAATTTACCCCATACACAACTTCACTTTTGTTGTACACCTGTGTTTGGGCGGAATTGACGTACTTTGCCGTTTTTTTGTCGTTATTTAATATTCGTCCGGCAAACGCAATTACTTTTCCTGACGGATTGAAGATGGGAAACATCAGTCGGTCACGAAAGGTGTCGTAAAATCCATCCGATCTGTTACTCGGTTTCACCAGATCCGATTCTGCCAAATACTCTTCATCAATTCCCTCTTTTGTGGCTTCATCAAGCAAAGCTGAACCTTTACCGGGGGCATAGCCTAATCCAAACATGCGAATAATTTTTTGATCGTATCCTCTCTCCTCCAGATATTTGCGCGCTTTTTCTGCGTCATCAGATTCTCGTAGCTGCCGGTAAAAATAGAGTCCGGCATATTTTAAGGCGTGATAAACTCCTTCACGAACTCGGGTTTGATCTTCATGGTCTTCCACATGTTCATCGGGAATATCAATTCCATAGCGATCGGCGAGTGACCGAAGCGATTCGGGAAAACTGACTCCCTCCATTTCCATGATAAAGTTGAACACATCACCACTCTCTCCACATCCAAAACATTTATAGATACCCAGTCGGGGAGTTACATGAAACGATGGCGTTTTTTCATCATGAAATGGACACAACCCCATAAATCCACTACCGGATTTCTTAAGCTTCACATAATCGCCAACTACTTCAACGATGTCTGCCGTATCTCTAATTTCTTCTTTTTTGTTGTCGTTTATCATTTCAAACAATCAAATAATTGATCCTTCTTTTTGAGCTGAAAGACTACACCTAACTTACTAAATTTTCTTTCGATTTAATGATCCGATTTCGACACAATTTTAAGATTATCCAATGAACTGAACACAATTCGATAGTTTTGAAATATCGTCTCGGGTGTCTTCAACTCAGTGTTATACCCGACGGGCAATAAAAGTACTTGTTTGGAATTAGATCCACAAAGTGCCGATAGGCACGGCCAATCTTGTAACGCGGGATTTCAATCCCCGGGGTGAACGAAGGGAACAACGAGT
The DNA here is from genome assembly GCA_040876545.1 of Balneolaceae bacterium. Classification (GTDB taxonomy): domain Bacteria; phylum Bacteroidota; class Rhodothermia; order Balneolales; family Balneolaceae; genus SW132. The sequence goes on along the minus strand of JBBDPF010000021.1, from coordinate 17,852 downwards.
AAGTGCCATCGGCACGTTCAATGTTAGTTCGAGGATGGGTCATGCCTACGGCATTCTGTTTTTTGGGGTTGTTGCTACACACCGGATTAAAATCCGGTGTTACAATATCGGTTATCCGCGCTGCGGATTTAAAATATAAACAACAAATGTTGATATATTGTTCTGACTAAACGGTAATGCAAAGTCCATTAATGAATTTAAGGATTATCATTATCTCGCCTTCTCTGCTTTGGCAAATCTTCTCAATGATGGTATATTCAATCCGATTTAACAGAACAAAATCCATTAAATAAAAAAGAACGTTTCATGAGTGTTTTAGTAGGAAAAGATACACGCTTGGTGGTACAAGGTTTTACAGGTAGTGAAGGCACTTTTCACTCCGAACAGATGATTGAGTACGGAACAAAGGTTGTAGGTGGAGTGACGCCCGGAAAAGGCGGACAAAAGCACCTTGGGCTTCCGGTTTTCAACACTGTTGCTGATGCCGTAAAAGAAGAAGGTGCAAACACCTCTGTTATATTTGTACCTCCGGCATTTGCGGGCGATGCCATTACAGAAGCAGCCTTCGCAGGAGTTAAAGTGATTATCTGTATAACCGAAGGAATTCCTGTAAAAGATATGATTATCGCCAAAGAAGTGGTTGATAGCCACGGCGCAACATTGATTGGCCCTAACTGTCCCGGCGTAATTACACCCGGAGAAGCCAAGATCGGAATTATGCCCGGCTCTATTTTTATGCCCGGAAATATTGGAGTGATTTCCCGATCAGGAACGTTGACCTACGAAGCTGTAGATCAGCTAACAAAAGCGGGACTTGGACAAAGCACAGCCATCGGTATTGGCGGTGATCCCGTTATTGGAACCAATCATCTCGATTCTGTGAAGCTTTTTCAGGATGATCCGGACACAGACGCAATCGTTTTAATTGGTGAAATTGGCGGAACGGCTGAAGAAGAAGCGGCAGCTTATATCGCAGAAAACGTGGATAAGCCCGTGGTCGCATTTATCGCAGGAAGCACGGCCCCTCCCGGACGACGAATGGGTCACGCAGGAGCAATTATCTCCGGCGGAAAAGGATCTGCACAGGATAAGAAAAAAGCATTACGTGATGCGGGAATTACCGTTGTTGACAGCCCTGCTGAAATTGGTGAAACTTTGAAAGGAATGCTGTAAATACGGGTGTATCGTCCTGAAAGCTTCGGGACGCAATCTCCAAACAATGAAAATATCAGACCCACAATGTCTTAAAAAGACATTGTGGGTCTTTTTTTTTGAACTTAAACCCTCGCCTGACATCAAATAACTCCACCCTATTATAAAATTATGTTATTAGTATTAACTATATAGTTTTACACACTTCTTTACTATATTGAGTCTCAATCAAATCTAATTCATATGAAAAAAATAACCTTTACACTGTCTGGTGTTTTAATAATTATATATTTCTTTTTTTTCCAGGATTATTTTTTAGAAGATGCCACCATACAAGCCAAAGACAGCAGTCAAAGTTATAGTGTCCTGAACAACCGAAATTTTGTAGACGTTGATTTTAAAGAGGTTTCTAATTTTGAAGCGATTGGAAACCATTTATTAAATCCTCAATCAGCTTTAAAACCATATCGTAGTAATATCTTACTCCCCGATTTTGCAGATATGAAAATAAAGATGGTTGATCGACAGGGAAACCTTGTTACGGAGTTCGGAAATGGACGTGGCAGAGGCCCAGGAGAGTTTTCCATTATTCTTGATTTTACAATTTGTAAAAATGTGCTTTGGGTTGTTGATGGTATAAATTTCAGAGTTACAGGCTTTTCAATGGAGAATGGAGAAGAAGATCTAATTTTTAATACAGAATATCATCCCGCCCGAGTTGCCTGTGTTGATGATGGTTTAATTGTTATGCAAATGGGAGGCGAATACTCCTTTAACAAACATGACTTTGATGGCAATCTGATAAGAACGTTTGGCCGGCTTACCGAAAACCAACATCAAAAACCACTTTCCCTTGATGGACAATTAAAATCACTTGATAATGGGTTTCTTTTCCTGCCACAATATGCCAGTTATGTATATCATTTTGATTCAGATGGGAATAGACTCCAAACTTTTAAGCTTCCTGACGAACTTAATTTTCCGGATCCTACTACTTCTACATCTTCTGAGGGCAGAATGACAACGGCGCCACAGCCGTTAGTTACAAACCATGATCTTATTTATGACTTTGAAAAAAACTACATGATTGTTAATTCATGGTATTGGGGAGAAGACCGTGGAGGACAAGGAGAAGCCTTTGCGGTATTCGATAAGTTTGATTTTACAACGGGTGAGTATTTAGAATCTATAAGAGCGCCAAATTACATGAACCAAGTTATTTTAGATAACAATTTATTGATTGGTTTTCGATTAAACACTTCCGAAGTTTATTCATATGAAGTTGAGAAATCAGCTCTTTTCTAATACAACTTACTGATTCAAAGTGAGTCTTAAGTTGGGATCTGTCGCGTTCAAAAGATGAGCGGATCAAGTTCGGTATGACATCTATTTATCTCAATCAATCTACAGACCCGCAATATCTCAAAAAGATATTGCGGGTCTTTTTTTGAATTACTATTTGAGATTTTACAACATTGAGTATTTGGAGTAAGCGTAACTCGGACGTCCCCGTTCGAGGGCTAACATAGGGCGAGTATTTTTCAATACTATTTGTACATTGACATATGAAAAATAGTCCGTAACGAATGATGCCGAAGCCGGAGCTTCGGGTTACGTACTCTAAATATTTGTACCGTCAGGAATGACACCATTTTTTGGAATAATCACGATTCCATCTACCACGTAGTAATTCTCATACTTTCCATCTTCCAGGTGTGAGCCACCAACTATTTTTACATCATTCCCAATCCTGGCGTTTTTGTCTACAATGGTTCTGCTCAAATAACAACGCTGACCAATTCCCATTAAGGGTCTTTCCGATGTCTGTTTCTTAAAATCTTCATCCGTGGTAAAATAGTCATTCCCCATGATTACGGATGTATCAATCGTTGTGCCCCTTCCAATTCTCGATCGAATTCCTATCACTGATTTTTCTATTCTGCTGGCTTCAATCAAACATCCTTCCGATATAATTACCCTTTCCAGATTAGTGCCTGAAAGTTTGGAAGCGGGTAAAAGTCGGGCACGGGTAAAAATCTGTTGTTCATTATCATAAAGATTAAACTGGGGCACAGTATCTGTCAATTCAAGATTCGCTTCAAAAAAGGACTTAATCGTTCCAATATCTGTCCAATATCCGTTAAAGGCATAACTGCAAACTTTTGTCCCTTCATCAATAGCTTTGGGAATAATCTCTTTACCAAAGTCTGTCGCATCGGGATTTTCGTTAAATAATCGAATCAGATCTTTTTTATTGAATACATAGATCCCCATGGAGGCGAGATAGTTTTTCCCTTTACTTTTCATCTCCTCACCGGTATCCGACGACCATTTTTGCAATTCATCAGCAGAAGGTTTCTCCACAAAACTTTCGATCACTCCTTCTTTATCCGTCTTCATGATTCCAAATCCGGTAGCATCTTCCGCATTAACCGGAATAGTCGCAACCGTGACATTTGCTTTGCTTTTCTTGTGATTTTCCAGCACTTCTCGCAAATCCATCTGGTAAAGCTGATCCCCGGAAAGAATCAGCACATGCTCGTAGTCGTGTTTGGCCATGTGATGAATCGACTGACGAACCGCATCAGCCGTACCCTGAAACCAGTTCTGACTTTTTGGTGTCTGCTCAGCGGCAAGAATATCCACAAAGCCACGGCTAAAAGCATCAAAATTATAGGTGTTTTTGATATGCCGGTTCAGCGAAGCAGAGTTAAACTGGGTGAGCACATAAATTTTTCGAATTCCTGAATTCAGGCAGTTCGATATGGGAATATCGACCAATCTGTATTTTCCTGCAACCGGTACGGCAGGTTTACTTCTGTGGCCGGTTAATGGGTGGAGACGAGTACCCCTACCGCCTCCGAGAATAATAGCAACTGTTGATTGTTTCATGATACAGGTTTTTTTGGTTGTATCGATTTATAAAGATGAATGTACTTTTCCGTAGATGATGTCCATGAAAAATCGAGCTTCATTACATTTCCACGACACTTATTAAACAACTCTTTTTTGCCATATAATTCAACTCCTCGTTTGATGGCTTTGAAAAAAGGTTCGGTAGCAAATTCTTCGAACACGAAACCATATCCGTTTTTCTCCTCCAGATCGATGACGGTATCAGAAAGTCCGCCGATTTTTCTCACAATAGGAATGGTTCCGTAACGCATGGCGTAAAACTGATTAAGTCCACAGGGCTCAACCCGAGATGGCATCATTAAAAAATCACTTCCCGCATATATTTGATGCGCCAGTCCTTCATTATACTCAAGCCGGCTGTCGAAATAACCAACATATTCACTTTCCATTTTTTTGAACAATGTATGTAGTTCTGGATCTCCGGTTCCTAAAACAAGAAATGAAGCTTCCACTCCTTCTTCATGACACTTTTCAATCACATCAGGAATTAAATCAGCCCCTTTTTCAAGTACCAATCGTCCTATAAAAGAAAAAAGCGGACGTTTTTCGTTCAGATTAAATTCATTACAAAGTTCTTTCTTGTTCGCTTTCTTGCCTGATTTTATCGTTTTAACGGTAAAATTTTTGTGTAGATAAGAATCATCCTGCGGATTCCAAACATCCACATCAATCCCGTTGACAATCCCCAGTGTTTTTTGTTCTTCTTGTTGTAAAAGAAACTCAAGTCCATGACAGTGTTGGAGTAACTCCTGCATATATCCTTCCGAAACGGTAGTTACCTGCCAGGCAGATTTTATACCGGCTGCCAAACAATTCATGGTTCCATTCCAATCAAGCATGCCCACTCTTTCCAAATTAAAAGCAGGCAATAAGGCATAGTTTTCCCGAGCGTATTTTCCCTGATATTCTCCGTTGTGAATCGTTAATACCGATGGAATATCCCGAAAGGATTCGAACCGAAAACACTCTTTCATCATAAATGGAATTAATCCCGTATGATGATCGTGACAATGAATCACATCCGGTTTTTGATCTATTGATTGCATCCATTCAAGCGCCGCAATTTGAAACGTGAAAAATCGCTCCATTTCATCCCAATAGGCGTGACCAGACCATGGATCTATATAAACTCCGGGTCTATCAAACCGACCGGGGATATCAATTAAATACAGCTCAAAGCCAAGAACCGATTTTTTAACCCTGTGAACAGAAAACGAAAATGTGCCTGCACCAATCGGAGCTTCTCCTTCATAAATAAAATCTGATTCTGCTTTTTTCAACCACTCAGTTTTGTAGTTTGGCAGAATAACAGTGGCTTTATGTCCCGCCCGGTTCAGGTATTTTGGCAATGCGCCAACAACATCCCCTAATCCACCGGCTTTGGCGGCAGGATAACATTCAGCTGATATATGGACAATGTTCATGTAAGTTGTAACTATTTAATAATTACTGCGTAGATTGTGCCAAATTTATTTTGGTAGATTCGTAAGTTCAAATAACATTTTTTCTAAGTAGATAAAAGAATTACGGAAAAGATTCTGCTACTTGAAACTTTTAATCAAGATTAAAAGCGCTTAAATCAATATGTCGAAAACCAATACTATTCAGGTAAATAACCTTAGCAAAACCTTCGGCAAAACGAAAGCTGTTCAAAATGTATCGTTCGATGTGGAGAAAGGTCGAATTTTTGGACTTTTGGGACCCAACGGAGCCGGAAAAACCACAACCATTCGGATGATCAACTATATCATTCCGGTCGATCAAGGATCAATAACCATAAATGATCTTCCAGTGAGCCCTAAAACTCAGCGATTAATCGGATATATGCCCGAAGAGCGTGGATTATACAAAAAAATGAAGGTAGGTGAACAGCTTATTTATCTCGCTCAATTAAAAGGGTTGAGCATTGGCGATGCAAAGGAAAAAATACGCTATTGGCTGGGTCGGTTTAATGCTCTGGATTGGAATCAAAAAGTGGTGGGTGAATTGAGCAAGGGAATGAGTCAGAAGATTCAGTTTATTGCAACGATCGTGCACGATCCCGACATTTACATTTTTGATGAACCCTTTAGCGGACTCGATCCCATTAATAGTGAACTGTTGAAAGAGATTATTATTGAACTGCGCGAAAAAGGTAAAACGATTCTTTTTTCTACCCACAGAATGGAACAGGTAGAACAGATGTGTGATGATATTTGCCTGTTCAATAACGGAAAAGTTGTATTGACGGGAAATCTGCGAGATATAAAAAAGAAGTTTGGGAAAAATACAGTTCTGATGGAATTTCAAGGTGACAGCAGTTTTCTTGATCAGCTTAAAAACGTACGGATCAACAACAGATCCACAAACTTTGCAGAAATTCGGATACTCGATTCACAAAGTCCGCAGGATATTTTAAAAGAAGCCATTAACCATGCCGAAATTCATAAATTTCACTTAGTTGAACCCTCACTCAACGAGATATTTATTTCTACCGTAGGCGAAGATAACATCAAAATCCAAGAGGAAGCATAAGATGAATTGGAGACAAGTTTTTTTAGTACTGAAAAGAGAATATTTAACACGCGTAAAAAGTAAAGGCTTTATTGCTGCTACCCTTCTTGTTCCTATCGGGTTTATCGCCATCTATGGAATTGGCATTCTGGTGGTTGTTTGGGAAAGTGATGTATCCTACCAAATTGGCATAAAAGATGACACCTCTCAAATTGTGACTGCTCTAAATGAGCAATCGCCCGAACAATATTTAAACTTATCTGATATTTCTATCGATTCTCTTCGAACTCTTGTGCAGACAGAAGAAATAACAGGCTATGTTCATATCACAGAAGAAAATATCAGCAAAAATATACCGCTTGAGCTAATCTATAGTGGTTCCGGCGGGATGACACTTTTAGGGACTATTCGATCAGATATGCGTGATGTATTTCGCCAGGAGCAGCTTAAACGAGCAGAAGTTTCCCAGGAAGTCCGGGATATTTTTGCAACCAGAATTGCTATGGATTCGCGACGGCTTTCCGAAGATGGAGAAGAAACGGACGATGATACTGCTTTTCTTTCCGGTGTAGGATTTGTGATGGGTTTTATCATTTTTGGGGCGATCTTTGGCTATGGTGGCTACATAATGCGAGGTGTAATTGAAGAGAAAACAAATCGTATTATTGAGGTGATTACATCGTCCGTAAAACCCATTGAACTATTGACCGGAAAAATGGCAGGGGTTGGAGCATTGGCTGTCACTCAAATTGGAATTTGGTTGATTACTGTTGTTGGCCTGGCGATGCTTGCTGCACCTATTTTATCCACTTTTATGAGCGCTCAAAGCGAAGATCTTGCTGCTGCAGAATCTATGGCTGCTCAGGCTGATATTCCTTTGTTATCAAATATTCCAACGATTGAAACCTCTCTGATTATCTATTTCGTTGTGTTTTTCCTCCTTGGATATTTATTGTATAGCTCGCTTTTTGCCGCAGTAGGTTCCGCCGCCGATTCCGAAACGGATACTCAGCAGTTAATGCTGCCTATTATGGCCCCTATTTTTATCGCCTATTTTATACTTTTTCAGTCATCCCGAAATCCTGAAAGTGTCATTTCGGTGGTGGGATCCATTATCCCGTTTTTCTCGCCAATCGTGATGATTTCACGTATTGCAATAAGCGATGTTCCTTTTTGGCAAATTGGATTAGCTATCTTTTTGATGATTATTACATTCATCGGAACCATGTGGCTGAGTGCAAAAATCTATAAGGTGGGCATTTTGAGTTACGGTAGTTCAGCCGGGTTTAAGGATCTGTTAAAGTGGATTCGGCAGTAAACGTAACCCGAAGCTCCTGCTTCGGCATCACTACATTATGAGATATTAGCTCATCCCACAATATTATTAGCAAAGTGTCAATTTAAGAATAGCGTGCCATTCATTTGGAAACTCTCGGACGGGGACGTCCGAGTTACGTTTAAAACATCCTTACCGTTTCTATCAACTGCTCAAACTCCTCATCGGTGATTTGAAAATGAAACGTTGCCCGAATGGTTTTGGGGCCGAATGGCACCACTCCCACACCTTTCTCTGCAAACTGTTGGATAACATCGATAGCCATTCCATTATTGACATCAAACAGCACAATATTGCTTTCTACATCGTCAATATTGATACTGAACTGATCTGATTCAGAAATCGCACCGGCAAACTGTTTTGCCCGTTGATGATCTTTTTTCATGAGTGGCCAGTGATTTTCCACGGCATAATCTGCAGCCGCGGCAAGCAATCCAATCTGACGCATTCCGCCTCCCCACATTTTTCGGTATCGCCGGGCTTTCATTTTTCGCTCTTTGGTTGTCAACATCATAGATCCAACAGGAGCACCCAACCCTTTGCTAAAACAAACCGAAATGGTATCTGCCACAGACCCAAAAAACGATGGTTCGATATCCGTTGCCGTCATGGCGTTCCACAAACGGGCACCATCTAAATGGAAGGCCAAACCATGATCATCCGCTACTTTTCGAATGGCTGAAATTTCCTCTTTTGTATAGCATGCCCCACCCCCTTTATTTGTGGTGTTTTCAATAGCTATTACTGTAGAAATAGGATCCCACTCATTTTGGGTTCGAATAGCCGCTTCTGCAATCTCAGCAGTAATTTTTCCTCGATGACCTTTCACTGAATGCAACTGCACGGAAGAAAGATGGGCCGCAGCACCGGTTTCATAATTATAAATATGGCCCAGTTCATCAATAATCACCTCGTTGCCCGGTTCGGTCAAAACTTTTAGGCAGAGCTGATTACTCATCACACCGCTGGGCACAAAAAGTCCGGCTTCCATACCAAACAGATCCGCCATTTTTTGCTCAAAAGCATTCACGGTTGGATCTTCAGCAAACACATCATCCCCAACTTCAGCGTTTACCATAGCATCCAGCATTTCCGGGGTAGGTTTGGTTACTGTATCACTTCTTAAATCGATCATAAATTTTTAAAAAAATTGAGGTTATAAATCAAAGTTCATTTGACTGGCGCAAGTACTCACTTGTGCTCCAAATCAACGTATTCCAGTTCGGGTAAAATCTGACAGCGTGCCGACGGATGTCAGTTCCTGTGAGCGTTTAAAAATTCAGGTACTACAACAGATCTACGGTAGTAGAGTTAAGAGCCTCCTTCAAGCGTCCGCAGGTCCTTGAAGCGTGGCGGATTGGGGGCAGGGGGCAGTGCCGGGAAAACAACGCATCAAGGACTTCGCTCCGCTCAGACGCTTGAAGGTTGTTTTACTAATATTTATAAAACCCCTCCCCTGTTTTGTTACCCAATTTCCCGGCATCCACCATTTTTACCAACAGCGGACACGGCCGGTATTTCGGATCTTTGAAACCATCATACAGCACCGAAAGAATATCGAGACAAACATCAAGGCCGATAAAATCTGCCAGGCGAAGCGGTCCCATTGGATGGGCCATTCCCAACTTCATCACATCATCCACATTTTCTGCTGTGGCCACGCCTTCGTAGACGCAAAAGATGGCTTCGTTAATCATCGGCATTAAAACACGGTTCGCTACAAATCCCGGGGAATCATTTGCCGGAACAGCTACTTTTCCAAGTTTTTCTGAAAGACTCATTACCGTGTCCGTTACATCCTCTGTTGTTTCCAATCCATTAATAACTTCCACAAGCTTCATGACCGGCACCGGATTGAAAAAGTGCATGCCGATAAATTTCTCGGGCCTATTGGTACAGGCAGCAAGTTTGGTAATAGAGATGGATGATGTGTTTGATGCAAGAATTGCATGATCGGGAGCGTTTTCATCAACCTGTTCAAATATTTTCTTTTTCAGCTCATAAATTTCCGGGACGGCTTCAATCACCAAATCAGCATCTTTCACGCCTGATGCTACATACAGATTCGTAGAAATCCGACCGAGAGCATCCTTTTTTTCATTCTCTCCGATTTTCTCTTTTTTAACCATTCGGTCCAGATTTCCCTCAATGGTTTTGAGCGCGCGATCGGCAAATTCCTGCTTTGTTTCAATCAATTGTACGTTAAATCCGCTCATAGCAAATACGTGAGCAATACCATTTCCCATCGCACCACCACCAATTACCGCAATATTTTTCATCTCACTCATAATAACTCTGAATTTTTCAACAGTTGATTCATTTCATTCGGTCTTGAGAGTATGTATTTTAGCAAGGATTTTCAAACCCATTTACATATCTACCCCGATTTTAACAGTTAACCTATGAAATTCATTTTTCGGATTCTGCTTTTTCTTTTCATTCTTGCAATTGGGTTTGCAGTGGTTGGATTTTACTTCACGTTCTACAAAGGTCTGCCCAACCATAATACAGAGCTCCAGATCGAGGGAATTAATGATGCAGTGGACGTTCACTGGGATCCTTACGGCGTTCCACACATTTATGCCGACAACGAAGATGACCTTTTCTATACCATTGGTTATATGCACGCACAGGACCGGCTTTGGCAAATGACACTCTCCCAACTTCTTATCGAAGGAAGGTTTGCCGAATTTTTAGGAGAAGAGTTGATTGAGTTTGATGAACACCAGCGAACCATCGGGCTGTGGGAAACGGCAAAAAAAATTGAGGCCGAAGCACCGGATTCATTAATTCAAATTTTAGAGCACTATTCTGATGGGGTGAATGAATACATCAGCCAAAATGAAAAAACGGTTCCTATAGAGATGACCCTTTTGGATATGGAACCCCTGGAATGGACGCCAACTCATTCTATTGCGATGTCGAGGCTCATGGCGTGGGATCAAAATATTCATTGGTGGAGCGAACTCACTTTTGCTTATTTAGAAGATCGGGTTGATTCGCAAAAACTCGAATCACTATTTCCGTTTTATGATGATGAATATCCAACGTCTTTGAATAGCGAAGAAACCAGGCTACTGACTGCCTCAGCTATGCCCATGCTTGACCAGGAATTTAAGCTGCGATCCATATTGTCCAAAAACGGAACCAATTCGGGCAGTAATGCATGGGCGTTAAATGGTAGTAAAACGGAATCAGGCCAGCCCATTCTGGCCGGCGATCCCCACATGGGATTAAGTCTTCCCGGTTATTGGTACGAAGCCCATTTTTCCTCTCCTACTTTTAACATTACAGGGGCCACTATTCCGGGGGCTCCGTTTGTGGTTTTGGGTCAAACCGAGAACATTGCCTGGAGTATTACCAACAGTATGGCCGATGATACCGACTTTTTTGTTGAACAAATCAACCCTGAAAATAGTAATCAATATATAGCTGACAGCAGCAATGGAGAAGCCGTTTTCAGGGAAATTCAGTGGCGTGATGAAATCATCAGGGTAAAAGATGGGGATGATCATTTTTATCGAATTCCCCATACACAGCACGGGCCGGTGATTAATACCATTCATCCCTCAAAAGAATTAATTGCGGATAAAATGGTGACCATGAAATGGGTGGGCCATGAAGTGAGCCATGAATTATGGTCTCTGTATAAGCTGAATAAGGCCCAAAATATCACCCAGTTTAAAGATGCACTAACCGAATTTAACTCTCCGGCGATGAATTTTATTTATGCTGATCGATCAGACAACATTGCCCTGTTTAGTGTCGGAAATCTGCCCATTCGGGATTATAACCCCATTCTTTTTCGAAAAGGCTGGGATCCAAGTTATAACTGGCAGGATTGGATTCCTTTTGATGAAATGCCTCACGTAGAAAATCCCGCAAAAGGATTTGTTGCCCATTCCAACAACAAGCTACATACAGATGATTATCCCTACTACATTTCAACATTTTGGGAACCCCCTTCCCGGATTTTGAGGGTGACTGATTTGATCAATGCCAGAGATTCCATCAACGTAAACTACACTCAGGATATGCAGCAAGATGTGGTTTCGGAACTGGCACGCGAAATCCTCGATATTGTGTTGCCACAGCTTCGATCTGCAGAGCGTAACAATGAATTCTCTGATGTTTTTCCGTATCTGGAAAACTGGGATTACACCTATTCCCTAAACTCTACGGCAGCATCTATTTTTGATCTGTTTTTGATGAATTTATCCCAAAATATTTTACAGGATGATATGGGAACTTCAGCTTATGAAAGTCTCATTCGAATGGAACATTTACCGGTTACAATTGTGCTCAATTTATTAAAAGACGAAACCTCTTTTGTTAATCTCTCAACGGATGAACAATCTATTTCTTCGAATGAGGTACTTCGGGAAAGCATGATTGAAACGATTGATCAGCTAACTGAAACCTATGGCGATGAACCGTTTCAGTGGCGTTGGGAGTCTCTACATACGTTAACTCTTAAGCCACCGATGTTGGGGGAAGCAGCAGATCAACCCGAAGCATCTGCAACGTTAAAAATGATTGTTGAAAACCTGCTTAGTAAAGGGCCCTATCCCGCTGTGGGAAATGGAATGACGATCAACAAAGGCCAATACAGCTGGCAGGAGCCTTTTGAGATGAACCTCGGGCCGGCGATTCGCCGAATTGTTGATTTTTCGCAGCCTCATCGATCCTACTCTGTGCTTGCCACGGGTCAATCCGGAAATCCACTTTCTGCACACTTTGGAGATCAAACCGATTTCTGGCTTGATGGACGCTATCGGTACATCTACCAAGACAGCACATTTTTCCAACAATCCAATTACGAAACGACCCGGTTGATCCCTGCAAATTAGCCGTGATATCTCTATTTTAATCGCCTGTTTTCACATTCACCCAGTTTACTTATGATGCATCCACTCTCTACTTATTTCACTTCTGCTAAAACCGTTTGTCTGCTCTGTGTTATCGGCTTGATGTTTTTTGCCGGTTGTAAAAGCTCTGAACCGGTTTCTGATTACGAAACCACTATTCCCGGCCTTCAGGAACCTGAACCGGATCAAAATTATGAAAGAGCTAATGAAATTCTCCCCTCTGATGTGGACATCGACTCATTGATGAATTCCATGACCCTTAGGGAAAAAATAGGCCAACTTTTTGTGGTTCCGGCCTGGGGTACATTTTCAAATGAAAAGGACGTTCGCCATCAACGATTAAAACGATTGGTAGCAGAGCATAATGTAGGTGGTATCATTTTCATGAGAGGAGAAATATATCCGCAGGCAGTCATGACAAACGAATTACAAGATGTGGCCTCAATCCCACTGTGGATTACCCAGGATATGGAGTTTGGGGCAGCCATGAGGGTGAGTGGAACTACCCGGTTCACCCCTGCTATGGGAGTTGCAGCTACGGGAAATCCATCCAATGCCTATTTAGCCGGTAAAGTTACTGCCCGTGAAGCTAAAGCGTTGGGTGTTCACCAAATTTTCGGTCCCGTATTGGATGTGAATAATAACCCAAATAACCCCGTCATTAACGTTCGGTCATACTCTGCCGATCCGGAAACCGTATCTGAATATGGACAATCTTTTATAGAAGGAGTTGAAAGTGAGGGAATAATGGCCACCGCAAAACACTTTCCCGGCCATGGAGATACAGATACCGATTCGCACCTCTCTCTCCCAACTATTAGTCACGATTACGACCGACTTGACTCCCTGGAATTAGTCCCGTTTCGATTTACCATCAACAATGGTTTACGAAGTGTGATGAGTGCACATATCGCTTATCCAAACATTAGCGATAATGTTGGGCGTCCTTCCACCCTTGATGAATCCATCCTAAAAAGTATACTGGTTGATTCCCTGAATTTTGAAGGGTTAGTTGTTACGGACGGACTTGAAATGAGTGGCATCACAGATCACTATTCTCCCGGAGAGGCTGTTATTTTATCCCTGCTTGCCGGTGCAGATATGATGCTCATCAGTCCGGATGAATTAACAGCCATTGCAGATGTAGAAAAAGCTGTGGAAATTGGCAGGCTATCAGAAGAGAGAATTGATCAATCCGTCAAAAAAATGCTCACTCTAAAAAAGGAAAACGGTTTATTTGATCATCAAAGAGTCGATATTGAAGCGCTCAGCTCAAAACTTAATACACCCACGTATCAAGGAATTGCAGATAAAATTGCACGGAATTCCGTAACCGTACTAAAAAACGAAGGCGATTTACTTCCCATCACTGACGCCAAATATCCTAAGGTATTTGTACTATCCGTAGCGGATGATCAAAGTGGCAGTACCGGAACGTCACTCGCTCGGGAAATACAAAAATATCATACCGATGTTACCCACTATACGTTAGACAGAAGGTCAGGCAAAGAGGAAAAAGATGAGATACTGGAAGCAGCAAAAGATGCCGATCTGGTAATTATTGGGTCATTTATAATGGTACGATCTCATCAACCCATACAGCTTCCTGCTGCACAGAGAACTGTTGTGCGAGAAGTACTTAATTTAGAATCTCCTTCCGCTTTAATCGCTTTTGGAAACCCTTATGTAGTGCAGGGTTTGACCAATGTTGATTCACATATCCTCGCCTGGTCGTCAAATTCTAATCAGGTAAAACAGACCGTTCCCGCATTATTTGGGGCATCGTCTGTTCAGGGAAAGTTAACCGCCAATATTCCCGGCCTTTACAGTATAGGAGATGGGTTGGAGTTTAACCATACCGCCCTTCGGTTTGATGAACCTGAAGCCGTAGGGGTAAGCACAGATTCCCTGTTGAATATTGACATGGTGATGCAGCACGCTATCGACGATTCAGTATTCCCCGGCGGTGTTGTTGGGGTGATGAAAGATGGAGCCATGATTTGGAACCAGAGATACGGCTATCACGATTACACCAAAACCCGAAAAGTACAGCACAGCGATGTTTATGATTTAGCTTCTCTGACCAAAGTTATTTCCACAACCACCTCGATTATGAAACTGGTTGATGAAGAAAAAATTAAACTGGATGATCCGGTAGCAAAGTATATCCCGGAGTTTGATACACCTGATAAAAAAGATATTACACTTCAGCATTTACTCCTTCATACATCAGGCCTGCCTGCATTTAAAACCTATGTTGATAAACTTAAAACCCGTGGGGAAATCTTAAATGCCGTTCGAAATGAACCGCTTGAGGGCGAACCGGGTGAGAAATATGTATATAGTGATCTTGGATTTATCCTCCTGGCAGAAGTGGTTGAAGAAGTTTCCGGTCAGCGGATTGATCAATATGTGAGAAATAAGCTGTACTACCCAATGGGAATGAACTCAACATTTTTCAATCCCCGGGATGTGGGTAGCTGGATCAGCGATCGAGTTCCACCTACAGAAATCGACTTACTTTATGAACGAGGGACTGTTCGCGCATATGCACATGACGAAAGAGCCTACTTTATGGGTGGGGTTGCCGGTCATGCAGGTCTTTTCTCCACTACAAAAGATCTGGCTATCTACTCGCAAATGTTACTTAACGGTGGGTATTATGCTGACAAATCCTATCTATCCCCCGAAACCATCCAAACATTTGTGAGCCATCAATCTCCCATCAATTTTAGGGGATTTGGTTTTGACCGAAAAAGCGAAGGATTCAGTTCAGCCGGAACGTTAACAGGGGTAAATACTTTCGGACATTTAGGTTTTACAGGTACCAGTATCTGGATCGATCCTGATGAAAATATCTCCATTATTCTATTGACAAACAGAACCTGGCCCAGCCGTGAATATGGAAGCAGGATTGGTGAAATCAGGGCAGCCATTTCTGATGCAGTCATGAAAAGTTTAATTTCTGAATAATGGATGAAACGTTAAAAAAACGCGTTTATAGCCCTTACTCAAATACAGTTGAATACTGTATTGTAGAGGGTAAAAGTGGAATCCATTACCCGGGTGTCAGGGTCGAAAATATTTCGTTTCCACTTACCATTTCTGCCGTTCAGGGAGCGATTTGCAGTTGCCTTGGAAACGGGGATGAACCTCACGTTCTTTATCAGCCTGAACCAACATCAGAACTCCTTAACTATTGGGTTGATGAGTATAATTTATCCCAAGAAAAAGAGCTTCCTGATTCACTCAATCTGTATGATGCACTGATCTCCAAAACCACAGATTCTGAATCGCTGTTAAAAGAACTTGCAAAAAAATCACATACTCAACATTCCAACTTTCCTGTAGCTGTACTTTTAGATGTTTCCGATGGATATATTTGCGGTGTAAACGTCGAAGTAAGCTCATGGAGTCTTGGCCTTTGCGCTGAAAGGGTAGCTATTTTCAGGGCAATATCAGCAGGATTCAGAGAGTTTGAGAAGATTACTGTATCCGCTCCAAAAGGAGATTTCAGTAGTCCTTGTGGGGCTTGCCGGCAAGTAATGGCCGAATGGATGCCACGACAGCGAGTGGAACTACACCACGGGGATGGTTCGTTATCAACACACAACATTGCACAACTTTTACCGCACGGATTTACCTCAGGAAATTTAAAGAAATAGGTACATGGATTATATCGCTGTTCTCGATTACGAACATTTAGATAACGGGCTTTTTCTGTCCGCTTTTGCAAAGGCAGTTTCTAATCATAAAAAACGTGGGATCATTATTCATGGAGAAAGCAAATACACCGAGCGGTTGATTCAGACCGGCATCATGCGGGAAGAAGCTACCATTAGAGCCATAAAAGATTTAAATCATCGACTGGTTGCACTTTTTGCAGATGAAGGAGTTTCCACCATTGGCTTAAACGGATATCAGCGGTCACTCATCAAAGAAAGAAATGGTTCTATTGATGTAGATGTAGAGCAGTTTCATAAATTTCCGGAGCACCCTACCCTTCTTGTTTCGAGCCTGATTGATTCTGACGGGCACGATCAACCTAAACCGATGGGTATTGCTGCCATGGCCTATGCGTTAAAAAATGAGTTGAATATAGATGATGTGATTATTTTTTCAACCGCTGAAGGTGGAGATATTATCAAACAAGACCTTCCTAAAACGATTTCTCGAACTTCCCCCTCTGATTCTACATTTTTAGAAAAACAGGTTCCAAAGGATTTTCGTGATATAGAGTATGAAGTAAAACTAACGACTGCCCAAAATTTTTCGAATTATCCTGATTTGACCCATGCCACAATCATTTGTTGAGAAGAAAATGCCTTTAAATAGAATAAAAAGCCTTTTTTTATTTGACCCTTATCATATCGTTCAATAGTTTCCTCTCAGCATTACAAGCAGTATTTAATAAACCTTAACAAATCAAAGGAGCTTTATATGAGTAGAATTGATCAGATGAAATCACTAATCGAGGAACTTGAACCGGATATGAACAAGTTCTACGAAAAAGAAAACAAAGCGGCCGGTACAAGAGCTCGAAAGACTCTACAGGAAATCAAAAAGGTTTCACAGGATATCCGTCTTGAAATACAGGACATGAAAAACTCCGGTAAAGTGTAAGTAATTATTCTTTATTACTTTAACAAAAAGGCCGTGATATCACGGCCTTTTTTATGAAAGAAATTTCACTTTTTTTAGATAAAGACTTGACTTACGACAAGTCAAAATCTTATATTTGTCTTCTGATTTGGACAAGGTGTTTTATTCAAATCAATATTCACCCCTGAAGTTTACAGGGGTTTTATTTTTTCCGTCATATTCCTCGGTAGCTCAGTGGCAGAGCAATCGGCTTGTTACCCCGACAGCTGTCGGGGCGTAGGTTCAAAGCCTACAACCTTTTTGAATTTTATTGTTTGATCTAATATTCCTCGGTAGCTCAGTGGCAGAGCAATCGGCTGTTAACCGATCGGTCGTAGGTTCGAATCCTACCCGGGGAGCAAAAAAGCCTCTTGCAAATATATTGTAAGAGGCTTTTTTTATGGCTATGAATTACTACTTCTACATTCTATGCTCCGAACTAAAGG
>JBBDPF010000020.1:0-21352 GCA_040876545.1 Balneolaceae bacterium | reverse complement strand
TTTACAAGTGAAAATTAAAAAATTTATTGATATTTAACACAGTACCTGTCAGGTTTAGACCCATTCAGCTACGCAGGAGTCTAATTCCAGTTGTCTGTCCTCGCTCTTAAATCAGACGTACCTTCCCATACTTCATCATAAATCTCTCTACAGTTTTTCATCTTTAAGCCTGCATTATCAGCAGCATCAAAAATATCTTCTTTTTCCGGATTTCCCTTTCCATTTATTGTGGTTGAATGATTTCCGTTAAAACCGTTGCTAAATACAAGATCATATGCGGGAGAAACTTTCCACAGTTCCTTCTTTTCATCGTATATAAACGAGAAGTTTTTGGCATGATCATCTTTGTTATTGGTTAGTACATTAAACACCATCAACCGAAAAATCCGTAAAACTTGTGGCATGGAACGGGTCAATTCCAATGTTCCTTTCATCAAATCAACATAATCAAGTGAGGGATATCGATGCGAAGCATGAAATATTCCCGCTGCCGTAGACATGTGAATTCGTTGATTATTTTTTTGATCAAACCGGACAATTCCAAAATATTTCCCTTCAAAAAGGCGTGTTTCTGTCATTTCAATTCCGGACTGCTTAGCTGCACGGGCATAATCGTATTCTAAAGCTCCAACATCTTCAGGATCTTCCTGAGACCTGAATTTTATTATCCACTCTTTTCCGTCAAGCGATATCATTATTTTGGGACGCGCACCGCCTGGAGATCCACCTTTTTCAACAAGGTCATCTAAAGATTCTACAGGCTCTTCATTTAATATTCGTTTAACCTGATCTGCGTAAAAGTCTAACGATTTTGCCTTTTCCGGATGTTCTCTAATGATCCCAGGCTCGTAACATAACGCACCCATTCCATTATTGCCGATAATACTCAGTCGCTCCAGCCAGTTTAGACGGTTTGGGTCCACCCCATTTTCCCTGAGCCATCTATCCAGGAGAAGATTCCCCCAACCATCGGGCAGGCTGTCATTAAATACACCGAAAAGTCCGTTAAAAGGATCTCTCTTTGCAGTAAA
Organism: Balneolaceae bacterium; assembly: GCA_040876545.1. Lineage (GTDB taxonomy): Bacteria > Bacteroidota > Rhodothermia > Balneolales > Balneolaceae > SW132. The sequence goes on along the minus strand of JBBDPF010000020.1, from coordinate 20,321 downwards.
AACGCCCTGTTCGAGAGGAAGAAAAAAAGGTGAGATAGAAAATCCAGAAGCTAACCAATCTCTATTATATTCAAACACACAGAGGTTTTCCGGACTCAGTGCCAAACGCCCCACATCACGGCCTGAATAGGTAACACGTATCCAATCAATTTCAGGAATCATTGCTGCTGGCACGTTTACGTTTTGATTTATTCTTCTTTTCTACCATCTCATCAATAGATTGATATGAAGTTTCTTCAAAAAGGAAGTGAAACTCCTCCAACGCTTTTAGCACCGTAGCAACCATAAGAAGGTGTTTTAATGATATCTGGCCTGTATTCTCAAAACGTTTAATGCTACCAAGGCTCACCCCTGAACGTTCCGCCAACTCTTTTTGAGTGATATTATGCCCCAACCTCTTCGCTTTGGCTCGCTTAGAGATTTTCTCCATCAAATCTTTAGGGTTATCACCAAAAATCATAACAGTTAATATATTATCCTTTATTTACCTAATACTTATATAAAAGGTAATATATTATCTATTGCTATCCAATTGTGGAAAGACTGGGGACCGAAGACGGAGGACCGGCTGTTCCAGTCAGCAGTGGCAGTCTGCGGTTGGCAATATTGTTAACCACGGGGAACCACGGCGCGCACGGAGGGGGATGTTTGAGAAGGATGGTTAGTGGGAATTTGAGAAGTATATAATCAGGTTAGAAATGTTAGAATGGTTGGATTTTTAGGCTGAAACCCTGAGCCCTGCTGCTTGTTTTTCGCAGTCCCGCACTCGATTCGGGGCTGCTTGGGCCTTGTGCCCTGAAAATCGGCGGTGGTAGTTATTCATTTTAGTTCGTAACTCCTCAATTTTGACAACCATCTGTTAATGCAGATCTACCAAAAGACATTTAGCCCCTTATCAAAGAAAAGCTGTCTGACGAGAGCCGGCATGAAAGTCTCAACAAAGCATGGGTGTAAATACCGGAGCGAGGAGTTCTTTTCTTTGCGCCCTTTTTCCGTCCATTTTTGGGCGAGCAAAAAAGGACAAGGAAAGATTTTAATGTGACTTATTAACTTTTCACCTACTCTTAATCAATTAAAGAAAAAGAGAAATTAATTAATCGAAAACCCACTCGTATTTACCCAAAAACCTCAACACACTCAAAGCCTCGGGGGAAGGTGTGTGGGCGCCATCAATCCCCGCATTCCGTGCAAGGCTCGTTCCTCGCCTTAGCACTTCATACGGGACTATTAACATTGAACCCCTCCGGGGTTGAGTTTCATCACAAATAATGAGTCATTCGGCCGGTCATCGGTCGCCCGTCTTCTGTCGCGTTGAGACCGGAGACGGAGAAAGAAAACAGAAGAACAGATCAACAGAGAAACCGACGAACGGAGAAAGTTTCTTAGCTAACAGTAACACCTTTGCTCGATCTACAATACGGCCTCTGATTCGTGGAGGCGGTCAGTATCCGGGGCGACCGAGGCCCGTCTAGCTTAATCGTTCCGGCCAAAAGCCATGCTCTATCTTTGAGAGTAACGGTGATTGTTGAGTTTTCTCAAACTCATAAGCAACTAGACCATTGATTAAGTTGGCCGACCGAGAACCCCGAGATACAGCCGGAGCAAATCAGCAGCCTTGATTTTTTGGTTCGTTTTTTATCAAGAAAAAATGAACGAGGAAATATACATAGGCAATTAAACCCGGTGAAACCAAAAGCGTAATCAACGAACATGTACCATAAATGAATTAATAGAAAACCCACTCGTATTTACCCAAAAAAAAATTAACCACGGAGCGCACAAAGAACACAGAGAGGGATTTGTTTCATGGGAAGTTATTTCATCAACGTAAATCCAGTGGTAGTATTTCTTTGTGATGATTAACTCCCTGAACCCTGTACCAAGTGCCTTGAGCCTTGAAATCGGCGTAAGACGATACCGCGCATAATTGGGAGCTGGTACGCCGACACCTTCCAACAACATATTATGCATTAACATCTATCACAATAGTGTTCAAATTTTTCACTTTTTCAAAGTCAGTGTCCATGGTGATAAGGGGAAAATCCAGATGAATAGAAGTAGCAGCTATCACAGCATCAGGTAATTTTAACTTTTGTTTCTTTCGTATTTCAATAGCGATTTCTCTCACAGCCATGGTTAATTCCGTAACCATGCAATCATCCAAAAAAGATCGAATAATTTTTGTTTGTGATTTTGTCAAAGCCGAATAGCTAAGCAATTCTATTTCTGTAATTGCTGAAACCCAAATAGTTTGACCTTTCAAAATTTTACCGGCTGGTTCAATTCCATTAAAAAATTTACCAACAGCGAAGTATCAGCTACAATGTTATTCCCATTCATATCTTAGCTTTTTTTGATACTCAAGCCCGTCCATTCCAAATTTTACTTTTCCAAAGTACCGGCCGATATCCACCGGTTTTTTCTTTTTATGGGAAGACGCTTTTTCTATGACTTCGCGTATGGTTTTTAAGGAATCTTTTTTGTGAATTACAACTGACATAGATTTAATAGTTAATTCTTTTTTATTAGCATCAAATTTAAAACGGTATAGGATTGTTTAAATTCTATTTTTGAGCCAAGACTCAAAATGGGTCATTGATTCCTGAACAGTAAATAAAGGTCCCTCCTCAGCATCTTTGATACCTTTTTTAAACTCACTTTCTGATAGTTTTACACCAGATGTAAATCTATTGCCATTAGCCTGTTCTGTTTGTTTTTTCGTATCCATAGTTTAGACATGTGTACAATGAAACACATAAATAATGTAATATTTCATTGAATATTGTTCAATTTAAATGTCATTCTTCTTTCAAACAGTATTTCAGGAAAAATCAATTCATCAATTACCCACTCGTATTTACCCATAAACCCCAATGCACCCAAATCCTCGAGGGAATGTGCGTGGGCGCCATCAATCCCCGCATTCCGTGCTCCTTTGGAAGCAGTTTTTCTGCTATGGATAATGGGTTCAGCCTTAGAAAAATTATTCCATGAGAACTATATCCATGCGTTGTAATTGCGAAGGCATGCTTCGCGGCTAATGATATTTAACCCCTATGGGGTTGGGTTCATCACAAATAATGAGTCATTCGGCGTAAGACAGTCCTACGCATAACCAAAAAACTGAAACGCCGAGCCTCCCCCACCAACGCCCCTGTCATCCCGAGTGGATCCGCCAGCTGGCGGAGGGATCGAGGGATTTCACTACGCTTCGCTGCGTGTTCAAAAGATGAGCCTTGGTTCAACCGCGTTATTTCGTCAACGATATGACCGGGGACGGGAGGTGGGATCCCAGGTCAAGCCCGTGATGACGTAAACGAATTCATTCTCTGAATGAATTCGTTTACACCCTTCTCGAAGAGAACCCTCCAAGGGTTTTTCGTTACTTAATTTTAGATAAAAGCAACTCAACGGCATCATCAACGGATATCGCATCTGTATCGATGGTGAGTGCTGAATTGGGTGTTTCATGATCAGCATCATATCCGGTGAGTCCTTTAATCTCACCTTTTTTGGCTTTTTCGTACAGCCCTTTGGGGTCGCGTTCCTGGGCAGTCTTTGGATCGCACATTACGTGGACTTCTATAAATTTACCATCCGGTAAGAGGTCTCGGACCCGCTCGCGATCTTCTGCGTAGGGGGATACAAATGTACAGAGAACAATATTTCCATGTTCAAAGAAGAGTCGGGCCGTTTCCCCAACACGTCGAATGTTTTCCGTTCGATCTTCCGGGCTGAAACCGAGATCGCCGTTCAGTCCGTGCCGAACCTGATCGCCGTCTAACAGTACGGTCTGCTTTCCTTCTTCCCACAATTTTTTCTCCAGTGCTTTGGCGATGGTGCTCTTTCCTGCACCGGATATGCCTGTGAACCAGAGGACGTTGGCCTGATGGCCATTGCGTTTTTCCCGTTCTTCGCGGGGGATGTTCCAGGGTTCCCAAACTATGTTTGGAGAGGTTTGAGTTTTGAGTTTTGAGTTCTTAGTTGACTCTGTCGAACTGGCGCGAATCATTCCTGCACCTACGGTTACGTTTGAGGCGGGATCGATAACGATGAAACTTCCGGTTCGCTGGTTTACCTGGTAAGCATCAATAAAGAGTGGTTGTGCGGAGGTTAGTTTAACCCGTCCAATTTCGTTTAGCTTCAATTCATCAGCATCTTCGCTACTGAGCGTATCAACATTCATTTTATATATGACCTCATCAAAAAATACCGGGGTCACTTTGGTCGTGTGCATCATTTGGTATTTCTTACCGGTCTTCATGGCATCATCATCCATCCAGCAGATGTAGGCCTCAAAATGGGTCGTAATCTTTGGCACGTTGTTTTTTCGAACAATCATATCGCCACGGGAAATATCAATCTCATCCTCAATGGTTAACACCACAGAGTCTCCCGGAAAAGCTTCTTTCAGGTTCTCCCCTTTCGTTACAATCTCTTTCACCTTACTGGATAGCTTTGAGGGCAACACTGTAATTTCATCACCGGGCTTGATGCGTCCGGACACAATTCTGCCGGAAAAACCCCTAAAGTTCTGGTTGGGCCGAATCACGTACTGCACCGGAAAGCGAAAATCGACTACGTTATGAGAAGCATCTACCTTAACGGTTTCCAGATGGTGTAACAGAGTTGGTCCATTGTACCACGACATGAAGTTGGTTTCTTCAGAACCCTTCTGTCCATTTGTACTCTTTCCGACCCGAGTTTTTGAAACTACATTATCCCCTTTGAGCGCGGAGATTGGGATGTAGGTGATATTATCTATATCGAGCTTCTTGGAGAAATTTCTAAAGTCAGCAACGATCTCATTAAATACTTCTTCATCATAATCCACAAGATCCATTTTGTTGACAGCCACAACCAAATGAGGTATCTGTAACAAAGATGAAATAAAAGCATGCCGTCGAGATTGGGTTAATACTCCTTTCGAGGCATCGATCAATACAACGGCCAGTTCAGCTGTAGATGCACCCGTTACCATGTTTCGGGTATATTGAGTATGGCCCGGGGTATCCGCAATAATAAATTTTCGTTTCGGAGTGGCAAAATAGCGGTAGGCCACATCAATCGTAATTTTCTGCTCCCTCTCTGCTTTCAGGCCATCGGTAAGCAGTGCCAGGTTCACTCCCTCTTCCCCACTGCTTTTACTGGTCTTCTCAATAGCGTCCATTTGATCTTCAAAAATAGACTTTGAATCATATAAAAGCCGTCCAATCAGGGTACTCTTCCCATCATCCACACTCCCCGCAGTCGTAAACCGAAGAAGGTCCATGTCAAGGTATTTAGTGTCTTGTTGTTCGTGGTTTTGGGCGTTGCTTGTTTTTTTGCTCATTAGTTATTTCAATATCTTTTGTTGGTAGAAAGTGTTGAGTTTTTAGTGTTTAGTGTTGAGTTGTAACTAAAAACTCAACACTCATAACTAAAAACTTTAGAAATACCCTTGCCTCTTCCGGTCTTCCATCGCGGTTTCGCTTCGTTTATCATCGTGGCGGTTTCCGCGTTCCGTTTGTCGGGCAGAAGCCACTTCCTGGATAATCTCTTCCATATTGGATGCGGTTGATAGGACGGCCCCGGTACAGGTGGCATCACCAATGGTTCTGAACCGAACCGTTCTGGTTTCGAGTTCCTCTTCTTCCATGCGGTTAACATAGTCCGTATCGGCCAGCCATACTCCCCGCCTGTTGAATACCTTACGTTCGTGAGCAAAGTAGATCTCCGGAATATCAATTTCTTCCTGGGCAATATACTGCCAAACATCCATTTCCGTCCAGTTACTGATGGGAAAAACACGGAAGTGTTCACCTTGGTTCTTTAAACCGTTGTACATATTCCACAGCTCGGGACGCTGATTTTTTGGATCCCATTGTCCAAACGCATCTCGGTGCGAAAAAAAACGCTCCTTGGCGCGGGCTTTCTCTTCATCCCGTCGTCCGCCACCCAGTGCGGCGTCCACCTGATGTTTTTTCAGGGTATCGAGCAACGTTACCGTTTGCAGTGCATTCCGGCTGGCATCCGGTCCGGTCTCCTCCTTCACATCCCCCTTATCAATAGACTCCTGCACACTGCCTACAATCAGCTCAACATTGTTCTCCTCAACAAGTTTATCCCGAAAAGCAATCGTCTCATCAAAATTGTGACCGGTATCCACATGCATAAGTGGAAATGGAATCTTTGCGGGATAGAAAGCTTTTAATGCAAGGTGCACCATCACAATCGAATCCTTCCCCCCTGAAAACAGAAGTACCGGCCGTTCAAACTGCGCGGCCACCTCACGCATAATATAAATTCCTTCGTCTTCGAGTTGTTTAAGGTGTGTTTGTCTTTTAGTCATTGTTGGTTATTTGGATCAGAGATCGATTTTCCGTGCTCTGATTTAGTTATTATTCTTAAAATAGAAATTATGAGTTTTGAGTGATTAGTGTTGAGTTGTTTTTAATAGTCTATCAACTCAACACTAAAAACTCTTTAATCTTGAGTTGTCTTCACAATCGATGTTAGTATTCGTACAAGCTCATCACATTCCTGCAATTCATTGTCTAAATTTACATCAACTAACCCACTTTCTTTAAGTAAGTTCAGCCAATACATTGATTCTCTGGCTTCTTTTGAAGCAATTGACATTTTATATGCAAAGTCCTTTTTAGAAAATCCGGCAGAGGCTTCATTAACATTTGCCCCAATACTTGTTCCGGATCTTAATATCTGCTTAGAAATTACATATTCCTTCTGGTTCACTAACAATTTATAAAGTTCAATAATACGCAGTGCAAATTGAAAACTTTTCTTGTAAACAGGTCCGTTGTTATAGTTCATAATATATTCGATTTAGTAATGTTTTTATTCACTTATATGAACACCTAATTCGGAAATCCTTACAAAATTAATTCACTAAACTAATCACTCAACACTAAAAACTAAATCCCCCCAACCAACCGCCACGCTTAAAGGACCTTCGGACGCTTTAAGGAGGCTAACTAAACACTAAAAACTCATCACTCAAAACTATTCTAAACCTATGATAAACTCGGGGTTATGCAAATCCTCCTTATTGTACTTCAGGGGAGATGTTCGGTTTCCATTCTTGCCGGAATATCGAAAAATAGCATCCGCGGCGGCGGTATCCCATTCCATGGTAGGTCCGAACCGCGGGTACAGATCAGCAACCCCTTCAGCCACCCTGCAAAATTTGAGGGAGCTGCCGGATGGAATCTCTTCTGAGACTTCAATGCCCAGCTTGGAAAGTTTTTCCTGTGTGTCATTTCCCCTGTGGGATCGACTGACCATAATTCGTGCCGGCGTTCCTTTTTTATAAGCGTCATGTTCAATCTTAACCGGATCACCATCACCGACCTGCCTGAATGTTCCTTTTTCTTGTGTGGCATAATAAAGAACATCTTCTGCCGGTATATAAACGACTCCTAAGGTCGGTATCTCATTTTCAATCAGCGCTATATTGACGGTGAATTCCCCATTTTTTTTGATAAATTCCTTCGTTCCGTCAAGCGGATCAACCAAGAAAAACCGGTCCCACTTTTTACGAACGTCGTATTCGGGAAGTGCTGCTTCTTCTGAGATGACCGGAATACCAGGATAGTGCTTTTTTAATCCCTTCATAATTTCATTATGTCCATCGAGATCAGCCTGTGTAAGCGGCGAGGAATCCTCTTTATGATTCACTTTCACATCCGTATTGTAATGCAATAAAATCTTTTCTCCTGCTGATTTAGCAATCTCACTGATAACGTCTACATCAATCATAGTTTACATCTGTTTTTAAGAAGAATGAATATACGTGGTTTTGGTGGCTATCGAAAATATTTTGAGTGTTGAGTGTCTATGAGTTTTAAGTGTTGAGTGTTGAGTGTTGAGTGTTGAGTTGCAACTGAAAACTTAACACTTAATAAAACCCGCCACGCTTAAAGGACCTTCGGACGCTTTAAGGAGGCTCAACTTAAAACTTATCACTTAAAACTAATAACTTGAAACTCAAAACGGCCACACAATCGGCACAAGTATCAATGCCGTAATTCCTACAGCCAAATTAAGCGGAACCCCAAATTTCAGGTAATCCGAAAAATGATATCCACCGGGTCCCATGACCATTAAATTTGTTTGATACCCAATCGGGGTGGAAAAACTGGCAGAAGCAGCAAAAATAATGACCATCACAAAAGGCATAAAGCTCACCCCGATACTTGCTGCCAGTGAAATTGCTATCGGAAAAATCAGCGCTGCGGCTGCGTTGTTTGTAATCATCTCGGTCAGGAGCCAGGTGGCAATATAGGTTCCGATTAATGCCGCATATGGATGAGCCCCCAACCATCCCAAAAACCCTCCTGCCAACGTTTCTGCTGTTCCTGTCACTTCCAAAGCGTTCCCAATTCCCAGTGCCGAGGCGATCACCAACAAAACCGTCCAGTCTACAGATCTTCGTGCATCAGAAAGTTTACAGCAGCGTGTTAATACCATAAACCCGGCCGCAAGAAACGAAGCTTTGAACATACTCAGAACATCAAATGCAGCAAGCAGTACCATTCCTGCTAAAATCAGGCCTGCTATCCAGGCTTTTTCTGTATTTGTCTGCCCGTTCTCTGATAGTGTGCTCACTAACAAGAAATCATTGGAAGAGCGAAACCTTTTGGTAAAATCACGGGGCGTTTCCATGAGGAGAATGTCTCCCGTCTGTAGTTTAATATCGCCCACTTTTTTATTAATTCGATCGCCGTCCCTGCTTATAGCAATTATCACCGCCCCATAGCGATTTCTAAATCCACCGTTTTTTACGGTCAGCCCGTTCAATGGATTTGATGGAGCAACGACGGCTTCTACCAGTTTCCGTTCACTTCTTGGGGCATCCAGTTTAAACACCTGATTCGTTGCCGGCTGAAGCCCGGTTGTGCTTTCCAGCACAGAAATGGCATCCACTACGCCCGTAAAGATCAAGCGGTCATTGCTTTGCAAGATTTCCTCAGGTTCTACGGCTGCTATAACCCTTTCTTTACGAACAACCTCTATCAGGTACAGTCCCGGTAAGTCCCGAAGTCCTGCTTCTTCAATAGACTGACCCGCAAGTGAACTGTTCGGGGGCACCATCATTTCAATCGTGTACTCTCTTGTATTGGCAAAAGAATCAAAACCGGAGGAACGGTCCGGCAAAAGTTTATTACCTGCCAACAAGATATATCCAAATCCCACAGCAGCCATGGGTAACCCTACATAGATTGGCTCAAATATATTCAGGGAAACATTTTGATAATCAATTAAAAGTCCATTTACAATCAGGTTGGTACTTGTACCGATGAGCGTACAGGTTCCACCCAAAATGGCCGCATAACTTAGGGGTAGCATCATTTTTGAAACGGGAATCTGATATGTTTTACACCACTGCTGAATGGCGGGGATAAAGGAGGCTACAATAGGGGTATTGTTCAAAAAGGCACTCATCCCTAAAACAGGGCCCATCATCCGCATTTGCGATGAACGAATTCCATCAGGTTTACCCAACAGGTGTTGCACCACATACTGAATAGCCCCCGTTTCTTTTAGCCCAAGAGCCACCACATATAACGCTGCAACCGTAAGCATGCCCTCATTAGAAAATCCAACCAATGCTTCGCTAACCGGTACCAAATTCAATACCATAATAGCTGTAAGAGCGCCTACAAACACAAAATCTGCCGGTATATTTTTGTAGATCAACAGCACAAAACTAATAAACAGTATCCCTAAAATGGCTAAGCCCTGCAGTTCCAAATCTCCTCTTTAGTTTCTCGTAAGTTCATTAATATCATCAGCAAAATGTACGAATGAATTTAACTGCTGACAATTTAAAATTGAAGATTAAAAATCAAAGATTAGAAACTACGGGGCGCACGGAGTACAGGGAGGATAGAGGACCGGGGACGGTAGACCGAAGATCGGGGAAGATATGGAGACTTATCCAGAATAATGCCCTTAACAAGTACAGCATGATGTGAGGAGATCTTTCGACTTCGGCCTAAAAAGCAGGCCTCCGCTCAAGATGACAAGGTCATGGTGAAGCATAGTACGGCGCTCAAAACCCATTCTGAACCACGCTTTTCCTGCGCCGTGTCAATTCAATAAATCGGCGTAAGACAACATCATGCAAAATCAGGATACTGACACGCCAACTTCCACCAACAAAAGACCTGTCATGTCGAGTAAGAAAACGGAGCCGCCGGTGCTTTTCCGGTCCCGGACGCTTTCGGGGCATCGAGACATCTCCTTGCATAGGGAATAGCCCCCGTTTCTTTTAGCCCAAGAGCCACCACATACATCGCTGCAACTCCACGCTCGTTTTCGGTCCTCACCTAATCCCGCCACTCTTCAAGGTGCAAGCACGCTTGAAGGAGGCTAACTCGGTCATCGGTCTTCCGTCTTCTGTCATATGTGCAAATTAACCCTGATCCCTTGTACCCGGTGCCTTGTGCCCTGAACCCTGAAACTTACCTACTCGTAGCCCTATCGTATAAAAGAATCGCATTCAATATCAGCGATACCGCCGGAGCAACTACGCTGATATAATCGCGGAAAGTGGCGCGGCGGCGTACCTGGAGGGAGATGATATCATCACTCCGTAAGGCGAATTCCCGAAGTTCTCTTGGGGCCGGTTGATCATATCGAAATTCAAAATCGGTAATCACTTCTTCATCCGTTTCGGCATCGTAGCGTGATACACGGATGTTCAACCGAACTTCTGACCAGTCCAGATCGGTTTCGCCACTTCGAATACTGATAGGGCCACGGGCGTAAGAAATCAGTTGATTTACATTTGTACCTCGGGGTACAATATATCGGCCCGGTGCGGCAACATCACCCCATAAACTAAGGGTATCAGCCAGCTGACCCGGCTCCGCAATGCGAACCATCCCTTCGGCCAGGCGGAATTGTTGTGATTGGGGTACAGAGCGCTGCTGGGCATCAGCTAAATCAACTGTTACGAAAAATAATAGAATAGAAAATAGAGCAAGGATGGTGGACTTTAACATGTGATTGAAAATATAAAATTAAAGAATAAAAATTGAGTGCATTTTACTAACGCCATCCCTTCGGATAAACTTGATGTCATCAAGCTCGGTCGTAGTTAATGATTGTTAAGAAATCTTCAGGTTCACCGGCGTAATTGTCATTATCGTATGAATCCAGATACTTCATGAACCCTGCGCATTGTTTTGATATCGATTCAGCTTCAGAGATTAAGGATTGCAATTTTTCCTTAGTAATATATTTAGCATCAAAAGCTACATAAAACTGAGATCGAAGCTCACCGGCAGAACCTTTGGCAAAAGACAAATATCGTTGAAACTGTTTCACCGAATAGTATTCAAATCCTTCTGCAATATTACTCATTATCGATATACTTGAACCACGAACCTGATCCTTCAATCGAAAATCTCGAGAAAAACGATCACCATTTGAAATTTGATATACCTGTTGTGTTAAAACCCTTGCGTCCTTCCAAACCTGTAAATCCTCAAATCTCTCAATAGTCATATTTTGAATCTTGAATATTCAATTTTAATTAATCACATTCAGACGCTTGAAGGTCTTTAATCTTATATTTTGAATCTTCCAATCTTTAATCCCGCGTTTCCTGATACTGCTCATAAGCCTTATACGTATCGTACTTGTAATTACTGGAATAGTAATAGTCCGCGCTCTTCTCGTGATCGTACCCTACAAGGGCCGTTCCGATGATGTTTACGCGAATACGGTTCAGGTTTTCGATGGTTTGATTGAGGTCATGAGTTTGGGTTAGGCCAAAGCGGGTGACCAATACCACCCCGTCTGCGAGACGCATCATGGGAGCCGCATCGGTAATAATGCCGTATGGGGCCGAATCAATGAGAATATGATCGAACTGATCCTTCAGTTTATTTATTGCCTCGCGCAGCTTTTTACTCTGCATGACAGATGACGGATTCGGTGGACGTCGGCCAGCGGACAGTAAAAATACTCCCGGTGCTGCGGTTTCGCGAATGGCTTCATCCATTGGGGCATCATCAAAAATCATCTCCATAATTCCCGGGCTTCGGCTCTCGCCCATTACGATATTCATAGCAGGACGACGGAGGTCGGAATCGACCACCAATATCTTTTTACCCGCCTCAGACAGTGCAACCGCAAGGTTGGCCGCCGCCGTTGTTTTTCCTTCCCCTTTTCCTGTACTGGTAATTAAAATGGTTTTAAAATTCTGATCCGGGTGTGAGTAGATAATATTGTTATGGAGCCTTCGGTACGATTCTGCAACCGGCGAAATACTGTCTAAAAGGTTCAGCCATGTTGTGGATGCAGACCGCCCCTGAACATTCACGGTTTCACGTCCGCTAAATTTCTCTTTGATATAGGGGGTCATATCCGGAATAACGGCCAGTAGCGGGTATCCCACTTTGCGGACTTTCTCTGCCCCGTCGATTGTACGGTTCATCATCTCGCGTCCAAACGCAGATCCAACTCCCAAAATACCGCCAAGCATTAGGCCTATTAATAAAATAAGCCGCTTGTTAGGTTGAGACGGCCTTTCAGGATAATATGCTGTATCTAAGGGCCTACCCAACCCAAACTGAGTCTGTTCCCAAAGTGCTGTTTCTGCATATTGTTGAGAAATGGTGAGATAGAGCTGCTCTGTAATTTCTACATCCCGTCTTAACCGTGCATAGGCAACCATATTGTCAGGCAGGTCATCAATAAATTGATTTTCCTCCTCCAGTCGTTCAGTAACTACCGTTTCCTGTGCCTCAAGCTGAGACTCTTCAATCTGCAGCTCAATCAGGTTGCCACGAAGTTCTACCAGTCGTCCGGCAATACCGCCATCTCCAGTACTGCTAAGCAACCCCAGGTACACTTCAGTGCCATCATCTCTGATGAGGGATGAAGCCAGATCATTAATCTGTTCCCGTAAAAGTTCAACTTTGTCGTTTAAATCTCTCAGATAAGGTTCCTGATCAGGATTATCACGAAGGTCCGGATTTCGTTGAAGGATCAGCTGCCGTTCTGTTTCCAATTCAGCCAGTTGAAACTGGTACCGCTCCATTGTAGGCCCAATTCCTTCGGCGTACTGCTCTGCGAGTCCGGGCCTGATTTGGTTGATTTGGTTGATTTGATTTTGATACTGCTCAACTGCACTGGATACCGCTACTTTAGTAACCCTAATTTCCTGTCGCTGGCTCTCCAATGCTGTAATTCTCTCAATAACCGCTTCCGTTTGCTGCTCAATCTGGACAATACGGGTGCCATCCATATAATTACGTAACTCATCCTCAGCCTGGTTCAGCCGCCCGGTGACATTTTCAAGTTCTTCGTCCAAAAATTGCAGGGCTGAATTTGCCGCTACCCTGTTTTGCTCTGTACTCAACTCGGTATATGTGTTGATTACTTCATTGGTAAGATGCTGGGCTTCCACAGGCGAAAAGCTATTGAAACGAATTCGAATTAACTGGGCTTCCCGTTCAACCTGCTGGATTTCCATATTCCCACGGATTCTCATCGCAACCGAATCCCTTGAAACCACGGTTGAATCTTCAGGAAATCCCCTCCATAAAATGGGAAAGCGTTGACCGTTTTCCATTACGTCTTCTTCAATCACTTTATCAGCTACCTCTTCCGAGAGTTTTCGGGACTGGAGTACCTGAAGTTCATTTCCAATCGTACTTCCCATACCAATACCGTACTGAGAGCTGATCAAATTGGTGAGGTCGGCCCCTTGCATAGAATAACTGTTTTGTGATTCGGCAATAATCAGGGAACCGTCACTTTCATAAATGGGCAGCAAAGAAAATGCATACCAAACGGCAATTACACCGGATACAAACGTAATGGCCGCGATAGACCATTTATAGCGCAGAACAACGCCAAGGAGTTGCTTTAAATCAATTTCATCGTCTGCATTGTCATCGTTGAGGTGTCTCTTGTTACTCTCACCGCCATAATATCCATTTCGGATAGAATCGTTTTGGGAACCATTTGAGCTGTGGTATTCTTCTTTACTCATCTACTGTTTTACTAAATCTTAAATTCAAATAGAGCTAAGCCGAAAATTTACCCAATAATTGGGTTAACAAGAAATTAAATTACAGTGATGCATTTGATAGTCGCACCATAGGAATTAGTAATCTTACAAATAATTGATATTCAGTTATTTAAAGTCCAAAAAAAAATTCATCCTCCCGATGTGTATCCATTCCTTGTTGCGGTTCGGGCCTTAGATTGTAAAATTTTAATATAGTGACGTGTCAATTGTGAAGCTTCGTAAGAAACCCGCAATGTTTCCTTTCTAATAGTGATAAACAACTGAAAATAGGTGAGGGTTTTTAAACGAAAAACATTGCGGGTTTGTCCCATCACTTTATCGTTGCCACAACACTTATATTAATTGGAAGATTTAAGATTAAAGATTGTCAACTTTTGAGAAGCAGATAGTCAAACAAATCATCCTCCTAAGTGCAGGTGAGTATTTTTGCGGAACCGAAGTCGAAGGGGCGATGGAATGGTGTTATCAACCTTGTAGAATACAGTCTCAATCACGTTAAGAGATATCGCTTCGCGTTCAAAAAAATGAACGGCTCAAGGGTCCGGTATGACTTTTGTTGGATTGCAATTCCGTCAGATTAAACCTATTTCTTTTTATCCCTCAACTTCTTAATCGCATACCCGCCACCGGCAACCGCGAGCAGGGTAAGTCCGCCATCAATGGGGGCTTGATCAGGAGATAAAGGAAGCATAGGTGCTGGAGGTTGTGCCATCAACGATTCCGGTGAAACCAACACGAGTGCCAACAACAGAAGAACAGTAAAAATAAATATGTATTTCATATCAATTTTGTTTTGAATTATTTGCTATATGAAATCAGCCATTTGTATTACTTTATTAAGGTTAATTTGCGGGTCAGTACCTGGCTTCCGGCCTGAAGTCGATAGAGATACATTCCACTGGATAAGTCCTGAGCGTTAAAATTCACTTCATGGGTTCCTGCATCAAACTGATCACTCACCAGGGCAGCTACGTTGCGGCCAAGCAGATCATACACATCCAGCTGAACGTCTGAGGTTTGCGGCAGATCAAAACTAATCACCGTTGATGGATTAAACGGATTGGGATAGTTTTGGTTGAGTGTAAATGATGTAGGTGTCTGCTCATTCAGTGACGATTCAGGGGTAACATGCATTACAAAGCGGGGTTGAGTCAGCAACTTTTGGTGCCGCAAGAGAGTTTGATCCGGCGATCTTCGTCGGAGATTTGCCCGCTTGATGAATAAATGTATAGGAATTCTCCAGATCCAAAGCCTGTACTGCCCCAGTATACGTATCCTCAATTTCAACTTTCCACCCTTCAGGAATATTGGTCATAGAGTTCACTGAAAGTGTTATTTCCCCGTCCACTGCAACCGAATAAAAGTTGACCGGAATAGAGAGTGTAGATGTTAAATCCAAGGGCCTTGAATCCTGGGCCTTCAATACGGGCTCACCATTTAATTCCCCTTCAAAAGCTATTCCAACAAAAGATTCTGTCAGCGGATAAAGTTTCGTAGCATCACGCACATCCCATCCTTGTTGTGCACCTTCACTGAAATAGAGTCGGAATGATTTATCAACATAGGGTTGGCCATCCTGACTCCCTTCTACTTCAAAAGCGATGATTCTCCGATCACTGTTATCCTTAAAGAAGACCTCTTCATCCGCCTGAGCAGACTCAGGGATGGTTAAAGATGTTGCGTCACTATTTTCAACAAAAAAACCCTGAAATGAAGAGATAATATCATTTTGTGGCTGAACATAAGATCCGGCATTTGCATCCCATGTCTGAACAACTACACTTTCCAACGTTCCATCGGTTGTCCAGTTGCCAATATCAGATACATCCAAACCCGTACTGAACGGATTGCCCACCAGGTTAAAATTATTCCCGTCATTATGAAGATCTACTGAGACATCTCCGACCGTCTGATTAGAGGCTGCGGCTAAATCAAAAGGCAATGGCTTACTTTCCAAAACATTTGCATTGTCATATAAATACCAGATAAAGCCCTCTCCCCTGTCCAGCGTAGTATCAAAATCATTGGCAGTGGTAAAATCCACACCATCATACCCGGTATAAATATTTGTTGGTGAAGTTTCATAGTCATTACCCGTTACACCCTGCACCATATTCTGCCGTGCAAGCTGCCCCACATCAAACCCATCCATTGGTGAGGCAAGCATTCTCCATCCTTCAGTTCCTTCTATGGAACGTACATCTGGTAATGAGTTGGAGTAGACGATGTCGTCTATTTCGATTTGGGCTTGGTCACCCTCAGTTTGTCCACCTGTAAATCTTAGAACACTAATATCATTGGAAACTAAATCTGAATTCACTTCCGCATCATCAGAGAAAACAGCTTGTATTCTATTTCCATTTACGTATACAGCATATCTATCAATATCTAAATCTCTACTTAAGCCATTTCTATTATAAGTTTGTTGTAATCCTGAATTATTAAAATAAATTTCAATAATATTTTCATCTTCTAATAAGATCAAACCAGTTCCAAATTGGCTTGTGATATTCCAATTTTGATCTCGGCGAATTGCTGTTTCAACTTCTCCATCTGCTTGAACCCGAAACCTTAGTCCACCAAGGTTAGAAGCATTCCTTACAGCATTACCATCGAAACCATCTTCATCATCAAGTAAAATGTAGAAGTCACTTTCACCAGTAACCTCATCCACAGAAATTTTAATATTAACTCTTGCATAAAAAAGATTACTTGATTCAAAACCACCGATATGAAAACTATTATATCCACCTGTTGTTGAAGGCATACCCTCAATTATCATTTTTGAAAAAGTTCCAATTTCATTTAGATTATTTGATAAAATAATTTCGTTCCCTTCTCCTATTCGAAGTTTTGTATCTCCTCCACCATCTTGAGTATCTGGTAATAGAGTAGGGTTAACACTTTCACCTGAATTATAAACTCCCACCTCATCCCCAAAATCATACGTCCAGATCTGAGGAGTGGTTTGAGCCTGGGCATCACTGAATGAAAAGGAGAGCATTATTAATAAAGCAAAAAAAACAGAAAGTGGTATAAGACGAAAGTCATTTATATCTCTATGATTCATATAAGATTTTCTTAATTTATTCCTGATAATTATATATCCGAATATGTATATTAAAATCAATAAATGCCATTCGTTTCTACTAAGAAAACATTAACTTTTTCTAATACTATATATAAATTCATGCCTGTAAGTAGGTTACACAGTTCATTTTACACCAAGGTTTAAGGCTTATTAAGATTCGTTGATATGTTTTTTTTTGGTATATATTCAAATTCATCTATAATTTGATACTTTAAATCTGATGTATTTTGGAATCTAAAAAAGTGTATACTTCTGCAACTATTTAATTCATGATATTTATAAATGAACCGCTCTCTTCTTATTAAAATCTCCCTCATTATTGGATGTGTACTTCTCTATTTTTTTCTGATGAGGCCTATTCGGAAGGAGATTAATGAGCACATTTATACTCCTTCACTTTCATTAGAATCGGGTGAGCTTAATTATAGTGTGGAGGTAAAATCAACCGGCTCTACCCTTTTTGATGCCGATGAACCTGAATTCTCTTTTTCACTTTATACACTGTTCGGATCATTCTTTCTGTTTGGCGTGATTGGTTTCGTAGCCCTTAATGCCTCCAGAAAAGCCTACATGTTCCTCGTGGCCTGGCACATCATCCTCGCGGGGCCGGTCATTCTCTTCACACACCTCGCCCTGCATCACAATACCCAATGGATTCATGCCGCCATTTTTAGTCAGGATATCCTCATGCACTGGATGACCATTCTTGCTGTGCCGTTGATTTATATGTTTAATAAGGGAAAACTGAGAAGTGAAAAGTGAGAAGACCTGTCAGAGCAGGATAGAAAATTTAAAATTCAAGATTGAAGATTAAAGATAGTGCGACATTCATAGAGATGTTAGAGGGTTTCAGCGTTTTAGGGCGCGCAACAAAAAGATTTAACCACGGGGACATGGAGCACACAGAGGAGAGATAAATTTGTTGGCGAGAATTTCAAGAAAAGACTCCCTTGAGGGGAGTTCTACGTGCTTTTCATGGGGAGGGGTATTTACCGGATACTGATATACCTTCCAAAGCAGCTGGTGTTTTTCCAGTCCCGACCCATCCTATTGTGTGAACTTTTGGAACCCGGATAACTCAAATGCGTTGGTAAATACACCACCGTGAACTATAACTTTTTCAAAATAATCCCGTAAGTTTATTAAAACCATAACATGATAAACTCATACCGATGAAAAAAGGCTTACTGATCTCACTGTTCATGGTACTTTTTGGTGCGGGCAGTTTGTACGCATCCGACTATACCATTCCTGAAATTACGGTTGATGTACAAATCACGGATGACGGAATCGTACAAATAACAGAACACCTCACCTATCGGTTTGATGGAACCTTCAGCTGGGCGGAGTATAGTCTCCCGATGGAGGGATTTTCAGAGGTTCGGAATATTCGTGTTTTTGAACAGGATGGATCCTATATCAACGAAAATACTGAAGAAGCAGGAACGTTCAGTGTTTCTGAAAACGATGATTCGATCTTCATCAAATGGCACTATAATGCGTCCAATACCTCGCGTGTGTTTTCTATCTCTTATGAGCTGACCGAAGCCCTCACCGTTGGTCCCGAAGTATCTCAATTTTTCTGGAATTATCTCTCATCAAGCCGTGACAAATCAACCGAACAGCTGAACGTCACCATCACGCTGCCGGAATCCGTTTCGAGTGATGAACTTTTTGCCTGGGGCCGAATTCCGGCCGACAGGACAACCATCAACGCGCAAGGTGATACGTTTACGCTTCAGGCAACGGATATTTCCCGAAATGAATCCGCACAGTTTCGTGTGATCTTTCCTTCCTCAGTTTTTGACCAGAATGTGGTTGATGCCACCGATCCCGGTTTTAATCTTGCTGATGTTATAATGGAAGAAGAACAAAGAGAGCAAAAAGCCGAAGAACAGGCCGAACAAGATGCTTTCTACGCATCCATCACCTATGAAGTAACGCTGGTAATTTCCTTGTTGAGCATTCTCCTTTTTGTATTTTTGTACAGGAAATACAGCATACGACATTCTACCACTACAATTTCTGATCGTGACACCATCATGATACCCGATCAAACCCGACCCGCATTAATTGGGAAACTCATGACCAGTAAAATGACTACGGGCAATCACTTAGTGGCCACTATTTTTGATCTCGCCCGTCGTGGATGGTTCACGATTCGTGAGGAAGAACCTGAGGAGGAAGACGGATGGTTTTCAACCGGTTCCAGGAAGAGTGAGTTTTTTATATCCAGGGCAGAAAACCCACCCTCTGATTCCACAACTACTGACGAACAAATGGTCATTGATTTTGTGAACAGTCAAATCGACAGTGGAAAGAATGAATTCAGCAAGATGATTTCGGAGACGTCTGCCGGATCTGCAAAATGGTACGCCAAATGGCAAAAAGAAGTAAAGCAGAAATTTGATGAGCAAGAGTGGATTGATAAAAGCACTTATACCGGGGTGACGCTAAATATTGTGGGTCAGCTCATGTTAATGGCCGGGGCTATTTTTATTTTAATTGTAGGTACTCTCCTTGCGATAATAGCACTTGCAACAACCCTTTTTATGCTTATTGGCGCCTCATTTATGATCCGAAGAACCCAATCAGGGCAAGAAAAGTACCATCGCTGGAAAGCATACATCAGCGGACTAAAAAAAGCGGACAAACGAACGATAAGAATGGAAATGATGGATCGTCATTTTATCTATGCTACGGCGTTTCATCTGTCCGAAAAGCAGATCAATACGCTGATCGAATGTTCGGATGATGCTACCGTGAATATGATCTTTCCGTGGATCATCCTAACGCAGGATTCTTTTCATACCCCTGCGTCACTTGCCACTTCTGTTACGGCTCTTGCGGCATCGGGTACGACTTCATTTTCAGGGGTTTCCGGTGGCGGCGGTGCCATGGCCGGAGCTGCCGGCGGTGGTGCATCGGCGAGTGCAGGATAAGGTTCAAGGAGCAAGGCTCAAGGGGCAGGTGTTTTTGATGGATGGTTTGTGGGAATTTTTCGGGTTATCTACGTAGCGCGGATCGCTGATCCGCGGATTATTAAGGGAAGGTTACGTAAATCGAAGCTCCTGCTTCGAAAGAAGGGGAAAAGGTTCAGGGTTCAGGGTTCAGGGTTCAGGGAGCAAGCTCAAAACTTTTTTGTAAGGATTCCAATATTTGAAGTTCATACAATTAAAA
>JBBDPF010000019.1:0-99335 GCA_040876545.1 Balneolaceae bacterium | reverse complement strand
CCTGTGATGAGGTTGTGAAATTCATTCGGGATTATGTCTGCCGCGGGTCAGCGACGCCGCGCTACTACGAAATCTCTTTGATAAGCTTTTCAATTTGTGAATTAACGTCATCCATTAACTCACTTTCTTTGTCCGAAATGGCTTCAAGTTTTGTCCGAAGTTCAAAAAGTTCTTCTGCAAGACTTAACGATGCCAAAATCATTACGGTTGAGTCCGGCTGGTTTGAAAGTTGATGCCGATATGCCTTAAATTTCTCATCCACAAAATTGGCAATACGATTCATATTCTCAACTTCATCGTCATTTACTTTGATGGGAATCTGCTTACCAAGAATCGTGACTTTAATTGACTTCATCGTTATTCACCTATATGGGAGTTAATTTTATCGATGAGGGATGAGACCTGATGCCTCATTGTAATTCGGTCTGATTCACTTATTTCAGAGAAAATATCGGTCTGCTCTTTTTGAATCTCTTCTAACTTATCTTTCAGCTTTAAGTTTTCTCTCTTCAGCTCTTTATTCTGCTTGGTAAGCATGGAGACTTTTGTTCTGATTTGATCCAGAAGATTTTTGAACACGTCCCGTTTTACGTCATCGATTGCCATAATCAAATGATTAAGATCTCAGTTTAGCCTCAAATTTGGATTCAAGAGCTTGAACAATTTTTTTAACCATCGGTTCTACATCTTTGATGGTCAAAGTTTTATTAGAATCTAAAAAAGAAAGCCTAAATGCAATACTTTTTTTGTTTGATCCGAGATTCTTTCCTTCGTAGACATCAAACACATCCACAGAAACAAGAGTTTCATCAGCAGATCTTCGTATTTCTTTGCTAAGATCACCTGCCCGAACCTCTGAATCGACAATAAATGCCGCATCAAATTCAAATGAAGGGTATTTTGATACTTTTTGATATTCCGTGTCTCGATTTGCAAGTCCGGCATTGTAAAGTGCAGTAATATCAATTTCTGCGGTGAATGCTTCCTCTTCGAGATCAAACCCTTTCAACGTAGAATCATCAATCATTTTAATAATCGCAACGGAATTTCCATCCAGCTGATATTCCAGCTCATAATTGCTCTGAACAACTTGTTCAACCTTATCATGTACATTTAACTCTCTGAAAAAAGCTTCAACATCTGCTTTGAGATCAAAAATACTAAATGGCTCAGGTTTGCCATCCCAGCTTTCAAACTTTTTATATCCGCTTAATCCAAATAGAAGATTGCTGTGTTCTTTAACTCCATCAATCCACGTTCCTTTTTTATCTTGCTGAAATACATGACCCAACTCGAAAAACCGAAGCTGTTTAGCGTTACGGTTAAAATTATATCGCGCAGCTTTTAAAAACCCAGCCAAAAGATGAGTTCTAAGAGTGGTGTTTTCCTGAGAAACAGGATTCAATGTGTCAATATGAAGATTTTCATCCGCAAGGAGAGAGGCTTCTTTTTTTGATAGCAACGAATTTGTAGTGATCTCTTTATAGGAAAGAGACTTAGCCAGAGTTCTCACTCGCTCGTTATATACTTCCCATTCAGATAGGGTTTCCGGAGTAAAAAACGGGGATGTTTTGGGGGTCGGAATATTATTGTAATCGAATACTCTGCCCACTTCCTCAATTAAATCCACTTCCCGGCTCACATCAGGTCGAAAATAAGGTACAATACAAGTAAGTTCATCTTCACTTTTTGATGTTACTCCAAACTCGAGACGCGTTAGAATCCCTGAAATTTCTTCTTTGCCTAAATCTGTTCCCAACAGATGGTTTACGCGTGAGGGTCGAAGAGAGACTGTTTTTTGATCCGTTTTAACCGGATGCTCATCCGTTTGTTGAGCCACTACTTTTCCGCCGGATAGTTCAGCTATCAAATCAGCTGCCCGTTTAGCGGCTCGCAACTGCAGAGTCGGGTCAATGCCTCTTTCAAATCGATAGGAGCTGTCTGTTTGTAACGTCAGCGCTTTGGATGCTTTTCGTACGGAGGTTGGATCGAAATATGCACTTTCAATAAAAACGGTTTTGGTTTCATCGCTCACTTCAGAACTTTTACCGCCCATCACGCCGGCAACGGCAACAGGTCCATCTCCATCACAAATAAATAATGTATTTGCAGGTACTTTTCGATCTACATCATCCAGAGTTTTAAACGTGACCTCTTTATCAAAACTCTTTACGTTGATTTTCTTACTGGCAATTTTAGCATAGTCAAATGCGTGAAGTGGCTGACCAATTTCATGCAGAACAAAGTTCGTCACATCAACAATATTATTAACCGGACGAAGACCAATGGATTTTAGCCGGGTTTTTAACCATTCGGGAGATTCAGAAACGGTCACTTCATTAACCATCATACCAACATATCGATGACACTTTTCCGTATCTTCAATGTTTACATTGATAAATGATAGATCTTCTGCAGATTTCTCAACTTCCTGATACGGGTTCTTCAACTCTCCTTCAATCACAGCGGCAAGATCCCTTGCAACACCAATATGGCACGCAGCATCAGGTCGGTTGGGTGTTAACCCAATCTCTAAAATATAATCCGGTTTTGTGTTGATGGTTTCCTTAAACGGAGATCCGGTTTTAAGGGATTCATCAAGCACCATAATTCCGGAGTTATCATCTCCAATTCCCAGTTCTACTTCTGAACAGATCATTCCTTCGGATTTTTCGCCACGCAATTTTGCTTTTCGAATGGTAAGTTCATCTCCATCAGGGAGTGGGAGAGTTGCGCCAACAACGGCAACAGGAACTTTTTGCCCTTTCGCTACATTTTTTGCGCCACATACAATCTGAACCTGTTCATTGCCCAAATGTACTTCGCAAAGTTGTAGCCGGTCAGCATTTGGATGAGCTTTTACTCCTAAAATTTCACCGACAACAATTCCTTCGTAATCCGAGCCGATTTTTTCGATGCCTTCCACTTCCAGACCGAGCAAGGTAAGCTTGTCAGCAATTTCATCAGCATCGAGTGGAGTTTCGATATATTCACGCAACCAATTTGTGGAGATTTTCATATCAACTAAAGCGTTTGGTAATAATTTCTCTTAAGATTTGAACTGTCGAAGGAACCGAATATCGTTTTCGTAGAGCGTTCGGATATCATCAATTCCATAACGCAGAAGGGCAATTCGATCAACACCCATCCCGAAAGCAAAGCCGGTGTATTTCTCGCTGTCTACATTAACAGCATCCAATACATTAGGATCAACCATTCCGGCTCCTAAAATTTCAAGCCATTGACCGCCTTTTTCATTTTCCCACCAAATATCCATTTCGAGACTGGGTTCGGTAAATGGGAAGTAGGAGGGACGCACTTTGTATTTTACATCGCTTCCGTACATCAGTTTGGCAAACATAACCAACGTTTCTATAAGTTCGCCAAGGGTTACATGTTCATCAATATAAAGTCCTTCCACCTGGTTGAACTGAAAATAGGATTTTGCAGTCACAGCTTCATTTCTGTAAACCCGTCCCGGCATAATGGACCGTATCGGTGGCTTTTGATCTTTCATCAACCGGATTTGAACAGGCGAGGTGTGAGTTCTAAGCACATAATCCTGTTCTGACTCATTATCAGATTTTCGAACGAAAAATGTATCCTGCATATCTCTTGCCGGGTGATCAGGCGGAAAATTGAGTGCCGTAAAATTATGGAAGTCATCTTCGAGTTCCGGTCCATCAGCAATGTTAAAACCGAGGCGTAAAAATATTTGTTTGATCTCGTTCAGTGCCTGGGTCAACGGATGAAATGATCCTGTATATGTTGGTTGTACCGGAAGTGAAATATCATCAGATGCACCAAATACTTTTTCCTCAGTATTTTCGAGCGCCTTTTTTGCTTCGTCGAATGTTGATTGAGCCAAATTTTTAACTTCATTCATGGCTTTCCCAACGGCGGCTTTTTCTTCGTTAGGAACTTTGCCCATAAGTCCAAACATGCTTTGGACTTTTCCATTTCGGGATAAGAAAGTTAATCTGAACTGTTCCAGTTCATCTTCATTCGTTATAGTGGAATTTTGAATCTCTTTTTTTAAGCCTTCAATTTTGTCAATCATAACTGGAATGTAGACCTGTGGATAATAGGGAGGATCAAGTTTTGATGTAATAATAAAAAAAAACCGACAAACCTAAGGAATAGATCTGCCGGTTTAATTTGTTTTCAGAAGCAATTATTTAACCGCTTCTTTCACAATTTCAGAAAATGTTTCAGGATCTCGCACTGCGATATCTGCTAACATTTTACGGTTTATTTCCATGTCATTTTGCTTCATTCCATGGATAAAGTTTCCATAAGTGGTTCCGTTCAATCGAGCAGCTGCATTAATACGAGTGATCCATAGCCTTCGAAAAGTTCGTTTTCGATTTTTGCGATCTCGATATTGGTACTGAAGACCTTTCTCGACCGCATTTTTAGCAACGGTATAAACGTTTTTACGACTGCCCCAGTAACCTTTCGCTTGATTTAAAATCTTTCGGCGACGGCGACGGGAAGCCACTAAGTTTCGTGAACGTGGCATTTTGTTTTACGTTTTAAAGTTTAATTAATTTCTGTGAGTTACTTGCTGTACGGGAGTAATCTGTCTATTGACTTCTCATCGGCTTTGTCTACAAGAGTACTTTTGCCGAGATTATTCTTCCGCTTAGCTGTTTTCTTGGTTAGAATGTGGCGTTTATAAGCCTTTTTACGTTTAATCTTACCGGATCCGGTTCGTTTAAAACGTTTTTTGGCCCCACTATTCGATTTCATTTTAGGCATATGTTCTGCTTTTTTCCTGAAAATTTAAAGAACGGAAATATAAAGACTTATTTCGCTGAATAAAAAATAAGTTTACCCTTTCGAAGAAGGAGAAATGATCATAATCATTCGGCGTCCTTCCATGGTTGGATTAGACTCAATTGACCCTACATCTTCTAATTCCTTGGCAAGGTTCTTAAGTAATTCTCGTCCCTGATCGGTATATAGCATATCACGGCCCCTAAACTGAACTGTAGCTTTAACTTTGTCGCCGCCTTCTAAAAATTCTCGTGCGTGACGTGTTTTAAACTCAAGATCATGATCGTCTGTTTGAGGACGAAAACGTAGTTCCTTTACTTGAATAGTATGTTGTTTCTTCTTCGCCTCTTTTTCTTTCTTTTTCTTCTCATACATAAACTTCCCGAAGTCAATTACTTTACATACGGGAGGCTTTGCGTCCGGAGCTACTTCAACGAGATCTAAACCGAACTGCTCTGCAATTTCCAAAGCACGTTCAACAGTCACAATTTCGTGACCTTCATCAGGTTTAATTAATCGAACCTTATCAGCGCGAATTTCGCCATTGATATTAGGTCGATCATCATTTCGTTTTCTTCTTACGGTGTTTCGTCTTGCGATAAGTTACCTCTATGTTTAATTAAGTATTAGGTGGAAGCTCACGTGTGCGAACTTCCTCTTCTATTTTAATAATAAATTTTGAAAGAGGAAACGTTCCAATATCTCCTTTTTTGTGTCTTCTTACTGACACACTTTCGTTGTTTTCCTCCTCAGAACCCACAATCACCATATATGGAATCTTGCTGTTTTCGGCATCGCGAATTTTGAGATTAACTTTTTCACTTCTGTGATCGGTTTCTACCCGAACACCGATCTGGTTTAATTCGTTTTCAACCCGGTTCGCATACTCTGCATGTTCATCAGAAATTGGGAGTACTTTAACCTGAAGCGGAGAGAGCCACAACGGGAAATCTCCTGCAAAATGTTCAATCAGTATACTAACAAAGCGTTCCATGGATCCAAAAGGCGCTCTGTGAATAATTACGGGTCGATGTTTGCTGTTGTCTGATCCAATATACGTTAAATCAAAACGCTCCGGCATTACATAATCTACTTGAACCGTTCCGAGTTGCCATTTTCTTCCAATAGCATCACGAATGATGAAGTCAATTTTTGGTCCGTAAAAACTGGCTTCGCCTTTAACAATTTTATAGTCGAGATCCATTTCATCGGCAACCTCTTTAATTTCCTGCTGTGCGCGATCCCAATATTCTGTCTCACCGCCATATTTCTTGTCATTATCATCACGAAAAGAGAGTCTGATATCAACCGGCATTCCAAATGTAGAGAATACAAACTGCGTCAGTTCAATCGTATGTTTGATCTCATCCTTTAGCTGATCGTGAGTGCAATAAATATGTGCATCATCTTGGGTAAACCCACGAACTCTTGAAAGTCCGTTTAATTCTCCTGATTGTTCATATCGGTAAACAGATCCAAATTCTGCCAAGCGTACCGGTAAATCTCTATAGCTCCGTAACTCAGATGAATATATTCGATGATGATGCGGGCAATTCATCGGTTTCAACATGTACTTGTCATCATCCACCTCCATTGGGTTGAACTGCGACTCTTTATAGTAAGGATAGTGACCGGATGTTTCGTAAAGCTTGATATTTGCAATATGTGGAGTGATCACTTCCTTGTATCCACGTTTCTTTTGCTCATCGCGCAGAAATGCCTCCAGTGTACGACGTAACACCGTACCGTTTGGCAGCCAAAGTGGGAGTCCCGGCCCCACCATTTGATCCATCATATAAATACCAAGTTCTTTCCCCAGTTTTTTATGATCCCGTTTCTTTGCCTCTTCAAGCTGTTCCAGGTGTTCCGTCAACAATTTCTGTTTGGGAAAGGAAACACCATAGATCCTTGTCAGCTGCTTGCTGTCCACATCACCCCGCCAATATGCCCCGGCTAATGAAGTAAGTTTTACAGCCTTTACAAGTCCTGTGTTTGGGATGTGCGGACCTTTACATAAATCAGTAAAGCTTCCCTGTTCGTAAAAGGTGATGGTCCCATCTTCGAGCCCTTCTAAGAGATCAACTTTATACTCGTTGTTTCTTTTTTTATAAAACTCTATCGCTTCTTTTTTACTGATTTTTGATCGTGTGAATTCATTTTTCTGGCGGGCCAGTTCTATTATTTTCTTTTCAACGTCTTCCAGCTGTTCCTGGCCAAATTGTGTGTCACCAAAATCGATATCGTAGTAAAACCCACTTTCGATAGGAGGGCCAATGCCAAATTTTGCTTCGGGATACAGTTCCTGAATGGCTTCAGCTAAAAGATGGGCAGAAGAGTGCCAGAATGTATATTTCCCATCTTCATTATCCCATGTGTTGATGGCAATTTCGCCATCTTTTGTAATAGGGCGATCTAAATCCAACACTTCATCATTTACAGTAACGCTTAGTGCATTTCTTGCCAATCCCTGGGAAATGCTTTCGGCTACTTTGTAACCTGTAATATTTTTAGAAAATTTCTTTTGTGCACCATCAGGAAACGTTAGCGTTATGGAATTATCCGGCATCTGATTGTAAAGGAATGATTAGTGTAGTTTTTATTAACACTTAAAATACAAAATCATTCTATTGCATTAAACCTTTTAAAGAGAGTAGTTTAATTTTATTACGTTTGTAAGAAATTATGATTATTCGAATAAATTTTTGTACTCTTGTCATGGTTCTCAACTGAATGCATTACAAAACTTTATGAACGTATTGGATACCTCTACCAAAGCTTCCTTTTTTGATATTGAACCCATGTTCATATATGATTACCATTCGTTCAAAATTGTTGATGTAAGTGAAAAAGCCATTGAAATGTATGGCTATACAAAAGAAGAATTTCTTTCAAAAAAAATTTCTGATTTAGGGAAGAAAGTTCGTATACGTGATCTTAATAAAATACAATCGGTTGATTTTAATCCAACTGAAGTGTGGAAACATAAATCAAGAAATGGAAAGGAATGGCATGTTCAATTAACTACCCATCATTTTAAATTTCAGGATAAACCTGTTAAAATTGCTATTGCCCATAATGTTGAGCATCTGATTAATCAAGAAGAGATACAAATACACAGTTTTCCAAAAATAGATACCGTTCAGGCCCATATACCGATGGGAATGGTAGAATGGGACCGAGACTATAATGTGCGTGATTGGTCAGAAAAGACTTCTGACATTTTTGGATGGAGTTATGATGAGGTAATTGGAAAAAATATCTTTGAACTGGATTTTTTTCCGAAAGAACTAATTTC
The DNA here is from genome assembly GCA_040876545.1 of Balneolaceae bacterium. Lineage (GTDB taxonomy): Bacteria > Bacteroidota > Rhodothermia > Balneolales > Balneolaceae > SW132. The sequence continues at coordinate 91,261 of JBBDPF010000019.1, read as the reverse complement.
AGGAATTAAACAGAAGTTTCAAAATCTGGTCTCTATAAATGAGGTCTACTTTTCTGTTGATTCTAAACACATCACAAAATCCGGTAAACAAATCTTTTGCAGATGGCATAATGCTATTGTTTATGACTCTTCGGGAAATGCAGTCAGTATTTTTTCGATGCTGGAGGATAACACTGAAAAAAGAGAAGCATCTTTAAAACTGAAGGAATCAGAAGCTAAATTTCGGGTTCTCGCAGAAGCTTCTATTGTTGGAATCTACATGATTCAGGATGGTGTATTTAAATATGTTAATCCCCGGTTGTGTGAAATGAGTGGCTACAACCAACAGGAACTGGTAGATAAAGTGAACCCCGTTCATTTGGTGCATCCTGAAAATGTTGAGAAGTTTTCACGCATGCAAAAATTGTGGAAACAAAGCTATATCGATTCGTTTGAAGTTGAACTGAAAATCAATACTAAGGATTTTTCAACTTTACATATAAAAACGTATGGGTCTACAATTCAGCTAAATGGCAGACCTGCTTTAATTGGCGTATCACTTGATCAAACTGAACAGGTAATGGCTGCAAAAGAGTTAAAAACCTCTTTAAAAAGCTACAAATCCCTTTTTGATTCTATCAATGATGCCATTTACATCCAGAATGCAGACGCAGAATTTATTGAAGTGAACCGAGGTGCAACAAAAATGTACGGGTATGAAAAGGCAGAATTTTTGGGCAAAACACCCGATTTTTTAAGTGCCCCCGGAAAAGTGGATATGGATGATGCCCTTGAAAAATTTGATTTGGCTTTAAATGGTACAACTCAAACATTTATTTGGTGGGGGAAACGAAAGAATGGAGAAGTTTTCCCAAAAGAAATTACGCTAAGTCCCGGTCATTATTTTGGTGAAAAAGTGGTTATTGCATTAGGTAGAAATATTTCTGAAAAATATGAAAAGGACAAGAAATTAAAGCAGAACGAAGAGCTGTTTCGTCAGTTATTTCAAAATTCACCCCTGGGAATTGCGTTGCTTGATCAGCATAATGATGCGATGATGGTTAATGATGGGTTTGAAAGAATATTTGGCTATACCATTGATGATGTTAAGGGACTTTCTTTAGATAAGATTATTGTACCTGATGAAAAATTGGCGCATGCAGAAAGACTTTCCAATAGTGAAGAGCCATTTACCTATACATCTAAAAGAAAACATAAAACCGGCAAAATTGTTGATGTTTTAATTTGCGGGGTTCCGGTTAAGCTCGAAGGAAAAACCATTGCCATTTATGGAATTTATGTTGATATCTCCGATCGTATAAAATCCGAACAGAAAAATATTGAATCTTTAAAGGAGAAAGAGATTCTACTTTCTGAGATTCATCACAGGGTTAAAAATAATCTGGCGGTAATTACTGGTTTACTTGAACTTCAGTCACACAACTTAGAAAGTTTAGAGGCCAAGACTGCTTTAAAAGACAGCCAGTTAAGGATTAATTCTATGGCGCTGATTCACGAAAAACTTTATCAGAGTGAGAGCTTGTCACAGATTAGTTTTAACCGATATATAAAAGAGTTGATTGATGTAATCCGATCCTCTCATGAAATAAAAGACACAGATTTATCGGTAAAAATGGATGTCGATAATATTAAATTTCCTATCACTAAAGCTATTCCATGCGGTTTGATTATCAATGAAATTGTGACCAATTCGTTCAAGCATGCATTTGATGGAATCGCAAATCCAAGTATTTCTATCTCTTTAAAAAAAGATGAAGATGATATAGTTCTCTCCATTTTTGATAATGGAGTTGGTTTACCTGATAAATTTGAAAACTTAAAATCGAGCTCGTTGGGTATTATTCTCATCAAAACGTTATCAAAGCAAATTGATTCATCACTTTCAGTAAATGGGGTTCAGGGTACTAAATACAGTTTACGATTTAATATATCCAAGAATGAAACTGTGTAATCGCAGATTGGAGGTCTTAGGAGCGAAAAAGGAGAAGATAGTTTGAGAAAATAGGACATGGAAAGAAAAAGGGGGGGGATGTTTGTACCCATATTGGTACCAATTTTTTTAAGTCTATGGTATACAATGGATTAAAATGTCCTAAGTGGGTCTAACTGGATTCGAACCAGTGGCCTCTGCAATGTCAATGCAACGCTCTAACCAACTGAGCTATAGACCCGATTATTGAAGATAGCAATCTCATACATTTAAAAGCAAAGGAAAAGAGAGATCAATGTTTCAGCTAAGCAATAAGGTTTGTATTTTATAAATCTTTGAAAATTTAGAATAGCAGCATGTTAAACAGACGATTAGCACGGGAAGCAACATTACGATCCATCTACGCGGTAGTTGTGGGTAAAAATACAACCCAGGAGGTGACTAAACATATCATTAAAGAGAAGCTGAAAGATGATGCGGAAAGCATAAAATTTGCCGAACGTTTGTTACTGATTACAGTCGACAATGGTGTTGATTACGATGAAATCATTGGCAAACATATCAACAATTGGGAAGTAAACCGTTTGGCTACTATTGATAAACTAATTTTACGAATGGCCATCAGTGAACTGCTGCATTTCGAAGAAATCCCTACCAAAGTTACCATCAACGAAGCTATTGAAATTGCAAAGATGTATTCAACCCGAAAAAGCGGAAAATTTGTAAATGGTATTTTAGATGCGATTCTTACGGATTTTAACAGTCAGGACAAAATTAAGAAAAAGGGAAGAGGATTAATTGAAAGCTCTAAAAATCAATGAGTGAATCAATAGTAGCTATTGGAGATATTCATGGATGCGTTCGTTCGTTGAAAGCTCTATGGAAAAAATTGGAGCCTTACAAAGATCAAACTCACGTTTTTATCGGTGATTATATTGACAGAGGACCGGATTCTAAAGGTGTTGTAGATTTTTTGTTAGAGGTAAAAAATGAGCGGGATGTTGTGTTTTTAAAAGGAAATCACGAGCTCATGCTTCTTAACAGTCTTGCAACGGGCAATAAAGATAATTGGATGCTAAACGGAGGACAAATAACACTCGATTCTTATGGTATGGATCATGTTTCTGAGCTGCCTGATGATCATTTGGAATTCTATATAAATACGAAATTATATTACGAAACTGACGATTATTTTTTTGTTCACGCAGGAGCGCCCGCTGGTCAAACTCTTGAAGAAAGTAAAAGTGATAAAGAATTTGAAGAATACTTTTATTGGGGGAGAGAACATCTTAATGCTTTTGAAACCCCATGGGAAAAAACAGTCGTATTTGGTCATACCCCGCGCGCTCACCCCATTCGAAAACAGAATATGATTGGAATAGATACCGGCTGTGTCTATAACAAAACTGGGCTCGGTAAATTAACAGCCGTTGTTTTACCAGAAACTAAATTTATTCAACAAATATCGTTGGACTAAAAATAATAGCTTTATGAATTTAAAATGTGGAATTGTCGGTTTGCCAAATGTTGGTAAATCAACTTTATTTAATGCTTTAAGTAACGCCGGTGCAGAATCAGCCAATTTTCCTTTTTGCACGATCGACCCAAATGTGGGATTGGTCACCGTACCGGATGTACGTTTGAATACACTGACTAGCCTCGTGGGCCCAAAACAAACCATGCCTGCAACTATCGAGTTTGTAGATATTGCGGGCCTTGTGAAAGGAGCATCAGAAGGAAAAGGAAAGGGAAATGCATTCTTATCTCACATTCGAGAAGTAGATTTGATTGTGCACGTGGTTCGTTGTTTCGATGATGATGATATTATTCACGTGGAAGGAAATGTTGATCCGGAGCGTGACATTCGAATTATCGAAGATGAACTGATCCTCAAGGATCTTGAATCCGTCGAAAAACGTGTTGAAACGTTAAAAAAACAATCAAAGGGAGGTGATAAAGAAAAAGTTGCCGAACTTGAGATTGTGAAAAAGCTTAAAGATCATCTCGAATCAGGAAATACTGCCCGAAATTTTGAGATTGATCCTGAAGACAAAGACGCTTACAAAGACTTATTTCTATTGTCTGATAAACCGGTTCTTTATGCTTGTAATGTCCCTGAAGATGAAATCAATGATGAAAATGATTTCGTAAAAACAGTAAAAGAAATTGCGGCAGAATACAATGATGAAGTGGTTTCCTTTTGCGCTAAAATTGAAGCGGAAATTGCTGAACTCGATGATGATGAAAAGGAAATGTTCATGGAAGAACTTGGGCTCGAAAGTGCCGGTTTAGATCGACTCATTCAAGCCGCATACAGCAACTTAGGATTGATTACCTATTTCACCGCCGGACCCAAAGAAGTACGTGCTTGGACCATCAAAAAAGGGACAAAAGCCCCACAGGCCGCAGCTGTAATTCACACTGATTTTGAAAAAGGATTTATTCGTGCCGAAACGATTGCCTTCGAAGATTACAAATCCTTAGGCTCAGAAAAAGCTGCTAAGGAAGCCGGAAAAATGCGTCAGGAAGGAAAGGAATACACCGTTAAAGATGGCGATGTGATGTTATTCCGATTCAACGTCTAACGTAGGCAGAGAAAAATCAGTGAAGCCAAATTCTACGGTATCCGCGGGTACGTTATCGGGTTCTATACGATCATGAACAACCCATGCATCCGGGTATTTGGCTTTTAACATATTCGACAGTTTGATTGCCTGATCCCGGTCCCTGAAATCCCCTGCGCGTACGCGGTAATTAGGTGGACGAAACAGTACATATGCATCCACTTCATAGCCGGTAATCATCGTATCAGCCCACGCCACAAAACTGTTGCGAACTGTATCTGCTTCTGTCACATCTCTTGTTGAAAGTAGTTGAACTCTAAAACCGGCGTACGGATCAATTTCCCTCTCTTCTGTTACTACTTCCCGTAAAAAGATATCGGGAATCGGCTGCTCTTGGTTTGTAAACTGATTCTCAATATAACTTCTCGTTTGAACCAGCAAGAGTTCTTCCTCGTTAAGATTTTCAGACAAATAATCGTCAACAACTTCATCAGGAATATCTATAAGAGATTCGGTTCTTTCCTCGTCATCATCTGGTTGCTCAACAGTAGGTTCTGATGAAGAACAGCTTATTAAAAATAAAAAGAAAAATAGTAGAGCTATTCGGTTCATAAAATTTAAACTCCTACAGGATGCCAGGTTGTTTTGGTTTCCTGAAAGTTAAGAATGTAATATGGATTTTCATGCTCGTCATTACTCCAGTCATCGCTGATGATATGGGTTGAGCGTTTCACATTGAGAGCACTATTCTCATCAATTTGTTTCCTGATTTCTGAACTGTTGTTTGTATTCAATATCCCATTTACATCCATATGGCTCGATAAATGATCAATCATCTCATGTTGATGTCCTGTAAGAATATTTACAACGCCTGCAGGAACATCCGATGCATGCAAAACCTCACCAAAGCTCACGGCTGATAACGGTTTTGTAGTCGAGGAAAGAATTACACAAACATTACCACCTGCAATAACAGGAGCCATTACAGAAACCAGTCCAAGAAGGGGACTTTCTTCGGGAGCCGTAATTCCTACAATTCCGGTTGGGTCGGGCATGCTAAAATTGAAATGTTGACTTGCAACCGGATTCACCGTGCCAAAAACCTGGCTTAATTTATCTGTCCATCCGGCGTAATAAATCAATCTATCAATGGATAACTCAACTTCTGCAAGAGCATCTTTGCTTTTCAGTCCTGCCAGCTCAAGCTCTTGTACAAACTGATCTTTCCGTCCTTCCAGCATTTCTGCGATCCGGTAAAGAATCTGTCCTCGATTGTAAGCGGATCGGGAAGACCAGCCGTTAAAAGCTGAACGCGCCACAACAACGGCATCACGCACATCTTTTCGGGTACATCTGCAGGCATTGGCAATTTTTTCTTCCTTTGTGTTATAAACAGGGTAGGTATGATCTGATTCACTTCTTGGAAACTTCCCACCAACATACGTTTTGTAGGTTTTTAATACGTCTAATCGTTTACTCATAATTTTAATTTTTCACCAATTTTGTATAAGGATAAAGACCGTGCAAACCACCTTCACGACCTACGCCACTCTCTTTGTATCCGCCGAAAGGTGAGGTGGGATCGAACTTGTTAAACGTGTTCGACCAAACCACACCAGATCTCATATTCTGGCCAACCTTAAAGATTTTTGAACCTTTATCTGTCCATATTCCACTTGATAAACCGTAAGGGGTATTATTCGCTTTATCAATAGCTTCATCAGGCGTACGGAATGTTTGAATGGTCAAAACAGGACCAAAAATCTCTTCCTGTACTATTCGGTTACTTTGAGAGATATCCGTAAAAATAGTCGGCTTACAGTAATATCCATTTTCAGGCAAATCACAAGAACTTTGATACATTGTTGCTCCTTCATTCGCTCCAATTTCAAGATACTCGTTTATTCTTTCGTACTGAGTTTTGGAGTTAATGGCGCCAATATCTGTGTTCTTATCCAGAGGATCACCAACAATTAGCGTTTCCATTCTGCCTTTTAATTTTTGAATGAACGCTTCAGAAATTCCTTCCTGAACCAGCAAGCGCGAACCTGCACAGCAGACATGTCCCTGATTAAAGAAGATGGCATTTACAACTCCTTCTACAGCTTGATCTATGGATGCATCTTCAAAAATAATATTTGCTCCTTTACCGCCTAATTCAAGTGTAAATTTCTTGTCCGTTCCGGCAAGTGATTTTTGAATGATCTTGCCAACTTTTGTTGATCCTGTAAACGCAATTTTATCAACATCTTTGTGATTTACAATTGCTGAGCCCGTTTGTCCCGCTCCGGTCACAATATTCACAACTCCATCGGGCAAACCCGCATCCTGACAAATTTCTGCAAAAATAAGTGCCGTCAGTGGTGTCGTTTCAGCCGGTTTTAAAACCACTGTATTTCCTGTAGCAAGGGCAGGGGCAATTTTCCATGCAAGCATCAACAATGGAAAATTCCACGGGATGATTTGTCCACAAACCCCAACCGGTTCTGCTTTACGTCCCGGAAATGCGTAATCCAGTTTATCAGCCCATCCTGCATAGTAAAAGAAGTGTGCGGCAGCAATAGGCACATCCACGTCTCTGGATTCCCGAATGGGTTTTCCGCCATCCATCGATTCAACAATTGCCAACTCGCGCGATCGCTCCTGAATCATTCTGGCGATTCGGTAGATATATTTACCGCGTTCGCGAGGATCTAATTTACTCCAGACAGTTTCATATACTTTTCTGGCGGCAGAAACGGCTGCATCCACGTCCTCCACGGTTCCTTCTGCAAATTCAGTTAACACTTCCTCCGTTGCGGGATTGATAGATTTTATAGTTCTTCCTTTCGCAGGTTCTACAAACTTTCCATTTATAAAGTGCCCGTATTTTTTCTTGATGTCTATATTCTCACTGCTTTCCGGTGCAGAGCTATAATTCCAAAAAGAAGAGAAGTCGAGCTTTAGATCAGAATTTGGTGAAGTCGGTTTCGACGCCCCGTTTGTTTGATCTGAAACTGTTTTGGAAGATGTTGTTTGGTCTGACATAATTATGTTGTCTTAGTGTAGTCGCAATTTCTTAATCGTTTGAAAAATAGATGTTGCTTTGATACACACCCGTTTCTTGTTTGACGATTTGCATTAATAAATCATTGGTCAACGAGCTGGCACCAAACCGGAACCAATCTTTCGATAGCCATGGTGCTCCAAGCGTTTCTTTTACCAATACTAAATACTGAAGTGCTTCTTTTGCCTTACGAATTCCACCTGCGGGTTTCATTCCAACCATTCGTCCGGTTTCGCGATAATAATCCCTGATCGCCTCGAGCATCACCAACGTTACTGGTTGTGTGGCGGCCGGACTCACTTTCCCGGTTGATGTTTTGATAAAATCAGCTCCGGCATGCATCGCAATTTCACTGGCTTTGCGAACATTCGTGAGCGTTTCGAGTTCTCCTGTTTCCAAAATAACTTTCAGGTGAATATCTCCGCAGACTTCTTTAATTGCCGCGATTTCATCAAAAATAAAGCTGTAGTTGCCCTTCAAAAACTCACCTCTTGAAATAACCATATCCACTTCATCGGCTCCCTGATCGATAGCAAACTTTGTGTCGTCCAGTTTAATCTGGAGCTGAGCCATTCCGCTGGGAAAAGCCGTGGCAACACTTGCTACATGTATTGAAGATCCTTGCAAGGCTTGTTTAGCCGTTGCCACCATATTTGGATATACACAAACAGCAGCCACCGTTGGCAGATCGGGCAGGGGAGCGTATGGCATTTTAGCTTTCTGGCACAGCTGACGTACTTTCCCCTCTGAATCTTTTCCTTCCAGTGTGGTGTGATCAATCATGCTCAGCGCCAATTTAAGACCCTGAAGTTTCGAGTCTTTCTTTATACTTCTTTTATTTAACCGGGAAACTCGTTCCTCAACTCCAACTAAATCGATAGGTGTGGTATTTATAAAATCTGGATACAAATCAGTTTTCTTCTTTGTTTATCAAAAAAATTCTGTCTTAGAATGTACGGAGAACTACAGCTGAAAGAAAAAAAGCCCGCCAAAAATCTCTGGCAGGCTTTTCCAATCACAAATGGAGTTTAAATAATTGGTCCTGAATTTACGATAGCTCCGTCAGCTTTTGCTTTGAACTTTTTAAAGTTCTCATCAAACATACTTGCTAATTTTTTCGCTTTGCTGTCGTATGCGTCTTTATCTTTCCAGGTATTTCGGGGACGTAATATGTCTGAAGGAATTCCTTTAACTGCTTTAGGAATACTTAGCCCAAATACATCTTCTTCTTCAAATTCACCTCCATTTAAATTTCCTGCAATAGCTTCTTTTAACATTTGGCGTGTGTGTGATAATTTCATTCGATTTCCAACGCCGTATTCTCCGCCTGTCCAGCCGGTGTTTACCAGCCATACATGTGAATCATGCTTGCGGATTTTATCAGCCAGTAATTCAGCATAAACCGTTGGGTGTAATGGCATAAATGGGGAACCAAAACATGCTGAAAAAGTCGCTTGTGGTTCTGTAACTCCTCGTTCTGTTCCCGCAACCTTTGCTGTGTACCCACTAATAAAGTGATACATCGCTTGTTCAGGGGTTAATTTTGAGATGGGAGGGAGTATTCCAAAAGCATCGGCGGTTAAAAAAATAATATTTTCTGGGTGTCCACCACGACCTGTTTCGCTCGCATTCGGAATAAAATCAATAGGGTAGGAGCAGCGCGTATTTTGAGTCAGGCTGTCATCCGTAAAATCCGGTTCACGTTTACTGTTCAGAACTACATTTTCAAGAATAGTTCCCGGCATTTGCGTGGTTGCATAAATTTCAGGTTCATTTTCTGCTGAAAGATTAATGGTTTTAGCATAACATCCGCCCTCAAAATTAAATACACCATTATCACTCCATCCGTGTTCATCATCACCAATAAGAATTTTATCGGCATCGGCAGAAAGCGTTGTTTTACCGGTTCCTGATAATCCAAAAAAGACAGCCGTTTTTCCTTCTTTATCCATGTTGGCTGAACAGTGCATAGCCATTACATCTTTTTGGGGAAGCAGATAATTAAGAACAGAAAAAATTCCTTTTTTCACTTCACCTGAATAGAGAGTTCCACCAATAAGGATCAATTTTTTCTCAAAGTTGCACAGAATAAACGTATTTGATTGAGTTCCATCGATCTCCGGATCTGCCTGAAGTTTTGGTGCAGCAAGAACGGTAAATTCAGGTTCGTGAGTTTTCAACTGGTCATCTGTTGGACGTATGAACATGTTGTGTGCAAATAAGGCGTGGTAAGCCGCTTCACTAACCACGCGAACATTCAGCTGATAATCCGGATCTGCTCCCGCATACATATCTTTCACAAAGATGTCTTTATCTTCTAAATAATCAACTACTTTTTTGTGAAGATTATCAAAAACCTCTTCTGATACGGGCTGATTAACATCCCCCCAGTCAATGCTTTCGGATACGGAATTCTCATCTACGATAAATTTATCTTTGGGAGACCGGCCGGTATATTTTCCGGTTAAAATCCGAATGGCCATTTTATCGGTCAGGTCGCCTTCACCATTTTTTAAAATTAGTTCGTATAACTCGGGGGGTGTTAAATTCCAGTATATATTTGAGTCGTTTTTCAATCCAAGATAAGTTAGATCGATGTTACTTTTTGGCTGATTCTTGTAGTCAGTTTTCATAAATAATTACTGTTGAAATACTCTTTTTTCAGTTTTGTGTTCTTGAATTGTGTTCGACGTGTAAGCGCTTTTCTGAATTAATATCAAAATAAATTGTCCTTACAAGTCATATCCTTACATTTTTAATTTCGTCGTATTATTGATCTTTTTTTATCCTTCCAAATATACCGTTAATTCATTCTTTTTTGAAGTAAAAAAGCAAGAATATTAAAGATATGGTTATTCAACTACTACTACGTTCAAAATAAATCCAATAGTAAATCAGCCTTAAAAAATTGTGGCTTGTTGAATTCCAACTATTATCACTATTCTATAAAACAATGAAGAATTTATAATCCCCCATAGCAGAAACCATTTGATGAAAAAAATCAAGATATCATTAATACAAACAGAAGCATCCGGTAACGTTGAGGTCAATATCCAGAGACAGGAAGAACTTGTAATTAAAGCCGCCGAAGAAGGTGGACAGATTATTTGTCTGCAGGAACTTTGTACAACCACTTATTTTTGTACTGAAATAAATTCTGATCACTTTAAGCTTGCTTTAGAAGTACCTAATATCTTGATCAAGCGATTTCAATTAACTGCTAAAAAGTATAAAGTGGTTATACTACTTCCCTTTTTTGAAAAAGGAGCCGCAGGTGTTTACTACAATTCGATGGCAGTAATTGATGCAGACGGAAGTCATTTGGGAACCTATCGGAAAATGCACATTCCTGACGATCCCGGATTCCATGAAAAATATTACTTCACTCCGGGAGATGGTGGTTATCAGGTTTATGATACAGCGTACGGCAAAATTGGAACGCTGATTTGCTGGGACCAATGGTTTCCTGAGGCTGCACGTATTACCGCTATAATGGGCGCTGATATTTTGGTTTATCCCACTGCCATTGGAGTTTTAGCTGATGAAAATGAAGATGATAAGAAGTCTTTTCATGACGCTTGGAAAACCATGCAGCGTAGTCATGCTATTGCGAATGGATGTTTTGTTGCGAGTATAAACAGGGTGGGGACTGAAAACGGAACAACCTTTTGGGGAGGTTCTTTTGTAGCCGGACCCTTTGGAGAAATGTTAGCAGAAGCCGGCACAAAGGAAGAAATTTTATTCGCTGATGTGGATTTTTCAATCATCGAAAAACAGCGTCAAACCTGGCCATTCTTTAGAGACCGCAGAATAGACAGCTACAAACCCATTCTAAAACGATACTTAAAATAGACGAGCTGAAAACCGTTCTATCTCCCTTTTTGAGAGGTATATTTTATGTATCTTTGCAAGCTGTAAGCAAAACGAGATTAAAATAAAGTTTAAGCACTGCATGAGTTCATACGATCCATCTGTAATTGAGTCGAAGTGGCAAAAATACTGGTTGAATAACAAGACCTTCAAAACCGGTACTGACAAAGAGAAGCCCAAGTATTATATCCTCGATATGTTTCCCTATCCGAGTGGTTCGGGGTTACACGTTGGACATCCAGAAGGGTATACAGCTACGGACATTTTAGCCAGATATAAGCGAATGAAAGGCTTTAACGTACTTCATCCCATCGGTTGGGATGCCTTTGGTTTGCCGGCTGAACAGTATGCCGTTAAAACAGGAACTCATCCAAGAGTAACGACCGAAAAAAATATCAACCATTTTCGTAATCAGCTTCAAAGACTCGGGTTTTCTTATGATTGGGACAGAGAGGTGAATACAACCGATCCCGATTATTATAAATGGACACAGTGGATTTTCCTCAAGCTTTATAATAAAGGACTGGCCTACGAAGATGAGGCACCTGTAAACTGGTGTCCCGAGCTTGGCACCGTTTTGGCCAACGAAGAAGTTATTGATGGGAAAAGTGAAGTGGGTGGTTTTCCCGTTATAAGAAAACCAATGCGTCAGTGGGTTTTAAAAATAACGGAGTATGCTGAGCAGTTGCTTGAAGGGCTTGATGATTTAGACTGGCCGGAATCAACAAAGGAGATGCAGCGAAATTGGATTGGACGTTCCATCGGTGCAGAAATTGAATTTCCGGTTCATAAATTTGATGAACAATTAAACGTATTTACAACTCGTCCCGATACAATATTTGGAGCAACGTATATGGTTTTAGCTCCTGAACACCATTTAGTTGACAAGATTACATCAGAAGATTATAAAGAAGGTGTTGAAGCCTATAAGCGTCAGGCAGAAGCAAAATCTGATCTTGAAAGACAAGAAGTATCAAAAGAAAAATCCGGTGTGTTTACAGGTGCGTATGCAATCAATCCTGCAAACGGAAAAGAGATTCCTATTTGGATCGCAGATTATGTTTTAGCGCATTACGGAACAGGTGCGATTATGGCTGTTCCCGGGCAAGATGAACGTGACTGGGAATTTGCTGAGAAATTTGATCTTCCCATCATAAGAACGGTAGAGTCACCCGAAGATTTTGAAGGAAAAGCGTATGTGGGAGATGGAAAGGCAATCAACAGTGATTTCCTTAATGGAATGGACATTGTAGAAGCTAAGCGGGTAATCATCGAATGGCTCGAGGAAAATGGCGTTGGGAAAAAGAGTATCAATTTTAAATTAAGGGATTGGTTGTTTTCCCGTCAGCGATATTGGGGAGAACCGTTTCCAATCATCCATGTTGATGGCAAACCTCAACCGCTGCCTGAAAGTGAATTACCGGTAACCCTTCCTGAACTGGATGATTATCATCCAACAAAAACCGGAGAGCCACCGCTTGCAAAAGCAAAAGACTGGCTGCACACTAAAGATCCTGAAACCGGAAAAGATGCCCTGCGCGAGACCAATACAATGCCTCAATGGGCGGGATCGTGCTGGTATTATTTACGGTATATAAGTCCTGAATTTGATGGCGGACCGGTAGAATCTGATGAGGAAAAATATTGGATGCCTGTGGATATGTACGTGGGCGGCTCAGAACACTCTGTTTTACACTTACTCTATGCAAGATTCTGGCACAGAGTTTTGTTTGATTGCGGAATCGTATCAACCAAAGAACCCTTTCAGAAGCTGGTTCATCAGGGGATGATTTTGGGTGAAATGGAATATACGGCCTACAAAAAGAATGGGAAACATATTTCGGCTGAAAAGGTGGAAGATGACTCGGAAGTGGAATTTGTAAAAGTGAGCGATACGGACGTCGAAAAACGTGGTGAGAAATTCTACATCAAAGAAACTGAATTTCAGGTTGATTCCCGGGCTCATAAAATGTCGAAATCCAGGGGGAATGTTGTTAACCCTGATGACATCGTGGATCAGTTTGGTGCGGATTCCCTTCGCTTATATGAAATGTTCATGGGACCGCTTGAGCAGGTGAAACCGTGGAGTACAAAAGGGGTTGAAGGCGTAAATCGGTTTTTAAACCGTGCGTGGAGAATCATTGCCGGTGATGATCAGCATGAAAGCAAACTTTCTGATTCTGATCCATCTGATGAACAAAACAGAGTCCTTCACGAAGCGATCAAGAAAGTAACCGATGATATCGATAATATGCGGTTTAATACGGCTATATCTGCTTTGATGATTTTTGTAAATGAAGCAATTCAGTGGGATAAATTGCCTGAAAGTATTGCAAAATCGTTTACGGTTTTACTCTCACCATTTGCTCCACATATCGCAGAAGAGCTGTGGGAAATTCTTGGTGAAAAAGGAACCATCGCATACACCGATTGGCCAAAAGTGAATGAAGAATATCTAAAAGTGCAAAGTGTGATGTATCCGGTTCAAATAAACGGAAAAGTAAGAGCTCAAATCCAGATAGATGCAGACAAGGCAAGCGATAAGCAGTTCGTTTTGGGTAAAGCAAAAGAGCAAGAAAACATCCAAAAATACCTTGATGAATCGACCATTATTAAGGAAATATTTGTGCCAAACAGAATTATAAATCTGGTTGTTAAACCCGGTAAATAGGCGATCAATTCTTTTTCCCACATATATTTTACATATCATCAATTTTTGATAGTTTGATGTATGAAAAAATTTACTCTCCAAAAAGATGATCAGCTAAAGCCGGAAGATTATAGCATAGATTATAAAGAGCTGTTAAACAATGCTCAGTATGATGCTGTGATGCATCAGCAGGGACCTGCGTTGTTAATTGCCGGAGCCGGAACGGGCAAAACAAGAACACTTATTTTCCGACTCGCGAGACTCATAGAAAGTGGTGTGAATGCTTCTAATATTCTGTTGCTCACATTCACAAGAAGATCTGCATCAGAAATGCTACGCAGGGCCAGTCAGATTTTAGATGATCGCTGCAGACGTGTAAAAGGAGGGACTTTCCATCATTTTTGTAGTAAGTTGCTTCATCAACATGCAGAGCATATCGGTTATCCCGAAAATTTTACCATCATTGATGCATCCGATGCAATGGACACGATTCATTTACTTCGAGGCCAGTTAGATGCAGAAAACTTAAAATCACGCTTTCCCAAAAAATCCACTCTCTATTCTATTTTCAGCAGCTCAATCAACAAGCAAATTAATATTGAGGGGCTAATAGAGGAAGAGTATCCCCAGTTTAAAAAGCATACCGAAACCATTGAATCTCTTTTCCTGAATTATCAACGGTATAAGGAGAAGAATTTTGTGATGGACTTTGATGATTTGTTAGTCAAAACAAGAGATTTACTGAAAAATAATAAATCAGTAAGAATGAACATCTCATCAGAGTTACATCATGTAATGGTTGATGAATATCAGGACACAAATGCCCTGCAATCTGAGTTGACCCGTCTCTTCAGTTCTGTACATAACAACGTGATGGCTGTAGGTGATGATGCCCAAAGTATTTATTCGTTTCGGGGAGCCGATCATAAAAATATGATGCAATTTCCCAATCAATTTTCAGGAACTATAATCATTAAGCTTGAAGAGAATTATCGGTCTACTCAGCGAATTCTTGATTTAGCGAATCAAATTCTTGAACAAGCTACTCACAAATTTGATAAAAAACTGTTTACCAATAATCCTGAGGGAGATCTGCCGGGTTTGGTAAAAGCAGCAAATATGAATGATCAAAGCCGGTTTTTATCTCAAATGATCTTGAATCTTAGGGAGCAGGGTGATGAACTTTCGAACATGGCGGTGCTGTTCAGAAATGGCCGGGATTCGTTTGATCTGGAAGTGGAGCTAAATAAAAAAGATATCCCATACGTAAAATATGGTGGACAAAAATTCACGGAAGCCGCTCATATAAAAGACGTGCTGTCACATCTGAGGATAGTTGTAAATCCCATGGATACCATTTCGTGGAACCGTGTGTTGATGCTGATTGATGGAATTGGCCCTAAAACTGCGCAACAACTTTTTGAATATGCTCAGACCAGTGAAAACCCGCTACAACCCGATCAGTCACCGGATATTAGTGATCGGTATTTATCACAGTTAAAAGCGTTAAGTGAACTCTTTGAACAGCTAAAATCGCTGGATGGATCGGTATCTGAACAGCTTCGTGCAGTGGTTGATTACTATGCTATATTTTGTAAAAAACGGTTTGATGATCACCCCAAACGAATGAAAGATCTGGAGACATTTGTGGATATTTCTGGAACGTACAGTTCGCTTGAACAGATGATTGAAGAGATAGCGTTGGACCCTATTGAAGCAACGGCCTTAGAAACGGAATCATCAGAAAAAGAAGAGAGTCCATTAGTTTTAAGCACCATTCACTCGGCTAAAGGACTGGAATGGGGAACGGTCTTCATCATACAGTGTCTTGATGGAATATTGCCCTCAAGCTATTCTATTGAAGAACCGGAACAGCTTGATGAGGAAATACGATTGATGTATGTTGCCGTAACAAGAGCGAAGAATCAGCTTTTCTTAACCTACCCGGCATTGTTTCAAAGCTTTTATGGGGATTATTTTTCGAACCCAAGCCGGTTTATTGATTCGGTTCCGGAAAGGTTACTGGAGCCCTGGATTCTTGTTGAAGAACAACAACAGGGTAAACTACCATCAGTAGAGACGAATTAATTGGCGGGCGTTAGAGCCGTCGTAACTCTCTTTTTTGTTGAATCATATCTATAATGATCCACGCGACTGGATAAATTGGAATTACAATTGCAAAGAACAGTAGATACTTATTTGGAGTATCCTTTTCGGCATGATCACAAATTCCGGCAACGCCCGCAATCCAAAAAATAAAGAAGAAAAAAACGGAAAGTGACACGAGAAGTGCACCTACAAATCCGAAATAATTATATAGAGTTTCAAGCATATTCTTGATATAAAATCGTTACCTTTGTTAACGTAAAAATCTAACAAAAAAAAGAATAACATGTTACCCACGGTTTCAATTGTAGGCCGACCGAACGTTGGAAAATCAACACTGTTTAATCGCCTTGTAGGCAGAAGAAAAGCCATCGTTCACGATGAATATGGAGTAACACGTGATCGGCATTACGGCGATAGTTACTGGAATGGTCAGGATTTTACCGTTATTGATACCGGTGGATATCTTCCTGATGAAACCAATGTAATTGTACAGGGAATTCGCGAGCAGGTTCATATTGCCATAGCAGAATCTGATGTTATTCTTTTTGCCGTTGATGCTGAGAGTGGAATTAATACTCTTGATAAATCTATTGCTCATATTTTGCGACAGCAGGAAAAGCCCGTTTTGCTTGTGGTAAACAAAAGCGATAACGAGCAGCGTGTAATGGAAGCCGTAGAATTTTACGAACTTGGTTTGGAGGAATTATTCGCAGTATCTGCCATCAGCGGAACAGGAACAGGTGATTTACTGGATAGGGTAGTGGAACTTTTTCCTGAAATGGAAGAGGAGAAAGAAGAAGATAAGGTTCCGAAAATTGCGTTTGTAGGGCGTCCGAATGTTGGCAAAAGCTCTTTGATGAATGCTTTGCTTAAGAATGAACGATGTATTGTAACAGACATTCCCGGAACAACGAGGGATTCAATCAACAGTCATTTAGAGTATAAAGGAAAAGATTACATCATTGTTGATACGGCGGGATTAAGAAAACGTGCAAAAGTTAAAGAGAACATTGAGTTCTTTAGTAATGTAAGAACGGATCGATCCATTAAAGAAGCTGATGTTGTGGTCTTAATTTTGGATGCTATGCAAGGATTTGACGAGCAGGATAAACGTATTTTACGGGAAGCCGAAAAATTTAATAAAGGAATTGTAATTGCTCTCAACAAATGGGATTTAGTTCCTGATAAAGACACAAATCTCCTAAAAGAATTTGAGACCTACATATATGATCGGGTAAAAACCCTCACTTATATTCCAATCATTTCTATTTCTGCTTTAAATAGTACGCGAATTGAAAGGGTAATAGATGAAGCTGCAAAAGTAATAGAGGAACGAAATAAAGAAATTTCAACTCCTGATATGAATGATTTTGTTGGAAAGATATTAAAACAGCGTCCTTTACCGATGAAAAGGGGACGTGCTTTAAAAATTCAATATGCATTACAGGTAAAGAGTAATCCTCCGGTTTTTAAATTTTTTATGAATAATCCTCAGGAGTTACCTCCCAATTATAGAAGATTTATAGAGAATAAAATCCGTGAGGAATTTAGTTTTAGAGGTGTTCCAATAACTATGGTATTCCGCCAAAAATAGATTTTCTAATTTTGGAATAAACTTTGAACGGATGTTTCGAAAAGGTTATTTTCTTTAGCAACGATTCCTTCAACAATAAAAATTAGTAGTACGTAACTGATGAATCTCGAAAAGCCGATTTCTAATTCAATAAGTGAAGATTTTAAAAGAGAACGAAAGCTTTCGTTTTTAGAAAATCTTTATCTTCCTGAAATATTTAAAGGATTGTGGTACTCGTTTAAGCAAATGTTTGCTCCGACTTTTACCATGAATTATCCCGAAGAAAAATGGACTCCACCCTCTATTTTCCGTGGAAGACCGGTATTGGTTGAAGATAATGGTAAAGAACGTTGTGTGGCTTGTGGATTGTGCGCCAGGGCTTGTCCGCCATTGGCAATCAGTATGCAGGCGAACGAAGATGAGGAAGATCCAAAGGAGAGATATCCCGATTTCTTTGAGATCAATATGCTTCGATGTATTTATTGCGGTTACTGCGAAGAGGTTTGCCCCGAAGAAGCCATTGTGATGAGTAAAGATTATGATATCGTTTTTGAATCCCGCGAAGAAGCCATTTATGATAAAGAACGTCTTTTGGTTCCTAAAGAGGATTTAAAAGAAAGACTCGATTTTCTTCGTGAATACAAAAATCGCCAATTCGGTCAATTTTGGAATTTCCAGGAAGAAAATAATATTCATTCTGTACGAGATCGCGATACAGACTGGAATTCAGGTTTATCATTGGTTGATATGCTGGAGCAACAAAAGAAGAATGACGCTACCAAAGCTTCTTCACATTGGTCTGTTTAAACCCTTTCTATCATGACAAATGAAGAAGTTACACAGCAGCAAATTGATGAACTGTTGGATGATGCTGCTTATCTCCAGGACGAAGCAGAAGCGTTAAAGTATATCATAGACGCTGTTCCGTTTTCTCAGGTTCCGGAAGAGGGGATGTCTATCCTTCAAAAACTGATGCTTATCGATTACGCCCAGATTGATTATTATCGTCCCATTGTTGAAAAATCATTTTCAAGTACCCGGACGGTTGATCTTCGAAAATTTGATCATTATAAAGACACGTATGAACCCTCCGACGAAGAGGATATTCATAAAGTTCTAAACAAGCTCATAAAACACCGGGCCGGTCTTTTAAATGTGATCAAAAAAATACCTCTAATCGATTGGGAGAGAGAGATTAAAGTTGATAGTGATAAAATGATTTCACTCTATTTGTTCATCAATCAACTCATAAAAGATGAAAGAGAACAACTAAAAGAAATCGCTGATCTTGTCTTGATCTATCAAAATAATAAGCAGCAGAATCGATTAGTTAATGCTAAAATTAGCGAAAGAAATGAAACCGGTGATTAATTTTGTGGAGTCAGATTTTTTTAATCCTTTCCTGTATTCTTGCTGCAGCTTATATATATAGACGTCTCGATCACTCACCTTTATTTTATCTGTTAATTAATCTTACGCTTTTAAGTTTGGTGATAGGGCACATATTTGATCTTTTAGATACAGATATTTTAGAGTACACAATAGAAATTGTTTTTTTAATAACCATGTTGCTCTCCTTAATTACGCTCATGGTCGGTGTAAGGTTATTTCAGCCTCAGCATATACGATACCCAATATTTTATTCGTATGTCCCCATTTTAATCTTACCATTTTATCTTTTCTATATTGATAATCAGTCTTTATCTGATCTCATTATGATGATTCTTCAGTCATCGGCTTATATAGTATATCTGGTGATAGTTTTAGTACATCAAAAAGAATTGGAAAATAAATGGCTCATATTTTTAAGTGTAATCTTCTTTCTCTTTTCACTGATTTTCTACTGGGTATTTAACGATTACAATTGGGCAAATACTCTAATCCACCTTCTTTTATCCACCGGAATAATTACAGGAGCTATGAGTCTTCCTGTTTTGATCAATAATACCTCACGTTAAAGTAGGAGATAACACTCCTAATTTTTGCTTAAGTTCGATTAATAATGTCGTTTATAAGCCCCTTTCTGAGGGAGTCGGGCGGAATCTTATATCGTCAGTGAGCACAGTGAGCAGAGACGAGTAAGGAAGGCTGAAAGCCTGAGATAACTCAGCCCAGAGCAGCGCTCTGGGTAAGATAATGTCCGGGATGGGGAGGCTGAAGGCCTCAAAACAGATCGTCCCTGAGATATTAATTTGCACTATTTCAGGCTTTCAGCCTGCGGTGTGTTCCGTCACCTTGTTACCTATGGCGTTGCCATAGGCTGGGTTATGTCAAACTTTCAGCTTGTCGTTTAAGCCTTTTCAGAAACTTGCACAAATGAAGTGTGCAGTATACGTGATAACATGAATTTGTATAAAACATTTAAGGCAAATAATAAGTGTCGATAGCTGCTTTACACTAAAAAAGTTTAAAAGGCGAACAATCTTATTTTTTGCTCTTAAGTGACCTTAACAGAAAAGTTATAGGCGCTTACAACGTAAATTTCATTTACAAGGGGATGAGAGGAGTTTCTAAAAGAGCTGCCTTCATTAATGATCAACAAGAAATTACGTATAGTCAGATTTTGGATGATGCCGATCATACACTCCACTTTAAAAAGATTCAATCAGAACTTTGTTCATAGGGGAGATTGATTGTCTTAAAGTTGTATTTTTCTAATCAACATTAATATTAATTACTATAACTTTACATAATATATATTATACGTATAAACTTGCAATTGAAACTAATATAAGCTTCATTTCAAGAAACCTAATTTATTCAAGATGACTGTATTTATTGTTGAGGATGATCGTGTACTATCTTTAATCCTGTCAAGGATGATTGAAAAGATGAATTATAATGTAATTGGAAGCGCAACTACAGGATCAGACTCTATCCAAAAAATTAAAGAGCTCCGGCCCGACCTGATTATGATGGATATTTCTTTAAAAGATGATATAGATGGAATTACTGTAACCCAAAATATTAAACAGGTTTATTCACCTGCAATTATTTATGTGACCGGTAATTCAGACTCTAAAAACAGAAACCGGGCAAAAGAGTTTGGCTATCACGAATATTTGGTTAAACCTATCTCCTTTGAACAACTACAGTCTTCCTTTAACTCACTTGAAATATCGAATTAAACGTAAGACTTCACTGTTAGATCAAATTTCTTCTCTTCATTACAGTCTATTCTTATTTTATCAAGTATTGCGTCCAAATTTATTGGGTCAAGTATTTTTATAATATCCCCATCTTTTTCTTTCGTCATCTTAGAAGTTAACCTTCCCTTATCGATAACAAGTATAAACAGGTTTTTTCTTCCAAAATGTTCTTTGTTGAGATGATCTTGTAGATATGAAGATGAAACACACTCAATTCCAACGCTTTTATCAAATTCTTCAGGTTTAAAGAACCCACCTTTGTTTAATTCCGTCCATTTTCTTCTTGATACAATATGAAATATTAAATCTGTTTCCATTATAAAATTAATTTGTTGCTATATGTAAAATTGCATCTCCTTTATGTACCACAGGGCTATTATTTAAACCGATAATCTGTCCTTCGTGGCGACTTATTACCCGGTAACTTTCATTCCCAAACGGATCGGTAATTTTACCTAAAAGCTGCCGTTTTTTAATGGGTTCCCCTAATTCAATCGTGGAGTTAAAAATTCCGGCATACTTGGCCCTAACCCATTTAGAATTTTTATAAATATGGATCTTTGCATGAGCATCTTCTAAAGGTTTCCGTCTCATACCCAGATAGTGCATCAACCTTTTTGTGCCCATAATCCCCTCATTAATTCCATTCTCATCTAAACGGAGCGATTCACCCGTTTCATACACCAAAATATGCTTTCCCTTTTTATGGGCAGCCTTTCTAAACGATTTTTCAATAAGATTTGAGTTCAGCGTAACCGGTGCTGAAAAAGCCTTCGCAAGCTCCATATTTTTATCGATATCAAATGCACAACGTATTTGTGGATAATTGGCCCTGCTGGCTCCTCCTGTATGAAAATCAACCCCATAATCAATTTGTGGAATAATATCATTCATCAAAGTATAAGCAACAAGAGTGGCCAATGATCCACTTTTATTTCCCGGAAAGCTTCTGTTGATATCTTTGCCATCCGGGACCCCTCGTACATTCTGAATAAAACCATAAATGTTCATTAATGGAATAGCGATAATGGTTCCGGCAGAAAGCTTTAAATGATCATCTGCAATCAAACGCCGAACTATTTCAATACCATTTATTTCATCTCCGTGAAGTCCACCTGATAATAACAGTACAGGACCGTCTTTTTCTGCCCGAATGACACGAACCGGGAGATCAATACTTGTATAAGTTGGAAGTCTGGCAATGTTTAAGAATATCTGCCGGTCTTCACCTAAACCAATTTTATCGCCATTAATAACAATATTTTTAGGCATTACTTTTAAAGGGCCTATTACCCGATTTCTTTTTGGTGTGAGATTCGACAAGTCTTTCTACATAACTGATAACTTCTGAAGCAATATCCTTGTTTGTAGTTTTTTCAATTCCTTCGAGTCCCGGTGATGAATTCACCTCTAAAACCAAAGGGCCTCGCTCCGATTGCAATAAATCCACCCCGGCAATAGAAAGCCCCATTGCTTTTGCCGCAGTTAAAGCCACTTCTCTTTCCCTTTTCGACAATTTGATAAGAGTTCCACTTCCGCCCTGATGTAAATTCGATCTAAACTCTCCCTCCTTTCCCTGGCGTTTCATTGCCCCAACAACTTTATTACCGATCACAAATGCCCTGATATCAGCTCCTTTGGCCTCTTCGATAAATTCTTGCACAATGACCCGAGCTTTCATACTGTGGAACGCTTCAATAATGGATTCAGCAGCTTTCTTTGTGGGAGCAAGTACAACACCATAGCCTTGAGTTCCTTCCAAAAGCTTTACAATCAATGGTGCACCGCCAACGCTATCGATGATTTTCTTAACTTCTTTTGAGTAATTTGTAAATACGGTTTTTGGTAGTCCCACATTTGATCGGGCCATTATTTGCAAACTTCGTAACTTATCTCTCGACCGAACAAGCGCCTGAGACTCAACCGCCGTTGGAACATTCATCATCTCAAATTGACGTACAACAGAGGCACCATAAAATGTAACGGATGCACCAATTCTGGGAATCACTGCATCAACATCTTTAATTTTTTCTCCCCTATAATAAATACATGGATTATCCTGTTCAATAACGATATCGCATTTAAGGTGATCGAGTACAATCGCATGATGACCTTTATTCTCTATCGATTCAATCAATCTTCTGGTAGAGTACAACGCACGATTTCTGGAAAGAATAACAATTTTTAATGGATTGTGGCTCATGTAGTTACTTTAATTCAGTTAAATATGTTCTTGATGTATCGATGATATATTTATTTAAAAATTTTCTACCTAATAGAATAGGATATTTCATCCCGGATCGATCGGTCAAAGAGAGTTCAATGGATCTTGTTTCGCCTGAAAACACCACCTTTTCTTTTATCACAAATCGTTCTTCTGTAATGGCATTTGAACTCTTTACCTTACGGACATCATGTACTTTACTCTTATACAAAATACTTTCGTATTCGGGATGATCCGGATCAAGCACATTAAATTGAATCCATTTTTCATCCCCTTTCGTAAACTCTTTAATATGGTGACAATGCAGACTTGAGGTATATGCGCCTGTATCCACTTTTGCATCTAAATTGGAAATAGACCATTCAGGAAAATGAATTTTTTCGATCCTGCCAATCTTCTTTTTCTCGGTTTTTTCCATGATTACCATAAAATTTTGAGACCTGTTAAAATACCAGCTTTTATACTCGGTTGCATTCACTATTTTGTGTGCTATCCATAGCAGTAAAAAATTAAATTAGATCCATTTAATAATGAGTAATAAACCTTTAGCACGTCCAATAGCTATCGTAGATGAAGTTCGTTGCCGTAAAAATATCAAAAATATGGTCGAAAAGGCCACTAAATCAAATACGGTTCTTCGTCCCCATTTCAAAACCCATCAGTCTTTGGAAATCGGACGATGGTTTCGTGAGCATGGAGTAACAGGAATTACGGTATCAACACCGGAAATGGCTCGTTATTTTGCTAAAGATGGATGGGACGATATTACCCTTGCCTTTCCTTTTTATCCCGGTCAGGTTGAAGATGTGATGGAGTTACAAAAAAGCTGTGATATCAGACTTTTTGTTTCTGATGTAGAAACCGTTTCATTTGTAGAAAAAAATCTCGAAAAACCCATCAAGATTCTCATTGAAGCCGATGCAGGATATAATCGAAGCGGCACAGCTGATCTGACAAAAATAGATACAATTATTCACGCAGCCAAATCCAGTAAATTCGTTCAATTTTATGGGTTTTACTCCCATGATGGAGATACCTATAAGGTAAAAGGCAAGAAACAGATCAAAGATAAAGTTGAACGAAATTATAGCTTATTCGCTCAATTAAAAGAGAAGTATCCAAATGCAAAGTTTTGCATCGGGGACACTCCCTCCTGTTGTGTGATGGATGATTTTCGAATGGTTGATGAAATTTCACCCGGGAATTTCATTTTCTTTGATTGGATGCAAACAAATATTGGCAGCTGTTCAATTAATGAAATAGGATTGCTTGTAAAAGTGCCCATTGCTCAATTGAAGGAGAAGTCTGACCAGCTGATTGTACATGGCGGAGCCGTTCACCTATCAAAAGATTGTATAACGGTTGATGGGGTTCAAACCTATGGCCAACCGGTCTATTTTGATGAGGATCTTATCAAACCAATTCCCGGAGCGTACGTAACGTCTTTATCCCAGGAACACGGAATTATTCAGGGCGCAAAACAGGTAATCCCTCACATTAATTCTGATAACAGCGTATGGATTTGCCCGGTTCACTCCTGTCTTACAGCGAATTTATTTGGCCACTACCAAACTTCTACCGGTACCACGATTGAAAAGAAAATATTATCATGAGTTCATCTATAATCATTAAAGAGAAATATTCGGAACATTGGCCACTTGCTGCTATTCTTAGTGGAATTTTCTCAATTCTGCTTTTTATCGCGTACATCTATTCAGATAACGTTCTTTATGAAGGATATTTGCGATTGGGCGCTTTCGGTATGTTTGCGTTTAGCTTTTTTAGCATGTTTAAAATCTATGATGGACAAATCATCATAACTATTGAGCCAAATGATGAAAAAAAAGAACTTGTTGATTTATCATATTCACTAAGAAATCGGGAAATTTATCGTGAATCCATCAACCCTAATGAGATAGTGAGTTTTCGAATATCAGAAATGCCAAACCGATCGATGTATAATGATCTGTTTACGGGAGATAGAACGGTTCAGTTTAGAAAAAAGAATATGTATGATTGGATGTATTTGAATGAATTTCATGGACGGATTATCCCTTTTAACAATGAAAATGCGGAGAAAATAAAATCATTTTTAGAGCAACAAAAAACCGGCTCAGCTAAATAAACTACCTCGGGGCAGAGCCCACGAGGTATCAACTTTACATCCATAATTTATTTGATAAAGTATGGGATTATTGATGAGTGTCCACCTTTGATTAAATTGTATCGTACTGTTCATCTTCAGGCTCATCCGTGAAGGCGCTCTTCCAAAAAATATAAAGGCCAATGGTTAATCCTTTTATGATGAAGAATGAGAAGGCGATCATCAGACCAATATCCTGAAATACCGCAATGATAACCAAATACACAAAGAACAAGATAAGTCTGCTTTTGTATTTTTTAATTGAACCGCGATCAAACCGGGGGATTTTATCAAACGGGATGGTACTTACCATCAAGAAAGATAGAAGAACAATAGTTGGAATAATGATAGATAACACTCCATTTTCAAATCCTTCGAACAGATAGAGTCTTTTCGAAAATGTTAAATAGAAACCGGCAAGCATAGCCGCCTGAACCGGAATAGGCAATCCTTTATAGAAATCGTAGGTTGCATATTTCGAATCCACATTAAACCTTGCGAGACGAATAGCGCCACAAATTGGTGGAAGTGCAGCCAATATAATCCCTACAATAGCCAGTTCGTTAAGGGCAAAGTTATAGATCAAAAAAGCGGGTGCAACGCCAAATGAAACTACATCCGATATGGAATCGAGTTCTATACCAAATTCGCTTTGTGCATTTGCAAGGCGTGCCATAAATCCATCTAAAGCATCAAATAAGCCTGCAATTACAATCAGCCAGGCACCGAAAATGAAATTTCCTTCTGCAACCATAATGATGGATAAAAATCCACAGAAGAGATTCATCAACGTAAAAAAGCTTGGGATTACAACCCTCGGAATAGGTTTACGTCGTTTTTTTTCTCTTTTTCGTCGAAAGCGAAACTTCTGTACCGGATATTTCATATTCACTTAATTTCACCAATGATCGTCTCGCCTGCAACTGTGTTTTGACCTTTTTTCACTTTGATTTCCACATTGTCCGGTAGCATCAAATCCATTCGAGAACCAAATTTCATAATTCCAAACCTCTCTCCTGCTTTTAATTGCTCCCCTTCTTCTACGTAATACACAATTCGGCGGGCCAAAAATCCGGTGATTTGTTTAAACATCATTTTCATACCGGATGAATGCTTTACCCCAAAATGTGCCCGTTCATTTTGATCTGAAGCGTGATCTTCCCAAGCCATCAAATACTTTCCGGGATAATATTTTAAGTATTCTAATTTTCCATTAAGTGGATTCCGGTTTACATGAACGTTTAGCGGCGATAGGAAAATACTGATCTGTGTTGCTTTTCCTTTCATATATTCGGGTTCATCTACCTCTTGTATCAAAACTACTTTACCATCAGCCGGTGAAATGATCAAACTATCATCATCGGGAGATGTACGCTCAGGATCTCTGAAAAAATAGAGTACCAAAAGGCAGAGAGCGGCAAGCGCAGCATAAATTATATAAGTGATCCATACTGGGAGAAAAGTAGCCCCATAAGCAGCAGTAAATGAAAAAATAAAGACCACAGCGATTGTAGCATAACCTTCTTTGTTTAGCATGTACTATCCACCAAAAGTTCTTAGAATATCATTGAAGGTTACAAGGATAATTAATCCTAACAGAAATACAAATCCAAGCTGTTGCAGACCCATTCGTACTTTTTCGGACGGCTCACGTCTGGTAATCCCTTCATAAAGTAAAAACATAAAATGTCCACCATCAAGAGCAGGAATTGGCAGCATATTCATAATTGCAAGAGTTACACTCAGGAAAGCAGTAATTGTCCAAAAACCAAGCCACCCACTGTTTTCGGTTGCTTCGCGTGTTACAGAAGCAATGGCAACAGGACCACCAAGATTCTGACGAACAGAAATGTCACCGGAAAACATTTTTCCCAGACCTTGGACAATACCTAAAAAGGTCTCTTCTGTTTCGGTGTACCCTTTTCCGATTGATTGGGCCAAATTGTAATCAATGGTCTGAACATCAAAGTATTCGAACGGGTTTGGTGCCCCAATTCCAATTTGATTTGTCTCCTCATCAGGTGCGACAGATATTTCCAACGTTTCACCATCCCGCATAATACCAAGAGTTAGCGGTTCGCCACCTGCATTCACGATGTTTTGAACGAGCTGTTCCCAATATTGAATATTCTGGCCATCTACCGAAATAATTTCGTCACCGCTCTGTAAACCGGCCTGTTCTGCCGGACTATCTTCCGCAACAAACTCGATTCGGCTTGGAAGTGCATTAGAAGGTGTTAAAAAGTCTTCTGTACCCAGTCGATCCAGAAAATTGAGTGGAGTTGGAATATTTAGGTCTTCACCGTTTCGCTCAACCATAAAAGATAAATCGCGACCGGTTATGGATGATGGAGAAAATATTTGATCCCAATATTCAACCTTCTGTCCATTTATGCCGATAACTCTGTCTCCGGTCTGAAACCCAATCTCTTCCGCAAGAGACTCTTCCGCTACATAAATCTCATTCACAGAATCGATGGGAATAACAGTATCACCATAACTAAATGCGATTCCTGTATAGATAATGACTGCAAGAATTGCATTAAAAATCACACCAGCGGTAATTACAATCATACGTTGCCAAACCGGCTTGCTTCTAAATTCGTCCGGTTCAGGTTCTTTGTCCATGAAATCATCATCCATGGTTTCGTCAACCATTCCGGCAATTTTCACATATCCACCTAAAGGAGTTGCTCCTATTACATACTCTGTATCCCCTTTTTTGAACCCAAATATATTGGGAGGAAACCCGATGGCGAAACGATCGACCCGCATTTTGAAAAACTTAGCGGCAAGAAAGTGTCCCAGTTCATGAATAGTGACAAGTATAAATATAGCTGCGATAAAAATCGCAATTGTTGTTGAAATGCTTAAAATCCAATCCATTAGCTACTGTAAAAGTGAGTTCGCAAATTTCCGTGTTTCTTCGTCTACATCAAACAAAAGCTGTGGTGTTAAATCGCCGGTCTGTTGAATACGTTCCAGTGATGTCTCGATGATCTCAGGAATTTGAATATAACTAATTTCCTTGTTTAAAAATCGAGCAACGGCAATCTCATTTGATGCATTTAAAACCGTGGGTGAAACACCACCTTTCTTAACACTTTCAATTGCCAGTTGAATACACGGAAATCGTTGATAGTCAACAGGTTCAAAAGTTAAAGATAAATTATTTCTAAAGTCTAATACTCCATTATTATGCTCTATTCTATTGGGATAAGTTAACGCATATAAAATGGGAACTTTCATATCGGGTGGTCCCATTTGTGCTTTTGATGATCCATCCACAAATTCGATAATAGAATGGATAATACTTTGAGGGTGAACTACAGGTTCTATATTGTCTATGTCAACTCCGAAAAGCCAATGCGCCTCAATAATTTCAAGACCTTTATTCATCATGGTTGAAGAGTCGATGGTAATCTTATTTCCCATATCCCAATTAGGATGATTCAGTGCATCTTTAACGGTTATATCCTGCATTTTGTTATAACTCCAGTCTTTGAATGGCCCACCACTTGCAGTTATAATAATTTTCTGAATCGCATTGAGTTTCTCTCCAATAATGCACTGAAGCATAGCAGAGTGTTCTGAATCGACCGGAACCAAATTATCTTTAAAAGTAGGTAATGCCGTTAAAATCTCTCCTCCAACAACCAAAGATTCTTTATTCGCCAGAGCTACTTTTTTATTCTTTTTTAAAGCTTCGTATGTAGACATAAATCCGGCAAAGCCAACTAAGCTATTGAGCACAACATCGGCATCACCTGATGTAGCCAACTCAATCAACGAATCGGTTCCGTATAATATATGCTTTGGTTTATAAGTGAGTGCATTTTCAAATTCTGACCGATTTGCAGGATCCCCTAAAACAGCATACTCCGGACGAAACTCATTTACTTGCTTAGCTAACAACTTCCAATTAGTATATGCGGTTAAACCTGCAATAGAGAAATGTTCAGGCTGGTTTTTGATGATCTCTAACGCCTGTGTACCAATTGAGCCTGTGGACCCTAAAATGGCGACTCTTTTGTGACTCAAAAAGCTTTCTTTTTTATTCATATTCATGCTCAAAAATAGAAAATTTCAGTAACAGTATGGCTTTGTTATCTCGATAGCCTGTTCATACATAATAGCATGCGCAGCAGCAGTTTGCTCTACAGTTGGTGCATACCCTCCGGAAAGTAAAAGCGTAATAGGGATCTCTTGTTGCGTTACTTTTTCTATCACCAGTCGCTCTCTCTCCAAAAGACCATTCAGTGAAAGTGATAATCTTCCAAAATGATCCGTTTCAAGTGGGTCAATTCCGGCTAAATAGAAAACCAAATCGGGTTTAAAACTTTCAAACGCAGAATTAAGCGAATCAGATAATGTTTGCAAGTAATTTTTATCACCGGTTTTATCCTCTAAACCGATGTCCATCGTGGAAGGAGGTTTTTTAAACGGATAGTTTTTTTCGCCATGAATGGAAAAGGTAAACACATCAGGTTCATTTTTAAAGATCTCAGCGTTTCCATTTCCCTGATGCACATCACAATCAATAATCATCACCTTATTTACCCATTTTGCCTGGCGCAACACCTTAATTGCAACAGCAACATCATTATAAACACAAAATCCCTCACCCCAGTCTGGCATGGCGTGATGAGTTCCTCCTGCTAAATTACCGGCTACTCCATCCTGAAGTGCCATCAACCCCGCGTTGATCGTCCCCTGAACAGCTAATCTGGATCGAATAGCCAACTTCTTGCTCCAGGGCAATCCCATTCGCCTGATTTCTTTTCTATCTAAATCTCCACTCCAAACAGCATTGGCATATCGCGGAGTGTGAACGGAGCACAGGTTTCCAAAATCAACTAATCCGGGTTCAATAATCTGCGAGGGTTCAACTATTTCTTTATCCAAAAGATAGCGATGAAGTGCTTGAAACTTTCCCATAGGAAAAATATGCCCTTCCGGTAACGGAGCTAAATATCTCGGCGAATAACTAACGCGCACTTTGTGTGATTTATTTATGATTTCAATCTGATGAATCCCAACATTCTTCCCGCCTTGTCGCGTTCTCTTCTGTATGAATAAAAACGATTGTCACTTAAAGTACAGCCTTCATCAATTTTGATATTGATCTTAGGAACACCATTTTCTAATAACTGATGATATAAGAAGCCCTTCAGGTTAAGATGTGGTTTAGAATAGCTATTATAATCCACGAATTCAGATGGAAATTGTTCTGCCACTTCATCACCTACTTCAAAAACATCTTTGGATAAACATGGAGAAATGTATGCTGACAAAGTTGATGCATTCACACCTTTAGATTTCATTTTACGAACCACATCAAGCAAAATTCCCAATGCAGCTCCTCGCCAACCCGCATGAACTGCGGCAATTATAGAATTTTCGGTATCAGCAAGCAAAATAGCAGCGCAGTCTGCAACTCTGATTCCAAGCGTAACTTCTGGTTGATCTGTAATGAGTGCATCTGTATCAGGGTAAATCCCTCCTTTTGTAACAAATGTGATGTTCTTTCCATGAACCTGCTTGGCCATTGCAAGTGTCTCTCGAGCAATTCCCAATTCGGATACTAATAGATTTAAGTTATTCTCGATTTCTTGGTGATCAACTCCGGTATTATACCCCAGATTAAGGCCGGCTATCTCACCATCAACATTTACAACATCTCGATTACTTAAAGTAAATCCGGCCCCTACCCTATTTGTTTTGAATATCTTGGGATTAATAATGTTCATTTGGCACGAAGATGTGTGGAAAGCAGTCCTTTAATTTGTTTGAATGGAAATTGATTTCCTGTCCAAATCTCAAATGATCGACTGCCTTGATGGATCAACATATCGAGACCATTTATTGTTGTTGCTCCCGCTTTAGTAGCCATTTTAAGAAAAAAAGTTTTCTCGGGATTATAAATCAAATCATAACATATTTTATTGGATACCAATGATATATCAGATTCATCTAAAACTGATTTATCTTTTACATTGCCCATTCCCAATGGAGTTGCATTTACAAAAATAGAAGCTTCATCTGCAAATGCCTGCCATTGATCGTAGCCAACAATATGAAAAATCAGATCACTATTTGGCTTTTGAATTCGTGCGGGATTTCTGGAAACCCACACAATTTCTTCTATCCCAAAATCTTCTAAAGCAATAAGCACAGCTTTACTTGCTCCCCCTGTTCCAAATACAATTGCACGAGTACCCTCAATAAAGTCTTCGTGCTCTTTTAACGGCTGACTAAATCCATAGATATCAGTATTCGATCCAATGATAATTTCATCTGAATCTGATTTACTAATGGTGTTAATGGCCTTTATTCCTCTCACTGAATCATCAAGCTGATCTACAGCGTTGAATAGCTGTTCTTTATAAGGTATGGTTATGTTGCATCCTTTAAAGTTTTCATTATTCATCCATGCGATAAAACCGGTTAATTCATCCGGTCTGATATCTACGGCTGAATACGTGGCATTTATATTGTGATGCCCTAATGCCGCAGTATGCATTAGCGGAGAAAAAGTATGCCCTAATGGATGACCAACAACTACATAGTGTGGTTCTTGAGAAATGCTTGATTTTTTAAATTCATCAAACGAAAAAGCCATAAATCTAATTTTGCAGAATTTTGATCAAAAAAAAATGCGCATGGATTAAATGCACATTTTCTTTAAGATGATTTATAGTACCTTTTATGCAGTAACTTCGCTTCCTTCTTCAGTAGTTTCTTCAACCACTTCATCTTTGAAAGTATCCGTTTCAGCAAGTTCTTTGAATTTGTCCAGATCAATTTTTAATTGTGCCGGCAGTCCTTCAATAAAGCTTGCAAGATCTTCTTCAGGCTCCCCAAAAAATGTTCGGTAATCCAAAGAAAAATCTATTCTGGTTCGTTTCCCGCTGTCCAAAGGGGTAAAACGGATGGTTCCTGTTTGATTTAAATTGCCATTTATTGTAATCCATGCGAAACGTGTGTTTCTAAGATTATCAATAATATTTGTCGTCCAATGAAACTCCTCTCCACCAATCTTCGTTTTATAGTCGAATGTTTGAGAGTTGATTTTTTCGATAGAGTCAATTCTATCTAAAAACTTTGTGAAATGAACGGGGTTGCATAGCAATTCGTAAGCTTTAGCAAGGGATAAGTCTACTTCGATTCTTTCGTGCGCCATAGTATGATTGAGCTTCGAAAATGAAAAGTTATAATTCATATGTGAAAAGGATTGTAGAAACCTGATAAGGTTAATCCACAATGCACTAAATTTAACCATATTTTAACTAAGCATCAATCTTATTGTTGATAAACATTCAAAAAATTTTATATTAATCAGATTGAAGAAGAAATGCATATCATTTTTTCTACTTTTTGTTGCTCTAATTACCTATCCATCATACTGTTCCGCTCAAACCGGTTTGCTGTGGATTGCAGGTTTTTGTACGCTTATTTTCAGTGCGTTTGCACTTCCATCCTTTACTGGCTCAAGCCAGAACTTTCTATTGAAGAAAATTTTCTACCGCTGAAATAATTTTTTTGTGGATAAACTCTTTATCCTGAGTTGCATCAATTGTTCTAAACCTCTTTTCTGATTCGCTCAAATCATCAAATCCCTTTGCAACTTTTTTGAAGAAAGACAATCCCGCTTTTTCCATTCTGTCTTTTTCAGTGTTTTGAGTTCTTTTGCCCGCCTCTTCAGCAGAAATACGTAAATAAAATGTTAAGTCAGGTTTGGTTTGATGAGATGCGATTGAATTCAATAAATGAATGTGCTCGAGGGAGGACGATTTTCTTCCATATCCCTGATAAGCCGTTGTTGAATCGTAAAACCGATCAAGGATTACAATGTCATTCTGCTTTAAAAGGGGAATCACTTTTTCTGAGATAAGTTGAGAGCGTGCAGCAGAAAACAGAAGAAGTTCGGTGATGGGATCCATTTCATCAGATTCGTGCAAAAGAAGAGATCGTATTCTTTCTGATATTTCCGTACCACCCGGCTCTCTAAAAAGATGGTTTGCACGGTTGTGTTGATCGAGATAATCTTTTAAAAGAGAGATTTGGGTAGACTTGCCGCATCCATCGATACCTTCAAATGATATAAGCACAGTGTAAAAATCAAGGGTTAAAATCGTCCATCCAATCGATGGGTTCTTTTGGCATAACAAATGCCATGGCTATATAAACAAGAAAAAAACTTCCAGCTCCAAAAAGAAATGCCGCTACAAAAATAAGACGTAGAACTGTCGAGCTCATTCCAAAATATTTGGCTAAACCTCCACAAACCCCAAATACTCGTTTATCTGTTCGTGAACGGGTTAACTTACTGCCAACAGATGTAGAAATACGTTGAGCAAACGATTCTTTTGTTTTGCGTTTTTTTTCTGATTTCGTATATGCTTGATCACTATAAAGAAATTTATCCAAATTATCTCGCGTCCGTTGATTCTGCATATTTACTTTTTCTTGTTCTACAGATTTCTTTTTTCGTCTGCTTTTAATCATCCCTAAACAAGTTATTCCTAAAATACCTCCCGCCAGATAAGGTGCGACCTGTATCATACCGCTTAAAAAAGATAGCGATTCTAAACCAAATATTTCTGAGCCGA
This sequence comes from Balneolaceae bacterium, assembly GCA_040876545.1. Taxonomy (GTDB): domain Bacteria; phylum Bacteroidota; class Rhodothermia; order Balneolales; family Balneolaceae; genus SW132. The sequence continues at coordinate 57,391 of JBBDPF010000019.1, read as the reverse complement.
TAAGATGTCCTATATAACTGAAAGACACGAAAATGAAAGCTAAGCCTGCAATAGTTTTAAAATTCCAGATGCTTTTTTCGGGTTTTTTGTCCTCTTTTTCCAAAAAAGTATTCAGCGTGGATTGTAAATCCCGTTCACTAATATGAATCGAACTCGCTGTACTTGTAGATCTTGTTTTTTCGCTCATCATTAATACTTTTTTTGCTTTAACCTTTCGTACGAACGATGGTTAAAACTGTTACAATAATTACGATAGGTTTTTTGATTCTGTAATCACAACATCCATTTTTTTATCAAACGGTTCAACAGGTAAAGTGTTTTCAGAAAGTTGACAATCGAAAGCCAAGCCTACATTAAATGTATTTACTTTGCTTAGAAAACGATCATAAAATCCCATTCCATACCCTAATCTATTTTTAAGCTGATCAGTAGAAACCATTGGAACCAATATGATTGAAAATTCATCTAATGGAAACGGATTTTCTTTTTTGGGTTCATCTACACCCCACTCGTTTGTTTCCAAATCATTGAAAGAATCAATTAAATGATGAGAAAGAATCCCTTCTTTTTCCATTTTTGGAACCACTATCTTCTTCTGCTGATCAAAACAATATTGAATAATTCCACGGGTCGAAACTTCATTCACATTACTCATGGAAACGTACGTATGAACAACATTGGCTCCAATAAATTCAGGCAGCTTAAATAATTTTTCTTGAATCATCTCGCTTTTTTGTTCAACCTGATCAGCCAATAGCGATTTTCGAACCTCTATATATTTTTCTCGAACTAACGATTTCTTATCCGCAAGATTTCTGCCCATTACAGGTAAATCAATTTATGATTATCGGGACGTTCTTCGTTGATGGTTTCCTCAACCTTCTTCCAAATATCAGGACCATACTTATTCATAAAGTAAATAAATGCTATTTCCCTCTCCTGTAAATTATTATTGGGAAACAGGTTGTTTTTAATTTTAGCGATACGATCAAGCTGAATTTTTTCTTGTTGCTTTACAGATTTATAGACCTTGCCTTTCAGTTTATCCAATTCGCTAAAATAGACAGCTTTTGCCTTTCCTACACTTCCTGCCAGAGATGAGTCAACCTTATGAATCTCATTTTTTTTCGCTTTTGTTAAATCTTCCATTTGATTTTTCCAGATCCCAAAAAGCTTTTCTATATCAACTTCTTCAGTTTTTTTCACAAAACTTTTCTCCAAATCTTCTATACGGTTATTGTATTCCGCAATAGAAAATGGAAGTTTATCAAGAACTCTATCAACAGAAGATTCAATTAGGGTCATGCTAAATCTTGGAACAATAATTGGCATTTCCATACCAAATAGCTGATACAAAGACTTCATTTGTGCGTAATACCCTATTTCGCCCGGACCACCAACATAAGCAAGTGTTGGAAGTAGATAATCTTGCAAAATGGGTCGAAGAAATACATTGGGAGAAAATCGCTCAGGAGAATCATCAATTTCTGCAATCAATTCATCACACGTCCACTTCTTCTCTGCAGCTGACCATACTTTACCATCAACACTTATTTTTGTTCGGTTTTTTTCATCATCCAAATAAAACATATTTGATGATTGCACCTGAACCTGGCCATGATATTGATCAGAAATAAGTTTATAAGTTGTATCATCTAATGCCTTGTTGATTTGATCGTTTTTGATGATCGACTGCTTGATGATATTTGAAGAGAACGTTTTTATTGGTTTCGTTTGGCTTCCGGCTAAAACAAGGCCCTGATCACCAAACAAGTGCAACAGCCAATTTCCAAAGGCTACTTTAAAGGTTTGATTTTTTCCGTATGCCTGATGAATATCATCCCACAATTTATCATGAAAATCAGTGTCCCCAAGATATTCTTTGATCTCTTTTTTGAATGATAAAATTTCTTCTGTGAACTGAATTTCACCAACCGGTGGAGAAAATTTTCCTGGAAGAGATTGGGCATAGGAAATGGAAGATGTGGTTCCGTTTTTGGGTAAGCCAAGGGTAATTACTTCTTCGTAATCATGATCTTCATCAGCCAGCCAAAATACAGGAATTATTGGCCTGTCTAACTTTTCTGACCATTTTTTTGCATATATAATCGCAGTCAGGGTTTTATAAACTGTAAAAAGCGGTCCTCCATAAACAGTTAGCTGCTGACCGGTTACTACAGCCAAAGATTGTGGATCATCAAGCTGGTTGATTTGCGCGTAGGTAAGTTCCGGAGCATTAAAGTCGCTTTGAAACTCTGTAAGTAAGGACACGATTTCCTTTCTATCTGACAAAAAGGAATGTGATTTTGCCTTCTTTTTTAGGGCTTCATCATCAAATGGATGGGTATGAAAGTAATCGGAAATGGTACCCGACTTTGAAAGGTAATCTTTAAACAATTTAGAAAACGGCAGATCATCAAACTCAATAGAATTGTGTTTCACTTTATCCTTTTAGCTTATTTATTTGATCCCTTATTTTTGCAGCTTTCTCGTAGTTTTCTGTATCAACAGCTGTTTGAAGCTCATTTTCTAACTTCTCAATACCGCTTAGTTCTGTACCGGGATCAATTTTACGTCCTTTAGTTGCGGTTGACTTCGCCTCTTTAGGATCTTCAGATTCAATTCCTGCATTCTCAAGCACCGAACTTTCTACAAAAATAGACGCACCAAACCGAATTGCCACTGCAATAGCGTCGCTTGGACGCGAATCCAGCTCAATGGGTTCATCATCACGAGTATAAAATATTTTGGCAAAAAATGTCCCCTCTTTCAGTTCATTAATTATAACCTGATCTACTTTTGCATTAAAACTTAGGAGTAGGTTTTTAAGGAGGTCGTGTGTCATGGGCCTGGGAGGTTTTATACTCTCCAGCTCAAGTGCAATTGCCTGTGCTTCAAAAGTGCCAATAATTATGGGAAGTCTTCTGCTTCCATTTTTCTCTGTCAATATAAGTGCATATGCACCACCGCTGCTGGGACTTGTTGAAAGCCCCAGTATTTCCATCTCTATATTTTGCAATGATATCCCCTTCTTTTCTAAAATTTATAAGTATCTATAAGTTAAGGAATTTATACTACCTGATAAACTGAATATCACACTCTTACATTCATTTAGATTAATAAAATTCCAATATTGATTTCTCCTCCATATGCAATACATTAACGGTGAATTTTCAATTAAGTATGATTAGTGATGAAAGTAAACATTCAAGAAAAGCAAAATCCAAAAACCCGAAAGCCGATTACGGTTATAACAGGAATTACTCATAATCCTCAGGTTATCGAAAAGCTTGAAAAAAAGTTGAAATCGAGTTGTGGTGCAGGCGGATATGTTGAGGGAAAAACAATCATCATCCAGGGTTCGCATACAGACAAAATTAAAACTATTCTCGAAAAAGAAGGCTACCAATTGTAAATTTTTTAATTATTTAAAGTTTTTATGTAACAAATGTTCACTTCACAAGTCTTATTAACATGGAGTTTTGTTTTTTTTTTGACTAAATAGATATAGATATACTTTTGGAAATAGAAAATAAATCGATCAATATTCTGCTCGTAGAGGACGATGGTGTCCAGCAGATTATAATGGAACGTTATATCAACAAACTTGGGCATAATGTTTTAGCTACCGTTTCTGAGGGAGAAGCGGCGGTACGCTCAGCAATTCAACTTAAAGGGATAGATCTGATTATCATGGATATTCGCCTTGGAGATGAATTAGATGGAATTGATGCGATGAAAAAAATTCGCGAATCTTCTAATGTTAAGGTTATCTATGTGACAGGAAATTCTGAACCGGCCACAAAAAATAGAGCCCGTGAAACAAATTTTGAAGATTTCATCGAAAAACCGGTATCTATTCAAAAAATCAAATTCGCAATCAATAAAGCTTTTGCATTATCTTAAGAGCAACAGTAATTCCGATTTAATAATCGAATTGTATTTCCAAAGAACGTTTCATGAGAGCTTGTCTATTATCCGTTTTACTACTTTTTGTTTACAGTGACCTTTTTGCTGGCGGAATTACATCTAAAGCAGAAAACGATTCATTAAAAGTAGGTTTGGTTTTAAGTGGTGGTGGTGCAAAAGGAATCGCTCATATTGGAGTTATTGAGAAACTACAAGAAGCCGGGGTAAGAATTGATTATATAACCGGCACAAGTATGGGTAGTATGATCGGGGGCTTATATGCTATTGGCTATACTACCGATCAGCTAATTGAGATAGCAAGGTCTAACACATGGGATAACCTGTTTGCAGAACGTCCCAACAGAAGGTATAGCTCTAATTATCAACGAGAGTTTGATGGCCGTACAATTGTTACTTTTCCTATTCGTGAAGAAAAGCTCGCTCTTCCCGTTGGGATTATCTCCGGACAAAATATTTATACGTTTTTATCACGAATTACCTGGCCGGTACACGGAATAAATAACTTTGATGATTTTCCTATTCCATTTGCAACAATGGCCACAGAATTAGAAACTGGTAAAAGCGTTCTTTTTAGATCCGGATATTTACCTGATGCCATGCGAGCAAGTATCTCCATCCCCTCTTTGATAAAACCTCATACCATTGATGGAACGGCATATATTGATGGTGGGCTATCTAACAACCTACCTATTGATGAAATTATAAAGATGGGAGCCGATTATGTTATTGCAGTAAATGTGGCCGCACCTCTTATGCCCATGGATAGTCTTCACACTTTTTCTGATGTATTCAATCAGGCACTGAATTACAGGATGAATGAACGTATAGATCAACAAAAAGTGAACGCCGATATCTACATCACACCGGAAGGAATTAATAAGTTTGAAATTTTAGACTTTGGAAAAGTTGATGATTTATTAGAAATAGGCAGAAATTCCGGAAATGCTCATTTTAATGAGTTTAAAGCAATCGCTGATCGGCAAAATCATCCGGCCCCTTTACGTATTGGTTTAGGCGAATCGAATGCCCTCCCTTTCAATAATTTAATAATTAAAGGAAATGATCAGATCAGTGACGAATTTATCCGTGATGAACTTCTATTTAGGAGTGGGATTTTTTTATCACCGGAAATAATTGAAGAACGAATTACCAAATTATACAGCTCCGAGCTTTTTGATCACATAACCTATCGTGTTCTACCCGATACCCCTAACTACTACAATCTGCAAATAAATGTAGAAGAAAGTAAAGTTGATGTTTTAAAAATAGGTCTACGCTACGAAACACAATCTCAAGCATCTTTATTATTCAGTTCTCATTTTCGAAACCTTTTATATAATGGATCTATTACCCGATTAGACCTTAGGCTTGGAAGTGAACTTCGGTTTATGGTTGATCATTTATCCTACAGGGCGCTCGGTTCGCGCTTTGCCCTTCGTTCCACATTTCTTTATGAGTCAGAAAATATAGATGTCTACTCTGGTGGCGAAGCTAGGGCAAGGTTTAAAAATCATATTGGGCGTCTGGAAGTATCCATGGGAAATTACTTAAGCTCTAATTATTTTTTTATGCTTGGTATTCGGCAAGATTTTCAGGAAAATTATAATTTGATCAATCCCGAATTTATTAAGCCGGCAGATAACGATCATCACTCCATTTTTGGGCGATTTAAAATCGATCGATTCAATAGGAATTCCTATCCAACAGGTGGCCAAAAAATTATTGCTGATGTCAATTACAGCGGTCCTATTATTTTTAGCCCAATGGATTTTTCCCGTTATACATTTTTGTGGGAAGCACTTTACAGTGTACATGACAACATCACATTGAGACATCTATTATTTACCGGTTTTACCAGAGGTGAAGAGTTGCCGTGGAATTTGTGGTATTCTGTAAACCGTCTCGACCCAAATTTTGGATATGTTAAATTTGGAGGTTTTAACCGGTATGAACTTACCTCAAGAAATGTTCAAATGGCCTCTGTAGGTATTCAATTAGAACCTTTTTATCATAGATTTTTAAATGTAGACATGTACGCCGGGCGTTTTATAAATAAATGGGATCTTGATTTTAACCCCGATAGTATTGATATGGGGTTTAGCATATCTGTAGGAGCATTAACAATTTTAGGACCCGTAAAAGCGATAATTTCGTCCAGTAAAAAACATAGATTTTTAGGTGAACTTCAAATAGGTTACACATTTTGACTTCTGAACAAGATATAATTGATCGAATACAAACTATTAAAGAAGAACTTACTGATCACCCAGAAAATGAAGAGTTATTGAATGATTTGGGAGTCGGGTACTTTTTGATCGGTAAATACGAAGAAGCAATCTCAGTATTACGAAAAGCTGTTAAAAAATCGAACAGTGCTCAGCACTATTTTAATCTTGGAAATGCTTATTCAGAAAATAACAATCAACAATTAGCCATAGACTCCTATTTACAAGCCCTTGATATTGATCCAAATCATATAGGATCGCTAAATAACCTTGCAGATGAGTATGAACATTCTGGAGATACAGACAAGGCTCATGAACTGTTTCATTATTTAACAAATCTTCAACCCGCTGATCCTCTCTCCCACTTTAACCTGGGTAATTTTTTTCTGAGGCAAAATCAACATATAGAAGCAGCTAAGTGTTACGAAGCAGCAATAGAAAAGGATGAGAATTTTATTGATGCCTATTACAATATTTCGTGGATTTTATTCAAAGCAAAAGCTTATAAGCACGGAATAGAATACATTGAAAAGGGATTAACTATCGATCCATCTCATGTTGATCTGAATAAGCTTAAAAACAAATTATTAAACGCAAACGCTTAGGAAGTAGGCGCTTTTTGATTTGCTTCAATCATTTTTAAATTTCTATCGCGGATCTCATTTTCCAATTCAATAGCAAATTTAGCTGACATTTTTTGATCAAAACGGTCGCTAACGCCTTTCGTCTTCAACTGTTTTAAAAGATTGTGAATCCGAATGCCTGATTGAGCCGTTTTGCGAATTTTTAAGTTTTTATCCTGTAATTCTGAGAACGATTGTAGTTCTGCTTTGGATAAACTACACTCCGAAAAATCCGCAATTATCTCGTTGATTATATATTCTGTCGATTTAAAAGTCATAATGTAGTAGCAATCTTAATTTATGTTATACAGTTGCTACTACATTGACTTCAAAATGTTTCCGACTTTACGTAATCACCAATCAATTCCTGGAGCTGCTGTCTTGCGCGATTAATTCGAGACTTCACAGTACCCATTGCTGTATCCGTGATTTCGGCAATTTCTTCGTAAGACAGCTGTTGAATATCCCGAAGAACAATTACTTCACGGAAATCGTCATTTAATTTCAATAATGCTTTTTCAAGCTCGGCTACAGACATTTTTTGATGAAGCTGATCATCCTGAAGAATTACTGAATCTTCTATTTCAAACTCCCGTGATTCGGAATCATTAGGATCTGCGTGCATAGAAATTTTCGTCATTCGTTGCTTTTTCTTGTACATGCTTTTTGCAAGATTCAACGCAATGGTATACATCCATGTTGAAAGTTTTGCAATCCGCTCATAAGAATGGCGACTTCTGTATACTCTTAAAAATGTTTCCTGTACCAGATCTTCACAGTCTTGGTGATTATGTGTGTATCTGTAAAGAAAATTGTGAAGACGATCCTTATATCTTTGTACAATAATATCAAACGCCTGAGTTACTCCGGTTTGAAGTTGTTCCATCACATCTTCATCTGTTAGCGTCCGTAGATTGGCAATTTTTGAAGCTTCCATAATAGTACCCCGTAATTCGTAGTTGCTGTTAGTTAATGCAGTATTGGGTCTAACCAATAATGCGCTTAATCAGCAGAAGAAGAGTCGAGGGGGTATCCAATGTGCTGAAGCCTTTTGCAGAACGATCTGCATCTAAAAGGGCTTCAAAGATCCGTGGCATTTCCGAAAGTTGATATTGAGAAGCATCTTTCCACTTAAAGTTAAATACGTAACCGTTTTTAACTCCAAGTTGAGATTGAATTTGAGCTTTATTCAAGCCTTTCTCCATCAACCGACGTATTTGCCATACATCACTAAACACACTGTAAAAGAACCCCACGGTACGAATAACTTCTCCCGCTTCTGCATTACTCTTAAGCAACATCTGTTCCGCAATGCCAAGCGATTTTTCGAGGTTCCGTTCAAATAGGGCTTCTTTTAGCTCAATCGCCGAATACTCGCGATATGAGCCTATTATTTTTTTTACGTCAGGTAATTCAACACGTTGATGGGTGTCTACAAAAGTGCACACTTTTTCTATTTCTGTAGACAGTAGTGTAAGATTGTTCCCTACTAACTGGGCTAATATCTGAGCTGCACGACCATCAATCTCTTTTTTGTGATTTTGTTCCGCCCATTTTATCACCCAATCAGAAAGTTTATAATCAGGCAGAAACTCAAAGCCAAACTTTCCAACATGTGGATTTTTACCGGACAAAGATTTTCCAAACGATGTTCTTCCATCCGGGGTTTTACTGTCTATCAAACATAAAATGGTGGATGGATTGGGATTCTTAACGTAGTTCTCAAAATCTCCCAACTCACCATCTTCTCTCTCAACGGATTTTAGCTTTAAGAAGTCGCGTACAATTACGACTCGCATCTCACTCATCATGGGAAAACTTCGGGCAGCTCCCAATACTTTTTGAGGCGTACAATCGCGACCATATAAAAGGTCAAAGTTGAAATCTTTCTGTCCCGGAGGAATTAGGTTTGCAATCTCATCTTGCAGCTTATCAATAAAAAACGTTTCCTCACCATGAAAATAGTACACCGGCTTCCGTTGCTTCGGATCCCGTATACTTTTCAGCGCATCTTGGTAAAAGTCTATGCTTGTCGGCCTTGCCAAAAGTGGTGGATTTTCAAAAAATTAGTGAGAAAATGTATTGTACTTGATGATAGAGAATGTGATCAACAATCACCATCTCTATTCCAATTTTGCCAGTAATATATTACTAATGCTAATCAAGATTGTTCAGCCAGGAGATCGCATTCACTCTATCCGGCTTCCAATAAATTGGCGGTTGTTGAGCATCAATCAATAGCTCAGTTTCGATTCCTTCAATTTCTACTGATGGATCTTTCACATAAACGGTTTGAAGTCCATTTTTGTATCGATCAACTAATTTTGTCAACGTATCTTTCCCGCCTTTAACCCAATGCAAAATAAAGGGTTCAGACGGCTCCATTTCTGTCTCTTCAATCAAAAAATTATCAAGCCAAGCCTGTTCAATTCCAACTGATTTGTTGTAGGCATATCGCTGATATAATGAAGGAGGAGCTTTTTCATGTTGTGGCACAGCCAAAAAGAATTTCTCGATATAATCCGTAAAGTGGCATTTTTGTGAATGCAGACTAAATGGAGCCACAACCATCGCCACAGATCTGCACCCTTTCCCACCATAGCGTAACACCGCTTGTGTCAGCTGATCCATAGTATCCGGTAATGAATCTTCGATAAAGGCAATCGAAAAATGAGCTGTTCTAACCAAAGCCGGAGTTTGTTTTTTTACCAACTTTAGTGAAACGAGCCTGTTAAAAACAACGTCTACAGATTCCGTTGAACCGGAAAAAAGAACCGCATCAGCAGAAATTTCCGGAAGCTCAGCCAAGTCTGTAGACCATTCGTCTTTTTTAACAAAACCTTCTCGCTGAAGTTTTTTTAATATTGTGGGAAGCAGGTATGGGTCTTTCCGGGAAATTTTCCCCGTGTAATGATCCCCGGAAATTAGCACTGCAAGTAAATCCTGTAATCCTACAAGTGGAATATTACCGGCATGCAGACAAAGAATTCTTTTCTTTTTTTGGTTTGATAATGTTCGTTTCAGAGGTTCAGCCCATCTTAACAGATCCCTCTTATTTAATGTTTTCTTAAACACCAATAGTTGATGCTTGATGTCTTCAAAACTAAAAAATCTTTCATTAACCGTTTTATCGATCGCTTCTTTTAGATCATAATTACCGGGATGAAGCCATTCATCAATGATGATTTGCAATCGATCAATTCTGTCTTCGATTTCTGATTCCATTTCAATCCACATCAATTAAAAAATTGCAGCCACGTAAATCAGATGAGTTCCATCGCCCCAGAACTTTAAATCGACCTTCCTCATCCATCACTCCCCGATCATCCGTTAAAATAAACGGGCAAGAATAGATATTAGCCAAATCAATAATCCCAATCTTTCCCTCTTCCCCCGGCTGACAAATTCTGGTAGAATCTTTAGGGTCTCGAATGGAAACGTGTGTCCAGTGTGGAAAACAAAATTTTTCACTACCTATTGCATAAAACTGACTCAACAATTCACACATTCCATATTCTGAGTGGATTTTTTTTTCTGGGATGCCAAAGCCGTTTGAAAGTGCTTTTCTCAGTTCAGATTTATTCATCTCCCTTCTCTGTGTCTTCATTCCGCCTGTTTCAATGATGGAAGTATTAGAACCCAGATTAACGGATTTGAAATCAATCAAATCAAGGAGTCCAAATGCGGCTCCAAATAGAATCAAATTTTTGCCAGACTTTTCAATTTGTGCCAATAAATCATCATCAAGTGGTACATCTAAAGGTAGAAATTGACTTAATTCACTTCTGCTTTCTTCAATCAATAAATTAATCATCCAAATTAACGATGAGTTTTTATTCTCATTATAACCGGGTGTATAACCTAAAATAACAGAATTTGAGAGATCAAAATGGTGGTTGAATTCCGAAAGTATCGCTTTTTTATAAAGGTTTGAATCCGCAATATAATGATGACTGCGTTTCATTGAGCTGGTGCCTGAGCTTTTAAAGGTTAACTCGGGGCTTTTATCAGGTATGATGAGTTTCGTTTCTTTAAAAGCCCGAATCGGAAGAAGAGGAATATCACGAAAAAGGAAAGAGTCATCCTCAACAGAAACCGCAAAGTGATCTGAAAAAATCTTATAGGCGGGATGATGCTGAATCTGATACCGAAAAACGTTTTTAGCTCTGTTTATAAATTCAATTCGATCATCAAAAATGAAATCTGTGTTTATAAGATCGATTGATTCCATAATTCCTTATTTGTGATCATCAACAATAAACTAATCCAAATGCTTGAGGCCTTTATGGCCAATATCTTTGCGAACGTATGAGTTCGAAAACGTAACTTTCTCTACATTTGCATAGGCGTGATCAATTGCTTTCCGGAGAGTGTTACCATTTCCAACAACATTTAAGACCCGTCCCCCATTCGTGATAAGCTTTCCATTCTTTATAGCCGTTCCTGCATGGAAAACGATCGCTTCGGAATCGATCGTATTGATCCCATTTATCTCTTTTCCTTTTTCATAACTAACGGGATAGCCTTCACTGGCCATCACTACACAACATCTATATTGGTCATCGATTTCAATTTTTTCCTGATCGAGTTTTCCCTCTGTTGCCGAAACGATCAGTTTTAACAAATCATTTTTCAGGGAAGGAAGTACTACCTGACATTCAGGATCACCAAATCGACAATTATATTCCACTACTTTTGGCCCTGATTCGTTGATCATCAACCCTACGTAAAGAATTCCCTGATAGGGAGAACCTTCATTTTTCATTCCATCAATGGTTGGAGCGATAATATCATCTTCAACCTGTTTCATGAGTGATTTAGAGATAATTGGTGCCGGAGAATATGCACCCATTCCACCGGTATTTAATCCGGTATCTCCTTCTCCAATTCTTTTATGATCTTGCGCATTGTGAATTACCTGAAACGAATCTCCATCAGAAATAACGAATACGGAAGCTTCTTCGCCTTCCATAAATTCTTCAATTACCAACTTTGATGCAGCCTCTTGTAAGCTTTCATCATTTTTCAGGAGATCGAGTCGTTCGGCAACCTCCTCTTCGCTTTCACAAATAAATACTCCTTTCCCTCCTGCCAGACCATCCGCTTTTAAAACTACCGGATATTTACCTTCTGATTGAATGTAGGAAAGAGCGTCATCAAAATGATCAGATGAAAATGTGCTGTGTTTAGCTGTTGGAATATCATATTTTTGCATAAAGTCTTTTGCAAACTCTTTGCTTCCTTCAAGCATCGCTGCCAGTTTTTCAGGACCAAAAACAGGGATATTTTTCTTCTTAAAATAGTCGGTAATTCCATCTACTAATGGCTGTTCTGGTCCGACAATAATCAGATTGATTTGCTCCTTTTCAACAAAAGCAGATACCTGGTTAAAGTCAGAAATATCAAGCTCTACGTTAATTCCCGAAGAAGTCGTTCCCGGATTTCCTGGAGCGATATAAAGTTCTTGCAAAAAGGGTGATTGAGCTATTTTCCAAGCCATTGCATGCTCCCTTCCACCTCCGCCAAGTAATAATACCCGATAATTGCTCATTAAGAATGAAGCTCTTCTGCTATTGAGATTATTTCTGAAAAACTGTCTGCTTGTAAACTTGCTCCGCCGATGAGTCCGCCATCCACATCTTTTTGTGACAATAACTCTTTAGCATTTGCGGGTTTCATGCTGCCGCCATAAAGAATTTTTACTTCTTTACTGGAAGACTCGTCCCAGCGTTCAGCAATCAAATTTCGGATGAATGCGTGCATTTCCTGAGCCTGTTCAGGAGAAGCTGTTTCTCCTGTACCGATAGCCCAAACCGGCTCGTAAGCGACCACCAATTTGGACGCGTCTTTTTTATCAATGGCCTTTAATACCTGATCAAGCTGGGTTGTAACAACAGCTTCCTGATCGCCACTTTTTCGTTTGTCCAGCTTTTCTCCAACGCAAACAATTGCGGTAAGCCCATCACTAATTACTTTATCAGCTTTTTTTGCTACCAGATTATCATCTTCATGGTAATATTCTCTTCTTTCGGAGTGGCCAACAATAACGTGTGTTAGGTTTAGATCTTTAAGCATGGTAGTGCTTATTTCACCGGTAAATGCTCCATTATCTTCCGTGGATACATTTTGTGCTCCCACTTTAAAAGTGCTTCCTTCAAAAGCGTTCGATACAGCCTGTAAAGAAATTGAAGGGGGACAAATAAGTGCTTCTGACGAAAAAGACTTCCCTTTCCATTGATATGTCATCTTTGTCGCCAACTCTTTTGCCTCATTAGGGCCGGCATTCATTTTCCAATTTCCTGCAATTAAAAATCTACTCATGATCCTGTTTCTTGTTGGGTTATAATTTGCTGAAGTCCACGAACAATTTCATCGTACTCCGTGCCTTCATAACGGCGAATAATTTCGCCTTTGTCGTTGACTAAAAATCGTGTCGGGACCTGATTAATATTATAGAGCTCCAAAAATTCATCTACACTAAACGTACCCGGCTGAATAACATCCCAAAGTTTTGCCCTTTCCTGAAAAAAAGCATTTACTGTTGTTTCTGAAGAAGAAATGGGAACGGTTAAAATTCTAAGTCCAAAACTTCGGTAGATTTGATATATGGCAACTGTTCGCTCAAACTGTTCCTGATAAAGCGGGTTATCAAGTCTTGTAATTTCAATTAAGTAAGGGGTGTTTTCAAGAGCTTCATTAGATACAATAGATCCTGCTGTGGTTTGCAACTGAAAATCAGGGAATGTTTGACCCGGGGCTAATACATCAAGATCGTACTCTACATTATTTGCCCACTCAATTGCGGTCTCATTTGATTGGTAATCTCTTTTAAACTGTTCAAGCAATTCATTTACCCGATCTGTTCGGGCGCTGTCAAACAACAGCTCAACCTTATTCATTGTAATATTCATTCTTTCTTGCGGAGAATCTGTCAGACTTTGCAAGCTATCAATAAAAGAAATAGCAGCATCTAATCCACCAGTTTCAGCTCGATATTGAATACCCAACTGACGTACGGAGTTGGGAATACTTTTGTTTTTAGCAATTAGCGAATCCATACGCTGCATCATTAACGCATCATTCCAGCCCTGTAAAAGTGAAAGTGATGATGAAGCCGCATTCGTGGCAGCCATTGTTCCTTCTCTATCATTATAAAAAGTCCAATAAAGATCGCTCCATTTTTGAAGTTCAACTTCTACGCTGTCACTGCCAATTGCACCAGCATTTATAAAAAGAGCAACCCGGTTGAAGTTTCGTTCTAACCGGTTATAGGTTAAAAATGCATCATTTTCATACGACGAAAGTGTATAAGTACTCGATACATCTGGAAGTTCCGCGCTAAGCTCTAATGTATCTCCTTCAGCTAAAACTGCATTTACCACCCCAAATGTATTTCCGTTTCTTGAAATAATTATCGGAAAGATATCTCGTTCATCAATCGTAGCAACTCCTGAGTAATTTCCTTCTTCATCAGTAGTAGCATAAAAAACAGTATCTTGCAAAGCTCCTTCTGCTGTTTGGAAAGCGATTAAAAGTTCTATTCCACTATAATCCTGGGATGAATCGAGGCTGGAATCTACCGTCATTTGACCACTTACAGGAACTTGCATTTGGTCTGGTTCGGAACTGCAGCCAAAGGTAAAAACCGTAACAATCAAAACAACAAAACCGGTTTGATAAAGCTTCATATATAATTTTAAGGGTAAAATTAAAGGTTTTCCAATTTTTCAGTAACGAGCTCCCGCACTTGCTGTGGATTTGCTTTCCCTTGCGATTGTTTCATTACCTGACCTATAAAAAAGCCGATAAGTGCTTTTTTACCTCCCTTATACTTTTCCACTTCATCAGGGTTATTTTCTATAACATCTGCAATGATCGGTTCAATAAAACCCGAATCCGATACTTGCACAAGATTCATTTTTTCTGCGAGATTTTCTGCTGACAACTCATTTTTCAACATCTCGTTAAAAATATCCTGCATTGCGGATGAATTGATTTTATCCTCCAGTTTTAACGAAACCAAACCGGTTAAACGCTCAACTGAAATTCTAAAATCTGCAATGGCAATACTCTCTTCATTAAGTACACGTAACACTTCAGATAAAATTATATTTGCAACCGCCTTGGGTTCATTTAACAATTCTAAGGCATTTTCGTAATAATCTGCAAGGTAACGACTTTCGGTCAATACAATAGCGTCTTCTTCCTTAAGTCCTAACTCATTTATGAATCGTTTTAATCGAACATTTGGAAGTTCAGGCAGTTCAGATTTGATGTCTTCTAAAAGTTCTTTTGTAACTAAAACCGGTGGTAAATCAGGCTCAGGAAAGTACCGGTAATCATGTGCTTCTTCTTTGGTCCGCATTTGGCGTGTTTCCAGTTTATTTGCATCCCAAAGCAGCGTTTGCTGAATAACCTCCCCACCGGATTCAACCAACTCAATCTGACGTTCAATCTCAAACTGGATTGCACGTTCTACATTCCGAAACGAGTTCATGTTCTTTAGCTCGGTTCGGGTACCTAATTCCTTCTGTCCACGTGGACGAATGGAAACGTTGGCATCACACCGTAAACTCCCCTCTTCCATATTTCCATCACAGATTTCCAGGTATTGAACAATCTGCTTGATCTTCGTCAGATATTCGTACGCTTCCTGTGGCGTCCTCATGTCAGGTTCAGAAACGATCTCTATAAGAGGTGTTCCTGCACGATTCAAATCAACCAAAGTATGATACGGGTCCTGATCATGAATCGATTTACCCGCATCTTCTTCCATATGAATTCGGGTCACCCCAATGGTTTTATCGTAATCCTCTAATTCAATATCAATTTTTCCTTCGTAGCAAATTGGAGTATCGAATTGTGAAATCTGGTAACCTTTTGGAAGATCAGGATAAAAATAGTTTTTCCGTGCAAAAATAGATTTTTCAGCCACCTTACAACCAGTCGCCAAGCCCATTTTAATGATATATCGCACCAGATTTTCATTTAACACCGGCAGCGTTCCCGGATGCCCTAAACAAAGAGGTGTAACCTGTGAATTTGGCTCCCCTCCATATTGAGTGGATACAGGTGCAAAAGCTTTACTTTCCGTTAATAGTTGTGCGTGAACTTCCAAACCAATAACGGCTTCATAGGTACTATTAGAAATGGTGGACATAAATATGTTGGAGTTCAAATAATATGTTTTTCTTGTAAGAACATGAAGGTACTCATTGAATTCATTAAATGAAATGAGAGGAACTTAAGTTCATCACATTTAACGGTTAGCATTAAATATCATTTCATAAAATGAAACTGAAATTAATACAGAAATCAGATATTGTCATCCCTTGTCATTCAAAATTGGATTAGAAATTATTACCAAATATTACTTTTTATGGTTCAATAGTTTAAAAAACTAATAATATTTTGTTAATTGTATAATATACATCAACTAATAAAGGAGGCATCATCATGTTCAAAAAACTACTGAATTTAGCTTTACCTCTAATCCTGATCTCTGCGGCTTCATTTGCACAATCTCATCACAATGCATATTTAAAAATTGATTATATAACCGTAGAAACGCATGAGCACGAAAGTTTCAGGACATTTATAGAAAATGATATGCACTCTTTAAAACAAGACCGCATTTCTGACTCTGATATCCTTAACTGGCAAGTTTATGAAGTGGTATATCCGGGCAGTCAAAATTCCTCCTATAATTATGTGAGTATCACTACCTCTTCCTCTTTAAATTCCTTTGATTTTGAGGTTGATGATTCAGATTACTCAATTAGGGATAATTTTTCTGCGCCTCATTCAGAAATCTGGAAAGTGAGAAACAGCAAATATTTAGATGAAAATATTGAGCCCAATAAATATATCAGGATGGATTATATGAATGTGGCACTTGGCCGTGAATATGAATATCAAATGCTTGAGGATGAAATTGCCCTTCCTTTACATACAGAGCGTATGAACCGGGATATTATGCAGGCCTGGGAAATGTACGAACTAATTATACCCGGCGGACTGAACTACGGATATAATTTTGCTACTGGTAATTATTTTTCTGAGTTACAACATGTAGAGTATGGATTTGACGAAGAGCTTATCCGCTCACAAAATTCTGATGTAGATATGATGCAATTTTTTGAAAATATACGGTCTGCCCGTGATTTAGTAAAAAGTGAACTATGGAGGCTTTTTCATCATATCGAAACAGGTGATTAAGAGCTAAAACCTCTAAAAAGTCACATCATACAATTGCTGTGTAACACAATGGATACTACCCTGTCCCCAAACCAAGTCGGCGCAGTGAATTCCTTTTATATCCCGATCAGGGAAATACTCTGCAAAAAGATCCAGAATTTCTTCATCAAAATGCTCATCATAAAGTGGCACTAAAACAACTCCATTTGCAATATAGAAATTTGCATAACTGGCCGGTACATATTCGGATCCATCAACCGTTTCCCCTTCAATTTTAGTCTTTGGAACTGGAATCGGAATCACATTCAGCAAATTTCCATTCTGATCTTTTGACGATTTTAATCGCTCATAATTTTCGTTTAGTACACGATAATTCACATCGCCTTCGTCATTGGCATACGCTGTAATTACTGTGTTTTTGTTTACAAAACGAGTCAGATCATCTATATGACCGTCTGTGTCATCTCCCGTCAAACCTTCCTTGAGCCAAATCACTTTCTCAGCACCTAAATAGTTTTTTAAATACTCTTCAATATCCTTTTTTGATAAAGTTGGATTTCTGTTCTTATTTAACAAAACGGACTCTGTGGTCAAAAATAATCCTTCACCATTGGTCTCAATAGATCCACCTTCGAGCACCATATTTGTGCTGTAAGCTGTTAATCCAAATGATGCGGCAATCCATAACGGCAATTGATTATCATCACTCCAGGGTGGATATTTCTCTCCCCAAGAGTTGTACTCCCAGTTTGTAATCAAAAATTGGTTAGTTTTATTTTTAATGAAAATCGGTCCACAATCTCTTGCCCAAATGTCATTTACCGGCTGAACCACAATTTTCACCAAGTCAGTTTTGATTTGATGTTTTTCAAAAAGACCGACTACTTTTCCCCTGATGTTTTCATCTGCTACAAACAACAATATCGGCTCGTACGTATGTAGGTTTTTAATAATCTTCACATAAACTGCTTCCACTTTTTCTAATGTTTCACCCGGCCAGGTGGATCGATTATGAGGCCATATCAACATGGTTGAAGAGTGAGTTTCCCACTCAGCTGGCATATAAAAGCCTTCTGTTGCTAAATTAGTGAGTTTACTTTTTTTCATAACGGTTTATACTATTTAATCAACATCATGGTATTTAAAGTAACGCTATAAAAATACATTCCACTTGCCAATGCAGAGACATCAAATGGAATGATGTTTACCCGACAGAGCGCACCTGAGTCTGTAATAAAGTGGTAACTTTTTGGCCCTAAGATTTTAAATCACTTCAATGGCATTATTATTATTGAACCTTGAAAAAATAATCCGCTAAATATAGTGAATTAGATAGCTTTTCGTTTTGATAATCTGTCAGTAACTAAAAAGCTGCAATTAAGATCAATAAAATTACTCTTTTTGTTTTAATGAATGACAGGATATATTCCACGCGATAACCTTTCGTACTAAGAAGTATTTTTTATGATAAATGAGCCGTGGTTTGTGCCCAATCATGTCGGTTGGATTGAAGTTATTTGTGGAGGTATGTTTAGCGGGAAAACCGAGGAGCTTATCCGTCGTGCCAAACGTGCGTACATTGCCGGCCAGCAGGTGGTTGTGGTAAAACCGGCAATCGATAATCGATATAGCGAAGATGAAGTTGTTTCGCACAATCAATCAAGCCTGCCGGGAATTCGGGTTAATACTGCGGATCAGATTATTCTTCTAACATCATCAGCAAAAGTAGTTTGTATTGACGAAGCTCAGTTTTTTGATGATAGAATTATAGATGTGGTAAATACGCTGGCCAATGATGGTAAACGGGTTATTTTGGCAGGACTGGATATGGATTTCGAAGGTAAACCCTTTGAACCAATGCCACAGCTCTTGGCTATCGCAGAATACGTTACAAAACTTCATGCTATTTGTTCGGAAAGTGGAATTATGGCTCATTATTCACAACGTGTTGTTGAAAATAAAGATCAGGTATTGGTAGGCGAAAAGGATGCCTACGAACCCCGTGCCCGTCACTGCTTCAGGCCGCCCGTTGATACCAAAAAAGGTAAATCTCTCCCACCTTTGGAACCACCACAAACTCATCCAAAACCAGAAAACAAAGAATAAATGGATATTGTCAGAGGCCTGATTGGAATGGCCGTAATTATTGGTGTTGCTCTCTTTTTTAGTAAAAACCGGAAGAACGTAGACTGGAACCTTGTTGCCAAGGGTTTGGGTATACAATTTGTTTTAGCTGTTTTTATTCTCAAAGGTCGAGAAATGGCAGGGTTTTGGTCACCACTTGGCTGGCCTAAAGACTTTTTTAGCTGGGTCTCCTCCTTCTTTGTGGTTGTACTTGATTTTACCACGGCCGGTGCAGAATTTATTTTTGGTGATTTAGCCAAAAGCCCGGGCATGGAAGATAGCCTGGGTAATTTTTTCGCTTTTCAGGTTCTGCCAACAATTGTCTTTTTTGCCTCTTTAACAGCTATTCTTTATCACTATGGAGTTCTACAAAAAGTAGTGAAGTATATGGCGCGGGGAATGCAAAAACTGATGGGCACGTCGGGTGCAGAATCACTCTCCGTGATTTCAAATATTTTTGTGGGTCAGACAGAAGCCCCTCTTGTCATTAAACCCTATATCGATAAGATGACCAAATCAGAACTACTTGCTGTTATGACCGGGGGTATGGCAACAATTGCAGGTGGTGTGATGGCAGCTTACGTACAAATGCTTGGTAATTCCTATGCTTTGGCACAGGGAGTTTCGCTTGATGTAGGAAGACTTATGTTTGCAGAGCAACTTTTAGGTGCATCATTAATGGCTGCACCTGCTGCTTTGGTCATTGCTAAAATTATCTTCCCGGAAGATTCAGAACCCGTAACCCGTGGAAGCGTTCAAATGAATGTGGAAACAACAGATGCAAATGGAATTGATGCCGCCGCCAGTGGTGCATCCGAAGGATTAAAACTTGCTGCAAATGTTGGCGCTATGTTATTGGCTTTCATTGCATTACTTGCAATGGGAAATTATTTTTTACTCCATTTTGGAGAACTATCAGGTATAAACTCAACCTTGCCCGAAGGAGTGGAACTTACCATCGAAACTTTATTGGGATGGTGCCTGGCCCCTATCGCGTTTGCCATTGGGGTACCATGGGCTGATGCTGTGAATTTAGGATCTTTGTTGGGAACAAAAGTAGTTTTAAATGAATTTGTTGCCTACCTGCAGCTTGCCGACATGGTGTCTGATGAAGTGTTATCACCAAAATCTATTACAATGGCCACTTTTGCGCTTTGTGGTTTTGCAAACTTTGCATCCATTGCAATTCAAATTGGTGGAATCGGGGGAATTGCACCCAGTAGAAAGTCGGAATTAGCACAATTTGGTCTTTACGCAGTGTTAGCCGGAACATTAGCTAACTTAATGACGGCCACCATTGCCGGAATGCTTTTTTAACCTTTATCTGTACTTTTTATAATTTGTGAATTGACCGTACGTTTGTTTTTAACTCTGTTGTTCAAAAAGTCTTATGAATTTCTTAACCATCCTTATATAAGCATGAAATATCTCTCTTTAAGAGTTCTTTATTTTATGTTAGCTCTTTTGATGCTTTCGTACTGTACCTCTGTTGATCAAACCGATTCTTCTCCGGTTATTGCTCAAATTGGTAACAATACACTTACGCTGGAAGAAGCGATCACCCGAATTCCCAAAATAGCGCTTGAGCAAGATACTGTTCAGGCACTGGAAGAGTACAAGCGTCAATGGCTGAATACTCAAATATTGATTGATGAAGCAGAACGTTTTCAACTGGATGAAGAACCCGAAATTCAAAATCGATTGGATCGGCTTAAAAACCAGCTTCTTGAAGATGCCTTAAAAGAGCATATTTTAGCCGAAAACAAAGATGAACTCGAAGTTACAAGAGAAGAAGCACAAAATTACTTTCAGGCAAACCGGGATAAATTTGTACTTGATGAGCGCTATGTTCGTTTTCGACACATCACAACAAATACTCGCATGGAAGCAGATAATGCCAAAAGAGACATTATGCGGGGAATTGAGTGGGGAACGGTGGTGAACAATTATAGTGTCAATCCCGATTTGCAGTTGCGGGAATCAACTCAGTTTTGGCCTATGTCCATGGCCGTTAGTGATATTCCCATGCTTAGCAGGTTCTTAGGTATTATTGGGATATCAGAAATATCCCCAGTACATTTTTATCGAGGAAATTATCATTTTGTTCAGCTTCAGGAAGTTCGAAACGAAGGAGATCATCCGGATTTTGATTGGCTGATCCCTCAAATTCAAGAATGGCTTAAACTGGAAAAATCTCGAAGAATAACAAACGCTTACGTTCGTAATCTTTATCTTCAGGTAGAATCAAACAATGAAATTGATGAAATATCAATTAACGAAATTGAACAACACCTAACAGACTACTTTTCTAATTTAGATACAAACTGATTTTATGACACTAAATAAATTTTCAATTTTACTCTTACTCTTTTCAATAATCAGCGTAAGCAGTGCTTATTCACAAGATAAATCGGTTACAGATAAAATTGTAGCTGTTGTAAATGATAACATTATTTTAAAGTCTGATGTAGATCAAGAAATTATGCAGTACATGCAACAGGCTGAACAGCAAAATCAGAATGTAAGTTTCTCGGAAGATTTATGGTATAGCGCTCTCGAATCGATGATTGATAACTACGCCATGCTTGAAGTTGCTGAAGTAGATTCTATTGTTGTTTCCGATGTTATGGTAGACCGACAAATGGATCAACGTATTCAGCAAATGGTACAACAGGCAGGGAGCGAACGAGCTCTTGAAGAAGCACTCGGACAAAGTATTGTGGAGATTCGCGCAGAGTTTCGTGAACAGTTTCGCGAACAAATGATTGCGCAAGAAGTTCAAAGACAAGAAATGGCGAAGGTAGAAATTACCCGTCCCGAAGTAAGGGAGTTTTTTGAAAATATTCCTGAAGATCAACTTCCTACCATTCCCGAACAGGTAGGACTGTCGCATATTGTCATCAACCCTCCTACCCTTGATGATGCCAGAAATCAGGCGTTGCAAAAAGCACAGGCGCTCAGAGATTC
This sequence comes from Balneolaceae bacterium, assembly GCA_040876545.1. Lineage (GTDB taxonomy): Bacteria > Bacteroidota > Rhodothermia > Balneolales > Balneolaceae > SW132. Next base: position 35,325 of record JBBDPF010000019.1, on the reverse strand, counting down.
TGTAACAATACATGGAAAAGATTTCGAAGAAATGGCTCAAAAATATAGTGTAGGCCCTAATGCTTCCCGTGGTGGTTTGTTACCCATGATGCCTTTAGATGATTTAGTTTCCAGTTATTCTGCCGCAGCAGCTGCCCTGGAGCCGGGAGAAATATCAGAGGTTGTAGAAACCGATTTTGGATATCATGTAATTCGATTAAACCAACGCTCGGGTGATAACATCGAAACCAACCACATTCTTGTAGAAGTTGACGAAGAGAGTGTTGATGAAGAGTTTGCCTTAAACAAGCTCGAAGCCTTACGCGATAGCGCATTAACAGAGGATGTTCGATTTCGGGATTTGGCAAGACGACATTCCGAGGATGAAGAAACGAAAGCTATGGGAGGCCGTTTGATGAATTATCAAACACAAGATCGTTTATTTACAGTTGATGAACTTGAACCTGCATTATACAGAACTGTATTGTTACTCGAAAATGAAGGGGATATCTCAGAACCGATACCCTTCACAACAAATGATGGTGGAAAGCAAGCTTATAGAATTATCAGGCTCGATCGCCATATTCCTGAACATGTGGCAAATCTTGATGATGATTATCAGAGAATAGAAGGTATTGCCTTACAACAGAAGCAGATGGCAAACATGGAAGACTGGCTGGTAAGTATTCGAGAACGAGTTTATGTAGAATATAAAATTGACGTACCGAGTGATGTTTCAACACCTGATGATATGATGCTGCCTCCAACAGAAGAACCTCCGGTTGGAACAGAATGAGTAATAGAATTCCACGATCTCCGGAAGATGCAGCTGCATTTTTTAGTGAATCATTTCAACGCATTCGAACAGAAATCTCAAAAGCCGTTGTTGGTCAGGATGATGTTGTTGAGCAACTGCTAATTGCACTTTTTTCGCGGGGTCATTGCGTGTTAATTGGCGTTCCCGGATTAGCAAAAACATTGCTGATCCGAACTGTGGCACAAACCATGAACCTCACTTTTAACAGGGTTCAGTTTACTCCTGACCTAATGCCCGGCGACATTACCGGCACTGAGGTTATTGAAGACAATAAACAAACCGGCGAAAAATCATTCAGGTTCATTAAAGGTCCTATTTTTGCTAATATCGTTCTTGCTGATGAGATCAATCGCACCCCACCCAAAACCCAAGCAGCGCTCTTAGAGGGTATGCAGGAGTCTAACGTAACCGCATCAGGAACACGGTACCAGTTAGACCCGCCTTTTTTTGTTTTGGCTACACAAAACCCAATCGAGCAAGAAGGAACTTATCCCCTTCCGGAAGCACAGCTTGATCGGTTTATGTTCAATATTTGGCTGGATTACCCTTCATTGAATGAAGAAATGGATATCGTTTCTCAAACCACATCACCCCGAAATATTGAGATCGATTCCATCCTTGAAAAAGAAGAGATTTTAGAACTTCAGAATCTAATTCGGGAAGTACCGGTTCCAAAGCAGGTTTTGGAAAAAGCTGTTACCCTGGTAACCCAAACCCGCCCCGGAACTGAAATGGCACCTGACTTTGTGAATCAATATTTAAGCTGGGGAGCCGGACCACGTGCCTCTCAATATTTAATTTTGGGTGCCAAAACAAGGGCACTTTCTAAAGGGAGATACAACGTTGAAATGGAAGATCTTCGGGCAATTGCCATTCCGGTTTTGAGACATCGAATTGTGACTAATTATGCCGCTGAAGCTGAAGGATTAACCACAGTAAATATTATTGAAAAGCTTCTAAAGTTACTATAACACTTATCAAGTAGATATGACCAGTGCTTTTTTACAAGGATTTAGCCCGGTTTTACCCATCCTTGTACTGATTTTTACATGGCTGATTTGTATATCGCTGGCATGGTGGAGTTACCAATACATCTCCTCAATCTCCACTTGGAAAAAAGTTGCGTTGATAGGTTTACGTGGCTCTACTTTTACAATTTTGATACTGCTTCTTTTCAATCCATTTCTCCAGTTCGAAAATATTGAAATCGAAAAACCGTCTATTTTTTTCTATTTCGATAATAGCCAAAGTGTGGATCTAAACAGAGGGGAATACGAAGGGATCAATTCCTACAATCAAACCATTGAGGAAATTAGACGTTCTGTAGATGAGAATTACGATTACCGTTACTTTTTATTTGATGGAGATGTATCAGAAGGCAATGAAGTTGACGCAGATGGATCATCAACCAATATCCAAAGAGTGATTGAACATATCTCCGAAAATGATGCTGATGCCGTCGCTTTTGTGATGGTTTCTGATGGGATTTATACCCGGGGAAGAAACCCAATCTTTTCTGCTCAATCTCTTTCTACTCCAATTTTCACGATTCCAATTGGCGATACCACAGAAGTACAGGATGTTCGAATTTCTAATGTAGATTTCAATCAAATCGTGTACACTAACACATCTGAAACCATTCGAGTAAATATAGAGCAAGACGGTTATTCGGGCGAAACCGCACGTGTAGAACTTCGACAAGATGAAAATACTATTGAAACGGAAACTATCGAATTCACTGAATCATCAAGCAGCCATATAGTTGATTTTACCATCGAATTTGATGAACCCGGTTTTTTTGATTACGAAATAACGATTCCCGGGCTAACTGAGGAATTTACCCAACAAAATAATACCGAGTCTTTAACAATTGAAGTTCTTGATGATAAAACCCAAATTTTATCGCTCGCATTTGAAATTCACCCTGATGTGGCTTCCATCCGAAGGGTTATGGCGACAGATCAACAAAACGAAGTTACTCAGTCAACACAGCTGCGTGAGGGTGTGTTTACCGGAAGCAATCCCATAGAGTCCGATGAAGACTATGATTTAATAGTACTCCACGGTCTTCCCCCACAGCAGGGAATTCTAACTGAATGGCTTGATGAAAACAGCTCGATTCCCATTGTTATTTTACAAACACCAAACTCATATCAATATTCCGACGAAACATCCTATTTTCCTCATTCAATAAATTCCGCTGGGAGTATTTTGGATATTCACCTGACTATGGAATCGGACCCATTTTCGCACCCGTTGATGGAATTTGATGAGCCCGACTTTCGAGGGTTTCCAACGTTAAAATCTTGGCGATCCAATTATGAACTCTCCCCTCTTTCTACAACACTACTGGGTGCTGAATATCAACGGACAGAGACTAATATTCCAATTTTGATAACAGAATCTGATACGGAAAGACGACACGTTTTTGTAAATGCGTTTGGCTGGCATCAGTTCGAAAAAACATCAAATGAAACTGTCAATCAATTTTTCACAGATTTATTTACCAATATTTTTTCTTGGGCAGCTACATCTCCTGATAATCGAAATCTTGTCTTAGAGCCCGCTCAATCGTCATTCACAGAAAATGATCCCGTTTTAATACGTGGTACACTGGTAAATGAACGGGGAGAACCCGAATCAGATGCCACTATAGAGCTTCAGATTGTTAACGATGATGACGAAAACAGTCAATCGTACAGAATGAGATCTGTGGGAAATGGTGATTATGAAGTGGAACTTGGAGCATTTCCACAGGGTTTATTTGAACTATCAGGGACAGCAGAAATTGGAGGCCGACAAATTGGCGAAGCAACAACAACTTTTTCTGTGAGTCAATCAACGCTTGAGTTTGTGAACACAAAGCGGAATGATCAACTCCTAACACAGCTTGCTGCCCGAACCGGTGGACTTTTTCTGTCCGATAATTTTCTCGAACCAATGTTTGATCTTTTAGAACAGCAAGAAAAAAATATACCAATCGAAATTGTTGAAGAAGAAGTTGAATATATAAGTGACCTTTCCGTCTGGTTTTTTATTGCACTTCTGTTCTTATCCGCAGAATGGATTCTACGACGAACAGTTTCTCTTCCGTAGTATTTTAAATCTGAATTCGATAAATGGGCTAAAGTCTCCAAACTTGTAACCTGAGTTCGATTAATAATGTCGTTTATAAGCCCCTTTCTGAGGGAGTCGGACGAAATCCTATATCGTAAGTGAGCAGAGATGAGGAAGGAAGGCTGAAAGCCTCAAAACAGATCGTCCCAGAGATTCTAATTTGTATTATTTCAGGCTTTCAGCCTGTCGAATTTGGATAGAAACCATTTATAATCTTGAAATCTGAGTTTGAGAGGGCTTTGCAAAATCAGGAATTTTGGTCAAGATCAAAGCCTGAGCGAACTCAGGTTTGTACTTAAGTTAAAAGCTAACCTTTCTATAAAATCATAAAAAGATTCAAAAGAGAAAAATATCAAACCAATAAAAAAACCCTGTCTTACTTTCGTAAAACAGGGCTTTCATTTCTTTAATGGATTTTAGAAATCCATTAATAATATTTAGCTCTTCTTGGTTACCAAAAGAACGATCAAGCCAATAATAACGGCAATACTAATCAAGAACAGGATAAACATTAAGTTTGATGTTGTGGCAGCATTTTGTCCCCAGCCACTGAGTTTTACATCAATAGCAGCAATATCACTTTGTGATAATACATTTCCTGCTACTAAATGCTCACCCCATTGGGCTTTCACTGTATTGTTCCAGTAATCATTGAAACTGGTATACAGTTCAAAATCAGCTTCTTCATTCTGCTCACGAGCTGTTTCGGTAGCCTGATCAACAAAGCTATTCAATGCGCTGTTAAATGCATCATCGCTTGTGAACTCAGGAAGGTCAACACCATTTTGGTTAAACGCAGTACTTAGTGCGCCCCACAATTTATTATTGACGCTAGATTCCCATGTTGCCAAGAGATCTGTGATTTCTTGTTCAGCCTGTACAGGTCGGTCGGATGCGTATGAATTTGCCATTCGCTCTCCAATTCGATCCCAAACTGTTGAGAAATATCCATGCTGAGCTCTCATTTGCACGTAATCAGAAGCCTCCAAGCCGGAATCTCTGTCCGCTTGGTTGATGTATCCTGAAATAATGGTTTCGAGCAGAGCAAGAGGGTCATCTTCTAAACTTTCGGCAGCATCACTGATTTCTGATTGAGTTTCAGCATCCATTGCTTCGTATCGATTTAGGAGATCTTCGAGCATTTCAGAAACAAATGCATCTCTATCTTCGATATTCTGGCGATACTGAGACACTAAACCAGATAAGCGTCGTTCGTTTGCAGCAGAACGTTCGAGTCTGTCGGAGGTTGCAGTTGCTTCCTCATCTAACTGAGACAATTGATCTCTGAGCTCTTCAATTTCACTTTCAAGTTCAGAAATTCGTTCATTCAAATCTTCGATAACAGAAATGTTATCTCGGGAAACATTAACTCTGTTTCTAAGATCTTCCATTCTGTCTTCAAAAGTATCTGGGTAAAGCGCATTGTCTAATAAATCTGAATAACCTGAATACTCAGCTTCAAGTTCACTGATTTGATCAACAATAGATGCGATTTCGTCAGATGATTCGGCGGCATCAATATCAGATACCAATGCGCTGTAATCCGCTCTAAAATCTTGCTGTACATTATAATCGGACTGTTGTGCGACTACAGTTGTACTTGCAACAAATAAAAGAGCTGCCAATGTAGAAATAGTTCTGTTCATAAATTTCTTCATAGTTATCCCTCTTATCTGAGTCCGTCTTGGTTAAGGCTGTATGTTTCGCCGGAATCTAAATCAACAAGTTCGATGTTGCCATCGCGTTGATTAAAAGCCGGTTGAGCTAACTCGCCTTGCGGAATTTCAATTATAGTTTGTAGATCCAATTCACTTTCACCGGTTTTAAAAACGTAAACGTTGCTAAAACCACTTGCAGTTACAAAGTAGTACCCTGCACTGTTTCGAATAAGACGAACCTCTTCAACAGAGGAAACTCCTTCTTCTTCAAGTAGTGGTGAAATATTGAATTTAACTGCATAACGCTGATCGTGAACCTCTGAGTTGGAATCCGGGGCGAGTACACTCTCAATTGGTTGAGTGTAATCAACATCCTGAATAACAAGAGAAGGACCACATGCAGCAGCGCCAAACAATAAAGCTACACACAACGATAGTGTGATTAGTTTTGGTTTTGCCATAATAGTACTATTTCTGATGTTTTAGTGATTGTTGAGTTATTTATTAAATAAATAAACTTTTGTTTCTTATACCTTTAAAATTGTATTGTAAGGAATTGAGGAATCAAGATTGTTTTTCCCCTTTAAAAATTCAACCTCTATTATAAAAGAAAACCCAATAATGTTTCCACCCAATTTTTCAATTAATTTAGCTGCTGCAGCTGCCGTTCCACCCGTGGCTATAAGATCATCATGAATAAGTACATTATCTCCTTTATTAATCGCATCGGAGTGAACTTCAAGGAAATCTTCGCCATATTCTAAATCATAGCTCTGAGAGTAGGTTTCGGCCGGCAATTTACCCGGTTTGCGAATAGGAATAAAGCCTGCGTTAAAATGTTGTGCCATTATAGGTCCCAAAATAAATCCCCTAGATTCAAGACCGGCAACATAATCTATTTTTTGTGATTCAAACGGTTGAATTAGGAGCTTTGAGGTAAGCTTAAACAACTTTTTATCACCTAAAAGGGGTGTAATATCTTTAAACTGAATACCTTTTTGGGGAAAATCAGGTATTGTTCGAATCTTACTCCTAAGAGTTTCAATATCGGTAGTATCAATTATTTCCATATTTTAAGCAGACAGCACATTGGTATTCAGTATATTATAAGTGTTTAACATACCATTTTTTACAGCAAATGTTTAACGGAAATCCATCGAATATTCATAAAGTTTTCATGTCTGAGGCGATTAAACTCGCAACCTTGGCTTATAAAAACAAAGAAGTCCCTGTTGGAGCGGTTATCGTTCATAATAATCGAATTATTGGTAAGGGATATAATCAGGTTGAATTGATGGATGATCCTACAGCTCACGCCGAAATGATTGCGATTTCAGCAGCCTGCTCAACTTTAAAACAAAAATATCTTACAAACTGCACTCTTTATGTTACACTCGAACCTTGCCCAATGTGTTCCGGAGCCATTGTTTGGTCTAAATTAAACAGGGTTGTTTTTGGAGCTATGGATGAAGGGGCCGGCGGATCAGGGTCTATTTTTAATATTACATCAAACAAAAACCTGAATCATCAAGCCGAAATTATCCAGGGGGTAATGGAATATGACTGTAAAGAGTTACTACAATCTTTTTTTAAAGAGAGAAGATAAATACGTTCTATTTGAGCCAACGCTGCTTTCGGCGAATCATATTTACCGCAAATTCTCTTCTTCCTTTTCGCGTAGTTAGCGGCATCATCACTTTTATAAATAAAAATACCAGAAGCGTTACGGCTATCACTATGTAAAGAGCGTAACCTTGATAGATTTCTAAATAGTGAAGCATCTGAGTTCCCACAAGCAGTGATAATCCTACCAATAACGGTGCCCAAATTATTACTGATAAAATGAAGTAGAAGAGGAATAGTTTAAAGTCGGCTTTAACCATTCCTGCTGTAAAATATGTGGGCAATCGTGTGCCGGGAATAAACCTGCTTGCAAAAATTATTTTCATACTGTTGGTGTTAAACATAGATTCTGCCCATAGAACATCCTTTTCTTTTATAATCCACCGAAATGGAACCCATTTTAAAGCAGGACTCCCTATTCTTCTTCCCAACCAGTATAAAATCAGATCTGCAAATAGAATTCCTGATACACATCCAATGAGTGCATGCCCGAAGGAAATGGCTCCACTTGCAACCACAAGCCCTCCCCCTATTGCGGATAAATCCTCACTGAAGAGAGAGATAAGAAATATAAAACTGATAATGATTATTAATGACCATCCTTCTACCGTAGTCATTTTTGAAGGATCAAATCTATCATTTGCTAATTGGACTCGATCGGTTGTTGCCATACTTCGGTAAACGGCTTCTCCCCTGTTGGTTTTTTCAATAAAAGTCAGGATTTGATCTGACCATTTACCCGAAAATGTTGATATGGACTCGTGTCCGTCTTCAAATACAATTAGCTCACTATGAGGAACAATTCGGAAATGTTCATTAGCCGTAGATAAAGGCACATGGATATCCTTTTCGGCATGAAGAATAAGAACAGGTTGGGTAATGCTTGTTAATTTATCCCTCATTTGTCGTTGATCCAGACTACTCAAAAATCTTGCTGCTTGAAAATCCAAAGGAAGATGATGAGCCCAGCCGGCGTGAGGCGTTAAATGATGGATTCCCCAAAGTAACGGAGTAACAGCAGAATACAGAGGGGTATTTAAGGCGTGATATCCGAGAAAATTAACCTCCTGAACCCCAATTCCGGAAATCATAATGTGGCTTAAAATAAGCTCCTCTTCAAAGTTACTAATTAGATCAATGGCTACTGCATTACCAAATCCCTGTCCTGCAATGTGTGCCGAAAAAAAATCAAGCGAATCTAAAAGTGTAGTTGTTAGCTTGGATAAAGAGCCAATGGATTGAGAAATCTGGTCTCCGTTAGAATATGTATCAGGATAGACAGGGATGATTACATCTACTGAATCAGATAGTTTTTTTGCGATAGGTATTAAATGGTTTGCCCCAAAAAAAACGTCAGGCAATAATACAATTCGCTCGTTATTTTTTTCACCCTCAATAAATGACAAGTATGACATTGAAACTGTTTTTGAATCATGCTCAATGGTAATCTCTTTTTGATTCAAGAGACGCTTACTTTCAATCGGGAAGTAGATTTGAATAACGGAAGAGAGTACGTACAGAGCAATTATAGCAAAGAGAACATATATCCATCGGTTTTTAATTGTGTAAAGTGAGTACTGCATTAAAATTCGATTGGCTTATAATCTGATGTATCTTCACTTATGCACATGGGCTCAAAAATCGCGCTTACTTTTTGATGGAGACTTTTTGCTAATTTCTTTCTATCCGATAGTGTTTCTTTCGATTGACCAAAGGTAATGGTTGCGTTGATATTTTTTTGTTTTGCTAAATTAAACAGATGATCGAACATAGATACATCACCCCACCAACAAACAGTGGTATGTACAGGCTCATCAGAAGAAGCTAATTCATAATTTATAGCGCAGTAAGATACTTCAATGGATTCTGCGGCTGCATGTTCTAACAAAGGTGCCCTAAATTTTAAAACAGATGCACCCGGAGAGGTTGTTCCCTCGGGAAAGATGGTGATTCCCTGTCGTTCATTTATTTGCTCAGAAATAACTTTATTTACACGTTTAACATCTCTTTTTCGTTTTCTATCAATAAAAACAATCCCAATTGTTTTAGCGATAAATCCAAGAACCGGCCAGCTCGCCACTTCCAATTTCGCTACAAATGTAGTTTTAAGAACTGAAAACAGGATAATAATATCCACATAACTTAAGTGGTTCGATACAAGAAGAAATGGAGGTTGAGGAATATCTCCCTTTGTTTCAACGTTAATAGATAGAATTTTGGCAGAAGTTTTACCCCATATAGTTAAACATCTATTTCTCCAGGGTTCAAAATTCAGTTTTGTCAACTTTATAAATAAATAGCCTACAGCATAAACTGAATAAATCAAAAGAGTGTTAGCTACCACTGCAATAACTTTTAAAGATGCCTTTATTTGATTCATTGGAAAAAGATACGGGTTTGAATATCCTCATACACAAAAGAAAAGTTTTCTACTCTTTTTAATAAACTATATCAAGGAAACTATTTTCATCAACAACTTTATAATATTTACGATATGGATCGTTTAAATTTATTCTGTTCAATTCTGAAAGTTATGGTATTTTAGGTCATGCTTTATCATAAAAAATTCCTAAATCATCCCGACAAAGACTGGGTAATTTTTATTCATGGGGCCGGAGGATCATCATCCATTTGGTTTAAACAGGTACGTGCTTATCAAGAGGAATTTAATGTAATTCTGGTTGATCTTAGAGGACACGGAAAGTCTAAAGAGATGAGCACCATGAAAAAGTATTATAAAGAGAAATATTCGTTTAAAACGGTTAGCCGTGATGTTATTGAAGTTTTGCGGGATAATGACATCGAAGACGCACATTTTGTAGGTGTTTCTTTAGGGACTATTATTATTAGGTCTATTGCTGATATTGAACCAGATGTAGTAAAATCAGCGGTTTTGTGTGGTGCAATCACCCGTTTAGATGTACGCTCGAGAGTATTGGTTTGGCTGGGGCATACTTTTAAAAAGATTGTACCCTTTATGTGGCTTTATAAAATTTTTGCATGGGCCATAATGCCCAAAAAAAATCATCAGGAATCTCGAAGTTTGTTTATCAGTGAAGCCAAAGAATTAGCAAGAAAAGAGTTCCTAAAGTGGTTTAGGCTTACCTATGATGTTAACCCACTACTTCGATATTTTAAAGAAAAAGAGATGAAAAATCCCACATTATTTGTAATGGGCAGTGAGGATCATATGTTTTTACCACCCGTTCAAAAAATGGTAAGCGAATTTGAACGAAGTAAACTTGAAATTATCCCAGATTGTGGTCACGTTTGTAATATTGAAAAACCCGATCTTTTTAACGAAATATCTATTGAGTTTTTACTTGAACAGGCATCAACAACGCCGCTTAAAGTAACCGCCTAAAATTATCTGGCTCCATTCATATCAAGCCTTCGCTCCTCCCTGATCAATCGCGATAACCATGCTGTGGGTTCCTCATCCCGCTGTATTTGACGCAAATATTGAATGGATTCATCAGGATCTTCAAATCCTTTATAAGCTACAAAATAGTAATCTGTTGCCGGATTATATAATATGTGAGCATCAAACCCTTGCTGCTTAAATGAGTTATAAAGTCCATCGGCATTGCTTTTAACGGTAAAAGAGCCGCCTATTACGTAAAAGTTCAGATTACTGTAATCTCCGTTCATATTTTCCAATTTCATGGATCTCCACTCACCTGAATATTCAGAAACGCTTAAGCGATCCAGTTCAGCCTGAGTCAAGCCGGCATATTCAGCTCGGGCCCTTAAGTCATCTGTATCTAATCCCAAATTCCGGGCTGTTGGTCGCTGATAGGGTTCAAACTCGCTTTCAGATTCGTCATCTGTAACATTGGATTGATCGTAGGTGCCAATATCCATTTCAGGTGAATCGGGTTGAACCGAAGATTTCGATACATTTTCAGGTTCAACCGGGCTTTTATCACTTATATAATCCATTAAATTTCTATTGAGATTCTGGGTTTCACCAAGTAACTGCCCTTTCGAGCTAAATGATCTTGATATTCTATCTGATATAGGATCTTCAAGTTCAGCTTGTAAAAGAACAATTAACTCCGATTCAGAAACATCAGTAGAATTGTATCCAAATAGATATTTTAATCCAAAAAACCACCCGGGTAAGTCCTTAAGTATCGGTATTCCCCGACGCACATCTGCTGTTTCTGTTCTATATAAACCGGCAATAACTGTGCTTTCACCATCTATAAGAAGTGCATGAGTATTAGCCTGTTGTTTACTTATAATGGTACTAACAGGATCAGGCTGTGCTGACGAACGCTCCGTTTCCAACTCAAGATAGATAAGCGTTGTATCGCCCACTTCTACAATTTGTGGCATCACGTTTAATATAGTACCTGTGCTGAAAAACTGATCCGTAACATTCCCGGCAAAATCCCGCTGTTTAATGGAAAAATCTTCGCCTACTTGGATTCTACCTTCCTGACCATCCATAACCTTAATGCTTGGAGTAGCTAAAATTTTACCAAGATTATCTGCTTCAAACGCACTAAAAAGAGCCTGAACATTAATTCCACCTCCAATATCACCAAAATTAACAATCGAGCTAAACACACTTTGAGAAACATTTTGAGCACCTGTCGAGCTTATAGAGACAAACTCATCTCCGAACTCGCTTGAGGGTATTGTTTCCGAACCATCTTCACCCAAAAAGTCTTGAATATTATCTGGAACTGCATTTGTTAATGTTGACCAATCCACCCCAATTTCTTGAAGAGCTCTCTTATTTCCTTCAAAAAAAGTAGCGTTTATTCGTATTTCCCGAGTTCCGGTTGAAATATTAATCTCATCTTCATCAACAGCACCAGCTGAACCTTGACGACCAGATTGTGTGTCTGCAGGCGAAGCTTCTTCCTCGGTAACAATTTCGAAGAACTCAGGTGATTCAAGCACAACTAAATTCTTGATTCTCATAATATAGTTTAAGGCATCTTTCCAGTGCATTGCGGGAAGAGAAACACCAATCGCCCCGGTTGTTCCAGTTCTATCTAATATAAATCGTCCATCAAAATCCTGAGAGTAAGTACTTAATACTTCAATAGCATCCTGAAAATCCGTTCTTCGATCGAACGAGATCATCTCTTCGGGATTTACATATTCCCTCGGAATCTGTTCACCGGTTTGAGCCTCTGATACTTCTGCAAACCCCATCCATAAAAATCCAATTACCAACAATATCCGTATCATTTTGTGACTTTTTTTCATCGTTCTACCTTTAACGTAATTGATTCGATAATTCCACCTTTATTGAGTTGAAATACTGCTTCACCAGCATTCATATCCAGCGAACGTAACCGTCCCAGATATACCTCATCATTTTGAAGAAGAGTTACCATTCTCCCCTCCTGATTTAGCATATAAACTTTGTTCCTTCCAATTCCTACAAGATTGCTTTCCTCTACATTTACCAGATTATCTTCGTTTGGTTCAACATTACGAATAAGGGGAAAAAATGGATTTTGGCGAGATAATTGAACAAAACCCGACACTCCCGGGGTTTGACGGGTGCTTAAAACATTCTGCCGATCGTAAAAACTTTGTAACCGAAAGTTGAAATTTACATCACTATAACTGCCAACTTCATTAACGGGTGTAATAACAATTTCACTCACTTTTTGTACCGGTTCACTGTTCTCAATTCGGCTAATAAAATTTAATACCGATCTGTAGGATCCTTGTCCATCCACCTGCGATTGTAATATTCCATATTGATCTGTGCTTGTAGAATCATTGAAAACAAAATCAAAATCTAATGGTTCGGTAGAATTTATGATCGATAAAAAGCGATAGGTTTCGTCAGGATTGTTGTTATCAAACAGCGTTTTTTCAAAATTATCTATAAACTCTCGTGATTCTTCGTACTGTTCTTGAGTTGAAGGAAGTTGCGAAGCAGTTTCGCTTAAGGCACTAAGCTCTGTATCCAATTCAGAAATATTCTGGCTTAGAGATTCAATTTGTGGTTTTTGTACAAACTCGAAATAGGCATACCCTCCACCTGAAATCAAGGTCAAAACCACTAAAAGAATAATTGTATTTCGTATCGCGTATGACATCTACTATTGGTTAGTCATTTCCTGAAATTCACGGGTGTAGCTTGGGCTAAACCTGCTTTCATCACTAATTACTTGTCGAATCATCATGGTAAAGAAAAACACATCCCGCTCCCGTTGTTGTTGTCTCTGCACATTTAACAGAGTAACGGATTCAAACTGCCGGGCTAACTGGGGAATTCGATCGCGGTACATGGAATATCCATCAATCATTATCACATCCCCGTTTTGCCGAAATGAATTGATCCATGTATTCCCAACATTCTGTACAGCTCTGTTAAACGTGTCTAAAGTTACTGTCCATTGGATGTTGTTTTCACTTAGGTCTGTAAGAAGGGTCAGCTGTTCCTGCATTAGGCCAAGCTCTTCCGTGAGCCTTCCAACTTCTTCCGCAACGGGACGTATTTCTACAATCGAATTTTGAATTCTATTTTCCTGTAATTCTAAAGAATCAATTTCAGTTGCATATTCTATATAAAAATGGTTCAATACTATAGGACTTAAGCCAATGAGCAGCAATAATATAACGCCATGCCATTGTAGCTTAAATATCTTTTGTTGATCAGCAATATACGTTGGCAAAAACGATAATTGAATATGTTTTTTAATATCGGTTTTTGCCGCAACGGCAGCCACCCCAATGGCTGTAGTAAAAGAAGGAACTACACTTTTTATCTCTTCATTGTAGGTAAGTAGCTCATCATTAAAAGCGAAGTTTTCGACTTTTAAATCTGAAAAACTGGTTCTAAAAAAATCCAGTGCTTTATCGCCTACTGTGTTGTTAAAAACAATCAACTTGTCAAGGCCGGGAACTTCTCCGGTATCAAGCTGAAACAGGATTTTCGAAAAAAGTGTGTTCAGGAAGTTTTTTTGATCAGTTCCCTCATTAATTAATGGTGAAATCTGCAAAACCTGATCACCCGACATAAAAATAAGCCGGCATTTTCTTTTACTGATTTGCAGCAACCCGGTTATTTCGTTATCAATTGCCTGATAATGCTCACGGAATAGACCAACCATTACAGACTCGTCAGCTACGGTGTCTGTAATAAAATAATTTCTGTTAAATTCTTGCTGGGCATCTTTTACTATTTGTAAAGTGGCTGATTCTTCATCGGTAGAGCCAATTACCAAAACGCCATCTTCACGGATGAAATAATCGTACAGATCTTTATTATGCAGATCACCGTAAATGGCGTGGAGTTTCTCGTTAATGTATTCAAGCAACTCCTTCTTTTTCATTCCATCATAATCACCATCACGCAATAGTTGAAAGATGGTATCCCCTGCCGGGACATTTAAAGCAATCTGTTTTTTTGATTTACCCAAAGATTCCAGGTAATCAAAAATCAGCATTTCGTTTGATTGAGGTGTTGCCGCCTCTGTTGCTAAATCGGTATCATCATCATCTATACCGAAATCGTCATCCATATCATCAAGATCGATCTCTTCAAGAAATATATCATCGGCGTCATCTCCTTCATCGTCATCAAGACCAAATATCAGGTCATCATCTAATTCCCCGGAATCATCAGAATCATCAAAAATTTCATCTGTAGTGAGTTGTTTTTGATCGGCTTTTTTCTGTATCGGTTTTACGAGCTTCAGTTTATCAAGGCGTATAATTTCTAATTGCTTTTTTACATATCCCACCCGGGCAATTTTAATTACATCGTCTTCTAAACTAATTCCGATATATTCTTTCGATTTAGCCATTTTTAATAATCAAGATCATTTAAGAGCTGCTGAAGGCGCTTTTTATTATTGGCATTATTAAATGCTTCTTCTTTCGAAATTTTCCCTGCATCATACAATCTTTTCAGGTCTTGTTCCATAGTAATCATTCCCATTTCGCTACCTTCTGATAACATTTGATAAATCTCGTTTATATTATCATTACGTATTGCAGCGCGAACGGATGGGGAAACAATTAAAACTTCTTTCGCCATCACGCGTTTTCCGTCCAAACTGGGAACTAATTTCTGACTAATAACACAGGTTAAAACATCAGCAAGACGAGATCTAACACGATTTTGCTCTTCCGTAGGAACTTCACCCAAAATACGCTCAATACTTTCCATGGCAGAAGATGTGTGAAGCGTACCAAAGGTTTTGTGACCTGAATCTGTAATTTCAAGAGTTGTTAAAATGGTTTCAGGGTCTCTAAGCTCACCAATAACAATAATATCGGGATCCTGACGAAGTGCCTGTACCGCTCCGTTTTTAAACGAGGTTACATCACGACCAACTTCCCTGTGGCGCACTACCGATCGAATAGGCGTATGAATAAGTTCAACCGGCGATGCAATAATAACAATATGTGAATCTACCGTACGATTATTTGCATCTATAATCGTATCAAGAGTACTGGATTTACCTGATCCGGTAATTCCAGTAATCAGCGTTAAGCCGTATTTATAATATTTAAGGCTTAGTGCCTTCGCTACTTCAGGATGAACTCCCAGGCTTTTAAAAGGCCTGATTTCTGCATCAATTTTCCGCATGTTTAAAGCAAGATGTTCTAAATCAAAATAGATGTTCGCCCTAAAACGCTGATCCGGTCCTTCGCCATGATTAATGGAATACGAAAAATCAATATTTCTGTCTTTTAGCAGGAGTTCCCGTTGAGCTTTGGTAATAATATTGTGCAGTAGAACATCCGTTTCCTTTTTTTCAAGGTCGACCTCCAGGTTCAATGGAGATTTTTTACCAAATATTCTATACCAGATTTTACCATCGCAACCGGCTCCTCCGATATCAATATCAGACGCTTCATTTTTTTTCATGTACAGCAAAAAGGCTTCCAAAGCATTTCTTAGCTCCACACGTTGTGCATCATCCAAAGTAGCCAACATCTCACCAATAGCAGCATGATATTCCAATCCCTTCAGAGAGGAAGGTATTTTACTTACCAATGGCTTTGTGATGTCCCTAATTGCCGTCAGCGATATTTTTGTTGATGACATTTTATTTAGATCAAAATATTTAAAAAGAACGAGTTGGACTTATATAGAGAAACCGGGCAATGGTTTGTTACAAAAAAACTACTGAAATCCGCAGCAATACGAGCTATATTTAAAATTACTTTTTATTTAAAATTCGCTTTTTCAAATTATAGAGCTGAATATTCATATTAGAAATTTTCTTCTGCTGAATTTCAATAATATTCTTGGTAAAAATATTAAAAAGCTTTTCCGGTCTTTTTCTAAAATAATTAAGCACCGTATATCTTTCGTATTTAAGAAGAATACAATCGGACTCACAAATAATCTTGGCCATCCTGTTATTCTTGCTAAATAAGAACGTTTCCCCTAAAAAACTACTTTTTTCGAGTGTTGCCAATTCAATGTTATCTTTCCATACCGAAACTTTTCCATCTGCAACAAGATATGCTGAGTTTACATACTCCCCCTCGGCAAGGACGATATCTCCTAAAGCAAACCGCTCTTCCACCCCTAATTCAAGAAAAGCCAATATATCTTCGTGGTGAAAATTTTGCAGCAAATGAGGAGGATTTTTTAAAAAATCCCGAATGTGTTTCTTTAATATGTCTGACTGATTGTTCTGAAGGTTTTCCATAGTTCTCAATAATTAATCATCAACTGTAATTGCTATAATCTCATCAACGGTGGTTAATCCACTCATAATTCTCTCCCGTCCTGAAGCTCTAAGTGTAAGCATTCCATTCTTAATCGCTTGTTCCTTAATCCTTTCCTCATCAATATCACCTCCCGACTCCAAAATAATTCGTTTAATATCCTTACTGAAGTATAAAGCCTCCATAATTGCTGCCCGCCCTTTGTAACCTGTACCAAAGCATTTTTCACAACCTACTGCTTTATAAAATGTATTATTTTTGATCTCTTCGTCATTAAACCCAATTCCTTTTAACATTTCCGGATGAGGCTCATATACTTCTTTACATTTACAGAGCCTTCGAACCAACCGCTGAGCCATAATCAGGTTTACTGCGTTGGCAATCAAAAACGGTTCAATCCCCATTTTATAAAGTCGGGAAACTGCACTTGGCGCATCATTCGTATGGAGTGTAGAAAATGTAAGGTGACCGGTGTTCGCCATTTTAATAGCAACTTCAGCGGTCTGTAAATCACGCATCTCACCTACAAGCACAATATCAGGGTCATGACGCAAAATACCCCGAATAGCCTGTTCAAAAGACATGTTGTTGCTGATTTTTAGCTGTCTTGCGCCTTTAATCAAATACTCTACCGGTTCCTCAATCGTTAACACATTTTTTGATGGATCAATCACGTAATACAACGCCGCAACCAATGTGGTTGATTTACCACTACCCGTTGGCCCTGTAATAATTACGATACCGGAAGGCTTCTCAATTGCTTTTACAAAATCTGCTTTCGCTCGCTCCTGTAAACCCAGTACATTTAAATCTGTAATTACCTCCCTGTCATCCAGAATACGTATTACAACAGATTCAAATTTCCGTTCAAATTGAGCTCCTACCATCGGCATAATAGAAACACGATACCTGATGTTATGGTTATCCACCGGACGCTGTATAAACCCATCCTGTGAGCTGTCGCGCTCAAACCTATCAACATTACGAGTCTTATCCTTTACAACAGCCGTTATAGCTTCGGGTTTTACATTCTTTTGCTGATACCACAGCTGTAATTTACCATCGGTTCTAAACCGAATATCCGTAGTGGTGGGTCCACTTGGAATAATGTGCATATCACTCACACCCTGGCGTACTCCCTCAACCAACATCCCCTCAATAAGAGAATTGAGCATGCTTTGATTAATTTCTGCATCAATCTCATCCTCATCAACATCTTCCTCCACATCCGAAATATCACCCTGCTCCAGATCAATCTCTTCAAGCAAATCCAAAAACTCATTTTTTTGCTCGTAAACCTTGGAAAGTGTGTCTTCTATAAGCTCATATCGGCAGTAGTTAATATCGTACTCCTTAAAATTGAGCTTAGCAATAATGGTAGAAAGCAACGGATTTGAGGGATCAGCGGCTGCAATCGTAAGACTTGTATTCGTCTTTTTAACCGGAATAGCTTTTTGATGAACCAAATCATCTGTTACCTCTTTAGGAAGAGATTCTACATTTTTCTTAATCTTTTGAATGATAGAATCATCCAGCTTCTCTTCACCTTCAAATATTTCATCAAAGGCATAGATATTTGCGATCTCTTTCATGATCGTATGCCGATCCAGATTAAGATCCTGATGTAAAATCTGTCCTAACCTGCGATTGGACTCTTCAGGCTCTTCAGATAGCGTTTTTAGGGCCATCTGAAGTTGCTCTTCGTTTACAACCCCTTTGCTTAGAAGTAGGTTACCAATATGTTGCTTTGTATTTACCTTACCCATCGACGATCCTTCTTATAAACCTGATGCGGTTTTTATTTCCACTGAATTTAAAACCGATAATTTCATATACTTTTTCATAAACACCGATAAAGTTACGTCCAAAAGTTGAAATATTAGAATAAACTTAACCTAATTGATTGGCCTGAATTTAAAAAATGAGTTTTTTAGAAGTGTCAGACTATACTCCACATCATATTAGAGCCTTTATGATAATAAATACGAGAGTATTTATTATCCGGATAGGTTTGATAGAAATTTTAGAAAGGCAGTATTAGTGCGGAGAGAGAGGGATTCGAACCCTCGGTATCTTTTGCAAGATACACTCGCTTTCCAGGCGAGCCCGATCGACCACTCTGGCATCTCTCCGGTTCTAAAGAGTCGAAAAGATAGGAGTTTGCCAAGCTACATTCAACGAGAATCACAACTAAATAAGTAAATGAACTATTTTAAAAAAACACCTTATAAAAAACGGAGAGTTTTGATCACTACAGCCTAACAGCGGTATGAAAGTACATATTTCTATTTGATGTATTCATCAACCCAACAGTATTGTAAGATTTTACTTATTCTTATTTTTAGTTAATTCTTGAACATCAAATTTTGAATTATTACTCAACATCACCCTCTTTTTCAATGATCAAAGATTGGTTGAGCACTACATTATTAATGGGTCTACTGTTAACTATGTTGAATTTTCATATCACCAAATTTTATAAAACCTTTCTTTCTAAGAATTTCAGTCAAAAGCAGACATAAAATGGCTGGCCCTACAAAATGTAGAGAAACAACATAGAACAAAATATCCCATTCAAAACCCATCACCGTAAACGTAAATATCTGTCCGACAAAACCGGCTGTTCCCATTCCGGCCCCTTCCGGTGTGTTTTCCATGAAGAATAGCATGGTTGCTAAAGGGGCAAGCAAAGCCCCGGCAACCGTAGGTGGTATTATAATGATTGGATTTTTAATCACATTAGCAATTTGAAGCATAGACGTTCCCACTCCCTGAGCGATAAAACCTCCTATTCCATTTTCGCGATAACTGCTTACCCCGAAACCAATCATTTGTGCCGAGCAGCCCACTGTTGCAGCTCCTGCCGCCAAACCATCCAGGCCAATCATAATGGCAATGGCTGCACTTGATATCGGAGCTGTCAGCGCCATTCCCATCAAAGCAGCAACCAAAATACCCATCACAAGCGGATGTTGATCTACAGACCAATTAACCAGTTCACCAAATACAACCAAACCCTGATCGATAAATACACCCAGATACTCCGCTGCAAAAAAGCCAACCAAAATGGTAACAAGCGGCGTTAAGATGATATCCACTTTTGTGGATCCAGAAATCAGTTTTCCAAATTCTGTTGCCAATACAGCAGCAACATACGCTCCTGCGGGTCCACCACTTATTGCTCCAAAAGCACCTGCTGCGGCGCTCGCAAAAATAACCAAAGGTGGAGCTTTTAATCCAAATGCGATGGCCACACCAATAGCTGGCCCCATCAAGTCCATGGCTACCTGACCCATGGTAACCAACATTTCAACGTCGAATTGCTCCCCGATTGTTCGAATTATAAGACCTATAATTAATGAAGAAAACAAGCCTAACGCCATGTGGTATAGCGCAGTTATAAAGTATGTTTTAAGGGAAAGGTCAATCCCTTTCTTTTTTAGAAATGACATAAATATAGATCGATCAGGCAGGAGTTTCTTATTCAATACCCAGAATTTTTCTGTTCAATTCTTCATCACTACCTGCACCGGCAAAATCATCAAAGGCTTTGTCAGTCACACGAATGATGTGATCCTGAATAATTTCTGCACCTTCTTTAGCGCCCTGTTCAGGATGTTTGATACAGCATTCCCACTCAAGAACCGCCCAGCAGTCAATTCCGTATTGACTCAATTTGCTGAAAATTCCATGAAAATCAATTTGTCCGTCACCAATTGAACGAAATCGTCCCGGACGATCTACCCATCCCTGATAACCTCCGTAAACACCACTTCGTCCGGTTGGATTGAATTCGGCATCTTTTACATGAAAGCTTTTGATATAGTCTTTATAGATATCAATAAAAGAAAGATAATCAAGCTGCTGTAGTAAAAAGTGACTTGGATCATAAAGAATTCGGGCGCGTTTATGATTTCCTGTTGCTTCAAGGAATTTCTCATACGTTACGCCATCATGCAGATCCTCACCGGGATGCAGTTCGTAGCAGACATCTACTCCATGATTGTCAAATTCATTAAGGATGGGTTTCCAGAGTCTTGCCAGTTCTGCAAAACCATCATCAACTAACCCTGCGGGACGCTGTGGCCAGGGATAAACAGTATGCCACATCAGTGCACCGGAAAATGATGCGTGAACATTTAACCCGAGATTAGCGCTCGCTTTTGCCGCCATCTTTAACTGATTGACAGCCCATTTTTGACGCTCCTTCGGTTTGCCTTTGACTTCATCGGGGGCAAAACCATCAAACATAACATCGTAAGCCGGGTTTACGGCCACAAGCTGACCCTGAAGGTGAGTAGAAAGTTCTGTAATCTCAACACCCGTAGCTTCAATTTTAGCTTTGTACTCTTCGGCGTAACTTTTGCTTTCAGCGACTTTCTTCAGGTCAATCAAACGAGATTCCCACGTAGGAATTTGCACCCCTTTGTATCCAAGGGATGCCGCCCATTTACAAATGGCTACAATATCGTTAAATGGTGGTTCATCGTTGACAAACTGTGCTAAAAATAATGCTGGTCCTTTTACTGATTTCATGTTGATTCGTTAGTTAATTTAAATTTTTGCTCAATCAATATTTGAATGTATAGTTTTCCAATTTCAAACTAGTGTCATGTCAATTTT
This sequence comes from Balneolaceae bacterium, assembly GCA_040876545.1. GTDB lineage: Bacteria > Bacteroidota > Rhodothermia > Balneolales > Balneolaceae > SW132. The sequence goes on along the minus strand of JBBDPF010000019.1, from coordinate 13,839 downwards.
CATTTGTCAGATAATGACCTGATAGTCCCGATACCTCGGGATCAGCGTCAAATAATCAACGCTCAGATCCAGTGGGTGCTGACAGGTTGAATCCGACATTTCATGTTTGACTTAACACTAGCCTGCCTTTCTTTGATAAGGTCAGGAGATATCGCTTCGCGTTCAAAAAATGAGCGTCCCGAAAGCTTTGGGGACGGTATGACTTCAAAATTTTTCTGACAAAATCATTTTATAAAATAAATTCAGTCCACTTTTTATCTGATTTATTGGATGCAACCATCGTCTCTACAAACGCCATTCCACGGATACCATCATCCACATTGGGAAAGTCGTAGTCGGTAATCTTTTTCAGTGAGCCGGTTTGATGGTCTTTTACCGCTTTATGAAATTCAACATAAAGATTTGCGAAAGCTTCCAGGTATCCTTCAGGGTGGCCGGCAGGAAGTCTGGTATTTGATGTGGCTGCAACAGAAAGATAGCCTGTACCTGCTCGAAGTATTTTAACCGGTTCGTCTAAAATTTTGTACAGCAATGTACTGGGATTAGTATGAGTCCATTCAACTCCACCCTTTTCTCCGTAAACCCGGAGCTTTAAATCGTTCTCTTCTCCGGCTGCAACCTGGGTTGCCACCAATACCCCACTGGCATTGTTTTCAAATTTTAACAGAGCTGAGGAGTCATCATCGAGCATTCGGTTTTCTACTGTAATGTTTACATCTGCACAAATATGAGTAATGTTCAACCCGCTTACATATTCAGCCAGATTTGAAGCGTGTGTGCCAATATCTCCAATGGAACCTCCTGCGCCTGACTTGGACGGATCTGTTCTCCAGGATGCTTGTTTGTTTCCATCCTGTTCAACCGGTGTGGATAACCAACCCTGTGGGTATTCAACAAATATTTTTCTGATTTTACCAAGCTTACCGGATTTCACAACGGCTTTTGCCTCTTTAATCATCGGATAGCCGGTGTACGTGTGAGTTAGCGCCAAAAGATTGCCAGTTTTTTCAACGACAGATTTTAATTCTTTGGCTTCATCAAGCGAAAACACAAGTGGTTTGTCAATAATTACATGAAAGCCATGTTCGAGGGCAAGTTTAGCGGGTTCGAAATGGACATGGTTTGGTGTCACAATGGAGACAGCTTCCATTCTCTCATCATCAGGAAGTTTGGACTCTGTTTCAAACATCTCTTTATACGAATCATATACTCTGGATGGATTTAGTCCTAAAGCATTTCCTGTTTTTTTTGATTTTTCCGGCTTACTGCTAAAGGCTCCGCAAACTAAATTAAAGTGTCCGTCGAGAGCCGCTGCTTTACGATGTACATCACCAATAAACGCATCTAATCCGCCCCCAACCATTCCTAATCTTACTTTTTTACTCATTTTACTCTATCAGATTTTTTGATTGTTCTAAATTTATTAACCATACAGATAAAGAAGATTCCCAAATTGTGCAACTCATTCACATCGTTTTACTTGCACTTATCCATGATTAAATGAATATTCACAAAGTAAAAAAAAGCGCTCACAAAGCACATTTATTAACACTAACCTTTAGACTGTTACAAAACCTAAACTCAATTATGGAAAAATTTATCAAAATTCGGCTTAGTGCCATGATGTTCCTCGAATTTTTTATTTGGGGTGCATGGTATTCAGCAATTGCCGTGTATATGTCAGCCAATGGAATGGGTGACCTAACTCACTGGCCATTTACTGTAAATCCAATCGCTGCTATTTTCGCACCATTTTTTGTAGGACTTATTGCAGACAGGTATTTTGCAACTGAAAAAGTATTGGGTGTATTACATATTATAGGGGGAGTATTTATGTTGCTTACACCCTTATTTGTTGAATCTCCTACCGTATTTATTTTAATGTTATTAGGCTATAACCTCTGTTTTATGCCTACCATGAGTTTAGCTAATACGTTGTCATTTCATAATATCGAAGATCAGGAAAAAGAGTTTCCTATCATTCGGGTATTTGGTACGATTGGTTGGATTATAGCCGGATTAATTGTCAGTTTTGTTTTGGTCTATTTTGTTGCAGACGATGTAGTTCCCGAAGCAACCGCTCTTCCTTTATATCTAACAGCTATAGCAAGTTTTGCACTTGGTATCTATAGTTTTACACTTCCACATACGCCTCCACCGGCAAAAGGTGAAGCTGTTTCATTGAGAAGCATTGCAGGTATTGATGCTCTCAAACAACTCGGCAGTAAATCATTCTATATTTTTCTTGCCAGTTCGTTGCTCATCTGTATTCCATTAGCTGCGTATTATAATTTCACTCAATTATTTCTCGATTCCTCCGGGTTCGAAAATATTGCAGCTACATTAACACTTGGACAAGTTTCAGAGGCTGTCTTTATGGTTTTAATTCCCTTTTTCTTTGTCCGGCTTGGGGTAAAATGGATGTTAGGAGTTGGGATGATGGCGTGGGTTGCCCGATATGCACTGTTTGCAATGGGAGCACCTGATACCGTTACCTGGATGATACTGGGTGGTATTGCACTACATGGTATCTGTTACGATTTCTTCTTTGTAACGGGTCAAATTTACGTAGATCTGAAATCTAACGATAAAATCAGAGGTCAAGCTCAGGGATTGATTGTATTGGTCACTTATGGAGTTGGGATGTTTATCGGCGCTCAAATTGCCGGAATTACCTATAACAGCTTTTTAGATGGACAAACGTCTCTAAGCTTAGCTCAATGGCAAGATTTCTGGTGGATACCAGCCATGTTTGCAACAGGTGTACTCCTCTTCTTCCTCGCCTTCTTTAATGATCAGGAAGCAGAAGAAAAAGTATTAAAAGAAGATATAACGGTTTGATGTTTTCCTGAAAGTCTTCCTTTTCACAAACCCGATTCATTTTTTATGAATCGGGTTTTTTTATTGATTCTATTATTGTTCACAAAGACTTATTTATTCTTCTCTTCTATCCATCGAGACATAAATTTTGTGCTCGCCATTGAATGATGCATTAACATCGACCCTATAAAGTTTTTTTTTCGATGTTCTTCAATATTTGACCAAAGTTTCGAAACTCGTTCCAAAAATGCCTCTCCAAATTCACTCTTAGAGTATAAATTATTGATGATAGTCTCACCTTTCGATTGAGCTTCAGTCCAAACATTTTCTATCGTGTAAAGTTTGATGGCTGATTCAACAAAATCATCAGACCTATCTTCCACAAATCCCGACCAGTCATATTCTCCGTGCATAGCTTCAGCACCAACTGATGTTGTAACAGTTGGCGTTCCGCACTGCATGGCTTCAATTAATTTCCCTTTCAATCCTGCTCCAAATCGTAAAGGCGCCAATAAGATGCGAGCATTTTTCATTACGGCTTTAGCATCCTCCGCCCTACCCTTGACCATAAATCCTTTTTCCGGTTTATGTAACTGCTCTACTTTTGTTGATGAATACGCTCCGTAAATATGAAGTTCAGCCTCAGGCAATTTTGCTCTGATTTTCGGCCAAATCTCTTCTTTTAAATAGAATACTGCATTCCAATTGGGTTGATGAAGAAAATTTCCGATCGATATAAAATGCTTTCTGCTATTAAAATCAGGCCATTTCTTTATCATAGATTCATCTATTGGATCAAGCATAAATGGCAGATAGAGAAGAAGAGATTCATCTACATTAAAGAAATCTGTCAGCAGTTTCATTTCATATTTTGAAATAATCAGGGATAGATCACACCGGAAAATACTGGCGATTTCACGCCGTGCAATATCTGTCATCAGGTCATCCTGCGAAAATTCCCGGCTGTCAATCCATGCTTTTCTTCTTCCTTCTCGAAGACAGTGTAAATCCTCCGTATCTAATATTCGTATTGCGTCCGAACACTGCTCTGCCACCCTCCATCCAAACTGTTCCTCGGTCATAAACCGATCAAATAATACAATAGCAGGATTTAACTCCTTCACAAAAGAGTCGAAACTTTCATCATTGAGTTTTAATGATACCTTCTGAATTCCCATTTCTTTTAGATCAACAGAAAAATTACTGTCTCCGGCAATGCTCCCAAAAGTGATTGACCAACCATTTTGTTGGAACTGCTCGATAATCTGAATCATTCGGCTCCCTGCCGCTGATGAATTCGGTTCGGGCCATACACTGCCAATAATAAATAGCTTCTTTTGTTCATTCATGGCACAAAGATATCATTTTTGATTCTGTGAAAAAGCCGGTTTTTATGTATCGCGGTCAGCCTGACCGCGCGAGATGGTGGTGATTAGAGCATCACAGTCAACTTGATAAAGATTGGACGAACTCATAAAAAGCAGATTGCAGATCAATCATTGCTCTAAATTTTTATACATTATATTAATGTCTATGGAATGGAGTTTGTGACAGATTAGATTACTGAATTAAACAAATCACTTAAAAATTCATCCAATGAAAACTTTTACCCTTTTCCTGATTTCATTTCTATTTACTTCGCTGGGTTTTACTCAAGATTTCGCTCTTGAGCAATTGGAAGATTCTCCAAGACATCACGAATGGGTTACCGTTGAAAACGGTGACAGAACGATTCACAATTTTGTGGCTTATCCTGAAGTGAGTGAAAAAGCCCCGGTAATTATTGTTATACACGAAAATCGCGGGCTTACTGATTGGGTTCGGAGTTTTGCCGATCAAGCAGCGGAAGCCGGTTATATAGCGATTGCGCCTGATTTACTCTCTGATTTTTCTGATGACTATCAACGCACAAGAGATTTTCCATCATCAGATGCCGCAAGAGATGCTTTGTATGAGCTTGATCCCGATCAAATCACCACAGACTTGAATGCAGTAAAATCATACATAGAATCTGATGATGCTGCCAATGATGTTTTAGTTGTTGCCGGATTTTGCTGGGGAGGGTCACAAACCTTTAGATATGCCACAAACCAAAGTGACTTCGACACAGCTATGGTTTTTTATGGATCTGCACCCACGGATGAAGAAGCTATTCACAATATATCCGTTCCTGTTTATGGATTTTACGGTGAAAACGATCAGCGAATCAATTCAGGAATTCCGGCTATAGAAAAAGCGATGGAGCGTTTTGGCAACACCTACGAGTATGAAATCTATGAGGGAGCCGGTCACGCCTATATGCGTTCAGGAGACGACCCTCAAGGTTCTGAAGCCAACAAAGCTGCACGTGATGCTTCCTGGGAGCGGCTAAAATCTATAGTAGATGATCTGGATTAATTATCGATTTTGACAACCAACCTGTCAGCACCCACCGGATCTGACAGCGTTGAATTCAAGTGAAGATATTATTTGGAATCACTTCATTTTTAAAACAAGACACCCGACGCTGACAGAAGCCCGGAAAAAGACCCGGGAATGCTGTCAGGTCTCTCAAGTAAAAACTTATACAAAGGAGATTGCGGATCGGGTCCGAAATAACTATCAACTATTTTTGCATTTTAGAAAAAAGACACGCGATATCTTTTGAGATATCGCGTGTCTCATACTTATCTTAGGGTTTCAATCTACCCAGCATCCGTGGAAACGGGATCGTTTCGCGCACATGGTTTAAACCACATATCCAGGCAACGGTTCGTTCAAGACCCAGTCCATATCCAGAGTGAGGAACACTGCCAAATTTTCTTAGATCTAAATACCAGTCAAATGCTTCTTCGGGCAAGTCATGCTCTGCAATTCGCTCTTTAAGGGCATCAAGACTATCCTCCCGTTGACTACCACCAATAATTTCTCCGTATCCCTCAGGAGCCAATACATCCAGCGCGAGAGCTAACTTATCATCTTCAGGATCACGCTTCATATAAAACGCTTTCACTTCAGCCGGATAACGATGAACCATAACCGGAGTATCGTACTGCATCGTTAAAATGGTTTCATCACTTCCACCGAAATCATTGCCCCACTCAAAATTGGCAGCAGACTCTTTCCACACCGGAATATTTCTCAAATCCTCTTCGATCTGATCAATTCGAACATGAATCTCCTTGATTCGTTGATCAATCTGAGCTTTTCTCCACTTCTTGGCAGAACCATGCTCTTTTTTGATCTCTTCCATTTCTTTTTTGATGGCGGCCAATTCGTTTTCACGATCATCAGACATTTGCGAAAGCATGTTAGCCGTTTTATCACTTTTTAACTGCTCAACAGCCTCCGTATAAGAAATTTTTATAAATGGATTTGCCACAGCATTTTTCAGGAAAGTGGTATCTCTTTCCAAAGTTTTGAGTTCTTCTTCATGCTTTTCCAATACTTTTTCTACGATATACTTGAGCATTTTTTCAGCCAGCTCCATGTTCATATCCAGATCATAAAAAGCCATTTCCGGCTCTATCATCCAGAACTCTGTGAGATGACGACGGGTTTTACTTTTTTCAGCGCGAAAAGTCGGGCCAAACGTATATACTTTTCCGTGTGCCATAGCCATAGCTTCAGCATACAGCTGACCGGATTGTGTCAGATAGGCTTTTTCCTCAAAGTAATCCGTTTCAAAAAGAGTTGTAGTGCCTTCAGCTGCGTTTCCGGTAAAAACAGGCGCATCCATTTGGATAAACCCCTCCTCTTGAAAAAACTGATGGATGGTAAACTGAATAGTATTTCGAACCTGCATTGCAGCCCACTGCCGCTGACTTCTCAACCACAAATGACGGTTGTTCATCAAAAATTCAACACCATGATCTTTTGGTGTGATGGGATAATCCTCAGCAATTTGAATCACCTTTAAATCAGTAGCGTGTAATTCATATCCACCGACACTTCGATCATCCTTCACAACTTTTCCGGTAATTTCCAGAGAACTTTCCTGTTTTAGTGTGCCGGCACTTTCAAAAACAGAATCAGATACTTCATCAGCAGAAACGATACACTGACAAAGCCCTGAACCGTCACGCAGCTCAATAAAATGGAGTCCTTTGCCACTACGGCTGTTATACACCCAGCCTTTTAACGTTACAGATTGATCTTGGAATTTGGATAATTGTTTGATGGTTGTCATCAGCAGATATTTTTAACGGTTTTTAATATTGTTAGTAACCTGAGTTCGATTATTAAAAAACTTGAAAAAGTCTCCCCTAACAAGGGGAGATTTAGAGGGGTGTTCATGGGATTTTGCGATATTCTGATGAACATCCCCCTGTTTCCCCCTTTTTTAAGGGGGACTTTCAGTAAATAATTTATTAATCGAACTCAGGTTAGTAATGAATTTAGGCTACTTCTTTTCAGGTGTGAGCAATATTTCAGAAAACACTTCTGGATCAAAAAAGTTTTTACAGAATTTTAGAAGATCTTCTGAAGTTACGGCATCAATATTTTCAACTAATTCGTCAAGTGTAACAAATCTATCGAAATAAATCATGCTTTTTGCAAGGCGGGTCATCCGATTGCTGGTACTTTCCTGAGAGAGCAATAACTTTCCTTTCAACTGAGATTTCGCCTCGTTCAATTCTTGGGCTGCAACAGCTTCATTCCGAATTTTTTCAAACTCTTTGTTGATCAAATCACGTACATGAGTCACATAATTTTTATCGGTTCCGATGTACACCCCGAAAAGTCCGGCATCAATATAAGATTGATTGAAAGTGCCGATTGAATAGCAATAGCCGTATTTCTCGCGAACGTTTTGATGGAGTCTTGAGCTCATTCCACTTCCTAAAACGGTATTTGCAAGCAGGAGTAGATATTTATCAGGGTGATCGTACTGAAGTCCGCGACGCCCCATAATCATATGTGTTTGCTCAATCACTTTCGAGATTTCTTTTTGCGATGGAGCATATTTTGTTAGGGGTTGATCGATCGGCTCAACAGTTTTGCTCCCGGGTTGATCCATCAGCTCAGAAACCAAATCCACCACTTCCTGATGATTTACATTTCCGGCAACAGCAATCAAAAGATTTGATGGCTGATATCGATCTTCCATATAATCAAACAGGTTCTGACGAGTAAATGATGAAACGGTATTTTCAAAACCTATGATGGGTCTTCCAATTGGATGCTGATCGAAAACCTGACTGCTGAATTCTTCAAAAACTACATCTTCTGAGCTATCTTTATACATTTTCATCTCTTCAAGCACGACTTTTTTCTCTTTTTCCAGCTCTTCGGCAGGAAAGGTTGAATTGCGTACCATATCTGTAAGAACATCCAGTGCAACCGGTAGTTTGGAGTCCAGGCAACGGGAATAGTAACAGGTGTACTCGGTAGATGTAAATGCATTCAGATATCCACCTACAGCTTCCATGCTCAGAGCGATATCATAGGACGATCGTTTTTCAGTTCCTTTAAAAAGCATGTGTTCTAAAAAATGTGTAACTCCGGCAAGTTCATCCGTTTCATTCCGGCTGCCGGTTTTTATCCAAATTCCTGCGGTCACACTTTTAACACTTTCAATATGCTCGGTTACAATTTGTAAGCCGTTTGGCAAGACGGTTTTCTCGATGAAATCAACTTCTTTTGTCTTCATGATATATAGGATATAAAACGTTAATTTTAAAAGTTCCCTTTTCAAAGGGCTCATTTTTTGAACGCGTTAGCGAGATTTATGGGGATGTTCATCCGCCACTTCATTTAGGTATATGTACATTGAATATTTTATGCAGTTGTAAAATTCATCATTAATTCTATGATTTAAAATCGTATCAGAGCTAAACAAACACCCCTCTCACTCTCCCCTTATTAGGGGGAGAGCGTTCCTTTCCCAAACGCTTTTAGAGGCATATTAAAGGATGACTTCTACATCTGATCACAAACAAAAATAGCGCCCGAAAATTCGAGCGCTATTTATACATTTTGCTAAAACAGAGTGATTACTCTTCGTTTGGATTCGGAAGCAGTGCTTTCCGTGATAATCGAAGTTTTCCACCGTGCTCTACTTTAAGAAGCTTCACATCGATGGAATCACCTACTGAAAGGACATCTTCCACATTTTTCACATGATCATGATTGATCTCTGAAATGTGAAGTAATCCTTCTTTTCCGGGCACGATTTCCACAAAGGCTCCGTACTCTTTAATGGCTTTTACTGTTCCGCTGTATGTTGCACCTTCGTCCAACTCACCGGCAACGGCTTGAATACGCTTTTTCGCAGCTTCAGCTTTATCAAGGCTATCAGCAGAAATTGTAATCTGACCTTTACCCTGCTCATCTTCTTCGATCCAGATTTCTGTATCGGTCTCTTTTTGAAGCGTTTGAATTACTTTTCCACCAGGACCAATTACCGCGCCGATATGATCGCCGTCAATAGTCATTCTAACAAATTGTGGTGCGTACTGAGAAATCTCTTTTCTCTTCTCTGAAATGGTTTTTGCCATCTCTTCAAGAATATGAAGTCGTCCTTTATGTGCTTGTTCTAAAGCTTCTTCAAGAATTTCAAAGCTAATTCCCTGAACTTTCATGTCCATTTGAGTCGCGGTAATACCATCGGCAGTACCGGCAGTTTTAAAGTCCATGTCGCCCATGAAATCTTCTTCGCCCTGAATATCAGAAAGAACAACCGTGTTGTCATCTCCAACAATCATTCCCATTGCAATACCTGCAACCGGTTTTGGAAGAGGTACACCTGCATCCATAAGTGCCATTGATCCACCACAAACAGATGCCATTGAAGACGATCCGTTTGATTCTGTAATGTCTGATCGTACACGAATGACGTATGCAAAATCGTCAAACTTTGGCATAACCATTCGAAGTGCTCTTTCGGCAAGATGTCCGTGACCAATTTCACGTCGTCCCGGTCCACGCATAAATCCGGCTTCTCCTACACAGTATGGTGGGAAGTTATAGTGAAGCATGAACGTTTTGTCCTCTTCATAAAATAATGTGTCTACACTTTGAGCGTCTCGTTTTGTACCTAATGCTACAGAAACAAGTGCTTGTGTTTCCCCACGTGAGAAAATCGCAGATCCGTGAGTTCTTGGCAGATACCCAACCTGTGTCCAGATATCACGAATATCTTCGGGTGAACGACCGTCAATTCGTTTTCTATTTTCAAGTATATTATTTCGAAGTGCATCTTTAATCATACCGCCATAAATTTCAGAAATTTCGCTGCCGGAGTCTTCAAACCCTTCTTCGGCAGTAATGGCTTCTTTCACTTCAAGTTTAAGTTCTCGAACTTTACCGTTGAAATCTTCTTTACCAAGACCAATTCCAACGATTTCATTTAGTCGATCACCTACTTTCTCAGCAACTTTCGTTTCAAGATCTTTGTCATTTTCTGGTGAAGTAAATTCACGTTTTTCAACGCCAAACTCTTTTCTTAATTCTTCCTGAAATTCACAAAGTTTTACGATTGCTTTGTGGCCTTCTTTTACGGCTTCAAGCATTTCTTTTTCGCTAATCTCTTTCATCTCGCCTTCGATCATGATCACACTTTTTGCAGTACCTGCAACGATCAGATCCATGTCACTTTTCTCAAGTTCATCTATTGTTGGGTTGATGATAATCTCACCATCAATTCTTCCAACTTTAACCTGAGACATCGGGCCATCAAACGGAATACTTGAAATATGTGTGGCAGCAGATGCACCAAATGCACCTAAAACGTCAGCTTCATGCTGGCCATCAGAAGAATAAATCTGACAGATATATTGTGTTTCATTTACATATCCTTTTGGAAACAATGGCCGTAAACTTCTGTCAATTAATCGACTGGCTAATGTTTCTCCATCAGAAGGGCGTCCTTCTCTTTTCATAAAACCGCCCGGAAATTTACCGGCAGCTGTAAAACTTTCTCTTAAATCCACAACCATAGGGAAAAAATCCTGCCCGGGTTTTGGCTCTTTTGCACTTACAACAGTACAAAGTACCATGGTGTCGCCCATTCGTACCATTACTGCACCGTCTGCCAATTTTGCAAGACGTCCGGTCTCTACTGATATAGTTTTACCGGGTGCAAATTCAACACTTTTAAAATCTTCTTTCATTGTCTTCTTTTCTTATTCATTAATCGATTTACTGCTATTCAGTGATCTGTGCGAGTAAAAAGGTTGTGAGAATAGCCAAACACCACCTTCATAAAAAATAAAAAGGCACGTATTAATACGCGCCTTTGGAAAAGCTTACTTTCTAATGCCGAGCTCTTTAATCAGCTCACGATATTTAACAATATCATTGTCTCTTAAGTAATTGAGCAATCGTCTTCTTTGGCCAACCATTTTCAACAGTCCTCTGCGCGAGGAGTGGTCTTTATGATTTTCTTTTAAATGTCCCGTCAAATGGTTAATCCGTGCTGTCAGTAGTCCAATTTGACCTTCAGTTGAACCGGTATTTTCTGCTGATCCGCCGTGCTTTGTGATTACTTCTTGTACTTTTTCTTTGCTTATACTCATTTCAAACTTTTATAAATGTTCTATTTAATAGCTTATAAAAATAAGCTTATTTATGTTGTTTTGCAATATTGGGAGAAATCTTCTTCAATATTTCTTTTGCACTGTTTTCATCCATTTTTAACTGGGCTTTCAACGCTTCTACTCCATCAAAAGCTTGTTCATCCCGAATGCGATCCGCAAATTGTATTTGAATCTCTTGTCCATAAATATCAGATGAAAAATCAAATATATTAACTTCCATTGTTTCTTTATCTCCTTCGAAAGTAGGACGTTTACCGATATTCATCATCGCTGAATAATACTTCCCCTCAACCCGTACCCAAACGGCATACACCCCTCTTTTAGGGATGATTTTATTTGGAGTTTTTGTCTGAAGATTTGCCGTGGGATAGCCAATCGTTTTCCCGCGCTTATCTCCATGGACAACAGTTGCATTTAGGATGTAGTAGCGCTCTAAAAATTTTGCTGCAAGTTTAACATTGCCCTTTTTCTGCAATGCATTACGAATAGCCGTACTGCTTACTGTTTTATGCTCAATCTCTTGTTCGGAAACCACATGAGTATCAAATCCTAATTCTTTACCTAAGCTTTGCACGGTTTCAATTGTGCCTTCGCGGTCTTTTCCAAACTGGTGATCATACCCTATTACAAATTCACTGACTCCAATCTTCTCCCAAATAATTCTTTTAACAAATTCCTGAGAAGTTAAAAGAGAAAAATCCCGATCAAAAGGAATAACTATCATTTGATCGATCCCTAAATCAGCTAAAAGTTCGCAACGTTCCTCCAATGTACTCAGCAACTTTATTCCCGCAGATCCGGGATTTATGATGTTTCTTGGATGGGGATCGAACGTTACAATTGCGCTTCGGGCAGATCTTTTTTTGGCTTTTTCAAGTACATTGTTCACCAACACTTTATGTCCGGCATGAACGCCATCAAACGTCCCTACTGAAAGAACGGTATTCTCATCACGAGTTACATCATCAAGAAAAACTAATTTAGCCATGATTGATGGCCTCCATTATTTTATTAAACTCCACGGGTAAAACAGAATTATCAGCGGTATAATTTCCAATCCGGGTTCTTCTTAACCCGGTTAAATGGGCTCTGCTATTGAGGACGATCCCTAAATCGTGAGCAAACGAACGTATATACGTACCTTTTCCACACTGGATTTTCACCTTTATATAAGGAAGTTCAACAGCTAAAATTTCCGTTGAATGAATTTCAATTTCTCTTGATTTAATTTCAACTTTTTCGCCACGTCTTGCCTTTTTATAAAGACGTTCCCCATCCACCTTAATTGCAGAATAAATAGGTGGTACCTGTGAAATTAGACCTGTAAATGATTCTTGAATAGTCTGCTCAATCATTTCTTGGTTGATGTGCTCCCAATCCATGGTTTTATCAGCGGGCAGAGCTGCATCATAACTTGGAGTAGATTCACCAAACTTTATGGTAGCTACATATTCTTTGGACTGATCCTGAATCATTGAAATGGACTTTGTGGCCTTACCCGAACATAAAATAAGGAGTCCGGTAGCCAATGGATCAAGAGTTCCTGCGTGCCCCACTTTTTTAGGCGGAATTCGATTTCTAACATATCGAACAACATCAAAACTTGTCCATTCCAAAGGTTTATCCATTAAAATGATGGATCCGGTATGAAACTGTTGTAAAGGAAAAGTTGAATCTACAAAAGAATCAAAAACGGGAAGTTCAGAAATGGGAATGGCTTTTTTAGCCATAATTTAACTGTCCGATTCGTTGTTATCACTTCGTTGACTTCGTGCTTTTTTAAAAAGCTTGTCCATTTTGTTTACATACTCGGCAGTATCATCCTCAAAAAACAGAAGCTCAGGAATTCGACGAACCTGATTTTTTATTTTTGATGCAAGTTCGTAGCGAATTTCGTCCTGCTTTTCATCGATGAATTTATAAATCGACTGAGTATCACGATCCTGAGCAAATACGCTTAAATAAACCTTTGCAATAGAGAGATCTTGCGTAATTTTAACCTTGGTAACTGTAATAAACGCTCCTGATGGCTGATAGTTACGCTGTAAAATTTGACCCAGGTCCCGTTGAATAACGGATCCTAGTCTCTCGGTTCGAATACTCATAAAACATCACCTTATCTGGCATCTTCCAATTTCCGTTTCGCTTCAACAACGGCGTAACTTTCAAATTCGTCACCCACCTTAATATCGTTGAAGTTGACAATACTGATGCCGCACTCATAACCTGACTGCACTTCTTTTACATCATCTTTAAATCGTTTAAGCGAATCAATTTCTCCGTCCCAGATTACAACACCATCACGAATAATTCGGATGGGATTGTTTCTGCTGACTTTTCCTTCTGTTACATAACAGCCGGCAATGGTACCCACTTTAGATACTTTAAAGACTTCGCGAACGGTAACCATTCCTTTAATTTCCTCAGAAATTTCAGGACTTAGCAGACCTTCAAGCGCATCATGTACTTCATCAACAGCATCGTAAATAACGCTGAAGAG
>JBBDPF010000018.1:0-320923 GCA_040876545.1 Balneolaceae bacterium | reverse complement strand
AAATCAGAAGATAAGCTCCTTTTTATTTCCTTCAAGTAACCTAATAGTACGGTCTATGGGTACGGATTTAAGCCAGGTGAGACATTGTATTTCTGATATTGGCTGTGCCAAGCTTTGGCTCGAATCAGAATGAGGGGTTGTATCTGGTTTATAGATTAAATAGAAATACCATGTCTGGTGATACTACCCTTTCAACTCAACAATATTGAGCACATTTTTCAGGTCTTTCACTTTATTGTTCTGTTCATTTTTTAGCGTAACTGTGCATTAAATTACGGATACATCAAATTCAGAATTGTGTTGGTAGCCTAACGGTTTGGTGTTTCTGCTGTCTGGCTTTCAACTTCAAAGTCGATTAAAAAACCGGAACAGGTCAGCGGAGAACACTTGTTAATTTGCCAAGGCTAGTTTTTCAGATATATATTCATTTAAGCTCTTCCCTTCTTTCTTTGCACTTACATAAGCTTTACGATGAACTTCTGACGGAAGGCGAACCATTAACCGACCGGAAAACGGTTTGTCTGGTTCTTCACCACGTTCTTTACAAAACTCCAGGTAATCATCAATGGAATCCCGAAAAGCTTTCTCCAATTCATCAACGCTTCTGCCCTGAAATGTAATTACATCACTCAGATCCACTACTTCGCCGTGAAAAATTCCGGCATCTTCGTCAAATTCTACTATTCCGTTATATCCTTTGTAATCCAACATGTTCATTTAACTTTAGATGGAGTAAGCCCTGCTGCTTTTAAATATCGCCGGACTGATTTCAACGCCCCTTTATCCGTCTCTTTCTGTGGGTGAGGTCGATGAAACACCGCCTTCACATCATTCAAAACAACCCGAATTCTGGATCCTCGCCCCACACTGATTTCTCCACCTAAGGCAGAGAACAATGATTCAATCTTTTTCCATTCAACATTCGATCGAACCGGGTTATCGAAGATCGCTTGTAATGTCTTCCGATGCCTTGACTTAATTTCATAGTGTCATTTTACGACACTACTTATTTAAACGCAAATTCTATTCAAGTTAGTATAAACGAAATGGATTGAAAAAGACGTGTAGGTAACGGTTTGGCAAATAAGCGGCGCGGCTAAGTACTTGAATATAAGCTACTAAACACAAACGCGGCCGGTTGATTTGCTTTTGTTATGTGTGCGAATACCTGAATACTTATTTCTAGTCACTTACAAAGAAATAAGTAGTTTCCTTTTCAAATGGAACGTAGAGATTAACGATATAGAACTCATCTGACTCAAATGAGAAGCTTCTTCGAAAATAGCTTTCTGTATCTACATACGTTTCTTTCCACTCTTGAGCATTATCAAAGAATTGATCAGAAATTATAAGCTCATTTACTTTACTCATTATCATCATATCCCACTGTTCCTCTACATCACATCTGTAAGTATCACCAACAAAGCTTCTTTCTTCGATGATATCTGAAAGTTCTCCATCAAACTTATCACAAATATACTTTGCAGGGCTTTGAGCAGATAAATCCATCACAAAAACAAAAGTGAGTAATAATGTTATTCCGAGTAGGATTGGTTGTTTATTCATCATGATTTTATTGAGTGATTAATTTCAGATTTACATATCATTTACAAATAATGCGCACATAACGGCCCGGCGTTTAACCGGTTTTGCCATTGACAGCTACTAAAGTGATAAAAAGCGAGATATACCGCAACTCTGAAAATTTTTATTGACAGCTATGAGCGGCAAAATCCGGTTGAAACGCTTGTTAACCACCGAATTTAATGATTGTGTAAACAATAGTCAGAATTGCAGCCAAATTCGAAATAAATTCATTAAGTGGGTGTAATAAATTTGGGATTTCAGTACTAACTATAGTGAACGGAAATGTTAAACACTGAAATCTATTATAATGCAATCAAAATTGAATTACCTTAAAGTATTTTCGCTACTCATATCGTACCTGTTTACAGTCTCAGCCCCTGAAGTTAGCGCTCAATCAACAAATCCATATGGATTTGAAATAGAAATAACCGGAGAAGGGGAGCCGGTTCTCTTCTTTCCCGGTCTCATCAGTAGTGGAGAAGTTTGGGCTGAAACCGTATCAAAGTTTTCGGATCGTTACGAATCCCACGTTTTTACTATGCCCGGCTATGCCGGTGTCCCGCCGGTAGAAACAGAATCGTATCTCGAAACCTGGAAAACAGGCATTACTGAGTATATAGATTCAGAGAATCTGAAACAGGTAACACTGGTCGGCCACAGCTTGGGTGGATTTCTGAGTTTATGGATTGCGATCGAAAATCACCACGCAGTTAAACAAATTATTGTGGTTGACGCACTTCCCTTTTACGCCGGGTTGATGAATCCGAATGCTGAGACCGGATTTAATGAAGAGGCGGCCAACCAGTATATGAACTCATTTGCTCAAATGAATGACGAACAGCGGTTTGCCACCCGAATGAGAATCGCACAAGGCATGACCAACAACTCAGATAAATGGAAAACCATTGCTCAGTGGTCTGTTGATTCCGATCTGAAAACAGAGGCATGGACGGCAACTGAAATGCTGGGAATTGATTTACGTGATAATATCTCAAAAATTGAAATTCCTGTTCTGGTACTTGGAGCGTATAATGAGAATCAACAATTTCCCGATTACACTCTCGAATACATGAAACAGTCTTATACTTCACAATACAAAAACCTGCGTACTTTCGAATTTGAAGTAGCTGAAGGGGCTGGACATTTTATCATGTTTGATAAACCGGACTGGATGCATCGGGAAATAAGCACCTTTATGAATAATCAATCTGATCAATAGATAATGGAAAAAACAGATAAGGAAATTCTGTTTGACCGGCTGATCGATGAAAACAGAGGCCGAATCTACAGAATATGTTATTCCTTTTTGAATAACCGGGAGGATGTAGCTGACCTATTTCAGGAGATACTGTCAGAAATCTGGAAGTCGATAGATCGATTTCGTCATGGCTCCACCTGGTCGACCTATATCTACCGGATTACAGTAAATAATGCCATCAAATTTAAAACCAAAGCAGCAAAAAACCGGGAAATTTCAAAAGAGTCTGGTCTTTCAGAAATCCCTTATAACGATGAGATGGAAGAGGTTCAGCAAAAGGAATCGAGGCTGAATCAAATGCACCGGTGCATTCAAATGCTGAAAGATTCTGACCGACTGCTGATATCACTTGTATTAGAAGACCTCTCTTATAAAGAGATCGCCGAAATACTGGACAGCAATGCCAATCTTGTTGGCGTTAGAATCAACCGGATTAAAAAAAGAATTATAAAATTAATGGAGAAGCATTATGGACCCCTTTGAAAAGATGAAAGAAGAATGGAAATCTCAGAAATATGAGTCTGACATTGACCTGGAATCGATTCGCAGACAAACAAAAAATGAGCTTTTCAGCCATCAACGTAAATTGATATTTACCAATCTGTTTGTATCGGTGGCATTCGCAGTGGTTTTTATCGTGTTAGGGTGGATTTGGAACAGTTTTCCTGACCGGACTCCCTATTTTTATGTTGGTTTGGCTTCAATGGGCATATTACTGTTAGCCACCCTTGCAGGTTTCTGGGCAGGAGTCCACTATAAGAAAGAGAATTCTTATAAGGATACGAACAAGTATTTGAAAGACCGGATCAAAAAGCTTTCAATTCGTAAATTCATGATTCAGAGGTTTGTGCCGATTTATCTGGTGCTGTTGCTATTCTGCCTGTTCATGTACTTTGCGGATATTTTAGCAAACGCCTCAGCAAGTTACATATTTGCGGCCTATGGCGGGACAACACTCTACTTTATTATCGCATATATGGCATCCCGAAAAATGCAGCGACGAAAGTTGAAAGAGATTGATGAATTGATAAAGAAACTCAGGAAGTGGTCCAATGAATATCAATAAAAAATTGACGGGAAGGCTGCAGGTGGTTAACATCTATTTATCCGCCATACTCCCAACGAATAATTAGTCCGCATAATAATCCAAAACATTCAGTCCTCCAATTGTTACGGGATTTTGTTCCGATAATGAGACAAGAGTGCAGGATAATCAGTTCCGAATAAAAACTCCGAATAAAATTTTTATTCGGGGTAGTTCATCTTCTCTTGAGTGGAATGATCTTTTGCAAAGTAAGGAGAGACTGCCACGAAATCCTTAGGGAGTGGTGTGAGGTGAGACATTGTATTTCTGATATTGGCTGTGCCAAGCTTTGGCTCGAATCAGAATGAGGGGTTGTATCTGGTTTATAGATTAAATAGAAATACCATGTCTGGTGATACTACCCTTTTAACTCAACAATATTGAGCAAATTTTTCAGGTCTTTCACCTTATCGTTCTGTTCATTTTTGGCGTAACTGTGCATTAGGTTACGGATACATCGAGCCAGAATTTCTGTTTCATCCGCTTTTTGTAAGTGTTCTGGGCGAGGTTCAATTCCATTTTTTTTCAGGAAGTAATAGCATTGATCGTACGATACAATCGTCCCGCCATCAAACGGATCAATTAAAATTTCCTGATTGTGGGTTTGATACATCAGCATAAAATGGATTGGCATGTTTACGCCATGAAAAGGGAGATCTAACCGGCGCGAAACAAACATCACAATTAAGCTGAGAATAATCGGTAACCCTTTCCGCCGATCAATCACACGATCGAGAAATGCATTTTCGGTGTCGTGGTAGTTTTTTGAATCTCCCCTAAACCGCAAATCACGAAAAATAAACTGGAGCATAATGTGCATTTTTTCGCTCAGTGATGGTGTGTAAGCAATATCACTCCCAATTTGTTGGGCAATTTTATCCAGCTTTTTACTGTATTCCAGCGTTCGCAGGGTTGGATTTCCAAAACGTGCCAACAGCAAAATTGCCTTTTCGAGCTGACGACGATCGTTTATCCCCAGCTCCACCAAATCTGTAAAATCTTCGAGCAGACTTCCATACGTGATGTTGTAAATAATCTCGTTGATGGTTTTACGCTCCGAATCGTGGATGGATTCGCTCCGGTACTGATCCAGCAAAGGCACTGCTTGCTCACCCAACTCCTGAAATCGATTTTTCACGCCGATCTGAACATTCGGATCGGGATCTTCAAGAAGAAAAATAAGAGACTCTATTTCGTTTTTATCTGTCATAATATCTATTTACCCACACAACAAAAGAGATCACGCTTTTATTCCTCTATTCAAAATTTAGTTCTTCTCATTAACGCAATTGTTCGGCTTCATCTTGTAGCAGAAAAACACAAAATAAGAGATGATCAAACCGTAAAAAAATCAAACTTGAGAAGGGATTCATCATTTATATTGATGTAAGATAAAGCGTATATTGTTCAACTATCCATTCAAAAAAAGCAGACTATGAAAATCGGCATTCCATCAGAAACAGGACGTTTGAAAAGTGTGATTGTTCACACTCCGGGCAGAGAAGTGTCTCTTGTAAATCCGGAGCTAAAAGACGAACTGCTTTTTGATGATATCATTTTTGAGGAAGACGCCAGAGAAGAGCATTTAAATATGCTTGAAGTGTTTAAAACTGCCATGCCAAAAGATGGCAAAATCTATGAGATTTTGGACTTAGCTAAAGAGTCTCTGACAATCGAAGACGTGCGACATCGGTTTGTGGATCAGATGGTAAAAGATCTTCCCTACGAAAATTTAGTTGCAGTGCAAGATGAACTGAAAGATCTGGACGCCGACCATCTTTTACGATTTGTTGTAGAAGGAGCCATTTCACCCACACATAAATTTACGCTTCACCCAACACCGAATATTCTTTTTACGCGTGATCTCGCGGCCGTTGCCGGAAATCAGATTATTCTTTCAAAAGCAGCAAAACGGGCAAGAGCTCGTGAATCGTTGTTGATGGAACTCATCCTTAGAAACCACTCCGTTTTTGAAGGAGTTCAGGATGATATTATTTTCATCGGTGGACAACAGTCTATAGAAGGTGGCGATGTGCTTGTAGTATCCGACAAAATTGTGATGATTGGAATGAGTGAGCGAACGTCTTTCAGCGGTTTGATGAATGTAGCAAAACAGTTATTAGCCGGGAAAGTTGAGCATGTATTAGCCGTGGATATCCCCAAAAAACGATCATCCATGCACCTTGATACCATCTTTACATTTGCAGATGAAACAGAATGTATTGTATTCCCGCCCGCTATTGAGGAACAGACAAACAACGTAGTTGAGCTGACCAAAAATGGTGATATTATTCAATCACGTCAGCATGGAAGTGTAAAACTCGCGCTTGAAGAGTTGACCGGAAAAGAATTCACGTTTATCCGTTGTGGCGGAGAAGATCGAACTACTCAATTTCGCGAACAATGGACAGACGGCGCCAACGTTTTTGCCCTTGCGCCCGGCGTAATTGTAGGATATGAGCGAAACACATCCACATTCAAAGCCATGGAAAAACACGGCTATCGCGTACTCACACAATTCGATTTTATTGATGAATTTAGCGGCACAGAGTTCGACCCTAAAGAATCCGGAAAGCTGGCAATCAGTTTCCAGGGACATGAATTGTGCCGGGGACGAGGCGGAGCCCGCTGTATGACATTACCCATTTTACGAAATTAACCAGGAATTACCCCTTGCCATTTCCCCAGCCTTACGATCCAACCGAAGAAAATCTTGAAAATGGTTTTGCTCCCAAGCCTTCAAAAAATCGCCCGGATGCAAAAACCATTTTAAAACACACCGCGTTGTTTGTTGCCACATTTGTGTGTGTAACTTATGTGGGAATGATGATTTGGGTAGGACAAAGTGCCGGTGTTGAATCATACACAGAAATGTGGCCACAGGGAGTTTTATTTGCTGTACTCCTTTTAGGCTTTTTGGCTACTCACGAATTTGGCCATTACTTTGCGGCTGTCTATCATAAAATAAAAGTCTCTCTCCCCTATTTTATTCCTATCCCCATCGGCATCGGAACCATGGGTGCCGTTATTAGTATTAGAGAACGCATCAAAACCACCACGAAACTTTTTGATGTTGGAATTTCAGGGCCTATTGCCGGATTTATAGTTTCTCTTTTTATTCTTTTGTACGGCTTTGCCACGCTTCCTGATCCTTCATTTATGGAGAATTTTGCCGGTCATGATGAATTAATCACACACATTAACGAAACAGGTACATTTCCCGAAACCCCACCCGCAGATGATCAGGGAGTAGGAAATATTGTATTAGGAAACACACTTCTATTTAGTTTTCTGGCGAGTTTTTTCAGCAATGTTCCGCCAATGTATGAAATGTATCACTACCCATTTTTATTTGCCGGTTGGCTGGGACTCTTTTTTACCGCGCTCAATTTGATGCCTGTTGGTCAGCTTGATGGTGGGCATATTCTCTACTCCTTAATCGGCTACGAAAAACACAAAAAGTTTGCCAGAGTGTGTTTTGGTTTACTCACTGCTTTAGCCGGAACCGAGGCTATTCCATTTTTTTATCAGCAGATTGCTGAACATTTGCCAAACTATGAACATCTTTCAACTGTACTCTGGGCGATGATTTTATTCTTTTTACTTCGCAAGGCATTCCATCAATCCTATGAATGGATTTCAGCTACATGGATACTATCACTCGTCGGCTCAGTTGGTTATCTTTACTTTTTTGCAGGTGGATTCGAACAAGTTGGTTCTCTCATTTGGGTCGTTTGGTGTTTTTTCATTGCGTACTTTGTAAAAGTAGAACATCCACCGGTTATTTATGAAGAATCATTATCACTCACAAGACGAACGGTAGGCTGGATTAGCATGGCAGTATTTATACTCTGTATCAGTCCTTCACCTATTAGCATTATTAATTAATCTTATACATTCGATCATGAAATATTTACTGTTATCTCTGCTTAGTTTTTTATTTCTACTTACTGCCTGTACTAATGATGAGACACCTGAACTCGCTGAAGACATATCTATTTCGGAACAAGTAGATCTTTTAATTGAGGAAGATGAATATGAATCGGCCCTTAACTTACTGGAAGAAGAAGATCAATCCGATCCTGAAATAGGTCGGCTTTTAGAGAAAACTCATTTAAATTATGGCTTAAACAGCATGAACACATTCGATCAATCCGAAATGAGAAGCCGAATGAACAATGCTTTAGTACAGTTTACCGAAGTGCTTCGTATCAACTCTGAAAACAGCGTTGCGAGAGAGCAAATTGAACAAATAATGGGTGTTTATTCAACCATTCCCGACAGAGAACCGGAACCGGAAGTTTTAGAAGGTTTACGGGAAGTAGGCTTCGATTACTAAGGTGAAGTTCTCAGGTTCATTACTATAAATTGTGGATTTTTGATTCATTAAATACCTAAACCATTGGCAAAAGCAGAAAAGAAAAAAAGTAGTCAGCCTAAGATTGAGAACCGAAAGGCCCGGCATGATTTTCATATAGACGAAACGATTGAGGCCGGAATTTCTCTGAAGGGAACTGAAGTAAAATCGTTGCGTGCTGGAAAAGCCAGTTTAAACGAAGCTTTTGCCTATATTCTGCGTGGAGAGGTATGGTTGAAGAACATGTACATCAAGCCGTATGAATTTGGCACGACTGAAAATCATGATGAGAGAAGAGACAGGAAATTATTACTAAAAAAACGTGAAATTCAGGAAATAGATAAAGCCTCTAACCAAAAAGGGTTTACCATCGTACCGCTTAAGCTATATTTTAAACGAGGCTATGCAAAAGTGTTGATTGGTTTAGGAAGAGGTAAAAAACAGTTCGACAAGAGGGATGACATCAAGAAAAAAGATGTGAAGCGAGAATTGGATCGTAAGATAAAAGGGAATTATAGTGTGAATTTGTAATCGCTAACTTCTTAAAACAAAAAAAGTCGCTTAGATTTCTCCAAGCGACTTTCAATTATTTCTTTCGGTTATTAATTAACCGTCGGTTCCGGTTCCTTCAAGTTCGGTTTGAAGTCTCGTCATCAATTCCTGATCCTGCTGTGCGCCCATCATAATGGCTTGATAACGCTCAACATCTAATCCATTATCTTCGATCATTGCGATGATTTCTTCTTCAGCGCCCATTTGAATTTCCGTCAATTTAGGCTGAATACTTTCGATTTTTTCTTGTTCTTCATCGGATATTTCTACCTGATCTGCCATTTGTGGGTTTTGCATGGCCATCATTAGCTGTTGAAATCTTTCAAAATCTAATTCTTCTTCAGCTACTGCTTCTTCAATATTCGCTTGCGCTTCCATTTGTACCGGTTCGATGTCTGCAATCGTTTTCACAAATTGTGACAGTTCTTCATCACTCACATCTTCTGATGTTGGAAGATCCGGCATCTGTTGTTGACCCTGCCCCATTCCCTGGCCAAATGCTACACTTGCTCCAAAAAGGATACCTATTAAAATTACACTTAAACTCTTTAATACTTTCATTATGTATGTGTCTTTATATGATTATTCCTGGGACTTATGCCCATGAGGTTTCTATTAGTGCCACTTATATATTAAATGATACATAAAATCCTGTTTTTTTGTTCCAATACCAAAAAACCAACTTTTTTAGTTGATCTATTGAAAATTGTAATAAGTTTCCTATAAGCCGAATTTTGTATCCCGAATAATCGGGATGGCAATCATTTATCTTGCCTTGATGTTGCCATCAAGATCGTAGCGTTCCACCCGATTGTATAATGACGAACGGCACACAATCTGCGTGAACTTGCACCCCATGAGGTTTGCCTGGCTTTTGGTATCACTACCAAAACGGTGGGCTTTTACCCCGCCTTTTCACCCTTACCCCGATAAATCGGGGCGGTTTGTTTCTGTGGCACTGGCTGTTGCTTATGCATTATACAAAAGCCCCTTCCTGTTAGGAAGCACGGTGTTCGTTGGTGTTCGGACTTTCCTCCCCACTTGCGCAGAGCGATTGCCCGGAAACTTAATAATGTAAAAGAACAGGATTTCTGTAGCGTTTTTCTTATAGCTTGAATTGCTTTTTTGCTTCCTCGAAGAACGATGGATCGACAACGATTCTACCGCTGCTTTCGTCTATAATCACCTTATTTTTTCTTCTCACTTCAACTTGTGTTTGAGGAGGCAGTGCCATCCCTAAAGCCGCTCCTTTTTCCATTCCCACCACGGCAATACCGTTGCTTAATCCGTCTCGAAGCCGATTGTAGCTTCTAACAAACCGATCATCTAATTTTTTCTCCAGCTCTTCGCGTTTTTCAAGAAGCTTATCCTCTTCAGATTGGGTTCCCTCAACCACTTTATCTAAATTTACTTTCTTCTCGTTGTAAATCTCTTCTGTTTTGGCAAGTCCTTCTTTATTGACTTCCAGTTCTTTTTCGATCTCTTCTATTCGTTTTTCAATTTCTTCTATTCTCGAAATTGAATTTTCTACAAACTGCTTTTGAGCTTCAATTTCTTTGGTTAGAGCGTCGTACTCACGATTATTGCGAACAGTTAGCTGCTGTTCTTCATACTTTTTATTTTTCTCTTTTGAAGATTCAATCTCCAACTCGAGATTTTTCTGCTCAGCAGTCACGCTTTTCAGCTCTTCTCCCAAATGTTCGATTTTGGCATTGTACCGATTCAAATCCGTTTCTACATCAAGTATTTCTTCCGGAAGATCTCCGCGAAGTTGACGGATTTCATCGATTCTACTATCGATGTACTGTAAATTGGTAAGATTTTGGAGTGCCTCTTGCATGGGTATTTAGCGTTTTTTAGAGTGATTTATTTTCAAATTCAGTAACATAAATATTCATTGGGTTTGTAACCCGTTCAGTGGCTTCCACATGTATGCCTTCAAAAGCCTCAGAAAGTTCTTTGCGAATGGCTTCAACCACCGGAAATTCACTTTCGTAATGACCGGCATCAACCAACAAAAAGTTTTTCTTTTCTGTAAAGTAATCGTGGTATTTAATATCAGCTGTTACAAAAGCATCTGCGCCCATACTCACGGCTTTCTTTTTTAATAAAATTCCGGCCCCGCCACAAACTGCAACTTTACGAATGCGTTCTGATTTGCCGGAAAATCGTACAGAAGGGACATCCAGGGCACGGCAAACCAAATGTAAAAATTCGCTCATGGCAATACCTTCGTCGGGATAATAGCCTACAACTCCCAGTCCAAAATTATCGGATGGACTGGCAACATCAGTTACTTTAAAAATACCTGATTTTAAAAGCCCTTCTTTTTTCAGCGCAGATCGTAACTGCTCAACATTATGCTGATCAATGGTTGCCTCATAACATTTTTGACCATCTTTTCTGCCATTTACAGAATAAAAATAAGCCTCTTCAGCGGAGTAGTAATTTAATAGCTTAAGAACAGCTTCTGTATCTTCGAAACCGGTGGTAAGGGAAATCTTTCGGCTGATGTTATAGCTCTTGTCCAAAAACTGAAGGTTATCAAGACCGAGGTTATTAGCAAGTACAAACGACACGCCATCCAAAGCAGCGTCGAGATTTGTGTGCGCCGAAAGAAGGGAAATATTATTTCTGATCAGTTTGTATAAAATTCTCCCTTGTTCATCCGTTGGATTTATACTGGAAATTTTTTGAAAAATGAGTGGATGATGAGATACGATTAGTTCGCATTTTTTATCAACGGCTTCATCAACAATTTCTTCGGTAACATCAAGGCAAACTAAAACTCTTGAAACCGGCGAGGAAGGATCCCCTACAAGCAGTCCTACATTGTCGTAATCCAACATTATTCCGGGCGGTGCCCATTGATGAATAAAATCGGTTATATGTTTTACCTGAGTGTTCATGATATGGTTCTTCCTCCTAAGCGCTGATGGGCTGTACGAATGGCTGGGGAATGAATGCCCGCGTATGTCCTACGGTTGGATTTTCGCTGGTTTGTCATAGTTTTTTTCACAGATTTAAAAATACGATTATTTTAACCCTTTAAAAACCTTTTTTAACGTGAAATTTGCCATTCGTCAAATTATTCGGAATGTTAGGGGGCTTTAATCATTTTATCTTTTATAATCGGTTTAAAAAGTGGGAAAATAATGAGTGTTCAAGAAAATTTACAAGCAGTAAAAGACCGTATAGATAGAGCCTGCAAAGCGTGCGGGCGTAGCAGTGATGAAATCATGTTGGTTGCAGTAAGTAAAACCAAACCCAATAAAGATATCCTTGAAGCATTAGATGCCGGACAAATTCATTTTGGAGAAAACCGCGCAAAAGAACTTCAGGATAAAATGGAGCAGATTGAAGAGGAAGATATCAAATGGCATTTTCTGGGGAATTTGCAAACCAATAAAATTAAATATATGGTTGAGCGGGTTGATTGGATTGTATCCGTCCATAAGAAAAAGGCTTTAAAAGAGATTGAAAAGAGAACTTCAAGAATTGACCGCCACATCAATGTGCTTATTCAGGTTAATATTAGTGAAGAGGATCAAAAAAGTGGCTGTGAACCGGATGAATTACAACCCATGTTAAAATATGCGCAAGACCTTACATTCACGCACGTTTGGGGAGTGATGGGAATGGCTACTTTTACGGATGATCTTGATGTAGTTCGTAAAGAATTTAAGGTGTTAAAGAAACTTCGTGACGAACATCTTCACATGAATGGTGGCAATGTAAATCTTGAGCACATATCCATGGGAATGACCAACGATCTTGAAGTGGCCATTGAAGAAGGGTCAACAATGGTAAGAATTGGAACAGCCATCTTTGGCGAGCGTAACTATTAACCTGTTTTAATCGTAATAACATGATGCAGATTTCATCAAAATTTATATCTTAATAGTGAGGTATTTCTATGGCATCCTGGATTTGGGTACTTATTCCACTTGTTGTTATTGTAGGCGGTTATATAATCGACTATCAAAAAAATAAGTTGAAGTGGCAAAATCAGACCAACAGTAATGAAGCAGAACTTGAAGAGTTACGGCTGATTACACAGCAACTGAAAAAGCGAATTGAAAACCTTGAGGCTATTGCCACGGATGATGTGGATCATTTTCAAGGATCAGAAAGCAATACGCTTGGTAGAATAGAGATTGACGAGCAGGAAGAGATCAAAAAGAAAAATATTAATCATGTAGCCGGAAAGGCATCAAAAAAAGGTGAACAACAATGATGGGTGAAGAAGTAGCTATTGTAGCAATCGTTTTTGGAAGCATTCTTACAATCGTGTTTTTAGGTATTGTTGGAAGTATTATTAACAATATTGTAAAGCGTAAATCCTCGAAGGGAAATTTATCTGAAAACAAGGAATTTCTTGCAGCACTGCGAGAGTTTAAAGAGAAAACAGAATCACGGCTATCAAATCTTGAAGCGATAGCTATAGATGACGATCCTCAAAAATCACGACAGAAAAAAACATCTTCGGTAAAGGAACAGAATCGGTCGATTGATATTGAACTGAATGATGAGTCCGGAGAGGGAAAACCTTCAAATTCCGGAAATTTGCGCAATATGCTAAATCAATAACTGTTATCTTTTGTACGAATTTAAGACCATCACCTTATGAAATTAACTGCACTTGAGATAAAACAACAGCAATTTGAAAAGTCGCTTCGTGGATACGATACCGCTGAAGTTAATGCCTTCCTGGGTCTTGTATCGAGCGAATGGGAGCATATGGTAAGTAAGGTTAAGGAGATGGAAACCCAGATTGAAAAACTGGATGATAAATTAAAACACTACGAACGAGTTGAGCAGGCGCTCCATGAAACCCTTCAAACAGCAAAAGATTCGGCTGACCAAAAGCTTGTTGGCGCAAAAAAAGATGCAAAAAACATCATAGAAAAAGCCGAAATTGAAGCTGATTCTATTGTCCGTGAGGCGAATCAACAACGGCAGCAAATCCGCCAAAGTGTGCTAATGCTTTTGGATCGCCGCGAAGAGATTATTGGTGGAATTCGCTCTTACTTGGAAATTGCCTCAGAATCTCTAAAGCAATTTACAAAGGATGAAGCTTCGCTTTTCACATTACCCAAGGACGATCGGCAGTCATCATCAAATAATAATGATGATTCCGAACCTGCCAAGAAAAAAACGGATCGGGAAGAACAACCCTCACCCCCCGGAGCTGAAAATCTCGATGATATTTTAGATGAATTAGACTAACAACAAATATTTTTTGAATGAAATTTGATTCCGTTGAAACGTTTCGAAAAAAACGCTCAGAAGCTCTAACCTTTATACAATCACAAACTGACCTTCGACCAAATTACATGATTATTTTGGGCACCGGTTTGGGTCAGCTTGCTGATGAAATGGATATTATTGATGAAGTATCCTACGATAAAATCCCGCATTTCCCAGTCTCAACTGTAGAAAGTCATGCAGGGAAATTGCTTTTCGGCATGCTGGGCGGAAAAGAAGTGGTTGCCATGCAAGGACGCTTTCATTTTTATGAAGGTTATACCATGCATCAAATTGCATTTCCTGTTAGAGTGCTGAAAGCTAACGGAGCGGATACATTAATTGTGAGTAATGCTTGTGGCGGTATGAATGTTAATCACACTCGTGGTGATATCATGCTTATCCGTGATCACATAAATATGCTGGGCGATAATCCTTTAATGGGACCTAATGATGACGAGCTTGGCCCTCGATTTCCCGACATGAGTGAACCATATAGCGAGCGCCTTATGGATATTGCGAAAAATGTAGCTCTGGAAAATAATATACAGATGCACCAAGGCGTTTATGTGGCACTGAGTGGTCCTATGCTGGAAACAAAAGCAGAGTACCGCTATTTAAGATTGTTGGGAGCGGATGTTGTGGGGATGAGTACAGTTCCTGAAGTAATTGCCGCCGTTCATATGGGAATGGAAGTATTGGGTATTTCCGCGATCACGGATGAGTGTTTCCCCGATGCATTGGAATCGATAAATATGGAAGATATTTTAGAGGCTGCTGCAATGGCAGAACCAAAAATGACAAGAGTAATCGTAAACACCCTGGAGAAACTATAGAGCAACAGTTCTTATACTGTTTTTAATTTTTAAAAGTCGTATTTTACAGATGTAGATATTATCTGTTCTGCGGTTTCAACATTAACCCAATTTAGCACATCACTTGCATGAGCTTAGACGGTTTTAATCACAATCCTATTTGGGACGAACACGAGTGGGAGGCCCATCTTAACGAAATTGAAAAAAGAAGCGAGCAACTCCGCCGTTTCATCACGTCAGATCCTAAAGGAAATACCCCACGATGGGTAACCTTATTGCAGGAGAGTATTGACGAATTGGATGCCGTTGAAGCATTTATTGAGGAAGAACTGCTTTTAGATGAAGCTTATTTCCCTGACGATGAAGATGACTGGGAAGATGAAGATGACGACGATATTGATGATGACTTCTTCTTCACCGATGACTTCCCGTTTATGGATGAAGATGACGACGATGACGACGATTTTGATTACGGCGAAGACTGGAAAGAGCTCAGCGAAGATTTTACGCTTTCTGATTACGGCTCAATCGAAAACATGGATCTTTACAGAGAAGCGTTAGGTCTGGCTGTTGATGTTTTAAAGTGGGGCGAAACCATACCACCAAATTTACAGCACCATTTAGTGCACGAATTTGTAAGCAGTATTTTAAAAATTAGCGCGAAGCTTGCCGGCGGATACTCATTCGGATTTGAGCAGGATGTGATGGGCGGTAATATCGCCTATACCAAAAAAGCTCTTTATAGTTCTAATAATGCACTTAAAATCCTGCAAAGCATCAAAAAAGAACCTTTTTTAACTCCAGATATTTACGCTGCTTTTCACGGACGATTGTTTGAAGTGCGAAATGATATCGGAGTTTATATACAAGAATTAAGAGATCGCTTTCACTTCGGGATTGAATAAACGCTATAAAAAAGGTTCTGAAACCTCACAGGTCTTTGGAGACCTGTGAGGTTTTTCTTTTTCAAGATTACTCCTCTCGCCAAATCTTCACTTCCTTGTTTCCGTTCGAATCAATCGATCCTCTAAACATACCCGGCGTATTCATATTCATGACTATATTACCATTTCGGTCTACAGCTATAAAACCTGCATCATCGGGCTGAAGCCTTTCCGTTAGCAAAAAGTTAACCGCTCCTTCCAGATCATAACCACCGAATTCCACAAGATTGGCAATGGTATTTGCCGATACCTGTTCCATAATTCGTTCACCCCATCCCGTAGCAGATACTGCAGCTACATGGTTCGCAAATGTACCCGACCCGATAATCGGCACATCACCTACTCGCCCAAATTGCTTATTGGTCATACCACCGGTTGAAGTTGCTGCGGCTAATTTTCCATTCATGTCAATAGCTACAGCACCAACGGTTCCAAATTTATCTGCATTAGGAGACTCGTAAAAAAAAGGGGTTACCTTACCATTTAACGCCTGATCTTGTGCGCGTTCCCATTGCTCATAACGGTTTTGAGTATCGAAGTGACTATTTTCTACACGCTCTACATCTGTCTCATTTGCGTATTCTTCAGCGCCATTTCCAGAAAAGAAGATATGATTTGATTGCTCCATTACAATCCGCGCCAGTGAAATAGGATTTTTAACCGTCGTTAATCCGGTTAAAGCGCCGGCCTGCATTGTACTTCCATCCATAATCGCTGCATCCAGTTCGTGTGTCCCCTCTTTTGTGTATACCGCTCCTTTTCCGGCATTAAATAGTGGATTATTTTCCAACTTCATTACTACCTGTTCTACCGCATCAAGTGCACTACCGCCATCTCGCAATACGAGTTCACCCGTTCGTATCGCTTCTTCCAGTCCGGCATAATAATTTTGTTTCACAGAATCAGGTAAGTCCTGAGAAATAGTGCCTGCTCCGCCATGTAAAGCAAGCGCCCATTCAACTTGCTGTTCTTCCTGATTATTTGAGCATGAGATTAGTAGAATTGAAAACAGTAGTACAGAGAGAATCGTAACAATATTTTTCATGAGAGATCTATTTGTGTTGCAGATAAGAGGATAAATTAATGGAGAATAGCAGAAAATAAAAAGCCCGGCTTTTAAACCGGGCTTTAAGTTGTTAAAAAAGTTACTCTTTATTTTTAGGCCTGAATGACTCCAAAAAGTCCATCGGAATTGGAATAAAGGTGAAGGTAGAATTCTCTTCACCGATTTCACTCATGGTCTGCAGATATCTAAGCTGCAAAGCTGTGGGTGTTTTTTCAATCATTTTACCGGCTTCCACAAGTTTTTCAGCCGCCTCAAATTCACCCAATGCGTTAATAATTTTCGCACGTCTGTCACGCTCCGATTCTGCCTGTCGGGCCATGGCACGTTTCATTGATTCCGGTAAAATTACATCCCTAACTTCAACGGAAACCACTTTCACTCCCCAGGGATCGGTCTGACGGTCGATAATATCCTGGATCGTTTTGTTGATTTTTTCCCGTTCTGCAAGAATTTCATCAAGCTCGAACTGACCAATTACGCTACGCAAAGTCGTTTGAGCCAACATAGATGTAGCGGCAATATATCGTTCAACCTGAATCACGGCTTTTTCGGCATCAACCACTCTAAAGAACGTAATTGCATCCACATTTACCGTTACGTTATCTTTTGTAATGGCTTCCTGTTTATCAACATTGATGGTTAAAACCCGAAGGTCAACCCGCTCAATCTTATCGATAAACGGAATTAGAATAATAAACCCCGGTCCTTTTGTAGACTGAAATTTACCAAGGCGAAAAACAACTCCCCTTTCGTACTCACGTAGAATTTTGAACATCTGCGGTAGAAAAACCGACAGAAATACAATGATTGTAATTAGCCATACAATCAAATTTGATAGTGCACCTGGATCATCCATTGAAAGACTCCTTTTTTATTTTAGTTTTCGATTTTACAAAGACTTTTAACCCCCGAAATTCAACAATAACACATCGATCCCCTTCCTCAAGAATTTCATCACTTTCCGCAGTCCAGTACTCACCGGCGTGCTGAATCCGACCCGGGATTTCAGGGGTGATACGATCAGAAACCGTTACCTCTTTTCCTGTTTCGTATTCAATACCAATTCGGTTGCCTCCCATCTGGGCTTTTATACCTGATGTAACTATCCATGCAAAAAACAGAACGGTTACAATTGTAGCAGGGATTAACCAATACCAAGATACCTGCATTTCCTCTGGCATATCCTGAAATAACATTAATGCTCCTAAAAAGAATGACACGGCTCCTCCGGTTATTAATATTCCAAATGCGGGTGTAAATGCTTCTATAACAAAAAGTATAATGGCCAGCCCAATCAATAAAAATCCGGCAATATTTACCGGCATTGCAGCCACTCCATAAAGTAATAATATTAAAGCAATTACCCCTGCCATTCCGGGAACAATTCCGCCTGGGTTCGTAACCTCACCTATAATTCCGTAGATAGCAACCATTGTAAGTATTAACATCACTTCAGGCCGAAGAATAAAACTAAAAAAGATCTCGGCTGCATTTCTGGGAATCTCATTTTGAGAAGCGCCATCTGTCTGTAAAGTTCTTCCCTCAACTTCCATTCCATCCACCTGCGAAAGTAAATCATCAATACTTTCTGCCATCAAATCAATAACGTCTAATTCGAGAGCTTCATCGGCTGTAATTGAATCGCCATCCCGAACCGCTGATTTTGCCCATTCAGCATTTCTTCCCCGCTCCTGTGCAATCGATTCAATATAGCTCTCCGAAAAGTTAAAAATCTTTTTCTGCGCAACCGTATCCATCTCACCGCCGCCCATCGATACCGGTGATGCAGCACCAATATTTGTGGCCGGTGCCATGGCTGCAATATGAGCCGCTAAGGTAATAAATGTCCCTGCACTTCCTGCATTGGCACCGCTGGGAGAGACATATACCGCTATCGGATGGCTTGATGCGAGCATGGCCTGAACAATTTCCTGAGTAGAATCCAAAAGTCCACCCGGGGTATCCAGCTCTATAATTAGCATTTCATCCCCCCTGTTGATTGAGGCAGTTAACCCACGTTTAATGTACTGGGTAGTGGTAGGGCCAATCGTCCCCGTTACACGAATGACACTGACAGATTCACTCCCTTCCGCAGAAGCATCCAGAGTGTCCAAATCCTGTGTTATAAATGCAGTTCCCGTAATAAACAGAATGACTGCAACGATAATATTTAGTTTTTTCATCATACTATTACAATCTAACGCTATCAGATATGGTTCCAAAAAGAGATCTCTACTTCATTTACTTAAAAATATGATACTCAATTCAATGACTATTTCTATGTCGTTACACAATATCATATTAATATGTCTTAGATCTCAGTACGCAGCAGAGTTGCGCGCCCCATCCGGTATTTCCTGCTTTTTTAGAGATTAGAGATGCCGTGTCGGTCTGCTTTTTTGTAAAATTTATCTTTCTGACAATTTCCCCTTGCGTTTATATTTAAAAAGATAGAAGTTCTTTGTATGAAATTTGACGCACACAATATTCTTTCTACTTCTCTTCGCCGTCGCCGCCGCTCAGGCGTGTGACTTTAGTGTGTAATATCTAAAAAGTTTTCACAACGCCTGCTTAATTCATTTTGAGCAGGCGTTTTTTTTTGCTTTCCACTTTTTTCAGATAGCAAAAATCAAATTTCAGCAACCCTCATAAAAATATTTAGATCCATGAACCATTTTTTAACCATTGGGGAATACAGCCCCGAAACTATCCAAAGCTTTATCGACACCAGTGAACTTCTACATTCATCGAATGAGCAAGTTCTCACTTCAAAAAACATCGCTTTTATATTTGAGAAACCATCCCTCCGGACCAAAGTGGGTACTGAAGCAGCGATCAATCATTTAGGTGGAAATGTCATTCATGTAGAATCCGATCTCGTTTTATCGAGTGGAAAGGCCGTTCCGTTTAGTTGCAGAGAATCGCTAAACGACGCTATGAAGAACTTATCTCTTTGGTGTGATGCGGTTTTTGCCCGAGTCTATTCTCATCAAACACTACAGAAAATGACGAAATATGGAAGCATCCCGGTAGTAAATGCTCTGTGTGATGAACATCATCCCATGCAGGCACTTGCTGATCTATATACGCTTCAACAGAAATTTGGGAAGGAAGAAAAACTCACTATCTCGTTTGTGGGAGATGCAAACAACGTGTCATTTTCACTTACCGAAATTGCGCTGAAGTTTGGACATACGGTTCATTTTTCTGCGCCGGAAAAGTATAGCTGGACCCAAGAAACCTTAAACTATTTTTCTCTTTTGGAAGTGGAACACAAAGGTACATTCAAACAATTTAACGATCCGTTTGAAGCTGTTTTTAATGCTGATGCAGTCTATACCGACACCTTTATTTCCATGGGAGAAGAGCATTTGTACGAGGATAAAATCAATCATTTTAAACCGTACCAGATTAATGAAAAGCTTTTCAATCAAGCTGGAAAAGACGCCGTTTTTATGCATTGTCTTCCAGCACATCGGGGAATAGAAGTAACCGATGGTGTGATCGATCACCCCAACTCGCTTGTCTATAAACAAGCTGAAAACCGAATGGTGGTTTCAAAAGGCGTTTTTGCTTCGCTTCTTAACGGTGAGGCAAAAGAAATAAAAACAAATGGAACATTAAAAGTCCCCCTTTGAAGGGGGCAGAAGCACGTAAGTGCTGAGGGGGATGATGAATAAGGATTGTGAGCCATAAAACAATATCAACTCGTAATCAACGCCCGAAAGTCATCCCCCTGATCCCGATCATTCGGGATCTTTCCCCCTCCAAAGGGGGACTTTTTACAACCAAATTTTAAAAAACAAAAAAATCAAACATCATGAAAAATCAAACCACATATAAAAAAGTAGCGTCACACGAAGCGGAAAAAGGATCCTTTAACACTTGTCTTTTGCTGTATTCCGGCGGACTCGATACCAGCATGATGCTAAAATGGATTCAGGAGGAATATGATTGCGACGTAATTGCACTGACCGTAAATATTGGCCAGACAGCTGATAATCTGGACGTCATCAAACAAAAAGCGCTGAAGCTGGGCGCAAAAGATGCGATTGTTTATGATGCAAAAGAGGAGTTCGCCGAACTTTGCACCGAAGCCGTTAAAGCCAATGCAGATTATCAGGGCGGATATGCCTTGGGATGTCCGCTGGGAAGAGTGATGATTTCGCAACTAGCGGTTCAATTTGCAGCAGAATTTGGATGCGAAGTCATCGCCCATGGCTGCACCGGAAAAGGAAATGATCAGGTTCGGTTCGAAGGATACATCACCACGTTAAACCCTGAACTGAAAATTATAGCGCCGGTCAGAGAATGGAGTATGGGTCGGGATGAGCAGATTTCTTACGCCATTGAAAACGGCATTCCTGTTGATCAGACCCAAAAAAATCCCTATTCCTACGATGAAAATATGTGGGCAAATACGGGCGAGGGCGGCGAAATTGAGAACCCGGAATTGATTCCTCCGATCGAAAATATTTTGAAATGGGCGAACACTCCTCAACAGGCACCGGATGAGGAAGAACTATTAAAAATTGGATTTGAAAAAGGTGAACCGGTTTCGCTGAATGGAATTGAGTACGACAAAAAAGATCTGATTTTGATGTTAAATGAAATTGGTGGTAAACACGCCGTCGGTGTTTTTCATCTGATCGAAGATCGAATTGTTGGATTGAAAGTGAGAGGGGTTTATGAAAATCCTGCGGCCACGGTATTGATTCAGGCGCATAAAAATCTGGAGCAGCTTGTATCCACAAGGGAAGAAAATGAACTGAAGGGATTCATGGATCAAAAATGGGCATACCTTATATACGGAGCCAAATATTTTGAGCCGGTGATAGATAACATCCGGGCATTCATCAACGAGCAAAACAAAAAGGTGACCGGCGAGGTAACCCTGCGACTTTACAAGGGAAATTGTGATGTGGTTGCGCTGAAATCTCCTTATTCACTGTTTGATGAAAACCTTGCTACGTTTAATAAATCAGCTGCTTTTAACCAAAATGCATCCGCCGGATTTATTGAACTGTGGAATTTGCCACAAAAAACAGCTTATCAGCTGAAGCAGACGGTTAAGAAGGAGGTGGTGTAGTAGAATGTAAAAAGGGACACCCCTCAAAATCAAAGCTGAACACTTTGATTTATCTCCCCTTGAGGGGAGATCATTATCATCGTTCAGATGATTAATGCGAGGGGTGTACTCAGGGTAGTAAAAAATTCATAACATTTTGATGGCTTGTGGTGAATACCTCGCCGCATCTACTCCCTCCAGGAGAGATTATAACAGGGGATAGCAAAGCGAATTCTGTCTTAAAATTCAGTGAATAAATTTATCCACTTTGTTTGTATAATGCGCAAACGACATCAACCAAATATTACAGCATATGAAAAATCGATTCTTTTATCTGATCATCTTCATTTTTCTCTTAAGTGCATCGGCGATAGAGATCTCACAAGCTCAATCTGAGCAAAAACCTATTACCGTTGATGATTATTTTGATTTAAAAGATGTAGGTAATCCTGTAATCAGTCCTGACAAAAAGTGGATTGCATACACAGTGAATACCACTGATTATGATGAAGGTAAATCAGAAACTCGTATTTGGGCGGTTTCTATTGATGGTTCCGATAAACTCCCAATGACTGCAAAGGGCTACTCAGCCGGAAATCCAAAGTGGAGTCCGGACGGTAAATATCTTTCGTTTACAGCATCTCGTAATGAAGGGGATAAAACTCAGGTTTGGATTTTAGACAGACGTGGCGGCGAAGCCCAACAATTGACAGAAATAGAACAAGGAGTTTCCGGATATGAATGGTCACCTGACGGAAGCAGATTGATGTTGATGATTCGAGATGCAGAAGAAGTTGAAGATGAAGAATCTGATGATCCAAAACCGTTTGTAATCGATCGTTTACAGTTTAAGAGAGATTATGCCGGATATTTGGATCGAAGACGAACTCACATTTATACATTTACTCCCGGTGATACAACGGCTACTCAGTTGACATTTGGAGATTTTGATCAATCAGGGGCAACCTGGAGCCCGGATGGCGAAAAGATTGCGTTTTCAAGCAATCGTACAGACAACCCCGATGGAAATACCAACTCTGATATTTGGGTTGTTGATGCAGATCTTGGAGAAAAGGAAAACGGTCTTGTTCAAATAACTGAAAATGTTGGCAGTGATTCTTCTCCTGCGTGGAGCCCTGACGGAAATAGCATTGCTTTTACTACAGTAATTGAACCCGAGAAAATCTGGTATGCCACAAATCATCTGGCGATTGCTTCTGCTGATGGAGGAAATGAACGGGTAATCACCGAAGAAATTGACCGAAATATAGGCAGTCCCCACTTTTCAGAAGATGGAAATAAAATTTGGTTTCTTTTAGAAGATGGAGGCGAACGACAACTGGCATCTATTTCGCCAAATGGAAGAAATCTGCAACGGGTTATTAGAGATCAGATTAGCGTAAGAAGTTTTGATTTTAATGATGAAATAATCAGTGTACTTGCAGGTCGTTTTAATGAACCTCACGAGGTACATACTTTTGAAAATGACCAACTGAGCCAAATATCATTCGAAAACCAAGATCTTTTATCCAGCGTTGCTCAACCCAATGTTGAGGAAATTCGCTTCGATAGTGAAGACGGAACAGAAATACATGGATTCTTAGTTAAACCTATTGGTTTTGAAGAAGGCGAGCGTTATCCAACAATACTTTGGAATCATGGAGGTCCTGTTGCACAATATGACCACAGTTACAATTTCATACCGCAACTGTTTGCAGCAAATGGATATGCCGTTCTCATGATCAATCCAAGAGGCTCTTCAGGGTATGGACAGGAATTTTCTGAGGTACTGTTTGCCGATTGGGGAAACAAAGATTTTGAAGATGTAAATGCCGCAGTAGATTATGCCATAGAGCGCGGAATTAGTGATTCGGAAAAACTTGGAGTGGGTGGCTGGTCATACGGCGGAATTCTAACGAATTATGTTATCACTCAAACAACCCGATTTAAAGGTGCCATTTCGGGAGCAAGCGAAACTTTGTACAGGTCCAACTATGGACATGATCACTACCAGCTTTTCTGGGAAATGGAGCTTGGCTTGCCTTGGGAAACTCCTGAAAAATGGGAACGCATATCTCCGTTTAATGACGTAGCAAAAGTAACGACACCTACCCTTTGGATGGGAGGATCAGACGATTGGAATGTGCCTGTATTAGGATCAGAGCAAATGTATCAAGCCATGAAAAGATTGGGAGTTGAAACTCAGCTTGTAGTTTATCCCGGGGAACATCATGGTATAAGCAATCCAGTGTTTCAAAAAGATCGTTTTGAAAGATATTTAGATTGGTTTAATCATTATGTAAAGGGGAATGATAGTGAAAGTACTTTAACTCCTTGATAAAAAAGCTTGTAACCTAAATATCGATTTTGCGAAACCCGCTCCGAAAAGGCACATTATTAATCCTACTGTGATTGTAAACTAATAAACTTGATCCATGTCTAAAATTTGGCAAAAAAGCACTACCGATTCCAAGTCTGATACTGCAAAAAAAGTGGAAGCATTCACTGTTGGTAATGATTATCAACTGGATCAAGTACTGGTACCCTTTGACGTAAAAGCGTCGAAAGTACATGCAAAAGCATTACATAAAGCAAAAATTATTACGGATAGTGAGCTTACCAAACTGGTTGATGCACTTTCAGATGTGCAGAGGTTATGGAAAAAAGATGAGTTTGAGATTACGGTTGAAGATGAAGATATGCACACAGCGATTGAGAACTATTTGATTGATAATTTGGGTGATCTTGGGAAAAAAATTCATACCGGAAGATCACGTAACGATCAGGTGTTAACCGCCATGAGGCTCTATGAAAAAGAATCTTTAATTGAGGTTCTCGACGAAGTAAGAAACTGTGCAAAGCTCTTAATTGATTTTGGCGAAAAGTACGAGAACGTGCCCATGCCGGGCTTTACCCACACTCGTAAAGCTATGCTTAGTAGTGTAGGATTATGGGCAGGTGGATTTGCAGAGATGTTAATTATTCAGCTTGATGCCGCGTCCGGTATTCAAAGCCAAATTAATCGTTCCCCCTTGGGGACTGCAGCAGGATTTGGCACTACTTTCGATATTGATCGCGAAATGGAAGCTGAAGAACTTGGGTTTAGCAACCCTATTATTTGTTCGACTACAGCACAGCTTTCCAGGGGATGGATTGAATTACATCTTGTTCAATATCTTGCAGGAGTTACATCGGTGTTAAATCGATTGGCTTCAGACATTATTCAATTCAGCAGTGAAGCTTACCCCTGGTTTGAACTGGATGATGTGGTTTGTACAGGTTCGTCCATCATGCCACAAAAAAAGAATCCTGATGTTGCGGAGTTAATCCGTGGGTCACATGCAGAAATGATAGGTTATGCTGCAACACTTCAGTCGCTAACTGTAAATCTTGGCAGTGGGTATCATCGAGATCTTCAACTTACCAAAGAACCTGTTTTAAAAGCTGTGTCTAAAACAATGGCGGTTCTACAAGCAGCTCAGTTATTGATCAACCACATGACTCCCATGGAGGCAAATTTATCAAAAGCCTGCACACCCGAGCTTTTTGCCGCTGAAGCAGCTAATCTATTAGTTAAGAAAAATGGATTATCTTTTAGAGAAGCCTATAAAAAAGTTGCCGAAGAACCTGATTTAGCCCGGAAGTTAACTCCTCAAAAACTAATGGAAGAATTCACTCATTTAGGTTCTCCCGGTAACTCCGGGATATCAAAATTAAAATCACTGTTAGAATCTTAGTAAACTACTAACCTGAGTTCGATTATTAAAAAAACATGAAAAAGTCTCCCCTAATAAGGGGAGATTTAGAGGGGTGTTCATGGAATTTTGCGATATTCTGATGAACATCCCCCTATTTCCCCCTTTTTTAAGGGGGGACTTTCAACAAATAATTTATTAATCGAACTCAGGTTACTACACTTTTGCCCTCCCCGATTATTCTCATTTATACGTAAGTCTCTAAAGACAAAACATTTAGATTTTCACGACTAAAACTAAAAGCGCTTTTAAATAAAATTAGGATTGTTTTTATATAGAATTTGTGCTATCTGTATAAAATGTTCTCATTATCTATAGAAAAAAGGATAACTCCTATCCATTTTTAATTCTATAATAACAGAAATCAACTAATATTAATTAATATATAGAGGTTTATATGTTTAAAAAGATACTTCCTATTATAGGGTCATTTCTGTTTGTGGCTGTTTTCAGCTCTGCGGCTATGGCGCAATTTACAGTCGAAGGTACTGTAAATGAACAAAATACAGGTACTCCGCTTCCAGGAGCAACTGTCGTTTTGGTGAATACCGATTTTGGTGCTGCTACAAATCCGGATGGTCAATTTGAATTCACAAATGTACCGGAAGGTGAATATACGCTACGGGTATCCTATGTAGGATTCCTTTCTGTAACCCGATCCATTAATGTAGATCAGGATTTAGATCTTGATTTAGAACTATTAGCGGATGACCAGGCATTAGGTGAGGTGGTTGTAACCGGTTATGGTACAATCGTACGTGAAGAAATGACCGGAAATATTTCCAGTATTTCGGCCCGACAAATCGAAGAAATACCGGTTAACAGTTTTGAATCTGCGCTACAAGGGCAAGCATCGGGTACTTATATCCAGAAATCAAGTGGGAAACTTGGCCAGGGAATAAATATTCGGGTTAGAGGTACATCTTCTGTATCTGCCAGTAGTCAGCCCCTATATGTGGTTGATGGAATCCCTATCACATCAGAAAGTCAATCATCAAACGCTTATGGTGATACAAATCCGCTTACGGATATTAGCCCAAATGACATTGAATCCATCGACATCCTAAAAGATGCCGCTGCTGCCGCTATTTACGGATCTCGTGCAGCAAATGGTGTAGTTCTGGTAACAACAAAAAGAGGTCAGACCGGAGCCACTCAGGTTAATGTTAGTTTGGAACGAGGCGTGAGCTCACCTACAAACAGAGTCGAATTCCTGAACGCTGATGAATACATTGATTATTTCAGAGATGCCGCAGGACGTGCCGGAATCTATGATTATAACAGAGGCGGAAATCCTTACGGATATCCATCAGAAGAAGCCGCTTATGATGGCGAAGTTGCTTGGGTTGAAGGTATTTTTGATGCATCTCTTTCGAATGGTACCGATTGGAGAAATCGTGAAATTGATACAAACTGGCAGGATGAATCCTTTCAGGATGCAAACAATACTGATTTTAACGCACAAGTAAGTGGTGGTAATGAATCCACACGTTTCTTTATCTCAGGTGGATTTAGTGATCAGGTAGGTATACTTCGAGGGGATGAATATTCCCGAATGAATGGTCGTATTAACTTAGACCATACTGCTTCTGATCGTTTAAGTGTTGGGATGAATCTTGGGTTGACACGGACTGATAATAATCGAATCTCGAATGATAATGCGTTTGCAACCCCTTTACAGGCAATTGCACAACCTCCTACAATGCCTGTCTATACTCCTCAATTTGAAGGCGGCAACTTAACAGGGTTTTCTGATCAGCCTAATCAAAACACACTCTATTACAACTTCCTTCGGCATGTGCAAGGTGTAGATAGTGATCATACGGTATTCAGAAATATTGGTAATCTTTTTGCAGATTATTCTTTCTCAGAGACCCTTCAATTTAGAAGTGAATTCGGGTTAGATCTTTATTTTTCAAATGAAGATTTCTATGCTGACCGAAATACAAATACCGGAGAAAATACCAATGGGTTTGGAGATTCCAGAATTGCTAATGTTGTTAATTATACATTAAACAACTATCTGTCCTATAATGCACAATTGGCTGAAGATCACCGGTTAAATGTCGTTGCCGGAATGAGTTTTGAAAACACTGATAACTATACATCATATGTTGCAGGAACGAATTTCCCTACGGATAGCTTCACAAAATTGGCAAGTGCAGCTGAAATTACAAACGGATCCACAACTCAAAGTGTAAATAGATATCTATCGTATTTTTCAAGGGCGAATTATACATTAAAAGATCGATATCTATTTTCTGCAAGTGCCCGGGTTGATGGTTCTTCACGCTTTGGTGAAAATTCTCGCTATGGGTTTTTCCCATCTGTTTCAGCGGGTTGGATTTTAACACGCGAAGATTTCTTAAGTAACATAGATTATCTAACCTTTTTAAAGCTTAGGGCCAGTTACGGACTAACAGGGAATGCAAATATTGGTAACTTTCCGTCTCGCGGTCTTTATTCAGGAACAGGGTATGCAGGACTTTCAGGACTTGAACCAACCCAAACACCTAACCCTGATTTACAGTGGGAACGAACAACTCAGTATAACTTTGGTGTAGACTTTGAACTTATCGGTGATCGCGTAAGTGGTGAAGTGGATTACTACATTAAAAAAACTGACGATCTTCTTTTGGATGTAAATGTACCTGCCACTACCGGATTTGAAGATCAACTTCGAAATGTAGGTGAACTGGAAAACAAAGGATTTGAGTTTGTTCTTAATACTCACAACTTAGTGGGGCAATTCCAGTGGACTTCAAGCTTTAACATTGCGTTCAATAAAAATGAGATTACAAACCTTGATGACCAAATCATTGAAGGTGGATTTATTTCCAGAGCCGTTGAAGGATCTCCCATTGCGGTTATGTACGGTAAAGAATACGCAGGTGTAGATCCTCAAAATGGTGATGCGCTCTATTACTTACACACCGACAATGGAAAAGATTACGATGCCGGAACGACTACTTCCTATCAAGATGCCAATAACGTAGTGATTGGCGACCCTAATCCAGACTTTATAGGTGGACTGGGGAATCGCTTCAGCTATCGCAACTTTGATCTAAACGTGTTGCTTCAATTTGTATCGGGTAACGATATTTATAATGGTGGTGGCCGATATCAATCTGCAAATGGCGATTTCTTTGATAACCAAACAAGTGATCAGCTTGACAGTTGGAAAGAACCGGGTGATGTTACCGATGTACCTGAAGCAAGGCTTTATCTTGGAAATGGATCTAATCCATCATCACGATACATTTCAGATGGTTCTTATCTAAGACTTAAAAACGTTGTTCTTGGTTACACCTTACCTCAAAGTGCATTAGATAGAGTGGGACTTAGAAGGGTACGGCTGCACATGAGTGCCGTTAACTTACTAACGTTTACCGACTACAAAGGCTGGGATCCGGAAGTGAATTATGATGGCTACGACCAGTCAAATAACCTGAATATTGGTAATGATTTCTATACCGCACCTCAGGCACGTACTATTTCTTTCGGTATTAACATTGGCATTTAAAAATACTTTGAAACCAAAAAGTTTTAATAAACCATTATGAACAAATTAAAAATCTATATTAGTGCATTTGCAGCAGTCCTGATTATTTTTCAGGGATGCGATAATATGTTGGATGTAGACCCTTACCAGTCTATTGACTCTGAACAAGTATTAACAAATGCTGACAATGTGAAGTCGGTATTAGTTGGTTCTTACGATGCCATGGGAGACAGCGACCTTTACGGTGGCTGGTATATGATGACCCCAGATTTCTTAGCCGCTTCCGGCGAATTTACCTTTACGGGTACTTTTTTACCCCCCCGGGAAATATTCAATAAGGAGATCTTATCTGATAATGGCCAGGTTACTGACACATGGATTGACTCCTACAACACTCTTAACATAGCTAATACTGTTCTTTCCGGGTTAGACCTCTTGGAAGCAGAAGATCGTGCCAGAGTAGAAGGTGAAGCCCGTGCCATTCGCGGTATGATTTACTTCGAACTGGTTCGTTTGTTCGCTGCTCCATACGAAGCAGGGCAAACAAACGATCAGCCGGGAGTACCTTTAATATTAACCCCTACTTCAGAAATCAATGAAGAAGCAAACGTCTCTCGGGCAACTGTTGAAGATGTTTACAATCAAATCCTTGATGATTTGTCTCAAGCAAGAGATATGCTTGACGAAGTAAACCCTGAGCGATCGTACTATGTAAACTCTATGGTTGCAAGTGCAGTACTTTCTCGTGTTTATCTTCAGCAAGGTGAGTATGAAGATGCACGCGATGAAGCTAACAGGGTTATAGAGTCAGAAAACTATACTCTCAGAGATACATTTGCAGAAGTTTTCAACCAGCCCGAAAATACTAGTGAAGATATCTTCGCCATGCAAGTGAGTGCACAGAGTGGTACAAACAGTATGTTTACATTCTATAGTGCCGACAGCCGTGGAGACATTGATATCAATCAGCAACACTTGGATGAGTATGAGGCTGATGATGACCGATTAGATCTTTTTTATACAGATCCCGGTGATGGAGCTACGCGATCCGGTAAGTGG
Source organism: Balneolaceae bacterium (assembly GCA_040876545.1). Classification (GTDB taxonomy): domain Bacteria; phylum Bacteroidota; class Rhodothermia; order Balneolales; family Balneolaceae; genus SW132. The sequence goes on along the minus strand of JBBDPF010000018.1, from coordinate 290,629 downwards.
AATAGACCCACAGATGATCAAGTAAATCTGATTCGTCTTGCTGAAATGTACCTTACAAGAGCGGAAGGTAATTTCCGATTGACTGAAGCTGTTGGAGACACTCCCCTTAATGACATCAACAGAATTCGGGAACGTGTAAATCTTCCACCTTATCTGCTACCCATAGATATAACGTTAGATCGCATTCTTACAGAAAGAAAACTTGAGCTGATGTTTGAAGGAAACTTACTTCACGACATAAAAAGAACCCAAGGAAGTGTTGGGGCAAGATCGTACGACGATCCAGAATTAGTGCTTCCAATCCCTCAAAGGGAAATAGACTCAAACCCAAATATTTGCCAAAACCCAACTTATGAAGGCACTCAGTGCTAAAATAATAAGTTGACCGGTATTTTTTCAAAAGCACTGGAGCATTCGCTTCGGTGCTTTTTTTATTTATAAACGTAACGTCTTACAGATGAAAAATTTATTTTTAATCCTTTTTTTCTCACTGTCTTCAACGTTCTTATTTTCTTGCTCAGAACTTCAAAATAAAAGTGAATTATCGATAACCAATGCTCCAAAAGGTTCGCTGTTAATTATCGGCGGTGGTTCCAGGCCCAATTCTATGATTGACCGCATAATTGCTGAAACAAGTCTTCAAGACAGCGGTTATGCCGTTGTCCTCACCATGTCTGGTTTTGATCCTGATACCTCGGCATTTTATGGAGAACGCCAGTTTAGAGATGCAGGGATATCTAATATTCGATCTTATGACTTTGAACGAAGACAATCTTTTTCCGAAGCGGCATCAGATTCCCTAATAAATGCTTCACTCATTTATATAACAGGTGGTTCACAGTCTCGGTTTATGGACTCTATCATTCAAACACCAGCCATTGCAGAAGCTCTTAAAAATGCTTATCAAGATGGTACAATGATTAGCGGAACCAGCGCCGGTGCAGCTGTAATGAGCAAAATTATGATTACAGGTGATCAGCATAATTATCCGGAATACACATCCACCTATTATAATCTCGAAAAAGATAATATGATTACAGCAGAGGGTCTTGGTTTGATTACGGATGTAATTATTGACCAACATTTCGTAAAACGAGCTCGGAATAATCGTCTGTTAACGGCCATTATGGATTATCCCAATCACACCGGAATTGGAATAGATGAGTCAACAGCTATTTTAGTTAAAGATGGCAAGGCTGAAGTTGTTGGAAACTCTCAGGTTTTAGTTTATAAAAATGCTGGGCAAACAACATCAACATACGGGGAGAAAATTGGGGGAAAGAATCTTCGACTGGATATTTACCTCCCCGGCGAAATTTTTGATCTTTAACCATGTGAGTAATTATGCCTTTTTTTCAGAACGTTGTTTATATTGAGAAATAATTCAAAAAATAGTACACCATGAAAAAATTACTCGCTCTACCCCTAATTTGCTTCTTTACATTATTATCGTGCAACTCTGAACCACAAACATTTGATGAGCTTACATCAAGCATTGAAGAGTTTCTCGAAAATGAGGAAGGAACGTATGGAATTGCTTTTAAGGATTTGAACAATCCTGATAATGAGTTTTACATGAATGCAGACACCCTCTTTCACGCAGCCAGCACCATGAAAACCCCTGTTATGATTGAAATTTTTAAAAAGGCAGAAGCAGGCCACTTTAGCATGAGCGATTCTGTGCTGATTGAAAATGAGTTTAAGAGTATTGTGGACAGCTCATCTTTTCAACTCCCTCTTGATCCTGAGGGTGATGACCCTTACGAAGCCCAAGTGGGTGAAAATGCAACTATATATGATTTGACTCACGCAATGATTACCTACAGCAGTAACCTTGCCACAAACCTGATGATACAACTTGCCGACGCAGAGGAAACGACCCAAACCATGCGAGAACTTGGTGCTAAAAATATCGAAGTCCTTCGGGGTGTGGAAGATCTGAAGGCTTTTGACCAAGGTCTTAGTAACAGAACCACGCCCCGAGATCTTGAAATTATTCTGCGAGCCCTTGCAGATGGCAAAGCCGTAAGCCAGAAGTCAGATTCAACTATGATTGAAATAATGAAAGATCAGTTTTACAGGGACATCATTCCCTTCCATCTGCCCAAAGATCTTGAAATTGCCAATAAAACCGGATTTATAACCGGAGTTCGACACGATTCAGCGATTGTGTATTTACCTGATGGCCGATCTTATGTGTTAATATTTTTGACTAAGGAACTTCCTGATGAAAATCGTGGGCAAGAAAATGGCGCAACCATATCTGAGATGATTTATGATTTCTACGTGGCAAACTAATGTAGACCAACCAAAACCTGACAGGTTTCTTTTTATTTTTTTGCTATTTTAATACTGTTCAACCAGCATTAACTGTTGCTAATTTTAACCCCACAACTATGCGTTTTTCCATTCTTTCGGTTTTATTTCTACTGTTGGTGTCAGCCTGTAGCGAGCAAACATCTGAGCTCGATAATTACCCAAACTCCCACCTGTTAACTTCAGCTCAGGAATTAAATGAACTCATCCAACAAAACAACATTTTTTTAATTGATGCCCGAGAAGAAATAAATGGAGAAGTCATTCCCGGTGCCACTCATTTTCCTGCAGTTTCATCACTGATAGATCAGGAAAACCCGGTGGAGTTCTATTTGACTGGCCCTGAAGCATTTCAGGAGTTAATGCAGGATTTAGGCTTAAATAATGATGACCGTGTTGTTTTATATGATGACGGAAATGCCCTGGCTGCTGCGCGACTTTTTTATGCCCTGGATTACTATGGTTTCTCAAATGCTTCTGTTTTAAATGGCGGTTTTGAAGGGTGGTTAAGTGAAGAACTTCCCACAGAAAATGAACCTGTTACCCACGAGGTTGGAAACTTTGCTTTTGATGTTCAGGAATTGAAGTCCTGTGACTTTGACTATGTGATGGCAGCTTCCGGTTCAGATGACAAAATTATTTTTGATGCCCGTTCGGCTGATGAATACTCTGGGGTTGATGAACGTGCTGAAAAAAATGGTCGTATTCCCAATGCTGTCAACTTAGAATGGAACAAAGTTCTTGAACAGGAAGGCGTGCCTTATTTTCAATCTGCGCAAGATATTCAGGATCAATATAGTGCATTAGGCATCACACCCGATAAAGAAGTAATTCCCCACTGCCACACCAATGTCCGTGGGTCACACGCCTATTTCACACTTCGTTTGATGGGTTACGATTCTGTACGTCCTTACGAAGGCTCATGGTCTGAATATGGGAACAGAGATGAAGCAATTGTTGAGTGATTTATAGTTCATATTTTACTTTTTTAGATAAATGATGTTTCAAATTAGTTACTTCGAAAAAACACTCGAAAAATTTTTACTGGATGAAATTTCGGAATCGGATGCTGCCCACGATATTGCCCATATCAAACGGGTGGTAAATAATGCTATACTCATTGCCGATCTGGAAAGTCAAAAATCAGACATCACAATTATTCGCGTAGCAGCCTGGCTGCACGATTGTGTGATTCTGCCCAAAAATCATCCCGATCGCAAAAAAGCCTCCACCCTTGCCGCAAAAAAAGCTGAGTCATTTTTATCTGATACAGTTTTCCCCACTGACAAAATCCCAGCTGTTATGCACGCAATTGAAGCTCACAGCTACTCAGCGGGTATTACACCAAGAACAATAGAGGCAAAAATTGTGCAGGATGCCGATCGTTTGGATGCTCTCGGAGCCATTGGTATTGCACGTTGCATTCAGGTTGGAAGCTCGTTTGGAGCAAATCTTTATAACCCTGATGATCCGTTTAGTAAAAACCGTCCCCTAAATGACAAAGCGTGGATTGTGGATCATTTTTACGAAAAACTGTTTAACCTTCCCGATCTGATGCACACAGAAAGTGCCAAAAAAATTGCACTGGAGCGAGTTGAGTATATGGAAGATTTTTTGGAGATGTTGAGTAAGGAGATTACTTGGTAGTACCCCGGACGTCCCCGTCCGCGGATTATCGAGTGAGTGGAATAGGCTTTATCATATTTTCGTTGAAATTTCGAAGACAGGTTTTTTTGAAGGGAGTGATGCCGAAGCAGGAGCTTCGGGTTACGTCTCTAACTCACTAACCCCATGCTTAAGCAACTTCTCTGTGGTATCAAGAAATGGTTTCCCTAATTTTTCTTCCAACTCATCTTCTGCTTTTTTATAAGCCTTTTCTGCTTTTACGGAGAGTTTTTCCCCTTTTGTGGTCAACTGTATTGAAACCAATCTCCCGTTTCGGCTTTTTTCAACCAATCCTTTTTTCTGCAATTTTGTAATAAACCGGGTGATTGTGGATGGATCCAAATTCATCTTTTGAGCAATCTCCTTTTGGGTACAATTATCACCCGATTTCTTAACCAGCAAAATTAGCTCAACGTAGGAAGTGGCCAATCCAAACTCTTTGAAATGATCATCAAAAAAGGTAGAAATTTCTCGTGAGAAGGTGTTTAATGTATTGTGAATACTGTTCATAGCGTCTGGATTTGTATGTGCAATGTAATCTGCATAAATCTTTTCTATAATCCAAAATGCATATTTCGTTTTCCCGCCTCGAATTACGATCTTTTATGAACCCAAATGCTCCTATGTATAAAGTACAGCTTAAAAATTTCGAAGGTCCTTTAGACCTGCTCTTATTTTTCATCAAGCGTGATGAGCTTGATATTTACGACATTCCCATCTCCCACATCACAAAGGAATACCTCGAATATATCCGTTTGATGGAGGAACTGGATTTAGATGTGGCCAGCGAATTTATTTATATGGCCAGCTTGCTGATGTCCATCAAAGCAAGAATGATGCTTCCTGCCGAACCCTCCGAAGATGATGAATTGGATGAAAATGATCCCCGATACGAACTTGTGCAAAAACTCCTTGAGTACAAAAGGTATAAGGAAATGTCGGTAAAGCTCGGCGTGATCGATGAAGAGACCCGCCAGAAATATTTTCGCGGATATCCCGAAGCGGATACGGTAAAAAAACAGGCTTCAGGAGAAGCGTTAAAAGATGTTACGATTTTTGATTTGATGACATCCTTCCAAAAAGTGCTTGCCGATATCAAGCGTCAGCATACCTATCACAGAGTGGAAAAGGTAGAATCTACTGTCGAAGATCAGACGGAATTTGTGCTCTCATCACTCCAAAAAAGAGGCAGAACATCCTTTCGGGATTTATGTAAGGAAATAGGAAACCGCATCGTTATTGTTGTTACCTTTTTAGCCATCCTCGAGATGCTGAAAGAGCAGCAGATTAATCTATTTATCGAAAACAGTAATACCGATTTTTATATCGATCTTAAACCTGTGGATGAAATTATAGGAACGGAAAAAAACCAACGCTCTATAGAATCATGAAAAAGCTATCTATTATACTATTTCTATCCGTATTTGTCTTTAGCTGTCTCAGCACCGAACAACTTCAGGAAAAACGATATCAGGAGTTGCTTTCCTATTCAGAAACCATCACACCTGAGCTTTTACGAAACCACCTTGAAATCATTGCACACGATTCTTTAGATGGCCGGGAAGCGGGCACTGTTGGAGAAAGAAAAACTGCGCAATACCTGATCGATCATTACGAAAAGCTTGGAATATCACCCAAGGGCACAGAAGGATATTTACAGCCTTTTATAATGAATGCCGAACGAGTAGACAGCCTGGTTTACCGTACGTATAATTACGATAATGATGATATGACGGAGATCAATTATTCGTCTGAATCCAAAACAGGAATATCCGATTTTATACGCTTATTTGGTGGATCAGAACCCCAGAGTGGCGATGTAATTTTTGGTGGATTTGGAGTGGATGATCCATCCCGGGATGTTGAACATCTGGATGATGTGGCTATGAAAGATAAATGGGTGCTTATTTTTGATGATATTCCTCACGTTGTGGATGGTGATACACTCATCAATCCGGCTATTTCCAATAATCAACGTGCTGCAAATTTGCTGAGCCGAATTCAGGCAAAAGGCGTTTTGGTTATATCCGATTTGAGTTCTGATGAGTTTGAAACAATGTCTTCGGAAAACTCCGAAATGCTTGAGCAGCCTGAAAACATGCGGCTTCAATACATGGACGATTCAGATCAAGGTGGCTTTCCACGGGCTTATACGCTGATCAGTCCCGAAATGGCAGCTACATTTCTTGACCTTAATTCTACAAATGACCTCCAACAATATAGAGAAGAACTGATTTCGAATATCACTACGTTCGAACCTCATTTAACCAATCATTTCGTTGATTATACTCCTTATGGTGGAACGGTAGAAATTGAAAGTAATAATGTGCTGGCTTTTATTGAGGGAAATGATCCAGAATTAAAAGATGAAGTAGTGGTTTTAATGGGGCACTACGATCATATTGGAATTACCGAACCTGATGAAACGGGTGATAGTATTAACAATGGCGCAGATGATAACGGAAGTGGCACCTCAGCTCTACTTTCCATTGCAGAATCTCTTCAAAAAGCAGCTGATAATGGCAGAAAGCTCAATCGCAGCGTTCTGTTTCTTCATGTAAGCGCTGAGGAGAAAGGGTTGTTGGGGTCAAGATACTACTCCGATCATCCTGTAATTCCGATAGACCAAACGGTTACTGCATTTAACACAGATATGGTGGGACGAAGCGATCCCCAAAACTTAGAAAATGGTGATACCGATTATGTGTACTTGATTGGCGGGGAAATCATCTCCTCAGAATTGGACAGCCTTGTTCAGTCTGCCAACAAACAAAGTGTAAATATGCGGCTCGATAGACATTACAACGACCTTACGGATTCCAACCAGTTTTATCGACGAAGCGATCACTGGAACTTTGGCCGTTTGGATGTGCCTTTTGTGTTTTTCTTTACCGGGGTTCACGACGATTACCACGCTCCGGGTGATGAAGTGGATAAAATTGATTTCGAAAAACTATCCAGAATTTCGCGTCTTATTTACACGTCCACAATTCAGGTAGCAAATTATGATTGGCGGCCTGAAGTTGATAACGAAGAATTTATACGAATTACCCGAGATCAGCCGAGGTAGTACTGCGGATCGCTGATCCGCTGGTGTACTTTTAACAGAATCAATTTTTATGCTGACTTCTCGGGTCAGTGAGACCACGCTACGTTTTTCAGGCTTCTCAGGTCAGGCGACCTGAGTTACGTTTACCGTCCCTGCAGAACAAAAGCGGCCCAGTTGCTTGGTGCTGCTGTTGAGGGATCGCTTATCAGTTCGAGTTTGGCTTCTCTTAAACTTTTGCTGTAGCTGTTTCCGTTGCGGATTTGTTCATAAAAATGGATCATTAAGGCCGCTGTGGGCTGATCGCTCACCCTCCACATCGATACTACCATATTCGAAGCGCCTGCGTAGATAAATGCCCTCGTAAAACCGATCAGTCCTTCCCCTCTATAAATTGAGCCCAATCCCGTTTCACAGGCTCCCAAAACTACTAAATCCGCATTCATTTTCAGATTATAAATATCACTTAAATAGACAACTCCATCATTATCCTCTTCAGGATAAAGTGCAATTCCTGATAGTTTCGGATTTTGCTCATTTATAAATGCGTGGGTAGAAAAATGAATATACCCATATTGACTCAATTGTTCATTTTGAAGCCGCGTTTTTGTGGCCTCTTTACTATCCCAAACTTCTGATCTATTGGGAAACAGATATTCATTCCACGACTTTCGCTCTTTAAATATTTCTGCAATTGAAGATGTTTCATACGCAGTCAGTGGTAGTGAATTTAATCCATCCATATGCCTTTTTACTTCACCATCTTCAACCGCAGTTGTCATATTTTCGCTAAATGGAGATACGGCAAAAAGGTTTTTCGGCTCTAACGGCCGGTTGTTTTTCATATATCGAAGCATCGTTGCAGAGGGGGCATAGGAGATCTCAAAATCTTTTATCAAAAATGGCATTCGATGGTAATTATCATCATTTATGCGCTTCGTTAAAAGCATTTCAAAAGGCAAATAATGCAACATTTGATCAGCCACAATTACCAGTGATTCTGTTTTAATATGCTCCATTAAAGGGTGTAGAAGTTTCCCGTAAAGATCATGGGAAACGTCTGTAAATTCGTCTGTTCTGCCCCTCGTTTTCACTAATTCACGGATTCCATTAATTTGATCTTCCAACTTCTCCGTATCACCAAGTGGAATAAATTCAAACGTGTTTTCATTGATGATTAAACCATAAACATCTTCCTCACTAACCACATACGTAATCAGGGTCTGATCCTTTCCTATCAAACGCTTAGTATCAGCCAAACTAATAACAGATTGATCATATTTTAGTGAAAAGTAAGCCGGATATTGACTCTCTAATTGCTCGGTAAAATGCTCAAGATCTCTTTTTGTGTAAAAAAGTGAATCCTGAAGTATGGAAACCAAATCCTCATCTTTTTTCAGCCCTTTTTCCTGTTCTTCTAATACGTTTTGATTTAGCGTTGTAATCCTTTCATTATAAGATCTTTCTTCAGCTAAAACAGAATCGGGAACTCCGCCAAACGAGCGGGCAGACAAATCCTGAAGAAGCTCAAGTGCTATTCGGGATCGGCTTTTTTCAGCATAATAAAATATCTCCTCTTTATAAGCAGTAACTCCTGTTTCTTGATAAAGTAAGTTCAGTGTTTCTATCGCATCCGTGTAAATAGAATAGTTCCGATCTACAAGGCTCAATTTTGATGCCTCGTTTTGATAGGATTGCTGAAGATCATCAATAATAGATGAAACGGTCTTTAACGTCATAAAACTTCGCTCAAGATGTTGAACCCTGTCCCCGTGATTCATTTTTCTATACACTTTCGACATTGCATAGAGGCTTTCAATAAGCATTATGGGATCCGCTACTTCTGCAAGATTTTTTACTTCCCGGTCCAAATAAAAATCTTCATAAAGTGCTATTACAGCCGTTCGAAAACTCTTTAATGCATCATCGTACTTTTCTTGATCGTAGAGTATATTTCCCTTTAATAATTGTGCTTTGGCATATTGTGGGTGCTTTTCTCCGAGCCTCTCTTTTATAATTTCGAGCGCCGTATTTGTATGATCGGTGGCTTCATCAAACCGTTCTAACGTTTTATATAATTCACCGATACTAATATTTGGCGGTATTAAATCGGGATGATTGCCACTATATATTTTTTCCCTAACCGCTATAGATCTTTTTAGATTTGTCTCAGCTTCGGAATAATTTTCATCGTCTATATAAATTGACGCCAGATTTGAGTAACCTATTGCTGTATCGATATGATCCGCCCCCAATGTCGCTTCCTTAATGCGTTGAGCTCTCTCAAGATATTCAGCCGCTTTTTCATAATCTCCCAGTGCGATATAAGATAATCCGGCATTGTTTAAAGAAGCGCCCAACCGGCGATGCTCGCTCCCCAACTCAGATTCTAAAACCCTGTATGCTTGTATAAAATAATCTGCAGCCTGACCATAATCTCCCATAAAATAGTAGATGGTGCCAATATTGTTATAAATCGTTGCTGTTTCAAAATGTTGCTCTCCATATAAAATTCGGGTCTGTACCAACGCCTTTTGGTATTGGTCCATGGCCTCCTCAATCTTTCCCGATCTCCGATATGCAATTCCAAGATTTGTATGAGCTTGATTTAAAAGATCGCGAATTGCGGTATTCCGCTCGTTATTTTCCACTGCTTCTATGCCGGCAAGATAATTATCTACCGCTTTTTGATAGTTCCCTTTTTCGTCTTCATAAAAGCCAATCCCCAAAAAAGCTCGTGTTAGTGTAATTTGATCAACATCCTCTCTTCCGGTAATATCATGAAGCTTGGCAATCCAAGGTTCTGCTTCTTCAAGTGTAGATTTATCATCAGCCAAAAATACCTGATGCACATAAAGGATAACGAGCTTATTTATATCACTGTGTAGAGTCTCTTCTACATAAAGTTCGGTTTCCTGTAATTTACTTTCTGCTCTCGAATAATTGCTAAGTCGCCTGTTTACTACTATTTGATGAACTTTAAGCTCAAAGCAAGATTCCACATTTTCATCATCCCTGCAAACCTGATCGTGAATGTTCGCGAATTGTTCACGGGCCTTTTCAAAATCACTATTATCCAGTGTTTGAACCGCCTCTTCTAATTTTTCAGCAAAATCTTGATCCGACTGGGCAAAGGAAATGGCAGGGGAAATGCAAAGACACAAAAACAACAATGCTTTTAACCTCACCGATACTCGAAGTTTTGCCACAGATACATCAAGCCATCTACCGATAGCACATGCAGAAAGGCTAATTAATGAGCAATTTTTGATTTTGTGATACACGTAATAGAATCTTGGTTCAGTAAATTATAGTACTGAACGAAACCCAATTTGTAAAGTCTATTCAGATTTCCCGAATAATGCTTGTACAAAAGACTTGCTTTCAAAGATTTGTAGATCTTCGATTTGTTCACCCACGCCAATATACTTTACAGGAACACTTAACTCATTGGAAATTCCTATTACAATACCACCTTTTGCTGTCCCATCTAATTTTGTAAGAACCAAGCCGGTAACATCTACAACTTCTGTAAATGCTTTTGCCTGCTGCATGGCATTTTGTCCTGTGGATGCGTCTAATACCAACAGAATTTCGTGAGGAGCCCCATCAACCACTTTACCCATAACGCGTTTAATTTTGCCCAACTCTTCCATCAATCCTTTCTTGTTGTGCAGGCGTCCGGCGGTATCTATAAAAGCAATGTCGGATCCTTTCGCCAAAGCCGAGGAAACGGTATCGTAGGCTACGGCTGCGGGATCAGCATTTTGACCCTGTTGAATGAGTGGGACTTCTGCTCGTTCGCTCCATATTTTTAGTTGATCGACCGCTGCTGCACGAAATGTATCCGCTGCACCCAAAATCACTTTTTTGCCGGCTTTTTTATACATGGATGCCAGCTTACCAATGCTGGTTGTTTTCCCCACGCCATTTACACCCACTACCAAAACAATGTGTGGCTTGTGGTCGAAATCAGCTTTGAATTCTGCGGGTTTATCGGGTTTATTTTCTTTCAGTAAAGAAGCTGTTTCTTCCTGCAGAATGTCTTGAAGCTCTCCTTGGGTAACAAATTTATCCCGGGCAACGCGCGCCTCAATTCTATTGATGATTTCGATGGTGGTTTTAACTCCTACATCAGAAGTAATTAAAATATCCTCCAGCTCATCCAATGTAGAAGCATCTACAGTATCTTTACCTGCAAAAGTTTTTCCAATTTTATTAAGAAATCCTTCACGGCTTTTTTCAACCCCTTTTTCAAGTTTTTCTTCTTTTTTTAAACCAAGTTTATCTAACCAACCCATATCTTATTTTAATTAAATTCAGCGCCGTCTAAAATCAATTTATATCTGTAAAAATAGTCAACAAATGAGATCGCCATTACAATAAGGGATGCCATCATCAAAACAGTATGTACCGATGTCATTTCGGGAAAAAAGAACACCGACAACCAATAAAATGCAAGAATATTCACGGAAACCTTCCCCGACATTGTGGACATGGCAACCTTGCCACGCTCGCGCTTTATATACCAAGAACCCAGCATTATAAAGACGTCTCTGGATATCCCAATCACGAAAAACCAAAGAGGAATCCAGCCCAGCCATACGGTGTAGAAAAACAACACAAACGCCATGATTTTATCAGCCACGGGGTCTAATATTTTCCCCAGTTCTGATATTTCATTTCGCAACCGGGCAACTAAACCATCTAAATAATCAGAAATCACACCATAAAAAATCAGCCCTAAAATAAGGTTGTTGACTTCTTTCTGATTTTCGTAGTGTAAATAAACAATCGGCAGGGCAACAAGAACTCTTGTAAGTGATATTAGGTTCGACCAGGTGAATATATCATCCCGAACCAATACCTTTTTCCCATCAACGTTTATCACTTCTCTCATGGAGTGAATTCTTTTATTAATTTTCGATTTTAAAATACAATATTTCCAACTGTAAAGTATATAAGATGAAACATACGGAATCTGACAATTCTCGCCCAATACATAACGACCTTTTAGAAGTCCAAAAATCATCCAGCCGGGTATACGATGGCAAACTCCTTAAAGTTTATGTTGATGATGTTTTACTCCCCGATGGCTCCACCTCAACCCGCGACTGGATTAAACATCCCGGTGCCAGTGCAATTGTTCCTGTTTTCGAAGATGGCACCGTTATGCTCATCAAACAGTTTAGATATCCTTCAAGACGAACGTTTATTGAGGTTCCTGCCGGTAAAATAGATTCCGGTGAATCTGCCAAAGAAACGGCTGAACGTGAGTTAACTGAAGAAACAGGATTATCCTGCAAATTTATTGAGAAGGCAGGGTCGTTTTTTCCGGCTATCGGTTATGCCGATGAAGAGATTCACGTTTTTGTGGCCTGGGGATTAACTCAATCAGATCACAATCAGAATGATGATGAATTTGTAATTAAACACAGAGTTCCATTTTCAGATGCATTAAATCTGGTATATTCAGGTAAGATTCAGGACGCCAAAACCATTTGCTCCATCATGTATGCGCATCAATGGTGGTTGAAAAACAAACCCTTTGCCATTAACTTTTCTTGATGACTCCCTCTTTAATAGCCAGATTAACTAACGATTGATGTAATTCATCCCGTGATACATCTCCACGGGATACGAGTTCTTCAATTTCATCTCCGCTAAACATCATCAAACAACCACTTTCCATCAAACGCTGATCAAAATTTCTGGGGTCGCTGATTTTAAGCTTATCAACATTGAGTCCATTCGGGCTGATGGTTAGATCCACCAGACAATAAAATACATCCTCGGGCTGATCTCCAAATTCAATAATATCTACCTTCGTTTTTTCAAGTGTTTTCATAATCTATCTGTGTCGTTCAATAAAATCGCGTGCTTTAACCAGTTCCAAAACTTCGTCCGTTTCTGCATCTAAAATTTTTACCTGAAATAAACTAATGATTGCCTGACTATTTAAAATTTCCAAGGTTTCGTTTAATGTATCGCATTCTTCAGTTTCGCTTACTAAATCATTTACACCCTGTACTATATACTTGATTTTCTTTGTGCGCTTAGGCTGTTCTTTTTCAGGCTCTTCAAAATAGTTGCGAATCGCTTCCTCCGTCACATACCAATGGACACCCAGTTTCTTTCCTTTTATTTTTCCATCGCGAAGGTATGCACGGATCGACATTTTGCTCATCCCAAGCATTTCATGAAGGTCATCAACAGAATAAAGCGTAAGAGAACCAATTTTTTTCGGCATAACGGGTATATAAATTCTATTTTAGATGTACAATAAGTTAACAAAAAAATGTGACAGATTAATATCAGTCTACTATTACTTATATATTAATACCCTTAATTAATTTGGATTTGGTTTGAACACCTGATCAGCCGTATGTTGTAGGTAATTGATTGAAACAAAAGCCCATCTACGATCAATGAATTTGTCTCCCTTTCCCTGTTGAACAAACCTTTAATAAGATAGATTATCTAAAATCTTCTGAATAAAATCGGATCTACGTTAAAGTCTAACCTCTGAACCTGAGTTCGATTGTAAATCAGGTTAATAAAGTGTTCTAATTGAACTCAGATTTAAGGTTTCTATCCGAATTCGACAGGCTGAAAGCCTGACATAACCCAGCCTATGGCAACGCCATAGGTAAAAAGGTGAAGGAACACACCGCAGGCTGAATGCCTGAAATAGCTCAAAATCAGAATTTCAGAAACTATCTGTTTTGAGGCTTTCGGCCTCCCCATTTTCCGGAATTCCGTAACCCAGAGCGTTGCTCTGGGCTGAGTTATCTCAGGCTTTCAGCCTTACTTATTCATCTCTACCCTTTAGGATACAGAATCCCGCCGGCTTGTAACCAACATTATTAATCGAACTCAGGTTCTGAAGTGTATTTTTGAGGAAGTGATAATCTTTAAATAAATCAGACCGTTGAATGTAATTCGCCACAAATCGGCCTGATTATTAAACGTTATCAAAGCTTACTCAGCCGGAACCGGAGATGAACTTCCTGATTCAAAGAGTGCAGCTTTTTTCTCTACTACATACTCTTTAATGTTATTGGCAGTGATGTAAACGACCGGAATTAGTATCAGCGTAATCATTGTTGATGCAATCAACCCGCCAATCACTACCCTTGCCAGTGAGGCTTGTATTTCTCCGCCTGCCCCAAGACCAAATGATAGTGGAAGTAAACCTAATACCGTTGTCAATGTTGTCATTAAAATAGGACGAAGCCTTAATTTTCCGGACTCAATAACCGCATTGTATACGCTTAAATTTTTATCCCTTCGCATCAGGTTTATATAATCCACGAGCACAATGGCGTTGTTCACCACAATGCCGATCAGCATAATAATCCCCATAATACTTTGCATGTTCATTGTGGTTCCGGTTAAAAGCATAGTAGGAACTACTCCTATTATCGCAACTGGCACAGAAAACATCACTATGACAGGGTCTAAAAATCTCTCGAACTGGGCAGCCATAACCATATAAATCAGAATAATGGCCATTAGAATAGAAATGATATAGTCGGTTTGTGCTTTTTGTTGCTCTTCGTATTCACCCCCATAAATGATAGAAAACCCTGTAGGTATGCTTAGATCTGAGAGTTCGGCTTGAATATCCCTTACTGCTTCTCCAAGAGGTACCCCACTCATTAGATTTGCAGAAATATAGGTTACACGCTGACCATTAATACGGTTTATGCTTACCGGTCCCCGTGTTGAAATTTGTTCAATAACCGTTGATACAGGAACACTTTCTCCGGATGCAGTACGAACGGATATATTGTTAAGATCGAGGGTACTGCCTCTGTCAGATTCCTGAAGACGAACATTTATATCAAATTCATCCCCTCCTTCACGAAAAACACCGGCTGTTGAGCCTCCAACATTTGTTTGAATGGCATCGGCAATATCGCGGCCGGTTAACCCTAATTCAGAAATTTTATCCCTGTCAAACGTTATATTTTGTTCCGGTCTTCCTTCTTGCCGACCTGATCGGGCATCACGAACGGCAGGTACTCGTTGCATTCGCTGTACAATATCCTCTGCTATTTCGTCAGCTTGTTCAAGGTTATTTCCCCTGAGTTGGAGCTGAACCGCTTCTTCGCCCCCACCTGAGCCAAATATCATTCGTAAGATCCATAACCCGGTTTGAGCCCTCACCCGAATTTCTCCTCCGGGAATAGTGCCTTCTATTTTATCACTAATTTCATCTGCAAGCGCATAGGTGCTAATAGACCGTTCACTCTGATCGATCATTGTCAATTCTACTTCAGCATTTCCATTACGAACTTCGGTTGATACATATTCCACCTGATCCATCGGCACAATTGCCGTTACACGCTCTTTTAACTCTTCGAGGTATTGATTAGAGACGGCAATATTCATCCCTTCCGATAAATAAAAATCAATACTAATTTCATCTGCTTCCGTTTCCGGTGCAAGTTCCTGAGAAATAAATGTCCATCCATAACCGGCTACACCAAGAAGAACCGCAGTAACACCAAATACCACATATCTTTTTCTAATTGCCGATTTTAATAGGTTTCCATATTTGGTTTCTACCTTATCAAACATCCGCTGAAATCGACCTTTTTCCTTTTCGGTGTTTTCGTCATTAGGCTTTATAGTCATAAACTTGCTGGCAAGCATCGGCACCAGGGTAAGTGCAACCAATAGCGAACACATAAGAGCAAAAACCACAACCAAAGCAAGTTCCTGAAAAAGAGTACCCGTTATGGTTTGCATAAACACAACGGGCAAAAAGATAACGGATGTAGTAAGGGTTGATGCAATAATAGCCCCACCCACTTCCTGGGTTCCAACAAGTGCACTTTCACTTAAGGATTTACCATTATTCCTTATACGAACAATATTTTCCAGAACCACAATCGCATTATCAACAATAAGTCCCACCCCCAGAGCAAGTCCGCCAAAACTCATTTGGTTTAAGGTAAGCCCCGAAAAGTAAAGCAATCCAAACGTTGCAATAATTGATACCGGTATTGCAAGAGAAATTATGAAGGTAGTTGAGCCATTTCTTAAAAACAGGTATAAAATAAATACAGCAAATATTGCCCCCCAAATAGCTGATTCCTGTACACTTTCAATTGAGTTTTTGATAAACTCACTTTGATTTGTAACAATCATCAAATTAACGTCATCTCTTTCGGCATTGATACGCTCAAGCTCCCGCTCAATCCCTTCCGACACAGCCACGGTATTAGCGCCGGTCTGTTTTCTAATTCCCATCCGTATCATCGGCTCATCGTTGATACTTACCAATCGTCCTATGTCCTGAAATCCATCAACAACAGTAGCAACATCTTTTACCCGAACCGGCTTCCCATCAAAAGAGGTGATAATGGTTTCGCCAATTTGATCTGTATTGGTAAACTCACCCATTGTTCGAACATAAAGCTCACTTATGCCTTCCCTTACATTCCCTCCCGGCGAGGTACTATTTTCAGCAACAATGGCATTTCGAACATCCTGGGCAGTTAAGCCGCTGGCGTTTAGCCGGTCGCGTTTCAGCTCAACCCTAATTTCCCGATCAATTCCGCCCCAAACATCAATAGAGCCTACACCGGGTATCTGTTCCAGGCGCTTGGAAATATCATCTTCCAACATTCTTGTTAACTCATCAAGCTGTCGGGTAGATTGAGCCCCCACAATAACAATAGGGGAAGCGTTCGGGTCGAACTTTCGTACTCTTGGCGGATCTGCCTCTTCCGGCAAACTTCGTCGTACCCTATCCAAAGCGGCTCTTACATCGTTTGCAGCTTCATCAAGATTTGTATTTCTCGAAAAGTTTAAACTAACCCGGCTACTTCCTTCTTCAGAGTTAGAGGTCATTTCATCCAGGTTGGCAACACCGGACAGAGCATTCTCGAGCTGATCTGTAATAATTGTTTCTATCTCTTCCGGACCTACACCGTCATAATCAACCTGAACGGAAAGCCGGGGAAATTCTATGGGGGGTAAAAGGTCAACCGGTAAATATCGAAAGCCGGTTATTCCCAATACAATAACAATGAGATAAACCATTGTAGTAGCAATGGGGCGTTTGATAGAGGTTTCTGTAATTCCCATGGTTTAGGACTCCTGTGAGCTATCTGTTGATTGTTGATTCGCCAGCTCACGCTGTTCCATTATGCTCCGCAAAAGATCCTGCGGGCGCATGTTTTGCATATTCATAACCCTGTTCCAGGAAACCGCTCTGATTTTTGCTGACACACCCTCGCCTTCCAATAAATTTTGTCCAACCGATATTACCCAATCTCCACTTTCAATGCCGGTAACCCCGACTGATTGACGACCTTTGGCAATAATATTTATAGGCACAAATTCCACTGCGGTGGGATCACTTAAGGGTGGTGGATTTGAGCTGTCCACTTGCTCTAAAGGTTCGGTATCTGCACCAAATCCCGGCGCGACATACACACCATCTTCTCCCGTTCTTGGGTGCCTGTAAATAGCACTTAGCGGAATAATTGTTGCCTGTTCAGATTCTCCATAAAAAATATCCACCGTTACAAACATTCCAGGCATAAGTATATCCCGTGTATTCGCAATATCAATTTCTGCCTCTGTGCTAAAGCTACCTGCCCCTAAAAACGGTGATATTCTTGAAACCTCTCCTTGTAATCGCTCGCCGTCCATCGATTCAGAATATACATCAACCGATTGCCCTTGAGTGATATACCCTAACATTCGTTCGGTTAAGTTTACAATCACTTTAGAATCATTCAGGTTCCCGAGCGTAAATAATTGCGAACTGGTGTTTACCTGCATTCCCGGTTCAACATTACGTTGGCCAACGGTTCCGGTAATAGGAGCGCGAATAACCGTTTGGCTTAAAGCGTCCTTTTCTTCTTCTAAAGAAGATTCAGCCTGCTCAACCTGAGCCAGTGCGAGCTCCAGGTTTGCCTCGGCTGATTCGAGCTCCGCTTCTAATTGCTCCATTTCTATTTCACTGCTCAAATCTCTTTCGTCAAGAATAACCTGCCGTCTCATTTGTGATTCAACTTCACCCAAAGATGCCCTGGCCTGTCTCTCTTGCGCCTTATTTATCCGTAAATTTGCTTCCGCCTGTCGAACTCTTTCTCTATATTCATTATCCCGTAAACGAACCAATGGATCACCCTTTTCAACTTGCACACCATTTTGAACATATACCTCTTCAACCGGAGCTGCTATTCTCGAATAGATATCCACTTGATTTTGAGCTTCAACAATTCCGCTTAATCTTTCCTCCAATGGTAATGAACCAAACCGGGCCTGTACAGCTTCTACAGATGGTATAGTATTATTTTCATTGGCGTTGTCTAAGCTTTCATCAGTACTGCAACCCCAGACGAACAACAGAACCACTAAAACTAATTGTAATCTTTTTTTCATGTGCACATTGAGTTAAAATCTAAATCGAAGAAATATAACGAATTACTATCCTGTTCAATATCTGCTTAGTGTTAAAGAATTTAAAACCACATCAAAAATTGATAAGGCAATAAAGCCTTTTGAACAGGATTAACTTGAAAATGGTTCTTTGTTACGTAAATATTTTTAACCACGCATGGATTCTATCACGCAAATTACTTTAGGAGCTGCAGTAGGTGAAGCAGTATTAGGGAAAAAAGTTGGTTATAAAGCTGCTTTATGGGGAGCCGCTTTAGGAACATTCCCGGACTTAGATATTCTCATTTCCCCCTTTGTTGATTCGGTTTCCGAACTTTATTTCCATCGGGGCATAACCCATTCTTTTGTCTTTTCAGCTGCCATTTCCCCGCTTTTTGGATGGGGTATTAACCGTATACATAACCAACTTGATATTGGATGGAAAAAGTGGACTAACCTTGTTTTTTGGGTGATATTTACCCACATCCTTATTGATATTCCAACAACGTACGGTACACAGGCCTTGCAACCTTTTAGCAACTACCCGGTAACGTTGGATTCTATATTTATTATTGATCCGTTTTTTACACTACCACTACTTATTGGGCTGCTTGTTTCTCTTTTTTTACAACGCTCTTCCAATGTAAGGCTTCACATAAATCGTGTCGGGCTTTTCATCAGCACACTCTATTTATTATGCGGACTGGGCATAAAAGCTCATGTTCATTCGGTGTTTGAAGAATCTTTTCAAGAACAATATGGAAACATTGAAAAAATAAAAACCACCCCGGCCGGGCCCACTACATTTTTATGGAATGGATACATCATCCAAAACGATACCCTTTATCATTCTCTTTATTCTATTTTTGATGATACCACGAATTTGGAATTCAAAAGTATTCCACGAAATTCCAATTTAATTAAGCAATTTGAAGGAGATCGTGCATATGAAGCCTTAATGTGGTTTTCCAGAACCTACTATACCGTTGAAGAAACAGCCCATGGAAAGATTATTATTTACGACCTGCGGTTTGGCAGAAGTGATCTTTGGCTTACCAATGAGGCAGAATATCTGTGGGGAAATCAACTCATTTTAAGCGAAAACCGAAGTGCTGTAAATTTTGAGCAAAAACCTACTTCTTTTAATATAAGCGGGGATATTTTTAAGAAATATTGGAATCGCATTTTTAGTCAATAAATTGCTATTTTTAATCGTTATTTGCTACAAGATCTATTGTTGAAAAACTCAAAACTATCCATGAAACGTCCACTTATTATCACCGCTTTTGTTGTCTCGTTTTTAGCTGTGTTTGCTTACTTCGCATTTGATGCAGTAACTCCCAAAGAAATTGAAAACGCACCTGATTGGTTAACTATTGAAACCGCTATGGCAAACGCCGCGGAAGATGAAAAGCTCATCATTGTTGATATTTATGAAGTGGGTTGCCAATATTGCCGTGCCATGAGCCGCGAAGTTTATCCTGCACCCTCAACCCGTGCAGTTATTGATCGTGATTTTCATCCCGTTAAAATAAATGGGAACTCAGAAAATGTAATTACGTTTTTGGGTGAAGAGATGACCGAACAACAATTTGCCGACAAAATGGGGCTCACTGCTTTTCCTTTTACCATTATTATGGATCATAATGGTAATGTAATTGACCAGCGCCGCGGCTTTATGAATGTGCCAAGTATTACCCAGTTTATGCGAAATGCCCGAGAGAAAGTCGCTCAAAATATTTAAGAAAGAGAATAAAGTAGTCTCCCCGCTCATTTTTTGAACACATAGCGTAAG
Source organism: Balneolaceae bacterium (assembly GCA_040876545.1). GTDB lineage: Bacteria > Bacteroidota > Rhodothermia > Balneolales > Balneolaceae > SW132. The sequence goes on along the minus strand of JBBDPF010000018.1, from coordinate 270,401 downwards.
CGTAGTGAAATTTATAGGGGGGCATCGAAATTTTAACGTTAATAACATCCCCCTAAATCTCGCTGGCGCGTTCAAAAGATGAGCCCTTTATTAAGGGGGACTTTTTCTACCCTTCAGCGTGGGCTCTAACATCGGCCATATCAACCATTAGATCAAATAAAGCCGTATTTCTCACAAATGTTGGAATACGATCACTTCCCGGCCCCCATGCGGCTATTTCTACATAATCTGCTGTGTGGTTAGTCCCTATAAAATAGATGCCGTTGTAGTTTGCCAGCACGCCCGAAATCACTCCGGCCGGACCCTGCCTGTTTTGAAACGGTGCACGGAATTTACCTTCAAAAGATCTTTTTATCATCAATCCTTCTTCATTTGTAATTTCTGTATTCATGGCATAATCCACAGCGTCTTTAATTTTTTTAACTGTGATACCTTCCAAAGAATCATCAGACCAATGATAACCCAGCTCATTATACATCCACTCAAAACTGTGTTTGTAATCATATAATGTGGCCATCATAGCCGGCGAATCGCCATAGCCGCTTCCAAGGCCGCTAAGTCCGGGGTTTGCATTTCCATGGTCTGTTGTAAGGATAACCAGCGTATCATCGCGGCCATCCGTAAAGTCCATTACCTCTTTTATGGCATCATCAAAAGCAATTTGATCGTACACCAAACCGGCAGGGTCATTTCCGTGTGCGGCGTGATCAACTCGCCCGCCCTCAACCTGCAGTATAAATCCATTTTCTTTTCTGTCCAGTCGTTCCAATGCAGAACCAGTCATTTCAGCAAGGGTAGGAACATCTCTTTGCAGTTCAGACAGGGTGTTATAATCTACCATATAAGGTAAATGTGAATCTTGAAATATCCCTAAAAGCTGACTGTTACGAGTAGCACGATTTAGTTCTTCCTTTGTTTTAGCAACCGTGTATCCTTTATCCGTAAACGTTTTATATAAATCCTTACCGTCTTCTCTCTGATCCGGCGAAAAATGACGGTTACCTCCCCCCATCAACACATCATAATTACGCTCGGAGTATTGAACCGCAATTTCATCTTCCATATTTCTTGAAGACATATTAATACCAAAGCCTGAAGGTGTTGCATGGGTTAATCGTGCAGTAGTAACCAAGCCAGTAGCTTTTCCTGCATCACGGAATATTTCGCAAATTGTTTTGTACTGTTCATCGTTTGGTCCCCAGTTTACGGCTCCATTATTAATTCTGTGGCCACTGCCCCACGAGGAAGCCGCCGATGCAGATCCTGTAACACTTGAGTTTAAAGAAGCCATATCCATCAACCCGCGGTGGTATTCTCGATCTGACTCGTACAATTTTACCCAGTTTGTTTTATCACCATATTGATCTTGTTTTACCAGATCTGCAATAGCCATTGTACCTGCACTCATGCCATCAACGACTAAAAAAATTACATTTTTAGCATCCCCAAAATTACTTTTCTTGATGCTTTTTATTGTAGATTTTCCAAGAAATCCTGTTCCCAGAGCGGCAGTGGAAAGAGCTCCTGTTTTCAAAAAATCGAGACGGCTTAATTTACTTTTGGACATGAGATGTATAAAATTGGGTTGATACTAAGTGGAGTAAAAAAACGAACTCTACCAATAAAACGCGAATTATCTTTATGTTAATAGATAATTTTTTACGAGAGTTAAACTAAATATATTCAAAACAGGCTTTGGTGTATTTTATTTGCAACACGCTATCAATTAATAAAATCTATTCTTTATGATGAATCAACGAAAACAAACTATTCTTACTTTCTCAGTATCATTTATCCTGGCATTTTTAATTGTTCCGGTTACAATTGCGCAAGGAGTTACACCCGATCATGTAGCGAAGACCCAAAATGTAACAAGTTCAATTATATCTAATGATGGAGGTCTTGTGGCCTACACCGTTAGCGTGCCGGCTGATCCTTATGAGGAAAATGCCGCCAACAAAACTGAACTACATATCTTGGATGTAGAAAGTGAAGAAACTAAACCTTACTACTCTAACACAGGAATGGGGAGTGTGCAGTTTCGGCCCAATCATAACAGCATTACATTTCTAACAACCCGTTCAGAAGAAGAAAAGCGATCCCTGTATGAACTTCCTTTAGATGGCGGTGAAGCGATTAAGCTTTTTGAATTCGAACGGAATATCTCTGATTACTCTTGGCATCATGATGGAAATCACATTGTATTTTCATCTTTTTATGAGGCAGAAGAATCAGAATCACCTCTTCCGTATCAAGCAACTGTATACGAAGAAAATCAAACACAGCGCCCGGCATATATCACAAATGTAATTCACGAAAATCACGAGCCTCACCAAATCCAAGTAAAAGGAACGGTTTATTTGATGAAGTGGAGTCCCGATGGATCAAAACTTGCCCTTTCTGCGGCTCCATCACCGGGAGTAGATGATAGTTTTATGGCACAGGAAGTGTTTGTTGTGGATTACCGAACCCGGGAAGTGGACGCTGAAATTAATAATGAAGGCAAACTGGGGCAGATTGAATGGAGCCCGGATGGTCAACGTCTTGCACTTCGCGCCGGACAAGATATTAATGATCCTATTGATGGACGGATCTTAATTGCACCTGCTGATGGCGGAACTCCCGAAATAATTGATCAGAGCTTCGAAGGGAAATATGAGCAGATTAACTGGACCGACGATAATGAAATCTCTTTTTTAGCAAGCAGAGGTGTCGGTACCGCACTGGGGACTATTCAGCCTGATGGTTCCAACAAACAATATCTGATTGAAACGGATGAACATGCCATCGGCTCCTTTTCCCGATCTGATGATGGTACCGTTTCTTTTGTAGCAAGTAGCCCTGAGTATCCCGCTGAGTTATTTGTGCTACCATCAAACCAAAACGCACAACCTCAAAAAATGACTAACCATAACGAATGGCTGGCTGATGTTGAATTGGGACATCAGGAAGTGATCCGTTACACCACACGCGATGATGAGTTTGAAATTGAAGGATTAATGATCTATCCGGTTGGCTATGAAAATGGTGATCAGATTCCTGTGATAACCATGGTACACGGTGGGCCCGAGGCACACTACAGCAACGGCTGGTTAACAGGGTATTCAATTCCCGGACAGATGGCAGCAGCAAAGGGATACGGAGTGTTTTATCCCAATTACCGGGGAAGCACCGGTCGTGGAGTTGAGTTTGCCTATAGCAGTCAGGCTGATCTTGCCGGAAAGGAGTTCGACGATATTGTGGATGGCGTTGATTACCTGATTGACCAAGGAATTGCTGATGCCGACCGAATTGGAGTAACCGGAGGATCGTATGGTGGATATGCTTCGGCATGGATGAGCACCTACTATTCCGATCGATTTGCTGCCTCCGTTATGTTTGTTGGAATCAGTAACAATCTCTCGAAATGGGGAACCAGTGATATTCCCAATGAATTATACCTGGTTCACTCTCGCCAGCGAATGTGGGAATCAGATGAAATGTGGATGAATTATCTGAAACGAAGTCCCATTTATTGGGTTGATAGAGCCCAAACACCAACCCTGATTATGCACGGTGCCGAAGACACACGTGTTCACCCCGCCCAATCTCTGGAACTGTATCGGCATTTAAAAGTTCGAAAACCGGATGTACCTGTTCGGTTTGTATCATACCCCGGTGAGGGGCACGGAAATACCCGTGCATCGTCACGATTCGATTACACACATCGAATGTTGCAATGGTTTGATACATATCTGATGACCGGTGACCCTACCGCAGAGATTCCCCATTGGGACGCTCCTATTCCTGATAATAAATAAATCCTACTACCCTTTAATTCAAATAAACCCCTGGGGTAAAAGCTTGGGGTTATTTGTTCCAAAAACTCAGGTGTCCAAAACAGTTTAGAAATCATTAAAAATCTTCGTTTCTGTTCATTTAGGATAGGTTTTTGTTATTGATCGAAAATCGATCTCCCTCTTTTTTCTCGCAAAGAACTGCAGATGAATCCGCTGAGCTTCGCAGATATTCTGCGTAAATCTGCGGTTAACTCAGCGATACTCTGCGAGAAAGGGGACAGATGTCATTCGTGTAGATGTTATGTAATTCGGTGTTGTAAACTTCTTTCATTTTCGTTAACCGTTTTGGACAGTTGTGTCCACAAAACCAAAATTTGTTCCAACAATAATCTTATATTAATACAATCAATGCTCTTGCTTTAGTGACTTACCGTTGTTCACGTTCATAAATCGAAATTGATTTCAGAATTTTATGAATAAACCCTCTCCAGATCCGGTTTTCCAAAATAGCTCTCATTTGTTAAACCTGTTGATGAAGCATGTGCCCTACAGCATTTACTTTAAGGACAGAGAAAGTCGGTTTATAAGAATAAATAAAGAGTGTGCCGATAAGTTTGGCCTTGATGATCCGGAGGAAGCTGTAGGAAAAACTGATTTTGATTTCTTTGATGAAGAACATGCTCAAAGAGCTTTTAATGAGGAACAGGAAATAATGAAGACAGGTGAACCCATCATTAATGTATTGGAAAGTGAGGGGAAATACCAGTCAGGTAAAAGAACACATTGGGCTTCTACAAGTAAATTTCCTTTTTATGATGATGAGAATTCTATTGTTGGTACGTTTGGCATAACCGGAGATGTAACTGATCAAATAGAAGCCGAGGAAGCGCTTCGCAACAGTGAAAAAAAATACCGGAATATTTTCGATAATATTCAGGATGTATTTTACAGAACCGATACCCAAGGAATTGTTACTGATATCAGTCCGTCTATTGAAAGATATTCCGGTTACAAACAATCAGAAATTATCGGGTTTCCGGTTGTTAAATTCTATTACCATCAGGAAGATCGCGAAAAATTGGTTCACCAACTCCTGCAAACCGGTAAAGTCACTGATTACGAGGTAAGACTAAAAACATCCGATGGAAGGTTAGTTTACACCTCCATTACATCTCACATTATAAAAGACAAATCCGGTAAACCGAATGGGGTTGAGGGAATTATGCGGGATATCTCGGAACGAAAAATTGCAGAGATAAAACTCAAACAAAGTGATGAAACCTTATCAAAACTCTCCAAACAGGTACCAGGCACTATTTACCAGTTTCAACAGTTCCCTGATGGCAGTTCCTGCTTTCCTTTCGCAAGTAACGGCATTAAAGATATTTATGAAGTTACACCCGAAGAGGTTAAACACGATGCCTCCAAAGCCATTGAAAGAACATATAGTGAAGATTTAGATCGGCTGATTGATACTATTAATCACTCCTACCACACACTGACCGATTGGGAATTAGAATACCGGGGTTGATTTACCCAAGAAAGGGATTCGATGGCTACTCGGTAATGCCAGGCCCAAAAAGCAAGACGATAACAGCGTGATTTGGCACGGATACATTACAGATGTTACGGAGCGAAAAGAGAAAGAACGCGGCCTTAGCATGACAATGGATATTGTGAGTGATCAAAATAAACGTCTTCTAAATTTTGCCCATATTGTTTCTCACAACTTGAGGAATCACGCCTCTAACATTTCGATGATTTTAGCCATATTGGCCGAAGAAGATGATGAAGGGGTAAAAGCAGAATTTTTCAATCATTTAAACACGGCTTCTTCACGATTAAATGAAACAATTGAGGATTTAAATGACATTATAGATCAACAAACGGCAGATAAAAATATCCAAGAGATTGATTTCAATGATTATCTCTCAAAAATCAAGGAAATTCTTACAACCGAAATTATCTCGAAAAAGGTGCGAATAAAACAGTCGGTTCCAAAGGGGTTCAAGATTAACTACAATCCCGCCTATTTGGAAAGTATTCTGTTGAACCTGATTTCCAACGCAATTAAATACCGCCATCCAGAGCGAAACCCTGTTATTAGTATTGATGTGACCACAATCGAAGAACAGCCTGTTTTAACGGTTTCCGACAATGGAGTAGGTATTGATTTAGGGAAATATGGGGAAAAACTTTTTGGGATGTACAACACCTTTCACAACAATGACGATTCCAAAGGAATTGGGCTTTACATTACAAAAAATCAAGTTGAAAGTATGGGGGGATCTATAGAAGTAGAAAGTACAGAAGATGTTGGAACCACATTTAAGATCTATTTTGCCAGGCCCTATTCTTCATAACTTAGTTAGATTATTCCACCGTTAGCTCTATTTCATCGGAAATTACCTCACTGTTAACCCTATATTCTTTATGGTTGTTGGTATTTAGTACAACCCGAATGGTATAACTACCGGGCGGCAATTCATATATATGATACCATTCACCATAAATCCGATCTGTTTTTCTGTTGTTTATATACAGATGTGCATGTCCCTCTCCCATTTTATGTTCTGAGCCACTCACCTGCGGAGTAAATTTAAACTCTTCGGTTTCTATTCGAAGATTCCACCCGTTCAATTCATCCTCTGTAATCTGCAACTTTATAGATGGAATATTTTCCTCATCAGACACATCTATCACAGCCTGTTCGATGTATTCATTATGGCGCTCTTCATACTGATGAAAGGCGCTATAACTGTACGCAGTGATTAGGAAGGTTAAAAGAACCAAGAAGTTTATGGATGTAAATGCCGCTCTTAATCCTATTTTCTTATGAAATCGAACCGGCGCTTTATACACATTACCGGGACCGTTGAGCAGAAATACTATTAATGCTCCGTGGGCAAGTGTGTGACCAATCACCTCTACCTTACCAAAAACAAGTGTTGTAGTAAAAAATACAAGCGTAATTACCAAAGCCAGCGGGCGCTGTAACAGACAAATTATCAGCAGATATCCCAGGGCAAATTCTACAAATGCTGCTCCTATCAAAAAGAACTCTACATCAAAGCCAAGGGTTAACTGAGGATTTTGCTCAAGTATATAAAGGGCCCACTGCGGATAAATAATTTTTTCGATGGCCAGCCAACAGAGTGAAAACCCAACCGTGGCATATAGCGCCGGTAAACGCGACTCTCTTAATTTAACATTTGATGAATCACTCACCATCAGATAATAACCTGCCCCGCCAAAAAGCAGGTAATCAAGCATATGAAAAAACCCGAAATTTATAACCGTATATAAATAAAGCAGAATTAACCCGGCCCCGGCATATTTAACCATTCGATCAAACAATAACATAAACGCCAAAACAAACTGTGCCCATCCTATCCAGCCGGACGTAATTGAGAGTTCCGGTACTAAAATAGCATCTCCCTGCCAGGAAAGTAACAGAGTGGCGCCTACCACTATTCTCATGATTAACAAACTATTCTCTTTTCTCTCACTCAGCCATTCGTCAATTTGGTTGTAGAGGGTCCAATTGTTGAGCTTTTCGTCCAGAAATACCATCACAACCAAAACCACCATTGTTAGGATGGTGAATCCTATAAATAACGGTCCGACTGCTTCCAATAGAGGTAACGGACGATCATCAAAACTAAAATCACTGAACCATTTTACGTGTGCAAACGCCACACTTGTTGTACCCAAGAAAAGTGTTAAAGTAGCCAGCGTTATCTTTTGATATAAACTGCGATTCTTTAATAGCATGGTAGTGGGATGAAATAGTTTCTAAATAACTTTCTCGCAACTATAATAATAACTTCAGTGGATCGATTATATTCAGTTATGAATTACCTTAAATTAAATAAGTATCCACGCCATTAATTGAATGGTAATCAATCCGGTTATTCCCATAATTAACGTTGCTACGGTATGAGTTTTTAGCGCCGTTGATGTATCCATTTCTGAGAATTTTGCCACAACCCAAAAGTAGCTGTCATTTACGTGTGAAACCGTTAGCGAGCCCGCACCTATTGCCAACACAGCCAGTGCCGTTCCCATGGAAGAATCCAGTCCAAGTGGTTCAATAAGTGGAGCGCAAATGGCAGCCGCGGTAATAATGGCGACTGTTGATGACCCCTGCGCTGTCTTTAAAAATGCAGCGATTAAGAAAGGAATTAAAACTCCAAGTCCACCGATTGTGGCAAATTGCGCTGCAAAATCACCTAAATCTGTTTGGCGCAATACCTCACCAAAAGCTCCACCTGCCCCTGTTATTAAAATGATAATTCCGGCTTTTTTTAACCCCTCTTCAAGCCATTCATTTTGAATTCGCTTCCTTCCATCCGAAACCATAAAAAAGGCGATTCCCACTCCTATTAGCAATGCAATAATAGGATCACCTAAAAAAACTGCCGTGCTTAATAATGCCCCTTCACCAAATGGTGCTGTAGGATATTCTGCAATAGATTTTAGAGCAATTAAAAAGATTGGAGTTAATATTGGAGTAATGGCAATTTTAAACGATGGAGAATCTTTGACAGAAATCTCATTTGCGTCTTCCATATCATATTCAACCGTATGTTTACCACAAAATAAGACCGCCCATAGTAGCGCAGAACCCATTACCGGAATGGATACAATCAATCCTAAAATTAATACCTGACCAATATCGGCTCCAAGAGTTGCCGCTGCGGCCAAAGGGCCCGGTGTGGGTGGAACGAAAACATGAGTAGCATACAAACCCGATGCCAACGCAACGGCTAAAACCGAAAGGGATATTTTGGTGCGTCTGGCAATAGCTTTGTTAATTGCAGACAAAACAATAAATCCCGAATCACAAAAAACAGGTATTGAAACGATATAACCCGTTAAACTCATGGAAAGTGGAGCATTATTTTCACCCACAGTATTTAGAATTTTATTTGCCAGCACTTTAGCACCGCCACTTCGATCCAAATACTCTCCAATAATCGCGCCGGCCGCAATCACAATTCCGATACTTTGCAGGGTTGACCCAAATCCACCCGCAATGGAACTGATTAGCTCCCCCGTTTCGAGTCGAGCTAAAAATCCCATGGAAATCGCTCCAAACAGAAGAGCCAGAAATGGATGAATTTTCCAACGGGCGGTCATCCAAACGATGACCATAACCACTAATAATAACCAAAGAAAAATGATCATTTACATTGATTCAATTAACATGCTATCTAAAGATTACAACTCCCGCACCCAAATATTTCGGAAACTTACTTCATTGCTATGATCCTGTAGCCCAATTGGTAATTCTCGTGGATGCTCAACATTTTTCGACAAGCCGATATAAACCGTAGGGCCCTGAAGTTCTTGTCTGTGATGAATCAACACTCCATTGTGTAAAACGGTAATAAAAGCGGGTTTGATGAGTGATCCATCATCATCAAAGTGAGCGGCTTCAAAGAAAATGTCATAAGATTGCCATTCACCGGGTTTTTTACTTGCGTTTACCATCGGTGAATACTGCTTGTAAAGCGCACCGGCCTGACCATTTGAATAGGTTTTATTTTGCCATGAATCTAATACCTGAACTTCATAAAGTCCCTGCAAAAATACACCGCTATTTCCTCGGCCCTGACCCTCTCCCTCAATCACTCCAGGCGTTCTCCATTCGATATGCAGTTGTGCATCGCTGAACTTCTGTTTTGTCATGATGTTGCCGGTTCCCGGAGCAACAGTCATCACGCCATCTTCAACAGTCCATTGGGCTGGTTCGTAATCTTCTTCCAATGCATCAAGGTAATCCGGAACTCCCGAAATATCGGGAAAGTATCCCGGGGCTGATGTCCATTCTGATAAGTCAGATCCATCAAACAATATCACTGCATCCGATGGCGGTTCGCCATGTTCTGTTGATACGGAGTCTTCTACGGGAGTCCAGCTATTGGTTAGATCCGGATTCCATTCCAAATCCTGATCCTGCGCAAATCCCTGATTCTGAATAGTCATTACTGTTATTACGGCAAGTAGGCAGATGAGTCCTTTTTTCATCATATAGGGTATTTATTTTAATGTTTGATTTCCAACGTAATAAAAAACAGACTAATTAGTCATTAAAACAACAAAACAATCTTCTTGTGTTAATTTCATTGTATGATTTTTAGATGGATTAAGCGTTAATTTTTTATTGCCACTTCTGTAGCCTTTATTTATTCCTAATGCCGTTTCACCGTATTCTGCTGCTGATTTTTCAATATCAGAAAAAGAATATTCTCCCGGTTTGAGATTATATTGGGATAACTGCCTGAATTCAATTTCTGCCCCACCCACCGTGAAAAGCTCTGTATAAATTGTGTGAAGTTCTCTGCGTAAAGCAACCTGTGCCAAAAGATGGCTCAATATTACCGGACTGATTATAACTTCTGATTTATGACTTTTTATTAGGTTGATGTTATCAGCATTGGCCAATTCCAATAAAATTTGAGGGCTACTTTTCTCTTCTTCCAATATTTCATCGAGCAATACTTTTCCAACAATTGTTCGGGCATCTGCCTCTTCAACATCAGAAAGCAAATCACTGCTCATAAACAAAATGTGTTCGTACGCCTGAGGCTTTATTTCTCTTAATGCCATTTCATCCATAAAATCATCATCAAAATGGGTAATCGTTACTTTTGATACATACCCTCCGTGATGATCAATTTTTCGCTTTCGCTCACTTACAGGAACCATAGAAACCATGGTCACATCAAACTTTATGTCCTGATAGCTCCCCAACTCATTTATTAGTGCAGGAATTCTGTTATTCCAGCCTAATATCAGCACCTTCTTACTTTTATTGTTAACAGCTTTTTTCTCCACTTTTTTCCTCTGCATAACCGTATCTGTTCCGCCGGTTTTTTTAGCAGATTGTTTTACGGGATCTGTATCATCATGGGTATTTGCCAAAAATACAATTCTATCATTTTCCTGGATGAGCACTTCATCCCCAACATTTAGCATGGGTGTTAAAACAGAATTTTCCAATCGAACCAGCCCTAACACGATACTTTTAGGAAATAGCTGTTCAATTTGCGAAATACTTTTTCCCGTAAGTTCTTCATGCTCACGAGTATACAAGTCAGATTTTACTCCTTTTGATAACAGTTCTGTATAGACCTCAGAAAGCCCAATATGGCGGATGTTCTGTGCGATTAGACGACTGATAATGGAATTACCCGAAATGACTTCCATAGGTCCAAGATAGGATCGCCTCGCTATGTTAATTTTCTTTTCATCCTGAATTTCAGCAACTACATAGGGTAGGTGTGATGCGTCCTTCACTTTTGGATTACTGCTAAGTGACAGAAGCGTTTTAATGGTTTCAACATCAGCAGAAATAAAATGCTGTGGTCCCTGTTTATGGCTGGGAATAATAATCGCCGATGCGTTGTAACAATCAACCCGAAGTAAATGCTCTGATTGAAGCGGATCTCCGGTTCTAAAAATAATTTCATCTGCCCGACCGCCGATGTTTCTGTCTGATTTTAACTCTTGTGTTAATTTAGCTGATGAATTTTCTGCAAGGATAACAAGTTGAAGTTTTGAGGCTCCAAATCGTGCTAAAAATCGTTTTAATTTTCCGGTTGATTGAAACAGCTCTACTACAATGGAAGATGTTCTGTCTGTCCACCCTAATATTACGATGTGGTTTTTAATAGCAACGGGAGTTAATCCCTGCTCAAGCTCTTGCATTTTACTGGTAAGCCATCGAGTCATAATTGCCACCAAAGCACCCAAAAACACAACGTACCCACTAATGGTAAGAAACGTTGAAATAATTCGCCGGATGGTCCCCTCATCATCTCCTAAATAGCCGGGGTCGGTAAGCCGTAAAAATGCCCACCAAACAGATTCGCTCAAACTTCCATCTATTTCACCGGATGGCATTGCTAACAGGCCACCCACTAATGATATAAACCCAATTAAAGCAGCTACAGCCAGAAGCTGGTATTGAGCTCCCTTTACAAACTGTCTTTCGATAAAAAATTTTAACGGGTGGGTGAGCCTGAACTTTGATTTATCCATTGACGAAAATAATTATTCTGATTTGCCTCAAAATACAAATGAAGGTATAGTATTTATAGTATTCAACTATTCGTTTTTACTAAAATGAAAACCAAAAAAATCCATGCAAATTTCTCAGCAAGGATTTTTTTGGATCACACTTGTCCAAAACTTTAGGAAGGTTTTGTTGTAGATCGAAAATTGATCCCCCCTTTTTTTCTCGCGAAGTTACGCAGATGACTCCGCTGAGCTTCGCAGATATTCTGCGTAAATCTGCGGATAACTCGGCGATACTCTGCGAGAAAGCGAGCAGATGTCATTCGATCTTCTTTCAGTTGTGTTTTTTGGATATTAATTATAGCAATTAATCAGTCATTCGGGTTAATTCTGCCTTAAAACGGGGTTCTTCGTGACGTTCCAAATAGTATACAAATTTATCTTCGGCAGGCACATATTCCATTGACCAAACATTGGTTACTGCTTCAGGCAAAATTCCGGCTGTGTACTCATCTGCCGGGAAATATTGATGATATTGATTTCCGCGATCATCAGCATAACCACCGTAACCGGTTAATGGCTCTTCTCCCTCGGGATATTCTTTATCGCCAATGTGTTCATGGTAAAGATGCAGACCATCTTCGCGCATTTCGAGCACCCAGGTTGCATGCCATGTGTCGCCATCGCGTAAAAAATCTACTTCTACTATTTCTTCTTCACATGATTTAACGTGAGCCCTCAGCTCAGTGCCCACAAGTACGTTATCAGGGTCGTCTTCCGGAAATGTAGATTCCCCGGAAAATGTTTCCCCACAAAGAGATGAAAGGTTACTAAAAAAAGCCTCCTGCGCATTATTATTCATCTCTTCAGATGCCCGCTCCTCTCCACACGCTGTAAATACAAAACACATCAGGAAAACCGCAATGGTATTAATCTTCATCTTTCACTTTGTTTAATTTAAATGGGTTTGCTAAAATGATCATTCGGATTATTAAATACAAAAAACTGTATCTTTCTTTTCATCAAATTAATCACTCGATCAGAATTAAAACGATCAAATGGGCAAAACGATTGAATCGTACAAACTGGGAAATGTTGAAGTTGTTATTTCAGAAACGGATCAAAAAGACCGCCTGCACGTAGATTGCAACGACGGCACATATCATTCAGAGTTTACCGTGCGCATGTACGAGTATGAAAACTACAAGCGTCATATGAACCAAAAAATCAAGCTCGCCTACAACAAACAGCACGAAGAAGAGGATTCTAAAAATTAAGTTGACTTATTGAATCTATACTGATATCATAGTACTAAATAATTAGTAATATGATGAACTATTTCTATCTGATTCCAATTCTACTTTTTTCTGCCTGCACTGCTAACCAAGAAAACGGGCAGACGCCAATCACAGAACATACTGTGGAAAACACGTCGCTTATCATCAGCGCTGAGACTCACGACGAAATTGCTCAACCCTCCTATATCCATTCAACAGATGATGGATTTCTTCTCTATGATTACGGTTCCCAAAAGGTTTATCATTTTGATGAAGATGGTAACAACACTTTAGCGTTTGGAAGTGAGGGTGATGGTCCCGAAGAGTTTCGATATGTAGCTGAATTATGGAGTTTTGATGATCTGTATGTATTGTACGACCGCAACGGTTCCAAACATATTCATTTTCAGAAAGATGGTTCTTTTTTAAAAGAAGTACCGCTTGAATCAGAGACTTTTACCACAACGATGCATGCCCATTTACCCCATCAAATTTATGTACCAACGAATGGCAAAGATGGATCTTTAATTAGCTTTGTTGATACGGAAATGAATGAATCTCGACAGTTTGGGCAAGCTGTTGGCGATGCAAGCGAATCCGTTGATGTGGATCGTGCACGGCAAAATATCGAAAGTGGGAAGGTGCCGTCTTTTATGCAAAATCAAATTTTGTTGAGCGGAAATGATTATGGAGTATTCGCTTTTCAACAGACTACCAATTTTCTACAGCTTTATGATCATTCAGGAAATCTTGAATGGAAAGTTGATTTAAATATCCCTGCAACAGAAGGTGTTTTTGAAGAGTTTGTGGAAAACAATAAAATGATGGCTGAACGAGGAAGGGGAAATCTTATCATGCTGCAATATGGCAGTCATCTTGAAGCCACCGAATCAGGAGTAGCCGTTATGTTAAATACAGTTGAGGATATTCCTTTAACAGTAGCTTGGATTCCCAATGATGGCAGCCAAATTTCCGTGGTTCAATTCCCATCTTTTGATGATACAAAGCCCACTCTGTTTTCCATCAACCAAGCTGAAAACACGATCTTTTTTGCATCACGTTTTACCGGAGAGATTTTTAAGGCAGATTGGCCTATTTAAAAACTCCTTTTGTTGATCAGCTCATCACAAAATCAGCATTGCATCCCCAAAGGAATAGAAGCGATACTTTTCAGCGATGGCATGTTTGTATAAACGATGAGTTTCATCAAACCCCATAAAAGCGGAAACGAGCATCAACAGAGTACTTTTGGGGAGATGAAAGTTGGTAATCAAATGATCCACCGATTTAAACCGATAGCTGGGCGTGATAAAAATATCTGTCTCGCCGGAGCACGGTTCATATTCCCCATCCTCATTTACAGCCGATTCCAAAACCCGAACACTGGTCGTTCCTACGGCTGTAATACTTTTTGACGCATTTAAATCCGCCGCCTGCTTATTTGTGATTTGATACCATTCGCTGTGCATAACATGTTCATCAATATTGTCCGCTTTCACAGGAGCAAATGTTCCGAGTCCTACATGTAGCGTTACCTCTTTTTTCTGGATTCCCTGATCATTGAGTTTTGATAGTAATTCGTCCGTAAAATGAAGTCCCGCCGTGGGCGCGGCTTTACTTCCTAAGTCTTTTGCGAATACGGTTTGATATCGGTCAGCCAGCGATTCATCCCGTTCAATATATGGAGGAAATGGCGTGTATTTATATGGGGTGATGGCTTCATGATCCAGAGAGTGGCTCAATTGAATAGTCCGAATTCCATCTTCAGCAATGTTGATGGTTTTGGCTGTAACCTGATCAGTAAGTTTCACCGATTTCCCGACTTTAAACTTTTTGCCGGGCCGTACCATCGCCTCCACCACTTTGTCATTAACCGCTTTGGTGACAAATATTTCGATTTTGCCATCATTAAAGAGCAGTCGGCATTTTTCGACTTTGCTGTTGTTTACCACAAGAGAAGTTTCTGACGGTAGATACTTTCCAATATTATAAAAATAATCGTCCGTGATGGACTGATCTTTCCGGTTGTAAATCAACAGCCTTGAATGATCCCGTGGAGTTGCTGGTTTTTGAGCGATCAGTTCTTCGGGGAGATGGTAATCAAAATCGTTAAGAGTGTACTTCACAGATTTAAATATTATTTTAGGAACTAAATTTCGGCAACGCGATCAAGAAAAGAAGAGGCATTACTCTATGAAAGCTAAACATTTTGATAAATCATTTGATAGTGGTGAAAATATCATTGAAGCTTTGGATCTTTCAAAAGCGAAAAGAACTTCTTTAGATTCAAAACGGGTAAATGTTGATTTTCCTGAATGGATGGTCCATTCACTCGATAAAGAAGCCAAACGAATAGGCGTTTCAAGACAATCCGTTATTAAAATGTGGTTAGCAGAAAGGCTTGAAAAAGCCGGCTCTTAATTCACTCACCCTACTAAAACTCCCAGTCGTTTTCTCACTTCATCAACAATGCCATCCGGTCCGATTCCTACTTCATCATGCAGCTGACGCTGAGTGCCATGCTCTACAATCTGATCGGGAACTCCCATGATTTTTACAGGAACGGCAACACCTCTTTCAGCCACATATTCGGCAACTGCGGAACCAAAGCCGCCAATTTTAGCGCCATCTTCGAGGGTGATGATCTGATCATAATTTAACAAAACATGATCCACCATTTCGGTATCTAACGGTTTGGCGTAACGCATATCAAAATGACCAATATCAATCCCATCTTTTTCGAGCATTGAAGAAGCTTCAATCACATATTTACCGATTGGGCCAAAACTAAGTACGGCTATTTTATCACCTTCTTTAATGACTCTTCCTTTCCCAATTTCTGTTTTCAGGAACTCTTTACGAATCTCCATTCCCGTTGAGCGTCCACGTGGATAACGTATCGCCCAGGCTGACTCATCGTATTCTGATGCAGTGTACATCATATCACGCAATTCCTGTTCATTCATCGGTGATGAAACAATCATATTCGGAATAGCTCTTAAGTAAGCTGTATCATAAAGTCCATGGTGGGTGGGCCCGTCTGCACCAACAAGTCCGGCACGATCAATACAAAACACGACCGGTAATTTTTGAATCGCTACATCGTGTATCACCTGATCATATGCTCTTTGCAAAAATGTAGAATAAAGTGCTGCAAAGGGTTTTTTGCCCTCGGTTGCTAAACCCGCTGCAAAGGTAACCGCGTGCTGTTCTGCAATGCCAACATCGAAAGCGCGGTCGGGAAATGCTTTCATCATCGGCCATAAACTTGACCCGCTGGGCATGGCCGGTGTAATGGCCACAACATCTTCATTTTGATCGGCCAGTTCTACGAGAGCCTCACCAAATACATCCTGATATTTTGGCGCCGGTTTTTTACCATTTGTTGCCGGAACAAGAGATTTTCCGGTAATCTTATCAAATGGACTGCTTTGTGCGTGCCATTTGGTTTGTTCACGTTCTGCCGGTGAAAATCCTTTTCCTTTTACCGTGACGATATGCAGAATTTTCGGTCCGGATACGGTTCGCAGATCTTCTAATTGACGACGAAGTGCATCCACATTATGTCCATCAACAGGACCATAATATTTGAACCCCAATGCCTGAAAAAGTGCCCCAGGCGTAATGGCTGCCGTTACTGCGCGCTCCAGTTTTGAAGCCACTTTACGCATTTTTTCACCGGCTCCTTTAAAATGCCCCAAGAGATCATAAATCTCATTTCGCATTTTATTGAAGGTTTTAGTGGTAGTAATTTCAGCCAAATATTCTTTTAATGCTCCAACATTTGGATCAATAGACATATTGTTGTCGTTCAAAACAACCAGCAGATCAGAATTCAATGCGCCGGCATTGTTCATGGCTTCAAAAGCCATACCACCGGTCATGGCTCCATCACCGATAACCGACACCACTTTTTTATTCTCTTTATTCAGATCTCGAGCAATTGCCATTCCCAATCCGCCTGAAATGGATGTACTTGAATGACCCACTCCAAAGGTATCATATTCACTTTCAGATCGTTTGGGAAAACCTGAAAGACCTTTGTACTGTCTGTTTGTATGAAACTCCTCTCTTCTTCCGGTTAAAATTTTGTGTCCATAGGCTTGATGTCCCACATCCCACAGCAATTTATCCTCTGGTGTATTGTAGGTATAATGCAGGGCTACCGTCAGCTCAATTACGCCAAGACTTGCACCAAAGTGGCCTCCATGAACAGATACCATATCAATGATAAAATCTCGTAGTTCATCACAAACATCACGGAGTTGTTCGGGCTTTAATTTTTTTAAATCATCCGGGGAATTTATCTGAGCAAGAAGGGGTCCGGGTGTTGGTTTGTAATTCTCCATGAGGGTGTTCAATTATTTGGCTTTTTCAATCTCTTCGATCTTTAATACAGCACTTTCGAGCGTTGTGCTACAGATCTGTGATAACTTCAGGCCTTTTTCATAATATTTAACGGAATCTTCTAACGTAATTTCGTCGTTATCAAGTTTTTCAACAATAGCTTCCAATTCCTTTAAAGCCTCTTCAAAGCTTGGGCGTTCCTCTTCACTCATAATTTCTTGTGTAATTTCATGACTATCACGTAAGGTACGTTATCACCTTATCACCGTCAAATACTCTAAGAGTTTCATCAACATAGTATATCAATTTCTCTCTATTACTTCTCCATCTGATATATATCTTAATGCACCATGTAAACTTGTATAGTGACTCTCAGAACCGGACCTAAAAACATTTGCCACAGCTTTATTTCCCGGATGGCCAAACTGATTCTGCAGCGCCAGCGAAAATGCAGTAATTTTAGGCGTTACCGTTTCTACAAATTTTTTGGTAGAGCTTGTCTTACTTCCATGATGACCTGCTTTTAGAAAGTCTGTATCTAAAAAATCGCCGTATTGTTTAACCATTTTATTCTCTTGTTCTGTTTCTGCATCTCCCGTAAATAAAAACGAAGTATTTCCATATTGAAGCCTAAATGCCAGAGAATGATTATTGGGATTTCGATCTATCCCAGAATTTGGATTGGGCCCTATCACAAAAAATCTTACGGCTGGATCTATCTCCATTTGATCCCCGCTTTTAACATCAAAAACAGGAATACTCTTTTCATCAGCCATTTCATTGTACCGCTCATATAATTTTGAATCGTAAGAATATTCGCTGTGATAAATTTTACCGATAGATATGGATTCCATAAGCGCCGGTAATCCTCCGATGTGGTCGGCATGTGGATGTGATAAAATAACGGCATCTATGTGATCCACTCCCAAGTAATCGAAGTATGGTATTAGCACTTGCTCTCCGCTATTTCCCATGGGCGACCATCTCCCCGCATCAACCAATACGTGTTTACCTAATGGCGTTTTAATATGCACCGCATCTCCCTGGCTCACATCTAAAACCGTAACTTCCATTTCATGAACAGAGGGATTTTTCAAATGGGATTCGATCAAAAATAGATTGAATGAAATCAAAAAACAGATCCCCATTTTCCATCGAATGGCTGGAATTCTTATCGTAGCAATCCCGGCCACAAAAAATGCCCATACTGCATATATGAATATACTTTTGTGCCCTAAAGTCAGATACCCATAATCAAAACTACCTAACTGGTTTGCCACTCCGTCAATCCATTGAATTGACAGTGCTACAGGAACAGATATCATTTGCATTCCGGATTCAAAAATTCCTCCGATCAATGAAATAATCAAACCAACCGGAACCGTTACGGCCAAAAGTGGGAGCACCAATGCGTTTGCAAGGGGACCTATTATCGAAAACTCGCCAAAGTAGTAAGTAAGAATGGGAAAAAGCCCTAATTGGACTATAAACGAAATGAGGATAATCGTCAGAAAACTTCCTTTCCAATTAAATCGAAATCGTTCCGGAATCAACCGTTGGGCTTCCGGCATTACCATAAGAATTATGAATACCGCAGAAAACGACAGCTGAAATCCAACATCAAACAATTGTCTCGGATTGATTAAAAGCAGAACAATTCCTGCAAAAGCCAGTAAATTGATTGAATTTCGGATTTTGTGAAACAATTTTCCGTAGGTCAACAGCCAGGCCATAAGGGATGCACGACTCACCGATGCGCTAAACCCGGTAATTCCTGCATAGCCCACCAAAAGAATCGTTAATGCAAAAAGACCTAACCACTTCGTTTTTTTGCTCCCCCACAACCAGGGAATAATCAACCAAAACGGAGCCACAATAAAGCCAACATGTAAACCGGATACGGCCATGATGTGCGAAAGTCCTGACCTTGAAAAAGCCTGCCGATGATCGAGAGTCAACTCTTGTTTATATCCCAAAAATAGAGCTTTTGCCAACGGTGCAGTTTCTTCATCAAACAGCATGTCCACATTTCCTCGCACATACTCCTGAACCGGTCCCCAACTCAGCGTTGTTTTTCTTTCGGTTTGATGTAGCTCCTCAAGTTCTCCATGCCCAAAAATTGATTGTTCCTTTAACCACGTTCCATAATCAAACTCATGCGGATTTCTTTTTTCGGGAAATGAGTAGAGTCTGATATCAGCTTTAATTTCTCTTCCTGCAATTATTTCGGTTTGATTTTCTTCATTCCCATAAACCCTCATCTTCATTTCATGATGCCAATTCACTCCATCAGGCAAAAGTATTTCAGCAGTTTTGATCGTATAGTTTTCCCGTCCGCTTTGGCTCCATCCACTTTCTAAAACAGTTCCTTTAATGGTAACCGTCTCCCATTCATACAGAGAAATTGGGTGAGCGCTCTCCTCTTTAACATCTCTTTTTTGTTGATCCAGTGAATACCAAAAAGCCCCAAATAGACTGACAAACAACAGATAGAAAATTGTTGCCAGGAAAGATCCCCAAAGAAGCACCTTTCTTTTTTGGATATACTCAATGGTCATCCATGATATAAAGAGCAAAATGGATGCTATCAGATATGGATAAAAAGCATCCCGTTGAAGTAAACTGGCAATGAGAATACCCACTGCAAAAAGCACAAAAAGTCTTAATGCGGGCATTGCGGGAAATGGAAAAAGATATTGTTGTTGATGGCTCATTACTTATATGAACCATCAAAACGAAAAACCTTACAGATTTTTAGAAAACTTAGGCTACATCTTCTTTTTCAACGCCAAGTTTTTTGCACAATTTTGCCAATGTTTTTTTTTCGTCTTCGGTGAGCACGCTAAACTCTTGTTTAATTTTCTCGAGGTGTCTTGGAAAGAAATCTTCAATAAATGCACTTCCTGACTTTGTGAGATGAATCAGAACTGCTCTTCTGTCGTTGGGATCGGGTTTTCTTTTCACATGTCCGCATCTTTCCAAATTATCAATAACCATGGTTATATTTCCGCCACTTTTTAACAGCTTCTCTCCAATAGATCGCTGATTTAATGGCCCTAAATGATGCAAAACCTCCAGTGTGCCAAACTGACTAACCGTTAAATCTGCTCCCGCAAGGTGTCTGTTCAATCTATTATTGATTGATTCCGTTGAACGCATCAATTTGATAAATGCATTCAACGTGTTTTTTTCGGATTCGCTTCCCTCAAAATGAGTAGCCATAATGAAATGGGTTTAATAGAATTTAATATTGCGCAATATAGGTTTCGCAACAACCTTTATGAAGTTTTTAATCTTGCATATTTACGTTTTCCAACCTTCAAATCGTATTCATCACCTTTATTAAACGTGATCTCATGGTTAATATCTTTAATTTTTTCATCATTTAAAGAAACCCCACCCTGTTTCATCATTCGTTTGGTTTCGCCATTGCTTTGGGTCAACTCAGCATCAGAAATAATGTCAAGAATTCGATGGGTTGAGCCGGACTCAAACTCAAAAGTGGGTGCATCGTCCGGCACTTCTTTTTTGATGACCGTTTGTTCAAAATGGTTTTTGGCTTTCTTTGCACCCTCTTCACCATGGTACATTCTTGTTATGGTGTAGGCCAAAAAGTGTTTCGTATTTCTTGGGTCTTTTTTAACGTCAGATTTAATTTTTTCAAGCTCTTCCATCGATACATCAGTTACCAACTCAAAATAGAAATAAATCAAATCATCAGGAATGGATAACGCTTTGCCGTACATATCGTTGGCGTCTTCGTTAATTCCAATATAATTATCGTATGATTTGCTCATTTTCATAATCCCGTCGGTACCAACCAACAATGGCATCATCAAGCAAACCTGGGGATCCTGTCCATCATTTTTCTGCAAATCACGACCTACAAGAAGGTTGAATTTTTGATCCGTTCCTCCCAGTTCTACATCAGATTTTAGATAAACAGAATCCTGACCCTGCGCCAGCGGATATAAAAATTCATGCAATGAAATGGGCTCATTATTTTTGAACCGCTTCGAAAAATCATCCCGCTCAATCATTCTGGCAACCGTTAGTTTTGAGCTGAGTTTTATCACTCCTTCGAAAGTAACCGGACCCAGCCAATCAGAATTATATACAATCTCTGTTTTATCTCGATCCAGAATCTTCCCGGCCTGGTCTAAATACGATTTTGCATTTTCTTTAATATCTGCCGCTGTAAGCGATGGACGGGTTTTATTCTGTCCGGTAGGATCTCCAATCAGAGCTGTAAAATCACCAATAATAAGAATAATGTGATGGCCCAAATCCTGGAACTGACGCATTTTTCTCAGAATTACTGAGTGACCTAAATGCAGATCAGGGCGCGTAGGGTCACACCCTAATTTTATACGGAGTGGTTTATTTTCCTTTTTTGATTTTGTCAGCTTTTCAACAAGCTCTTTTTCAGGCACAATTTCAACGGTACCCCGTTTAATAATCTCAAGTTGTTCTTTAACAGGTGCGAAACTCATAAGTCTTCGTTTTCGAATATGGGTAAATTTCTAATTGGATTATTTTCTTCGATCGCTTCTTCGATCGTTATTATAAAGGACTCAATTCCCGGAATTACAGTTGCCACTGCATTATATGCGGCCGGGGCTAACACCAAAACCATCGGATAGGTGAACGATTCATCTCGGGAATCTTCGGCCGGCAGGTTAAAACCGGCCAACAGTAACAAAAATGCACTTACAACAATACCCGATTTTAACACACCGAAACACATCCCTGCGACACGGTTAATAAAATTAATATTTAACAGCTCAAGAAATCGTTTGCTGGTGTACGCAATTATTTGGGTAACGATTATCACAAAAACGAATAAAAATATTCCCGCAATAATCGTGGCATTATCGGGGCTGTCAAAAAGTGGAGAAATGATATTGGAAACCGGTTTCATATATTGAAATGCAACAAATACAGCGAAAATAATTCCGACAATACCCAGCACCTCTTTGATTAATCCGCTTACAAATCCTTTGTAGGCAAAGTAACAAATTGGCAATAGTATGAACAGGTCCAATAAGTTCATACTATCATTTAGGAAAGTTCTTCTTTAACAACACGGCTTACA
The DNA here is from genome assembly GCA_040876545.1 of Balneolaceae bacterium. Lineage (GTDB taxonomy): Bacteria > Bacteroidota > Rhodothermia > Balneolales > Balneolaceae > SW132. The sequence continues at coordinate 247,878 of JBBDPF010000018.1, read as the reverse complement.
ACAGATCCCTCTGCCTTGCCTTTTAATTTGCCCATCATCACGCCCATCACTTTTCCCATGTCCGACATATCTGATGCGCCCATTGTTTCGATCTGATCTTTCACTGCTGCCCGAACTTCATCTTCGCTCATCATTTTTGGCAGAAATTCTTCGATGATTTCGAGCTCAGCTTTTTCTTTTTCCACCAAATCCTCACGTCCACCTTTTTCAAAAGAGTCGATGGATTCTTTGCGCTGCTTTCCGGCTTTCATCAACACTTCCAAAATCTGTTCGTCGCTAAGTTCACTTTCACCGCCTTTTCGTTCGCTAATCTCTTTTTCAAGAATTTTTGCTTTTAAAGATCGAAGAACCTGAAGACGCTCAGCGTCTTTATTCTTCATGGCAGATTTTAGTTCGCCCAGTATGTTTTCTTTTAAGCCCATAGAATGTTTTTTCTTAAAATGTAAGCAAAAAAAAAGGTTCCATCCCGAAAGCTTTCAGAATGCAACCTTTATCTAAGAATCAGAAAAAATTATTCTTTATTACTTTTGATAAACTCATTTACGTTTTCCTGATCCATCATTGTCTCTTTAAACGCAAACTTTCCACGTACATTTTTTGTGGAAATGATCACTTTTGCCATTTTTCGCTGCGCAGCTTTCAAAGCTTGAGCTTCATCACCAAATGCCTGTTTCTTAGCCATAACTTTATTTTATTTCTTTATGAATGGTGTGCTTCCGGAGAACCGGGTTGTACTTCTTTAGTTCAACTCTGTCAGTCGTATTTCTACGGTTTTTGGTAGTAACATAACGAGAGCTTCCCGGTTTCTCAGTACATTCAAGAATTACCTGTATGCGATTGCCTTTAGCCATGATTATACCTCTTTAAGTAAAGTTCCTTTCTTTTTGGCATCTTTCAATACGGCTGAAATTCCTTTTTTGTTGATGGTTCTCACTGTCTTTGCAGAAACTTTCAGTGTTACCCATCGATCTTCTTCCGGTATGAAGAATCTTCTTTTTTGAAGATTAAGTTGAAATCGGTGCTTCGTCTTATTGTTCGATTTTGACGACCGATATCCGTTCAGTGCAGATTTTCCAGTAATATCGTCCTTACGTGCCATAATTCAATGTATTATCGATTTTTTGATAGACACCAAAATTACCGCTATTTCATATGAATTTCAAAATTCTTTTTACCGTCATTTTCAATCCTTCAGGCACTAACTATTTTATATTTTCAGCACCCACTTATGCTTACCCAAATCTTAGTTTAACAGCCAATCTTATTAATCTTCAATAAACCCCCTTACTTTTTTTGATTTTGCGCGTACAAGCGGTATTTTCTGCCATCTTAGAGGCTATTTTAATCATCACTCAACCCTATTTATGGCACAAAATAAAAAATCTGACTATAAAGCAGAAAATATTCAGGTATTAGAAGGGCTCGAAGCGGTTCGAAAACGCCCGTCTATGTATATTGGAGATACCGGTCAGCGCGGACTTCATCACCTTATAAATGAAGTTGTTGATAATTCTATTGATGAGGCACTTGCCGGTTACTGCGATCACATCAAATTAATCATCCACGAAAACGGCTCCATTACGGTTTCTGATAACGGACGTGGAATTCCCGTTGATGAGCACCCAAAATTAAAACTTCCTGCAGTTGAAGTTGTTTTAACAAAACTTCATGCCGGTGGGAAATTCGATAAAGATTCTTACAAAGTATCCGGTGGACTCCACGGTGTTGGTGTCAGTTGTGTTAACGCACTATCCTCAAAATTTCGCGCAGAAATTCACAGAGATGGTCAAATTTATGTAATGGGTTTCGAAAGGGGAAAAACGGTCACCCCCCTGCAGGATGCCGGTAAAACAAAGCTAACGGGAACCACCATTAACTTTTTGCCCGATCCCGAAATTTTTAATCAATCAACTGAGTTCAAATTCGATATTATTGCTGATCGAATGCGGGAACTCGCTTTTCTTAATCCTGAGATCACCGTTGAAATTATTGACGAAAGGGAAGAAGAAGATGAAAATGTTGTAACCACCTATCACTATTCCGGTGGTGTGAAAGATTTTGTTGCGTACCTGGATGAAAGCCGAGACTCATTAATGAATGAGCCTATCTACATCTTCGGGGAAATTGAAGCCGTTCCTGTAGAATTAGCTATTCAATATAACGACAGCTATACAGAAAATGTCCACTCTTATGTGAACAACATTAATACCCGGGAAGGCGGAACTCATATTTCAGGATTTAGACGGGCACTAACTCGTTGCTTCAAAAATTACGCTGAAAAAAATAAAATTATTAAGGCAAATAGCTCAATCAACGTATCCGGTGAAGATTTCCGTGAAGGGATGACCTGCGTATTGAGTGTAAAAGTTGCCGAACCTCAATTTGAGGGACAGACAAAAACCAAACTGGGTAACTCCGAAGTACAAAGTGCTGTTGAAGTAATTGTTTATGAAAAACTAAACGAGTACCTCGAGCAAAACCCAAAGATTGCCAAAAAAATCCTTGAAAAGGTTGTTGTTGCAGCCGAAGCTCGTGAAGCTGCCCGGAAAGCTCGACAACTCATTCAACGAAAAAGTGTAATGAGCGGCGGGGGACTCCCGGGTAAACTTGCCGATTGTTCCATTAAAGATCCTGCCCATAGTGAAATCTACCTGGTGGAGGGTGACTCTGCCGGTGGATCTGCCAAAATGGGACGTAACAGAAGTTTTCAGGCAATTCTTCCACTTCGTGGTAAAATCCTGAATGTCGAGAAAGCCAAAATCAACAAAATCCTTGAGAATAAGGAGATTCAGGCAATGATTACGGCTTTGGGTACAGGGGTCGGCCAGGAAGAAGATTTTGAACTGGATAAACTTCGATACCACAAAATTATCATCATGACGGATGCTGATGTTGATGGATCTCACATTCGAACATTACTGCTTACTTTTTTCTTCCGCTATATGCATCCGCTTGTTGAACATGGCCACATCTATATTGCAACACCCCCGCTTTATAGAATTACCGCCTCGCGAAATGAGATTCAATACGCCTGGGATGATGATACTCGCGATAAACTCATTAAAGAACTCAGAAAATCGAAGCGGAAGGCAGATGTATCCCGATACAAAGGTTTGGGAGAAATGAACCCTGATCAGCTTTGGGAAACAACAATGGATCCCGAAACACGAACATTACAACAGGTTACCGTAGAAAATGCGGCGGCGGCTGACAAAATGTTCTCCGTTTTAATGGGTGGAGATGTTGAACCCCGACGGGAATTCATCGAACGAAATGCCAAATACGCAAAACTCGATATTTAATTGATGAGATCTTAAATGGGGTAAAGCTACTTTACTCGATTTCTCTCATGACTCAATACTCACTACTCAATACTAAATTTAATGGCTAGCGAAAAAATTATACCAATTACGATTGAAGACGAGATGCAATCATCTTACATCGATTATTCGATGTCGGTTATTGTTTCACGGGCTCTGCCTGATGTTCGGGATGGTTTAAAACCTGTTCACCGCCGGGTTTTATACGGTATGAGTGATCTGGGGATGCTTCATAACAGAAATTATAAAAAGAGTGCCCGTATTGTCGGTGAAGTTTTAGGTAAGTATCACCCCCACGGTGATTCTGCCGTTTACGATTCCATTGTACGGATGGTTCAGGACTTTTCACTTCGATATCCTTTGGTCGACGGCCAGGGCAACTTTGGTTCGGTTGATGGTGATTCTGCAGCAGCCATGCGTTACACGGAAGTTAAAATGAAGCGAATTTCTGAGGAGCTTCTTGCAGATATCAACAAGGAGACGGTTGATTATCAAACCAACTTTGATGATACCCTGTTAGAGCCGACGGTTCTTCCATCTATGCTCCCTAATTTACTTTTAAACGGAGCTTCCGGTATTGCCGTTGGTATGGCAACGAATATGGCACCCCATAATTTAACAGAAGTTGTCAATGGCGTTATCGCCACAATCGACGATTCGGAAATTGAAACTAAAACATTGATGGAGCATATTACTGCTCCTGATTTTCCTACCGGCGGTATCATTTATGGTTACGAGGGAGTTAAAGAAGCCTACGAAACCGGCCGTGGAAAAGTAGTTATGCGTGCCCGTGCAAATGTTGAAGAGCTTCGGAATAATCGTGAGCAAATCATCATTACTGAAATTCCCTATCAGGTTAATAAAGCTACTCTGATTGAGAAAATTGCTGATCTGGTTAATCAGGAAAAAATCACAGAAATCTCTGAAATTCGTGATGAGTCTGATCGCGATGGAATGAGAGTGGTTGTGATTCTAAAGCGTGGGTCAAACCCCGGAGTTGTATTAAATCAGCTTTATAAGTACACCCAAATGCAGCAAACTTTCGGGATCATCAATTTAGCTCTTGTCAAAGGACGACCGAAAGTAATGGCGCTCAAGGAGTTAATTGAACGATTTATTGAGCATCGTATTGAAATTATTATACGTCGCACGATTTATGATTTAGATCAGGCCGAATCGCGGGCGCATATTTTAGAAGGTCTTAAAATTGCTCTTGATAATCTTGATGAAGTCATCAAAACCATTCGGGCAGCAAATAACCCACAGGAAGCCAATGTTGAGCTTCGCAAAAAATTTGCGCTGACAGATATCCAGGCGAAAGCTATTTTGGATATGAGGCTGCAAAAACTCACCGGACTTGAGCGGGATAAAATCGATCAGGAGTATCGTGATATTGTTGAACGAATTGCTGAATACCGATCAATTTTATCAAACCGTGACGAGCAGACAGAAATTATCAAAACGGAACTTATTGATATCAGAGAGCGATATGGTGATGAGCGTCGGACAGAGATTGTTTATTCTGCTGATGATTTTAACATCGAAGACATGATTGCCGATGAGGACGTTGTGGTTACAATTTCCAATAAGGGCTTCATCAAACGAATGCCGGTAAGCGGTTATCGCCGACAGCGACGTGGCGGAAAGGGAATGAAAGGTACCACCACAAAAGATGATGATTATGTAGAACATCTGTTTGTGGCCACCAATCATAACTACATCTTATTCTTCACAGAAAAGGGGAACTGTTATTGGTTGAAGGTTTATGAAATTCCTGAAGGCTCCAGACTTTCAAGGGGCCGGGCAATTGTTAACCTGATCGATATTGAGAAGGATGATTCCATTAAAACATTTGTGCCGGTAAAAACCCTTGATGATGAGGAGTACATTAAATCTCACTCTATTATTATGGCAACTCGAGAAGGCCAGGTTAAAAAGACTTCACTTGAAGCTTATAGCCGTCCGCGAAGAGATGGAATTATTGGCATTAATATAAAAGATGGTGATGCACTACTTGGTGCAGCCCTTACTGATGGCGAAAGCAACGTCATTCTTGCCAACAAAAATGGGCGAGCCATACGGTTTCACGAAACCGATGCCCGCGAAATGGGAAGAAATACATCAGGAGTTCGCGGCATGACTCTCGGCAAGGATGATGAACTGGTTGACATGGTTGTCATCAAAAACACACATGAAGCCACCGTTCTTGCCATCTCTGAAAATGGTTACGGAAAGCGATCACTTGTTGATGATTATCGCGAGCAAAGTCGTGGCGGAAAAGGAGTTATCACACTTAAGATTACTCCAAAAACCGGCAAGCTTGTCGCTCTGAAAGAAGTATCCGATAAAGATGACTTGATGATAATTACTGAAAAAGGAAAAGTAATCCGGATGCAGTGCAAAGGACTTCGAACCATGGGTAGAAATACGCAGGGTGTTCGAATTATGCGTTTGGACGAAGAAGGAAAAATTGGAGGTGTAACCCGGGTTGTCAACGAAGATGATGACGAGGAAGAAGCACCGGTAGTAGAATAATTTTTCTGCTTTATATTTCTAATAAAAAAAGGCTCCTGTTTGGGAGCCTTTTTATTTGTGGAAAAAAAAGTCTTCCCTACCAAGGGGAGATTTAGAGGGGTGTCCATCTTGTAAAAACCATATTCATATTTGTTGGTATTTATTTATCTCAAAATAATTCAAACCTGATCAATCATTTTTTCCAATAACACTCTTCTTTTGTCTTTTAATTTTTTAGGTGAGATGATTTCAACTTTATCTCCAAACTGTAGCAGCCACTCATTGATATAGTCCAAATTCTCAAATTTAAACGACACCTTAATTATTTTATCAGAAACCCTATTTTGATTAAATATCTTTGTCGGTAGATTCGCCTTAAACGGTCGTTCTACCTCTTCATAAACCAACACCTCTATTATTTGACCCGATTCGTTAGATCCGAAAATTAATGCCTCTACATTAATTTCTTCTTTAAGCTCGTAAATTTCGTTCCTTATTTTAACCTCATCCATCCTATCAAGTACAAAATTCCGAATCGCTTCTCTTTTGTGGGAAAATCCAATCACATTCCAATGGTCTCGATAAAAAACCAAAAGATATGGATCGATTTTTCGATCGGTTGTTTTCCCATCACTTTTGCTTTTGTACGAAAACTCAATTGATTTTTTTTGAGAGATCGCGCTGCTTACCAAATACCAATTTCCCCCTTCCTTTTTTTCACTTCCAAAATGAAGAAACGGATCAACCACTGTTCGGTCATCAAGCGAATCCATAAAATTCTTTAACTCTTGGGGTACTGTATTTTTGATTTTTAGCTCCACCCCTTTCGCATCTGACACAAGCATTTCATCAACCTGCGATTTCACAAAATTAAGTCCTACCATTATAGTAGCGAGCTCCTTCGAATTAAACATCAAAGGCGGAATTTTATATCCTTCCATAACACCATAGCCACTATACTGATCCCACGTTACCGGGACATTTATTTCTGACAAAACATTAAAATCCCGAAAGATCGTCCTTCTTGAGACTCCAAATTCTTCCGCAAGCTCATCTATAGTTAACCTTTTTTTTGAATCCTGCAGCATAAGGATCAACTTCATTCTTCTTTCTGAACTTTTTAATCTGGACATGGAGTGACGATTTTATTTTTTGAATTGACTCAAAGGTAAGAAAAGTGGATGATTCAGGAGGGGTCAGGGAGAAAGAACAAAGAAATTTTTTTGAAAAAACCTCAACCCAACATCCCTCTGCTCACTTCGTTCGCCACCCCCTTCCAAGGGGGGACTACCTTTTTCATCCAGAAGTTCAGCGAATTGGCACTTAAATAATATCTCTTTTATGTTTTGTCCCCAACTTTCGGCCTCTTATCTCTCAATCAACACCAATCCTTTTCCTTCGTAAAAGGCTTCATCACTCCCAAAATCGAAGGCGAAAATTGTGGTTTTTAGTTTTCGTTTTGAACCGTTCAATTCCTCAAGAGCTCCACCTACCCCCTTCCACATTAGTATAGACTTCCAGGGCTTGCTGCCAATTAGCCGCATTAGGTCATCAATTTTAAACGCGTGTTTTGTAATGATTCCTGTTCCTTTTTTTAGATCCACCAAGGAGATACTTTTCGAAATCACTTCCACATTTTTCAGCTTAAGAGATTTTACCATATCCTCTACGGCCTTCATTTTTTTCTTCACATTGTCATTCAAATCCCAATACCCATCTTTCTCACAAATCGCCAGCGGTATTCCGGGCAACCCTCCACCGGTTCCTGAATCTATCCATTTTCCATGCCGCATTGTTAATTCCATAGCAGAAGGAATCAATGAATGAACGATATGCTCTCGAATTGTTTCACGTGAAACAGCGCGACTTACCAGATTAATTTTATCATTCCATTCGAGAAGCAAATCAATATACTGCTCCAATTCTTTTTCATTTTTACTATATAATTCTCTTGCGTGATGTAAGGTTTCGAGTGGTACATCAATTCGGCTGAGCATTTGTTTCACGTGAAACACCTATCGTTTTAAGTAGACCATTAGCACAGCAAGATCACTTGCGGAGACCCCACTAATCCGTGAAGCCTGGCCAATCGTTTCGGGTTTAATTTTTTCGAGCTTCGTTCTTCCTTCAGTTGAAAGGCTTTGGATTTTCTTGTAGTCTGTTTTTTCTGGTATAAACGAATTCTCTTTTTGACTGAGCTCCTCTACCATTTCAAATTCTCTTTCTATATAACCTGAATACTTAATTTGAATTTCAACTTGTTCGATAACAAAGTGATTGGATGTCATCTTTTCTACCTCTTCTTTAAGTTGAGGGTCTGCATCAAGAAGGTGATCAATATGAATTTCAGGCCTTGGCACAAGAGATTTTGCTTTTACAGGCTGAGAAAGTGTAGACGTATTAAGCTCGGTAAGCATTGGATCCATCTGTTCGGGTCGCACAGTATAATTACTAAACAGATCATGAAGATTATCAATCTCTTCTTTTTTCTTCAAAAATCGATTGTAACGTTCCGCATCTGCCAGACCAATTTTATATCCAAGTTCAGTAAGTCGTAAATCGGCATTATCTTGGCGCAAAAGAATTCTGTGTTCTGCCCGGGAAGTAAACATTCGGTAAGGTTCTTCAGTACCTTTATTAATGAGGTCATCAATAAGTACTCCTATATATGCTTCCGATCTTTGCAAGATAAACGGGTCTTTATCTGCTACATGAAGTGCCCCATTTATTCCCGCCATTAATCCCTGACAGGCTGCCTCTTCATAACCGGTAGTCCCGTTGATTTGCCCCGCAAAAAAGAGACCGCCAATTTTCTTGGTCTCCATATTTCGCTTGATTTGATGAGGAGGAAAATAATCATACTCAATGGCATAACCGGGACGCAACATTACAGCTTTTTCGAAACCGGGAATTGTACGAAGTGCGTGATACTGTACTTCCTCAGGGAGTGATGTAGAAAATCCATTGAGATACATTTCATAGGTATCCCACCCTTCCGGCTCTAAAAAGAGCTGATGAGAATCTTTATCTGCAAAACGATTTATTTTATCTTCGATACTTGGGCAGTAACGGGGTCCTATGGATTTGATTCGTCCGTTGAACATCGGGCTACGATCAAAACCGGTTTTTAAGGTCTCATGAACTTCATTATTTGTGTAACCGATCCAACATGTAAGTTGTTCATCAACAGAAGGTAAAGTATCCGTCATAAAAGAAAACGGACTTGGATTTTCATCTCCATATTGAATCTCGAGCTGGTTATAATCAACAGATCTTCCATCAATTCGTGGTGGAGTACCGGTTTTAAGCCTCCCCACTTCCAAGCCCAATTTTTCCAGTGAAGCAGATATCCCAACTGAAGCTCTTTCTCCTGATCGTCCTCCCCCATGTTGGCTTTCACCAATGTGGATTAATCCATTTAAAAATGTACCACTTGTAAGAATCACGGATTTAGCATAGAAGTTTTGACCTGTCTGAGTACGAACTCCTGTGACAACCTTTCCGCCTTCATCAGTAAGTATATCAACAACATTGTCCTGACGAAAATGAAGGTTATCAATTGCTTCCAACTCTTCACGCATTTTTTTAGAATAAAGACTTCGATCACTTTGGCAACGGGGACTCCACATTGCAGGTCCTTTACTTCTGTTGAGCATTCGAAACTGTACGCCGCTTTGGTCACTTACTTTTCCACTAAGGCCGCCAAGTGCATCAATCTCTCTTACAAGTTGTCCTTTAGCAACTCCGCCCATAGCAGGATTACAAGACATTTTTGCAATCGCATCAAGATTCATTGTAATGAGAAGAGTTTTCGCCCCCATCTTCGCGGATGCGCCAGCAGCTTCACTTCCTGCGTGGCCTGCACCAACAACAATTACATCGTAAGAAGGGTATAATGAATTCATATCTTATTGTTTTTATTCTACTTAAATACTTAGAAAGGGTAATTATAAAAATTGAACTACTATAAATGATAGAGTTCTAAAAATATCGCTTTATTTTGAATATCTAAATGATTTCGTGCAATCATTACATTGACTGCATCAACGTTAATCCTTACATAAAATTTCCATTCAATAGCTATGTGGTTCAAATCAAAAGAGAAAGAAGAAGAAGAGAACGGGTTATTCACAAAAACGTGGATGGAAGATTGGCTTGAATCAATCAACAATAGTAAGGAATTTAAAAAGAGGGGAAAAAATTGGAATGCTCCACTGATTATCAAATTTGAACCGGTACCGAATTTACTTCGAGAAAATAACACTACGGGAATCTTTCTTGATTTGAAATACGGAGAGTGTAAAGATCTTCGGTATTCAAAGGAAAATGATGAAGATATTTGTGATGTAATTTTATCCGCGGATGAAGCGACCTGGATTCAGCTGATGGAAAAAGGTGGAGATCCTACCTCGATGATTTTAAAAAATCGTCTATCACTTAAAAAAGGGAGCTTGATTTTATTATCAACTCAAAGTAAAGCCGCAAAAGCCCTATTGAAAATGGCTCCAACTTCAACTATTGGGGAAAAAAGACGTGAAGAAGTCATCAAGCCAAAAAGCCGTACTCATTTTACCACTATAACAGATGGTTTAGGTCTGAACAGTTTGCCAATGCAATTATTTCAGAAAATGAAGAATAATCAAGTATCAGGTCCACCAACTATTGATTATTCAAAAGAGCGAGAGAGTTTGAAAGGCCTGGGAAAAAACGAAGTGAAAGTCGTCACTCATTTATTAAGCCTTGTTTTAGCATGTAAGGAAGCAAGCGCAACTCACCAACTCCCCTTAGTACAGGTAATTTCAGATGAAAGAAGTATTGAGGAGCAAATGTATATGACATCGGTATTATGGGAAGAATCAAACCATTTAGAATTTTTAACGGTTTATATAAAAGAAGTGATTAAGGCTAAACAACTTGATCAATTTCATGGCCCACACTTTAAATCTCTTATTTATGATAAATTGCCACAATCAACGAACCTGCTTAAAAGAGATCACTCCCCTTTTCTTCAAATAAAGGCTTGGTCTATTTTACATATCATTGTTAAAAGAATGATCGCCAAAACCTGTTACTTAACTTTATATAAAACGTTAAGTGAAAATAATATTCTGCCCGGTTTACAGATGGGAATCATTAATCTTAAAAAAGATGAAGCACGACATGAAACTTTCGCCTCATTTTCAATAAAGCGAACCCTTGATGAAAATACGAATCTAAGAGAGTCATTTGAGAAAGAGATGGAAGAACTTTTTTATGATGGCACAAATATTATACAGGAAATCTTCACTTTTTATGATGATGACTCTTCATTATGGATAAAAAAAGAATCTTTGTTAGATAAATCCATTTCAGAATATCAAACCGCTTTTAAAAATGTGTAATTTTTTACCCATTAAATATGATTTGTAATCGATTTACACAATTGCCATTACAGGTTCATTAATATCATTCGTTTAAGTTTGATTTAAGCTTCTTTACAGATATTGGCGTAATTCTTGCAGATTCATAAAGTGAAATAAATTCATTAAACGGTTTACTAAATGGCAGAAATTGTACCAACAGGGAATGGTGTATCATAAGAACTCATAAAAACAAAAAGAGAGATGACCGGAAACATAAGAAATAATTTACACCCACTTATTTTAACCTTATCCTACATTTATCAATATTTTTTACAGCGGGTAGCAATAAAAATGTTTTTACGGCAGGATATTGCCTTACGATGTGTGATAAACACAATTAGACCTACCCCGGAACGGGTAATCAGTAACTTCTTTCAGGGAATGTTTTTAGCAGGCGGGAGAAGTCCCAGCTGGGGACCGTATTGGAGTAGCTTACCTCAACGAGCAGTTATAACACGGGAGTCAGCACATCTCAGCCAAAGTTTAAAGCGATATATGAGACGGGGAACTTTTGAGATTAAAAAAAATCAGAACTTTGAAGAGGTTATCAGATCTTGTAAAAGAGAAGATCATACATGGATTAATGATTCTATAATAAAAACGTACATGGAGCTGCATGAAATGGGGTATGCAAAGAGCTGGGAAGCTTATAAAGACGGAAAACTTGTTGGCGGTTTATGGGGACTTGAACTGGGTAAAACCTTCTCAATAATGAGCATGTTTCACGTGGTAAATCGTGCAGGTAGCAATGTACTGGGCACACTGGTAAAAAAACTAAAAAAGGGTGAATACGATTTAATAGACTGCGGCGGGATGAATAATAACTTTAAAAGGTACGGCGCTGTTTATATCCCTCTGGAAGAGTTTATAGAAAAGGTTGAAAGTGACTTCTACAGACAAAACACAGATAAATGACTGACTTGCATTTCTTAATGTATCCCTAAAACAAAAAAGCCTCCATCTACTCGATGAAGGCTTTCATTTGCGATCCGGAAGGGACTCGAACCCTCGACCTCCTGCGTGACAGGCAGGCGTTCTAACCAACTGAACTACCGGACCATTATTTCAAAAATCATATTATCAATCCAGTGCGAGAACCTCGACCTTCCCGAGGCTTCGGGACAGGCGTTCTAATTCCGACTAATCGGAAAACAACCGGACCAATAAATCAAAACTCTGAACAGTAAACATCAACTTTTCAGAGTCTTAAATATAGGGCTGTATCAGTAAGCTTGTCAAGCAGTAATGATAAATTTTTCAGTGAATTGAAAGGGAGTTACAAATTGAGTAAAACCTCCCCTAAATGAATTTAAAGACTACATTATTACTACAAAGACTCAATCACAGCACCCACTAATTCCTCGCTATCAGGGGTGGTTTTGCTTTTAAATCTTCTTATGAGATTCCCTTCTCTGTCAATAAGAAATTTTTCGAAGTTCCAGGAAATATCTCCGGTGAAATCAGGATTAGGTTGTGTGGTTAAAAACTCAAATAAGGGATGAATTTCATCACCCTTAACCTCCGTTTTTGAAAACAACGGGAAGTTTACTCCATAATTCATCTCACAGAACTCCAGTATTTCATCATTAGAATCGAGTTCCTGTCCGCCAAAATTACCGGATGGAAATCCCAACACTTTAAAACCCTGAGCTGAATATTCATCATGAAGTGCTTGTAGCTCTTTATATTGTGGAGTGAAACCACATTTAGATGCTGTATTTACAATCAATAAAACATCACCTTTAAATTCTTCAAGTGTTAAATTGTCACCATCAATGGCACTCAACTCAAAGTTGTATACGTTGTCTGAACTGTCAATTTTTGCTGTCATTAATAAAAAGGGAATTAATACGAGAGTTATTATTTTCATTACAGTAAATTTCGTTTAAACTATGAACCATGAATACTATCAAAAACATTCGCTTAAAGCTATTCCCAATTTTATTAATTCTCATAATTGTCTTCCCGCAGATCATTTATGCACAAATGTTTTCCGTGGGTGACCCTGAACCACGAGATACCCGTTCAATCGGGACGTATACTTTAGTAGGGGTTTCCTGGGAAATTGCTGAAATGGATTTTAGGGGTGAAAACTTAGCTCCACAGGATCAGGCAAATTTTAGTAGTAATGTTCTTCGCCTTCATCTGGAAAATCCCGGCCTGCATATAAGCGCCGGATTCGGTGGCGCCATCACTGGAATGAATGAAACATCGTATGTAAATATAAACGCGATGTTATTTAATGATACGGCTCTTGTTCGTTCACCCCGTTTCATTTTATCTGTTCCTTTTCAAATTATTACCGATTTGAAACGCGCTCAACGAAATGAATCCTCTACAGAGTTCCAACAAAGTTCTTTAATTTTTGGAACGGGGATCAGCTCCAGAATTCGTCTTGCAGACCGCGTTGATTTTTCAACACGCATCACTCCGAATTATGGCTTTAGCTTTTCCCAAGGCGCCCTTTTCGGAGGCAATTTATTTAGAACAAATAGTAAAACCAGACTCTATTTTAATGAAGTTTTTGGTGAAAATTCTCTAAGTGTTGGGTATGATTTTGACTACAGATTTTATGACATTGAAGGTGGCGAAAATGATTACCGTTATACTTCGCACGCCTTAACCGTAGGAATTGCATTTTAATCATGAAGATTGAAAAACTAATACTGGAACTGGAATCTCTTTGCGAAAAATCAGGTTATTCCATTCGGAAAGAACGGGGAAGTTTTCGCGGAGATCAATGCGTAATTGAGGGGGAAAAACTTATTGTGATCAACAAAAATAAACCGCCGGAATCTCAAGCCGGAATTTTGGCAAATGTTTTGCGTTCGATTGATGCAGACGAGATTTTTATAAAACCGGCGGTTCGAAAAAACCTTGAAGAACTATGGGATCGATTAGATCGATTTAAAGAGCCGGAAGATTCAGTTGAAGAACTATAAATGATGAAATGTACGTTTTTAGGAACCGGTACATCCATGGGAGTTCCCGTTGCAGGAGGGTTTGGGTTAGATAAAATTGTCAATGATCCTCGTAACGAGCGATACCGATGTTCTGTTTGGTTAGAAACCGAAGAAACATCTGTGGTAATCGACACCGGTCCGGAATTTCGCCTTCAAACCATTCGGTCTAATGTCAAAAAAATTGATCTTGTTTTAATTACTCACGAGCACATGGATCACATCGCCGGGTTGGATGATCTCCGGTCTTTCAATTATGTGCAGAACAGTGATATTCCACTCTATACAAATCAAGCTGCTGCTAATTCCATTCGGCACCGGTTTAATTACATGTTCGGGGAAAATAAGTATCCCGGATCAACTTCCGTCGATATTCACGTGATGGATGAACCCGTTCAATTTCAAGATTTACATATCACTCCTCTGCATTACAATCACGGGTTAATTGATGTTCAGGGATATCGGATCAACAACTTTTCGTACATGACCGATGTGAAGTCCATTCCCGATGAAACCAAAGAAAAAGTCGTTGGAAGCGATGTTTTGGTATTAAGTGGATTACGCTGGGAGCCTGAACATCCTACTCATTTATCCATCCCCGAAGCGGTAGATATTGCCAACGAGCTGAAGATTCCAAAAACCTATCTTATTCACATGAACTCATATGTGGATCATGCAGAAAGCAACAAAAAACTTCCCGATCATGTACGGCTTGCATACGACATGCTTGAAATTACAATTCCATCAAAGGATCTTTGAAATATCATCTGACGTTGGGTTTACCGTCTGATGGATACTCTATATTTCGTTTAACCCGTCTGACGCAACATCAGCAATTCAAACCTGTCAAAACCGGGGAAATTAACCACAGCGGACACGGCGGTTTGCACAACGGGCACAGCGGATTATTGTACGGGGACATACAAGTAATGAAACTCCCCTCTTTGCGGAGTGTTTTTGCGAAGTAGAGAGGGGACGGGGGTGAGTCCTACAAAAACTTCTCTTTCTCAGGATCGCTTTTTAAATCTTCAACAACTTTTTTAACATCTTGAGATTTATCGAGATTGACAACCAAAATGGCATTTTCGGTTTCCACAACAGCAACATTATCTACCCCCACAAGAGATATCATTTTTCCACTTTCCGAATAGATCAGGTTTGATGTAGCTCCCTGCAATGAAATAGGCGACTTACCAAACACATTCCCATCCTCGTCCTTTTTTGAAAGTTCGTGCACGGCTGTCCAGCTACCCACGTCATTCCATTCAAATTCTCCGGGAACTACGTGAACCTTTTCGGCTTTTTCCATGATTCCATAATCAATGGAAATGGATTCGCAAGCGTGATAAAACTGATTTAAATCCCTCTCTCCACAATCAGACTCCATCAATTTTTCTGTACACTTGTACATATCAGGCAAGTGGTTTTTAAACTCATCTAAAATCACTGATGTCTTCCAGATAAACATCCCGCTGTTCCACAGAAAATCTCCTGACTCTAAAAATTGCTTTGCTGTTTCTACATCCGGCTTCTCTCTAAAGTTTTTCACGCTATACGCAGGATGTTCTCCCGCCTTTATTTCCGTGGATTTATCAAATTGAATGTACCCGTAACCGGTTTCGGGACGGTTTGGGGTGATGCCAATTGTAACCAATGATTCTTCCTGCTGTGCTGTTTTAACAGCCGAATCCAGCACACGTAAAAATTCTTTTGGCTTGCCAATCAGATGATCAGCCGGAAGCACGATCATCGTAGAATCAGGATCTTTTTTATGGAGAAGTGCCGCGGCAGCCGCAACGCAAGGAGCGGTATTTTTGGCAACCGGTTCCCCAATAATAAAATCAGTATTTGTAGATGGAAGTAACTCTTCGACAATTGATCTATAATTGTCATTCGTAACAACCATCACTTGTTCCGGCTCCACAAACCCTTTGAGACGATTTACCGTCTCCTCAATCATGGTTTTTTCACCAAAGAAATTTAAAAATTGTTTGGGTCTTTTTTTTGTGCTTTTAGGCCAAAATCGAGTCCCCGATCCCCCTGCCATAACAACTGCATATATCATAAAGAAAGCTCTCTAAACGTTGATTTTTGTTCCCTTACAAAATAGCGAAAAAGCCTTTAAACAAAAACGTGATTTACTTTGGAGAGAGTGAAACTGAACATGGTTCCATTTTTTGAACTTTCGATGAACAGAAATTCTCCATGCGCTTCAATGATATGTTTTACAATAGAAAGCCCCAAACCCGTTCCACCTTTCTCTCTCGATCGTGATTTATCTACCCGGAAAAACCGCTCTGTTACTCGCGGTATATCTTTCTCTTCAATTCCAATACCGGTGTCCTTTGTATAGACGATTATTCGATCTCTGTCTTTCTTAAATTTCTTTATACCTATTTCAACATTTCCACCTGCCCGGTTATATTTGATACCGTTTTCAATCAAATTAATCAACACTTGTTTGATCTGATTCCGATCCGCACGAACCTGCAAATTCTTATCAAAATCCGTAACAATGATTTCTACTTCCTCTTTTTCTGATTTATACTGGAGACTTTCAACCACATCTAAAATCAGATCTCTTAAATAAATATCCTGAATATTCGATTTCAATTCTCCCGTTTCCAAGCGAGAAATTTCCATCAAATCTTTGGTCAGATAAGTAAGTCGGTTCACATTTCTCATCGCTTTTTTGAGGAATAGTTTATTAACCTCCTTATCTTCAAGGGCACCATTCAGCAGTGTCTCTATAAAACCCTGAATGGCAAAAATGGGCGTTTTCAGTTCGTGAGAAATATCACCAATAAACTCTTTTCTGTAATTCTCAATCTTGTTCATCCGCTGCAGCTCTTTCTCAATTTTTCGACTTGACCGTACCGACTGTGCTATCAAATAATCCAGCTCATCCCTCCGATTTAATTTTATATCCTCATAATCTTCAAACCGTTTTCGGGATATATTTTTCGAGATTTTTTCCAGCGTCTTCACTCTTGATTGATGAAGCTGATTAGAAAGGGTATAAATTATCAACGCGCTTATCAAAAAGGAAATAAACGTAACCAATAAAACGGTTTGAGTGGGCAGTTCAGAAAAAAAGATAAACAAAACAGCCGTACTGATAGCGCAACCTAAACCGCCCGGAATGGCTGTACGAAGCGAAATTTTTGAAAAAAATGTTTTTTTAGCTTTGCTCATTCCTTAAAACGATATCCCACACCTTTCACAGTTTCTATATAGTGATCACCGAGTTTTTCCCTGATTTTTCTAACGTGAACATCCACCGTTCGATCTACAACATAGATGTTATCTCCCCAAACTTTATTGAGCAAGGTTTGGCGATCTTTCACTTTTCCTTTTCTGCCGGCCAAATAATATAACAGTTCGAACTCTTTGCGAGGAAGTTGAAATTCCTCCTTACCCCGGGTTACAATATATCGGTCTTTATCTATTTCCAGATCATGAACCGTAAGCTTGTTTGTCACTTCTTCGGTTTCACTAAATCTGCGCAACACCGCCTTGATTCTTGAAATCAGTTTCGTGGTACTTATCGGCTTTGTTACATAATCATCTGCTCCGGTGTCCAATCCTTCCACTTCGGTTTTTTCATCGCCCCGGGCTGTAAGAAAAATAATAGGAATGTGTTTCAGATTGGCATCAGAACGCATTTTATCACACACTTCAAGACCGTCCATTTTCGGCATCATTATATCAAGCAAAACCAGATCGGGCAGATTTTCTTTCGCTACTTTTAAGGCTTCAACACCATTTTCGGCTTTTAAAACATTAAAGCCCTCTTTCTTGAGATTATACTCTATCAGATCCAAAAGATCTTGTTCATCGTCAACAACTAATATGGTTTGATTTGTCAAAATAACTGTTAATTCGTTCGAACTGATTGTATTTCAAAACCACCCTATTATAATAACTGATTGTTAACACAATGTTACCGTTTCAGTTCTGCGAGTGCTTTTTTTACAATGTCGGAAACGGTGGAATCTTTGTTGCCTGATATAATTTTTGAAACCGTTTGTTCAGCATCTCTTTTCTTAAAGCCCAGCGCTTCCAAGGCAGAAACAGCCTCGCTTCGTCGGTCCATTTTTTGTCCACCACTCGAAACAATAGACGGCTCCGATTCATCAAACAATTTATCTTTCAGTTCCAGAACCATTCTCTCCGCCGTTTTCTTTCCAATCCCCGATATTCCGGAAAGCGCTGATGTATTTTGCGTCACAATAGACTCTATCAATTCCGGAGCAGACATTCCGCTTAAAATTGTCAAACCCAATTTCGGACCAATTCCTTTTACGGTAATCAATCGCTCAAATAAGTTTTTTTCTTTTTGTGATGTAAACCCAAAAAGCCGCTGATCGTTATCTGTAAAATGATGATAGATTAAAATTTTCAGTGCCTCTCCCTTTTTGGGCAATGTCTGGAATGTTTGGGTTGATATTTCCACTTGATAACCCACACCACCGACATCCATAATCAGCCGATCTTCTGTTTTGCTTGATATCGACCCTTTTAAATATGCAATCATACAATCACGGTTTTTTAACTCTATCGGGATTATCCTCAACAAAAGAGGCCCAGCTGGATTTACTGTTATTTTGGTGTGATGCTTTTTCCCCCTGAGAGGCAATCACTCCGTTTTTGGTGTGATGACACCACGCAACGGCAAGCGCATCCGTGGCGTCATTTTTCATTTTTCCTTCGGGCAGTGTGATCATTTTGTCCAACATAAACGCCACCTGCTTTTTACTGGAGTTTCCATTTCCGGTGATCGATTTTTTCACCGCTTTGGGATAGTATTCACACACCGAAATGTTTTGGTTTGATATGGCCAAAATCGCCGCTGCCTGAGCGCGCCCTAATTTTAGCATTGCCAATGGATCTACTCCATAAATAGGCGTTTCCACAGCGCATTCAGTGGGTTTATGTTTTTTGATGATTTTCGTAATCTCATCAAAAATAAACTGCAGACGATCGGTATGATCGTCCATGTGTGCCATCTGAAGAACATCACAAATCTCGGCTGAAAATTTCCCGTTCTCCTCAATAAGAAGCGCATATCCTGTTGTACGGGAACCGGGATCAATGCCGAGAATTTTTTTACTCATAATTGTGATTGTTTATTCTCAAAATTACATCAAAAAGAGCTGATTTTTACTCTTCATCCGCATAAAGGCGAACCAATCCGTCAATCATCTCCTCAGAAATTCCGGAGGTTACAAATCCACCATCATGATAGAGATTCTGCATGGTCACTTTTTTGGTCAGATCAGAGAAAAGCGTGACACAGTAATCAGCACACTCATCGGCCGTTGGATTTCCAAGAGGTGCAATTTTTTCGGCGAAGGTGTACATGCTGTCAAATCCTTTAATCCCTGAGCCGGCAGATGTTTTTGTTGGTGCTTGTGAAACCGTATTTACACGGATTCCTTTTTCCGCAAGACGACTTCCATAATTTCTGGCAATGCTTTCGAGCAGAGCCTTGGCATCATTCATATCGGAATATTTAGAGAAGATTCGCTGTGCTCCAATGTAAGTGAGTGCAACCACACTTCCGCCATCATTTAAAATGTCGGCTTCTTCTGCATAATGAAGAACTTTGTGCAATGAAATAGCCGAAATATCCAGCGTTTGATTGTACCAGTTGTAATTGAGGTCTCTGTATTCTTTTTTCTTTCTAATGTTAGGAGACATCCCAATAGCGTGAAGAATAAAATCTACACTGCCCAATTCCTCTTTTACTTCGTTCATCAACTTCTCTACATCTTTTTCATCGCTCACATCACACGGGATAATTTTTGCGCCTGTTTCTTCTCCAAGAGCATCCAAGGTTCCCAATCGTAAAGCAATAGGTGCATTTGAAAGCACAAAATCGGCTCCTTCACGTTTACAAGCCAGAGCGATTCTCCAGGCAATACTTCTTTCATCCAATGCTCCAAAAATAATTCCTTTTTTTCCTTTCAGTAATCCGTATCCCTTTTGGTCAGACATAATGTGTGTTTTAATCGATTAGTTGTTTCAAAAATTCATTCAGAAAATAACACGTTCGTCATTCACATCGAAATAATAGTTATAGAACGTGGAGTGTGTAATATTTACGCTATCAACCTGAATTCGATTAATAAATTATTTATGAAAGCCCCCCTTAAAAAAAGGCTCTCTGCTAAGGATAATTGGTTCAGCCTTAGAAAATGAATCCTTAATGACTAAATCCGAGCGTTGTGGTTGCGAAGGCATGCTTCGCGGATGTTCATCAGAATATCGAAAAATCCAGTAAACACCCCTCTAAATCTCTCCGCCGGCTGGCGGAAGACTTTTTAATGTGTTTTTTTATCTTACTCAGATTTTAAAGTCCTATAAAAAGTTTTCAACATTAGATGTTGATAAGATAGATAGATGTCCGTAATTTAAAAGACTCTAAACCATTTTTATATACCAACATATAGTGTGCCTGTGTAATGTTTGAAGATTTGTCTTCTAAAATAGAATCAGCCGTACAGTCCTTAAAAGGTCAGTCGCGAATTACCGATGTAAACATCGCGGAAACCGTACGGGAAATTCGACGCGCCCTCCTCGATGCGGATGTGAATCTTGAAGTTGCCCGCCAGTTCACCGCAGATATAAAAAAACGAGTGATCGGATCGGATGTTTTAACCAGTGTTAATCCCGGTCAGCAATTCACAAAAATCGTTTTTGATGAGATGGTTAAAATGCTCGGTGAAAACCGGGTTGATCTTGCCGTTGCCCAAAAGCCTCCCACCGTTATATTAGTTGCAGGATTGCAGGGATCAGGTAAAACCACATTTGTTGGTAAACTTGCCCGTTACCTGAAGAAAGAAAATAATAGAAATCCAATTCTTGCCGCCGCTGACGTTTATCGTCCGGCCGCTATACAACAGTTGAAGACTCTGGCAGAAAGTATTGATGTGCCAGTCTACTCTATTCAACAAAAAGATCCTGTTCGGGTTGCCAAAGAAGCCGTTTCGATGGCCAAAAGTCTTGCGCTCGACACCGTTATTATTGATACCGCCGGCCGCCTCCATGTGGATGAGGAGATGATGAATGAAGTTGCGGAAATCAAAAAGGCCGTCAATCCGGATGAAATTTTATTTGTGGTTGATGCCATGACCGGACAAGACGCCGTAAATACTGCAAAAGCATTTAACGAAACCATCAATTTTGATGGCGTGGTATTAACGAAGATGGATGGAGATACCCGTGGTGGTGCGGCCCTTTCTATTCGATCCGTTGTTCAAAAACCAATTAAATTTATGAGTACCGGCGAAAAGCTGGATGCTCTGTCACCATTTTATCCGGATCGACTTGCCCAGCGTATTTTAGGTATGGGCGATGTTGTTTCACTGGTCGAAAAAGCACAAGAACAGTATGATGAAGACCAGGCGCAACAACTTCAAAAGAAAATCCGGTCTGATAAATTTGATCTTGAAGATTTCTTAGAACAGATCCAAAAGATTAAAAAAATGGGCAACATGACCGATCTTGTCGGTATGATTCCCGGAGCTGATAAAGCCTTAAAAGATGCTGATTTTGATGAAGATTCATTCAAACCGATTGAAGCCATTATCAAATCTATGACACCGGAAGAGCGTGCTGAACCGAATCTTTTAAATGGCAGCCGTCGTCGACGAATTGCAAAAGGGTCCGGAACAAGTGTTCGCGAGATCAACGAATTGATGAAACAGTTCGAGCAGATGAAAAAGATGATGAAAACCATGTCGAAAATGAACAAAATGGGCCGTGCAATGGAAGGGCTCAAAAACCTACCATTTGGCAAATAACAACACTTTATAACAAATAAACCAACAGGAGTACAACATTGATTAAGTTACGTTTACAACGAAAAGGAAGGAAGAAACGACCCTATTATCACATCGTGGTTGCGGACAGCCGTTCGCCGCGTGATGGTAGAATTATTGAAAAACTTGGACGATTCGATAATGTGAGCCAGCGACAAGAGCTCATTATTGATGAAGATCGAATTATTCACTGGCTCAAAATTGGTGCAACACCAAGTGATACTGTGCGCAGTATTCTTAAAGGACAGGGAATTATGTACAAAATGCACCTAATTCGATGGGGCAAATCTGAGGAAGAAATTGAAGCTGCACTCGAAGAATGGAGAACTGCCCGAGAAGGGAAAGGAGATAAGAAAGAATTATCTCGCAAAGAGAAGCAGGAAGTTGCTCTAAAAGCAGAAGAACAAGCTTATAAAAAGGAAGTTGAAGAAAAAGCTGCCGCTGCTGCAAAAGAGTTAGAGAAGAAAAAAGAAGAAGAAGCCAAAGCGAAAGCTGAGGAAGAAAAAGCTGCTGAAGAATCTGAAAAACCAGAGGAAACAGAAGCTAAAGCTGACACAGAAGAATCTCCTGCAGAAGAGAAAGAAGAACCAAAAGCAGAAGCCCCCTCTGAAGAAACCAAAGAAAAAGCTTCCGAGCCCGAAGTAAAAACTGAAGAAGCTCCTAAGAAAGAAGAGCCAAAATCAGAAGAAAAGGAAGAGGAAAAAACTGAAGCGAAAGCGGAAGAACCTGAAGTGAAGTCTGAAGAGAAAGCTGAAGCCAAAAAAGAGCCTAAAGCTGAAAAGGAAGAAGTAAAAGAGGAGCCTAAAGAAGAGAAAAAAGCAGAATCTCCTTCTCAAGTTTCAACAGACATGAATGCTACCGAAGCAATCGACCACATTAAAGATACACCTCTTGATAAATTGAAAGGATTTGTTCCTGAAGATGAAGAGCGTGTAACTGTGCAACGCGCATGGGAAAGCAAACAATCAGAATAAGATTAACCATAACCGGCTATGATGTCCGGGTTTGAAGAAATAGGTCGAATAGGCAGACCGCGCGGACTGGAAGGTATTGTCCGTTTTATGCCTGCTTTCACTATTTCCGCTGAATTATTGAACTCCATAAAGATCGTTTACATCAAAAATGAACGGTCTGATTTGATCCCGGTTCGAATTGAATCGGTTCAGCTCGAGGAAAAAAATAATCGGCAAACGTTCTTTGTAAAATTTGATATGATCGCCAACCGCACGGAAGCGGAAGTCATGATGGACAAAGCTATTTTTTCCGATCAATTGATCGGAGAAGATCCCGCTGAGTTCGCAGAGGCTGAAGATCTTTCCGGATACGAGGTTATCTACAATGATGAATTGTTTGGAAAAGTGCTGGATGTACTTGAAAATCCTGCCCATCCGATTCTCGAAATAAAAAGGAACAAGGAAACACTTCTCGTTCCTTTTGTAGATGAATTCGTTGATAAGACAGATCATGAAAACAGAAAGATCTACTGTAGAAACATGGATCAATTAACCGATCTTTAACTATGTTGCGAATTGATATAATATCAGGTGTACCTGCCCTGCTCGAAAGCCCGCTGAATCACAGCATTGTAGGACGAGCCCGGGAAAAAAACCTGGTAGATATTCACATTCACGATCTTCGGGATTACTCGCAAGATAAGCATAAAAAAATCGACGATTATCCCTATGGTGGTGGTGCCGGAATGGTTCTTTCAGCTCAACCTATCTTTTCCTGTATAGAATTTTTAACAGGTCAAAGAGAGTACGACGAAATAATCTTTACAGCGCCTGACGGAGTTCAGTTCGAGCAAAAACATGCAAATGAGCTCTCCATCAAAAAGAATGTTATCTTTTTGTGCGGACACTATAAGGGTGTAGATCAAAGAGTACGTGATAAACTGATTACCAAAGAATTTTCAATCGGTGATTACGTACTTTCAGGTGGTGAACTTCCCGCATTGGTTATGACCGATGCTCTGGTTCGATTACTACCCGGTGTTTTGGGTGATGCAGAAAGTTCGCTTTCTGATTCGTTCCAGGATGGATTATTAGAAGGTCCTGTTTACACACGTCCCTCAGAATTTAAAGGGTTAAACGTTCCTGACATTTTACTTTCAGGCGATCATAAAAAAGTTGAAAAATGGCGATTTAAAAAATCTGTAGAACAAACAAAAGAACGCCGACCGGATTTATATAACAATTTTAAAAAGAAAAACTAACGCCCAGTAACGAGGAAAAACAATGGATAAATTAAGACTCATAGAACAAACAGTAATGCACGACGATCTGCCGCAATTCACTGCAGGAGATACTGTAAATGTACATTACCGGGTTCGTGAAGGTGAAAAAGAACGAATTCAGCAATACGTAGGTATTGTGATTAATGAACGCGGAAGCGGAGCAAACAAAACCTTCACCGTCCGTAAAATGAGTGGGAGCGTGGGAGTTGAAAGAATTTTTCCTCGATACTCACCTTTTATTGCAAAAATTGAAGTCGTTCGGGAAGGACGAGTAAGAAGATCCAAACTCTTTTACTTACGCGAACGTAGAGGGAAGTCTGCTCGTATTCGTGAGAAAGACAGAGTTATGGCTAAGAAGTAATTACCTGAAATTAGCGGAGAGTTAACCTTTCCGCTTTTTTTATGTCTTTATTTAAAGTATAAGTTATCATCATTTAAGGCTTTAATAACTTTTTATTGATGTTTGCTGCCCATAAAACGCATATTACGTTTTCCTTATCAACGATTATTTAACTACTGATATGAATCTTATTCTATTTGGACCTCCCGGAGCCGGTAAAGGAACACAAGCCAAAAAAATTAAAACACATTTTAATATCCCTCATCTTTCAACAGGGAATATTTTTCGCTCAAATATAAAAAATGAGACCGCCCTCGGTAAAAAGGTAAAATCTATTCTTGATGCAGGAGATTTGGTTCCTGATGAGACTGTTGTGGATTTGGTTGTTGATGAACTAAATAAGCCGAAATATGATAATGGGTATGTTCTGGATGGTTTTCCAAGAACTGTTCCCCAGGCAAAAGCACTGGATGCATATCTTTCCAAAAATAATACCTCTATCGATTCTCTGATTATGCTTTCTGTCCCCGAAAAAGAGTTAATCAACCGAATTCTAAGCCGCGGAGAAGGACGATCCGATGATACTCCTGAAAAGATTAAAACCCGATTGGCTGTATATAGAAAAGAAACGGAGCCTGTTTTAAATTACTATCAAGAAAAAGGAGTAGTAAAAGAAGTAGATGGAGTTGGAACCGTTAATGATATTTTTGAAAGAATTAAAGAAGCGCTGAAGTAACGTTAGAAGCTTTTGG
The DNA here is from genome assembly GCA_040876545.1 of Balneolaceae bacterium. Taxonomy (GTDB): domain Bacteria; phylum Bacteroidota; class Rhodothermia; order Balneolales; family Balneolaceae; genus SW132. The sequence continues at coordinate 222,528 of JBBDPF010000018.1, read as the reverse complement.
TGGGTTGCCTCGGATATAGAGAACCATATTTTTCCCGAGTCTATGAGTTTATTGTGATATTTGAGTAAATACGAGGGGTTTTATGTAAGTGGATTCTTTAAGCCATCACTTTAACAAATTCTATAACCTCCTAATGCGGGTCAGCGACACCGCACTACAACCAATCCGAAGCAATAGCTTCGGGTTACATCTGCAAAACCTCAATAATTCCGGGAGTTATATCTATCAAACTCTCTGCTTTTCGAAACGGCTCTATATCACCCATCACAAACAGCGGTACTTCATTTCGGGTATGAGTTTTCGTAGTAAGATCTTCCAAATTTCCATGATCACTCGTAATTACAAGCGTCACATCTTCCGGTAAATGATCAATGATATGCATCAAAAACGGATCCAATACATCACGAATTTGATCTGCATATTCGCGATCCATAGAATGACCCGCTTTATCGGTCAAATAGAACTCATACATAACTAAATCATATTCTTTTGCCGCTAAAAGTAGACGATCTGCCGCTTCAGGTTCTGTTATTTCAGGTACATCCAGATTTAATTTCTCTCTCCAAATATTCTGCTTTATTTCTGCAGTAATTGCTTTTCCATCCAGCACATCCTGAGTGGTATTTAGCCGAACATTTGCTGATCGAGTCATTAAAGTTGTTGCGCTCCATCGATCTATTCTCTCAGCACGTTTAAAGAAAATCTCCGGATAGCCATTTATAAAATGTGGCTTTTTACCCATTTCTTGTACTTGATGAAAAAGACTTCCTTCTTCCAAAAAGGGTTTTGTTGTAGAGTAAGGAAAAGGACCAAAATGCTTACCTATCATTTTAGAAGCATTCACTCCCGAAAATAGCGTAACCTGACCTGTTCCACTTTGAGGCAATCCTTCAACTCCTAAATTAGCATCAATCGCTTTAAACAAAACCGACTCTGATTCTCTGGCTTCACATTCTTTATGAATACCATTTGATTGGGTAAAATGAGAAAACGATCTCCATTTTTTATTCGCCAGAGGATTTTCTTTGATGTTTTCACCAACCCCAATTCCATCAATAAAAATAAATATGACTGACATCAACGCTCCATTATTAGTGTAACCGGTCCGTCATTTACTAATTCTACATCCATCATCGCTCCAAATTTTCCGGTTTCAACGTTCTTAACTGAACTTCCTTTCAATTTTTTAACCATATAATCATATAACGGTTCAGCCATATCAGGCTTTCCTGCTTCAATAAAACTCGGACGGGTTCCCTTTTTCATATCTCCATAAAGTGTAAACTGAGAAACCACCAACAGCTCTCCACCCACATCAAGAAGAGATTTATTCATCTTACCTTCGGAATCCTCAAAAATTCTAAGTTTTAAAATTTTACGGCAGCACCAGTCAGCCTTTTCTTTTGTATCGGTTTGATGAATCCCCACAAAGAGTAATAATCCCTTATCAATAGACCCTGATACTTCATTATTTACTGTGACGGATGCAGATTTTACGCGCTGTATAACAATTCTCATATGTGGGGAACTTTGTTGATAACCGGCTTCAAATGTGTGGACTACTTTTTGTTAGCCCAAAAGTAGAAATCTATCCACAGCATTCCACAAAATATTTGGATTATGAACAATCAAAAAGAATAACTTTTTATGTCAATAACTTGAAAGACATAGTAGGTACAATATGTATGTAAATGTTGATTACTTATTTTCTCAATAGATAAGTCACTGATATTACTTCAATAGATATCAACAAAGTTATTCACAAGTCATTATTTTAAAAGTAAATAATGATTATAAAAAAGTTGTCCACTTATCCACACGCTCTACTACTATACTACAAAAATCAAAATCATATCACTTTCGTTTATACCTGTGGAAAACCTTTCAGATTTAAATCAAATCAAGAGATTCTTTCTTTTTATATTTAGAACAGAATAGAAAAGAGAATTCATTCTATTTGATAAAAAATCTAATACAATCCACGTACAGTGACACAAAAGAAATTTACCTATAAAGATTCCGGTGTAGACATAAAAGCTGGAGAAGAACTTGTTGATTCTATCAAAGATGTCGTAAAAGAAACTCATAACGCATCTGTTCTAAGCAATATTGGTGGATTTGGTGCTTTGTTTGCTCCTGACTTTTCTTCCTTTAAAGAACCGGTTTTGATTAGCAGCGTTGATGGAGTAGGTACCAAATTAATTGTGGCATTCAAATCAGACACGTACGATACAGTTGGCCAGGATCTGGTAAATCACTGCGTAAATGATATTGCTGTATGTGGAGCCACACCACTTTTCTTTTTAGATTATTTTTCTACCGGTAAGCTGGACAAAAAAGTTGGGTTTGATGTGATTAGTGGATTTGCCAAAGCGTGTAAAGAAAACAACGTTGCTCTTATTGGAGGAGAAACAGCAGAAATGCCGGATATCTATGACAAAGGAGAATTTGATCTGGCCGGAACCATCGTTGGAGTGGTAGATAAATCAAAACTAATTACCGGAGATAAAATTGGAAAAGGTAATAAACTAATCGGATTCAAAAGTTCAGGACTTCATACCAATGGTTATTCACTGGCAAGAAATGTTCTTTTCAGTAAATTTGATGTGAACGATACGCCCGAAGAGCTGAATGAATCGATCGGAAAAACATTGCTTAAAATTCACCGATCGTATTTAGAACTCATCACCAATCTAAAAGAAATTGAGGGAGTTAATGGGTTTTCACATATCACCGGCGGCGGAATTGTTGGAAACACAAAACGCATTTTACCCGAAGGACGAACTCTGAAAATTGATTGGAACAGTTGGGAACGTCCAGCTATTTTTAATCTGATCCAAAAAACAGGAAATGTACCTGAAGAGGATATGCAGTCGTCGTTCAATTTAGGTATTGGTTTGATTGCGGTCGTGCGAGAAGATTCTGTAGAAGAAGTGAGAAACGTTGCAGAGAGAATGGGTGAAGATATCTTTGAAATAGGTGTAGTTAACTGAGTTTGATATAGTACGCCGGTCAGCCTGACCGGTAAAATGTTTTTCACTATTAAATAGGGTTAGAAAATTTTGCTTATTCATCTCGGGCAAGCTGCCCGAAGTACTCAGATTCGGGATATCAGCGTTGTTGTGGGCTGGTTTGATTTAATAGTCATTGCGGACCCCTATCCGCAATCTCCCAGCTATGTAAAGGAATGAATTTAATGGTGAATTTTTCATAGCTTAGAGTCAGGAGATCCCGGATCAAGTCCGGGATGACATTTTAGAAGTTTATATACCAACTGTGAACTGTATTTATTTACAGTTATCTTGGCAAAAGGAAAAAATTTCAATCAAAGAATAGAACCAATGGCTACAGTAAAACTGCTTAAAATTGCACACGGACGAAGCGGCGATAAAGGAAATGGAAGTAATGTTGGAATCATTGCGCGTCATCCGGATATCTATCCTTTTTTAAAGGAAACGCTTACTTCCAATCGTGTGAAAAATCATATGAAGCACATCTGTAAAGGTGAAGTTGAGAGATATGAGATGGAAAATATTGGTGCCTTAAATTTTGTGCTGAATGAAAGCCTTGGTGGTGGCGGTACGGTTTCACTAAAATTGGATGCCCAGGGAAAAACACATGCATCTACCCTTCTTCGAATGGATGTTGATGTACCTGATGAATTGCTTGAATTGGTGTAAATAAATTGTCCGAAAACCTCCAAGGTTTTTTTTATTTTACCTTCTCAAATGTTGTTTTGCCATTTATCCCATCATTCTCCATTTTATTTTCCACGTATCTACAACAATAAGTCTCCCTTAACAAGGGGCTTATCTTTTGGACGCGTAAGCGAAATTTAGAGGGGTGTTCATTGGTTTTGCGATATTCTAATGAACATCCCCCTCAATCCCCCTTTTTTAAGGGGGACTTTCAAAAACTTATTTTATTAAATCGAACTCGGGTTACAACTAAATTTTACAGGAGGAATTCCATTGGCAACTCACAATCTCGCTGGAAAAAAAGCACCCTATTCTATACTTGAAAATATTCCCAGATTAGTCACTTCTTATTATAGCGGAAAACCTGATCCGGAAAATCGTGAACATGCCATTAGCTTTGGAACGTCAGGTCATCGTGGTTCTTCTTTGCAAACCACGTTTAACGAAAATCACATTTTAGCGATTAGTCAGGCAACGGCTGATTTTCGAAAAAAGAATGGAATTAAAGGTCCGCTATTTATTGGAACAGATACACACGCTCTGTCTGAACCGGCCATGATTACTGCAATAGAAGTATTTGCCGCGAACGATGTTGAGATTCGCTATCAAACCGATTTTGGATATACTCCCACTCCTGCTGTTTCGCACGCTATTTTAACCTGGAATAGGAGTGGAAAGTCAGAATTGGCAGATGGCGTTGTAATCACACCATCTCATAATCCACCGGCGGATGGAGGATTTAAATATAACTCAACCAACGGTGGTCCTGCAAATACAGCGATCACAAATGAGATTCAGAATAAGGCTAACAATTACCTGAAAAATGGATTGAAAGGCGTTCAAAGAATTTCGCTGAGTAATGGCATAAAAAAAGACTCAACGAAAGCTCATGACTACATCAAGCCGTATACAGAGGATTTAAAGAATGTGATAGACATGGATGTGATTCGGGAATCCGGTTTGAAGATTGGTGCGGACCCTATGGGTGGATCAGGAGTGGCGTACTGGCAGCCAATTGCAGAAACCTATAATCTGAATATTGATATCGTAAATCCGGAGGTAGATCCGACGTTTCGATTTATGACCGTGGATAAAGATGGAAAAATTCGCATGGATTGTTCTTCTCCGTACGCTATGGCAAGTTTGATCGATCTAAAAGATAAGTATGATATTGCTTTCGGAAATGATACTGACTTCGACCGACACGGAATTGTAACGAAAAGCGGGTTGATGAATCCCAATCACTATTTGGCTGTAGCTATTCAATATCTGTTCCAAAATCGTCCGCAGTGGGGTAAAGACGCGGCAATTGGTAAAACACTTGTGTCGAGTAGTATGATTGACAGAGTGGCAAAATCGATCAACCGAACCCTGGCGGAAGTACCGGTTGGCTTTAAGTGGTTTGTGGAGGGATTGTCTGACGGATCCTACGGATTCGGTGGAGAAGAGAGTGCCGGGGCTTCATTTTTGAGGAAAGACGGAACGGTATGGTCAACTGATAAAGATGGAATTATTTTGAATCTTTTAGCTGCAGAAATCACTGCAAAAACCGGTAAAAATCCATCTGAGCACTATAAAGAACTTGAGGAAAGATTTGGAAGTCCTGTCTACGAACGGCTTGATGCGCCAGCAACACTTGATGAGAAAAAAGTGTTGAAAAATCTGTCGCCGGATCAGGTAAAAGCAGATACGTTGGCCGGAGAACCTATCCTTAAAAAACTAACAAAAGCGCCCGGAAATGATGCAGAAATTGGCGGATTGAAAGTGGAAACAGAAAACGGATGGTTTGCGGCACGTCCCTCAGGAACAGAAGATATCTATAAAATTTATACAGAGAGTTTTAAAGGAATCGATCATCTAAAAATGATTCAAGATGAAGCGATTGCTATTGTAAACTCTGTACTTGTAGCGCGGCGTCGCTGACCCGCAGATGTACTTTATTCTGCCTTAGGTTTTAATTATGTCTTTTCAGGTCAGCGACCTGAGTTACGTATTTATTTAACTATTTGATGGATGGCTTCTTCAATGGTGGTATTTCCTGTTGTTAGATCTAATGTGTATCCAGAAAGTTCAGGTTTTTCCAATACCTGAACCAAGACGGCTGCCACATCTTCTCGGGGAATTTCTCCACTTTCAAGTTTTTGAGCCAATGATATTTTAGCGGTTCCAGGCTCATCGGTCAACCTTCCAGGTTTGATAATGGTATAATTCAAACCACTATTTTTTAAAGCCTCATCGGCTTCCGCTTTTGCTTTTTGGTAAACCTGAAACACATCACTGCCACGGGGATCATCCAATCCCATTGCGCTGATCATCACATATCGATCGATTCCGTTTTTCTTCGCAGCTTCTATTAGTTTAATAGCCCCATCTCTGTCCACGCTCCATTTTCGATCTGCTCCGCTACCAGGTCCGGCACCTGCAGCAAAAACAACGGCATCGGCAGATCTTACCGCTTCAGATATATCATCTTCTTTTTCAATATCACAAATAACCGGTTCAGCCCCGGCTTTTATCAGTTCTTCTTTTTGCTCCGATTTTCGAATTAATCCACGAACTTTATGGCCTCTTTTCTTTAACATTGGATGCATTAACATTGCAATGTTTCCGTGCGCACCTGCAATTACAATTTTCATAACTTGATTTTTTTGATCTTTTAAAAATTAGTTTGCTATCTACTTATAGTTACAAATTTTGTAAGAGTTGCATTCAGAAGAGCGAAAAATCAAAAAGAACCAAATACATACGATACGTTATTTGTGCCCGGCTCCCATCCAACGGAAACTCCCACATCAAACGTGAGATTGCTTAGCTTAAAACGAGAGCGAATTCCGCCGCCAATAATTGTACGAGCGGTTTGATTAAATCTATTCCCATCAAACCCACCGATATCTCCAATGGTTTGTGTGAATCCCACCAGATAGATATTTGATAAATAAACAGGAATTAACAATCCGCCATCATCCGGATAAGTGAGTGGAATGGTGTAACGTGTGTCTATAATTCCAATATTATTAACTTCGGCAAAGGCACTCGTTTCAAAATGATCTGAGTAGAGTGATTGATTATTAAACACCGGTGCATCGGTTTGGGTGATTCCCTGCACCGTAATTCTCAATGATTGATTCCATCGTTTTAATGGAGCAAAATAAGTAGTGGCTCCTCCCCGAAATCCCATTCTTTGGGCAAAACCTGTATCAAAATTTCCTTGTGGTGAAGAAAGAGTAAAGCCGGATTTATTTAATCCGTATCGCGTTTGGGTAAAAATTTGAAGTCCTTTATTGGGCTGAATATCCCGTGTAAACTGACGAACCCCAACATTGAAAGTCGTATTAACACCTAATGTGTGGAGCGTTTTAAAATCTGAATAACCTTGAGTGGCATCATTTGGATTTCTAAAACTTCGCTGGGTAAGCAAATATTCCGGTTCAAAAAAGAGGGATGAAAATCGGGTGTTTTGCTCTAATCTGAACTGAAAAGGTATAGTTAGCGAAACCCCTCGCTGTTGACTTATAGTTGGAATAACGATTTGGTTATCGTCCTGATCCCTCAACGCGATATTTGTGAAAGAAGGTGAATCAAAAAGCGACAGTTCGAATCCCGGATAGAACCCTTTATAACGATAGGTTACATCATACCAAAAATCTTTAGCATAATGGCTCACGTCAAAGGTGTACGAATGACGGCTCATCCGGTCGGCACTTTCCAGTCTAATTCCAAACTCATCAAATTTATCATTTTCATTTTGATCGATAGTAGGAAGCCATAAACGCGGTTTTAGCCAACCCAACCCTGTATTATATTTTTCTTGCTCCCACTGAGAATCATCAATTTTCTTGTCCCGATTTAAAAGCGGACGATTCATGTACGACAATACCTGATCGTTAACCGTCCAGAAAGAAGAATCAATTTCCTGATTTGATGCATCAGAATTTGAAAGAGTAAACGGAATCTGCTCGTGTTTTACTTGACTGATATAAGCAATGGATTGGCCATCTTTAGAATAGGACGGTTCAAATGCGTTGTACAGGCTTTCTGTTATTTGTGTGATTTGCCGGCTATTCCCATCATATTCATACACATTCATCACACCTGAATAATCGCTTGTAAAAAGAAGACGATTATCGCTGTCGTGCCAAACAGGATCAAATACAGAACCATTGGTAAATACAATATCAGGATCGTTTTTGAAGAGTATATCAATCTCGTTGATGTCTTCGAACCAAAGTGCCTGAACACTATTTTTGTGCCCCAGAATTGCCATCAATCCAGATTCAGGCTGAATGGAAATCTCAATAACGGAACTGTTTTCATCCATTGGATATGATTTTACAACCTCACCGTTTTCAATTTCAACCAGCTGTTGTTTTTGATCTATTGTTTGAACTGCGAAAAGCCGATCGTTAAATCTTCGGGGTGATGTAACTCGTTTTTGGTTGGTTAGCCGTGTTGATTGTTTTGATTCAAGATTTAGCTCATGAATATCAGACCGGAAGATGTTGTCGTAAAGAAGATCTACATGATAACGGGAATAAAGCAGAGAGTTTTCGTCCGCCGAAAGTTGGTAGTTATTATCACCTGTAATTGAAACCTCGTAAAGCAGCTCTGTTTTATCAGAGGAAAAATTATACGTGTAAAATCCGGTTTCCTGATTGCACGATCGTCCGTGGAAAAGCAGAGTTTCATCATCTAACCAAATGGGTCTGCTTGTTTGTTTACAGGTTGCGTTAAAAGGGATCTCAAAAGAATTGGCGTCTGTACTTCCTGCAGTTTCGTTTTTTTGTTTGGTTTGATGATATTCCTGAAAGTCGTTATACAGCGAACCCGGAAACTGTCCCGTTGCATGTCGCAGCGCTACACCAAATCCAAAAATGGGATATTTGTGATGGAATTCGATAGCGTTTCTCATGGTATCATCACCATGTGTTTCCTGAAGCCAGTTTACAAACTGATGTCCTCCAATATAATGTCGGTTAACCGGAGTGGTAAAGGTTGATGAATGAACCAGTTGACCCATAGACCATTCGTCATCCGTATTTAACATGGCGTTAAACTGATTGTAGAAATAGGGATAATTTCCACGGCCGGATTCATGCATGGGATTATTGCTTTCATGTTCTACAGCAAGTCCTTCAAGAAAACCAATCGGTGCTGCCCCGTGGAGTGAGCGACTCATGTCCGGTGATAGAATTCGTAAAAGTCCGGCGAAAGAATTTGGGCTTACATTACTAAAATGAAGAGCATGGACGAGTTCGTGCGGAGCCACGGATTCCATCCACCCACCCGAGCGTGGATTTAGGGCTTTTCCTTTTAGCGGAGCAATTTCAATTTCGGATCGAAAATTAAAAGGTGATACAAACCCGTTTCCACGATCATTTTCAGGGTTGAGGATAACCGGGAAATTAGTTAGCTCCCCTCCCACTAATTCCTGAATATCTTCGTATTCCATTTCAAGAATAGCGAGAGTTTGTGCGGCGAGGTCGTGATATTTTTCCGGGTAGATTACGCGGAATCGCTCTGACTTTAATTCCTGCCAATTTTGATTGGGTGGACGATATTGGGTTGAATACACTTGCGAAAATGCATCAGCCAAAGGAAAAAGAAGGAACAGAAGTGTGAGAAAAAAAGACTTCATAAATCAAAACTTTGTTAAAATCGGATCAACCAATACAGATAAAAGAGTGCAAATCCTGATAGAAAAACAATACCGGAAATAGCCAGCCATTTTAGCCAGGGTTTGGGAATAAATTCAGGTTCAACATCAGAATGAAAAATCAGCCGGTAGTTGATGAAAGCCAAAATTGGGGCGGTTAAAAATGATAGTGTTGTTGCCAAATCAATCAGGAGACGGAATTGATCACCCAAAAGAAACAGAAATATTAAGGAACAGATACTAATTCCAACCAATAAAAAAGGATAACGGCGTTTTCGGAGATCGGTTTTAGGATCATCCAACAAAACAGATAAAAACTCATTACACACTCTGGGGTAGGTATCTGCCACGGTAAATGTGGTGCTAAACATGGTGGAGAACGCACAGATAATAATTACCGTATATGTCCAATCGCCCAAACTTAGTGTAAAGAGATTGATCAGTTGTTGGGCAAAAACGGCACCGCTGGATGCAAACGATTCCCCGGAACCATACATCACAAGTGCCCCGAGAAGTAAAAAACAGAGGGCAAAAAGAGCAGCGCCAATATATCCGATATTGAAATCGAGAAGGGATTCTTTCAGTTTTGGCGAATAGTTTGTCTGTTTGATGCGCTCGAGGGTCCACATAGAATGCCACACCGAGGCATCAATGGGAATAGGCATCCAGCCCATAAGTGCAATCATAAAGGCAATGCCGGAAACGGTCCAGATTTCGGCGGCGGGAAACTCCGCCACGGTGTGAACTCCGCCCTGGAAAAGCGCAGCACCAACAGCTACGAGGGTAGAAAGGGCTAAAATTGCCATGAAAAATTTGATGATGCCATCAAGAATAGAGTAGCTGTCGCGAAAAAGGAGGCCACCACAAATCACCAATATAATTGCGCTCCATATTGGAAGGGAAAGAGAAATTCCTGTAAGCTGTGAAGCAAGACTTGCGGTAACAATAGTAACGGCTGCGAGAATGGCAAACATGGTTCCGACGGTAAACAGGATGAAAATCCACAGAGCCCAGGGACTCATTTTTGCATATCCATGTACCATATTTTTGCCGGTAGCTATGGCATAGCGGGGACCAAATTCTAAAAAAGGGTATTTAAAAAGGTTGGCAAGCAAAACCGCCCATATCAGGGCAAAGCCAAATTCAGCGCCTGCGCGGGTCGACTGCACCAGATGAGAAACCCCAATTGCCGCCGCTGCCATAATTAAACCCGGCCCAAGGCTTTGCTTTATACCGATCCACTTATTGTTGTTTGGAAACATATCTTAAAAAGATTAATTGGAACCATTATAACAATGTTTTATTTATAGTAATAAGAAAGATGAATCCATAACATTAAGACCTACAAGAGGTAAAGATGGTAAGTGAAAAAACAGTAGATTCAATTCTTGAGAAAAACGGTAATCCGTTGGTAACAATAACACTACCCACACATAAAAAAGGAGAAGAAATAAAACAAGATCCCATTCGATTTAAAAATCTGATTGGTGAAACGATAGAGGAGCTGAAAAACAGAGGTATGAAACAAGCCGAAGCAGAAGAGTTTATGAGCGAAGCTTCGGAACTGTTAAATCAACCAAGATTTTGGACACACCAAGATTACGGATTGGTGGTTTACGTAGCGAAAAATTATTTTGAATACTTTAAAGTGCCTTATCCAATAGAGGAAAAAGCATATTTAAACAGCCATTTTTTAATCACGCCGTTGCTACCCATGGTGAGCATGGATGGAACCTATAGTGTACTGGCGGTAAGTCGTAAAAACCCAAGGTTACTGCACTGTACGCGGAACGAAGTAACAGATATTACACCGGCTGATACCCCTAAAGGAGTCACCGAATATCTGGAAGAAACTCCGGAAAAAGAGTTGCAGTTTCACACCGGTGCAGAAGGCATGGATGCTATGTTTTTTGGACACGGCGGTGGAGAAGAAGATAAAAAGGTTGTTGTAGAACAATACTTTAGAGAGCTGGAAAAAGAGATAACCAAAGAGCTAAATCAAAGAAATGAGCCCCTTGTGTTGATTGGGCTGGAGGATAATCTGTCGTTTTATAAAAAGATCAATAACTACAATCGAGTGGTTGATCGCGCATTAACCGGAAATCCTGATGAGCTTAGCGGTATGCAGCTAAAGGATGAGGGCTGGAAAGAGATTAAAACTTATTTCCTGAAAGATATGTACAGTTCGCTGGAACAGTTTTCTGAAAAGGATAATCAGAAGGTATCCAATAATTTGGCAAAAATTGTAGAGTCGACCGTAATGGGGAAATCTAAAACCATTTTTATCTCACAGGGCGAAAGTCGCTGGGGGCGGTATGATGATTCCACTCATGAGGTGCACTTTACTGACTCGCCAAATAAAGATGATGTGGATCTGCTGAATTGGCTGGCGTCCAAAGGCAGAGAAACCGGAAGCAAGGTTTACATTTTACCAAAAGACGAAATGCCCATTAAAGCGACTGTAGCAGCAGAGTTTCGTTTTTAAATATATGTATTTGGGTGGCCATAGGTTTCTGCCCTTAAAGAAAGTCTTTTGCGAAAGCAGGGGGCTTTCTTTTTTTGATGTACTATTATTCACAGATTTTTTCATTTTTCTGCAGTAGGTTCTTACAACTCTACGAAAAAGACTCTTTTTTGATTGTTGGGAGGCAATGATATCTTCCAAAAGTCATAATTGCTCTATCATTTTTTAATCAACCTAATACACATGAAAAAAAGTTTACTGTTAAGCTCTCTTTTTGCTCTTCTGTTTTCTGCATCTGCAATGGCTCAGGTAACGCTGGACTATTATTTACCGGATGATGTTACATACGATGAATCCATTCCAACCCCGGCCGAAGTTATTGGCCATGAAGTTGGCGAGTGGCATGTTACTCACGATAAGCTTGTTTATTATATGCGAGCTGTTGCAGAAGCATCAGATCGGGTAACTATCATAGAGCACGCAAAAACGCACGAAGATCGTCCGATTGTAATGCTAACCATTACTTCACCGGAAAATCAATCCTCTATTGATCGCATCAAAGAAAATCATTTAATGCTGAAAGATCCCGATCAATCAGAAAATCTTGATTTGAGTGAAATGCCTGTGATTATAAATATGGGTTATAGTGTGCATGGAAATGAGCCAAGTGGTTCAAATGCGTCTTTGGTAGTTGCGTATCATTTGGCAGCTGCGCAGGGAGATGAAATTGAGGAAATGCTGAGTAACACAGTTGTTTTGCTTGATCCGAGTGTGAACCCTGATGGGCTTCAGCGTTTTTCTACATGGGCAAATCAGCATAAAAGTATCAACGGAACGGTTACGGATTCCAATAGCCGTGAATTTAGCGAATCGTGGCCGGGTGGACGAACCAATCATTATTGGTTCGATTTAAACCGAGATTGGATGCCGGTGCAGCACCCATCAAGCCGTGGCAGAATTACCATGTATCACGAATGGCTGCCCAATGTATTGACAGACTTTCACGAAATGGGAACCAATTCTACCTTCTTTTTTCAGCCGGGAGTTCCTGCACGGACTCATCCGCTGACCCCGCAACGAAATCAGGATTTAACCATGGCTTTGGGAGAATATCACGCCGAATTCCTTGATGAAATTCAGCAGACATACTACACTCGCGAAGGGTTTGATGATTTTTACTATGGAAAAGGGTCTACCTACCCGGATGTTTTTGGTACGATTGGCATTTTGTTTGAACAGGCCAGTTCGCGCGGACACGCTCAGGAAAGCGTTCATGGAGTTCTTAAATTTCCGAAAACAATCTTAAATCAGGTGACAGCTTCTTTTTCTTCTCTTAAGGGGTCGTATGAACTTCGGGAAGATTTGCTGGATCACATGAGAACTTTTTATGTGGAAGCACGTGAGGAAGCTGCAAATTCATCCATAAAAGGAATTGTGGTGGGCGATCACAACGACAGAGCCCGAACCTGGCATCTCGCTGATCTGCTCAGTTTTCACGATCTGGAATTTTATACGCTGGATGAAGATATCGAAGCCGACGGAAATGAGTTTAAAAGAGGCGAAGCGCTGGTAATTCCTATGGAGCAGACACAATACAAGTTTATTAAAGGAATGTTTGAGCGACGAACAGAATTTGCCGACAGCATCTTTTATGATATTTCTACATGGACACTCCCCTATTCTTTCAATCTGCCGTTTGCGGAATTGAGTCAGAGTGAGTTTGGAAGTTCATTACTGGGCGAACGGATAGAAAAACCCGAATTTCCCAAAGGGGAATTGGTTGGCGGACGCAGCCAGAATGTTTATCTGTTTGAGTGGGATGAATATTACACGCCCCGAACCTTATATAGATTACAGGATGCGGGAGTTCGCACAAAAGTTGCTACAAAAACCTTTGAGGCAATGACCGCCCGCGGTTTGAAAATGTTTGATTACGGAACCATTCTTGTAGAACTGGGAACCCAGGATGTAAGTGAGGAAGAGATTTATTCGATGATGCAAGAAGCCGCCCGGGAAGATGGCGTAAAAATTTACAGCATTGATGGAGGACTCAGTCCATCGGGAATTGATCTTGGAAGTCCAAGTATGGAACCCATCGAAAAACCATCGACAGCAATTTTAGGGGGTTCCGGTGTAAGCAGTTATGATGTGGGAGAAATCTGGCATCTGTTTGATCAGCGATTCCACATGCCTCTTTCAATCGTTGAAAAAGATCGTTTAAGAAGAACCGACCTGAATGAGTACAACGTATTGATAATGGTACAGGGAAGTTATAATGATCTTTCCGCATCAAACGTAGATAAAATTAAGAACTGGGTGAGCAGTGGCGGAACCTTAATTCTCAACAAATCAGCAATTAACTGGGGAGTGAATAACGAACTTTCAAGCATAGAATTTGTTGATCGGCCTGAAGATACCGAAACTCGCAGAAGCTATGCTGAGTTGGCCAATGCACGTGGAGCTCAGGTAATTGGCGGATCTATTTTTCATGGTGAGCTGGATCTTACCCATCCTCTTGGATATGGATATAACAGGGAGGAAATTACCCTTTTCCGTAATTCCAATACGATGATGAAAATCCCGGAAAACCCATACGCAACGCCAGTTCGATATACAGAAAACCCACTGGCAAGCGGCTACATTTCAGAAGAAAACCTCGAAATTATTGGAAATACCGCATCCATTATTGTTAGTAGTCACGGGGGTGGCAAGGTTATTAATTTTGTTGATAATCCGGCATTTCGGGCATTTTGGTTTGGTACAAATAAGCTGCTGATGAACGCCGTATTCTTTGGTGATACCATCAGCGGGGCATCAACAAACTAATTTTTAAGAGTAGAAGTTAAAATAATCACAATTTTATAGAGGCGGTTTTCTGAAAAGAGAGCCGCCTTTGTTATTTCTTATAATCATCAAAAAAAATGAATACTGTAAACCTGAGTTCGATTAATAAATTATTTAATTGGAAGTCCCCCTTAAAAAAGGGGGAAACAGGGGGATGTTCATCAGAATATCGCAAAATACAGTGAACACCCCTCTAAATCTCCCCTTGTTAGGGGAGACTTTTTATGTGTTTTTCTATTAATAGAACTCAGGTTGTAAAGTAATTTAGCAGACTACTATAACAATTATCTATATTAAATCTTCTCAACCGTACTGATAACTAAATGCCTCGCTTACATGAAGGGAACTGATTTTAATTATGAACTTTTCTTCGAACTCTCCAAGGACCTGGTTTGTATTGCAGGCTATGATGGATTTTTTAAGAAAGTAAATTCTACAGTATGTAACGTTCTCGGATATACTAAGGAAGAGTTATACTCTCGGAGAATTGAGGATTTTGTTTATGAAGATGACAGAGAGAATACAACCAAATCCCGCAATTATGTCAAAAAATCGAACACACTTTTTAATTTCGAAAACAGGTATGTAACAAAAGGCGGCGAAATTGTTTGGTTGGCCTGGACCTCCCATCCGGTAGGAAAAGATGAGCTGGTATTCGCAATCGCAAAAGACATCACACATAAAAAACGATTAGAAGTTGAACGACTGGTATTGATGGAAAAAATTACTTCTTTGAATCAGGAGTTGAAACAATTGTCTTTAACTACATCGCATGATTTACGATCCCCTTTGGGAAGTTTGTTGATGATATTTGATTTGCTGGATGTTTCTAAAATTAGCGATCAAGAGACGGTAAAACTTTTGGAGCTGCTAAAAAAAACAGGAGAAGACTTAAAAGAATCACTGAATACGTATGTTGATTTGTTAAGCGAAAAAGTAAATGAACGAAAAAAAGTTGAAGAAGTTTTTCTGGACGAGATATTGAAGAAAGTAACCCAATCCATTTCATCATTGATTGAAACAACACAAACCACAATACGAGTTGATTTTTCGAAGGTTGAAAAAATCAACTTTAACAATTCGCATATGGAAAGCGTGTTTTTAAACTTAATAAGCAACTCCATTAAATATTCCCAGCCGGATATTTCACCGGAAATTTCCATTTATACCGAAAAACAAGATGGAACAATCCGATTGATTATTGAAGACAATGGCCGGGGTTTTGAAATGGAACAAGCAAAAGGGAAGATTTTTGGGATGAATCAAACCTTTCATACCCATAAAGATAGCAAGGGAGTTGGTTTGTACCTCGTGCATAATCACATCACAAGCTTTGGGGGTACAATAGACGTTGAAAGTGAAATCAATGAAGGAACCCGGTTTGTGATTTCCTTCGAAGATTAGGATAAACCATTATTTAAAAATAGTAGCGAATACCAAAGGCGCCATTACCGGCAAATTCTACATCCGGTGTAAAATCTAAAATGGGTACTGCTTCAACAAACAGATCAAACGGGACGCTTTGGAAAACATAGTTTAGGCCGATTGGAATTCGGGCGCCTATTTTGGGATCATCAGCGAAAATGGTGCGCACTCCAAGTCCGTAGTAAAAGTTGAGTCCCCGGTTTTCTACTTCTTCAAACCAAGAGTGAGCCAGATAATCCAAATGTAAATGAAGGGCTTCATTTCTTCCGGTAAGTGACCATGCTGCCCCAATTCCAATCGCAGTAAATTCATTGTTCCAGTTTTTGATGGATACCCCTGTCGGTTCCCCGGCCATAAAGCCAACCCCAAAATTACCGCCGTTATCCGTATCAGCCTGCGCTTTTACAGTTTTTGTTTGCAAGCAAAGAAAGATGCTTAAAAAGAGTATTGTGAATAATGCGGTGTGTTTTCTCATAATGAATAGGGTTTAAATATGTATGGTTTTTTGGGAAACGTATTTTCTCCTACTTGATATAAACCGTTTTTTTGTTGATAAATTCATGAATTCCCTCACGGGAAAGTTCGCGTCCATATCCCGAATTTTTGGTTCCACCAAAGGGTAAACGGGGATCGGATTTTACCAATTCATTAATAAAAAATGCACCATCCGGTGCTTTGTTTATATGGCGCTGAGCGGTTTCAGTATCGCTTGTAAAAACGGTAATCCCAAGTCCGTACCCCGACATAGACGCAAGTTTGTAGGCTTCATTAGCATCTTTCGCTTTTATGATGGCTGCCATTGGGCCAAACGTTTCTTCATCAAAAGCCGGCATTCCCGGTTGTACATTACTGAGAACCGTGGGTTCATAAAAAGCATTATCCTGCACACCGCCGGTTTCCAATTTTGCTCCCATCTCCAAAGATTTTTTCATTTGTTGATGAAGCTCATCAGCCAAATCCTTCCTTGCAAGAGGGCCGATTTCTGTAGATTCATCCATAGGATCTCCTTTTTGGATTGCGTTCACTTTTTCAAGAAAACCGGGCAGAAATTTATCATACGTATCTCCTACCAAAATAAATCGTTTTGCGGCGATACAGCTTTGTCCGGTATTCATCATCCGTGCATTCACGCCCGTTTCTATTGCGTCTTCGATATCGGCGTCTTCCATCACTATAAAAGCATTACTTCCACCTAATTCAAGAACTGATTTTTTTAGGTATTTACCAGCAAGGCTGCCAACAGATCTCCCCGCTTTTTCGCTTCCGGTTAGCGTTACTGCCCGAACAGCATCATGCGCAATTACCTGTTCAGTTTTTTCGTGACCTATAATTAAATTTTGAAAAACCCCATCGGGATAACCGGCTTCTTTAAAGATTTCCTCTATATGTATAGCACAACCACAAACGTTAGACGCGTGTTTTAAAAGCGCGGTGTTTCCTGCCGTAACGGTTGGGGCCGCAAAACGAAATACCTGCCAAAAGGGAAAGTTCCAGGGCATAATTGCCAGAACGGTTCCAATGGGTTCATGCCGAATAAAACTTTTTGAAGCATCCGTTTCAATCATTTCATCATCCAAAAACCGTTCAGCATTTTCTGCATAATATTCGGAAACCCAGGCGCACTTTTTAATTTCTCCTTTTGCCTCGCTAATGGGCTTTCCCATTTCCAGGGTCATGGTTTCGGCATATTTATCAATATTTGTTTTTAAAACATCAGCCACCTTTAGCAATAAGGCAGAGCGATCGGTTATAGAAACATGCCTCCAGGATTCAAAAGCAGATTTTGATTTGTCTATTATTTTATCGAGATCGTTTTCACTTGTTTCGGTATATGATGCAATTTCTTTTCTGTTGTAAGGATTAATGCTTTTAAATGTCTTCATAGAAGTGAAAGTTACAATTTGTATTCAAATTGGGAATGTAAAATGACACTGACTCCATTGACTTAAAATAAACGGGCACATATATGTAAATGATTTCGACAGTAATTTAATTCATTCTGTCGTTGAACGTAATTGAAACCAGGACAATCATAAAAAAACCCGAAAGAGGATGGGACAACTCTTCCGGGTCTGGGTTTTAGGATTAAAAAGGGTTAAGCTATTTCCAAGGTTCTGTTCATAGACTTGAGTCTTTCATAATCTGACTTAATAGACGCATATTGAGCACCAATAATTGTTTGCTGTTCTGTTGTTAAATGCTGTGCTTCTTCTCTTATCGCTTCTCTATATGTTTCCAGGGCTTTTTCTTCGCCATATCCGCAAGACTCCAACACGGTTTTTCTATCCTTTTCGATAAGCGCTGATTTAACCTCTATCCATGCCCGGAAAAACTTTCCGGTTGTTTTTGTTCCTGTTGCCATGCTGCCACCCAAGCTTAATACTACCTCCATCAGTTCGCGTTTACATTTGTGACTGGTTTGAGCAAATTCTGCAAACATATTTTTCAATTCTATTTCACCCGAAATTTCTGATGCGGTTTCATATCCTTCAATTCTATCGTTGTTAACTACAACAAGTTCATTTAGTATGTCAATTACTTCTGATTTTCCCATGATAATTCTCTTTAATTAAATGATAAATGCACGGGATGATCATTTATCACCCCGTGTCTAAATGCTTATCTGTGAACTTCGTGTGCATCATAATCGCGCCACTTCTCTTCGATAAATTTTGCATCCTCTTCACTTTTAGGCTCTACACCTAAAACGATTTTGCCATCTTTTATCCCTTCTTCATACATTTTTGCTTTTTCTTCGGGGATTCCCCAGCCGACCAATGCGCCGATAATGCCACCGGTTAATCCCCCGGCACCTGCGCCTGCTAATCCTGCCGCTACAGGACCGGCTACAACAAGTCCCAATCCGGGAATAGCTATACTGGTCCCCACAGCTGCAATAGCTCCTGTTATGGCCCCTAAAGTTCCACCCACCGCAGATCCAACTCCCGTTCCCTCTGCCGCTTTGTTCCCAACTTTAGACTCTTCTTGGTCACCTGAGAAATACTTATCCCGGGTTTCCTTCGACATTACCACGTTGATTTCTTCGTTGGTGTATCCTCGTTCATCTAATGTGTTATAAGCACTTTCAGAACTTTCCCGGTCGTTAAACATTCCGGTTACCATTGCTTTTTCATCATTAACATTGCTCCTTTTAGGGTCACGAACGTCCTGTACATTTCCTTTGTTTCGATCTTTTTCTCTATCCATTTCAATTGATCTTTTTGAGTTTATATTAACTGTTTATACTGTAGATGTATTAGTTGAGGACTTTATCTGCTATCCAAATAAAAGCCATATCAACAGAATTATTAAAATTGTGCCCAAACAGCCACCTCCAAATTTCATTACAGCCGCTGCTGTTAAAAGCCCCTTCCAAAAATCACTCATTACGTTGTAGTTTTAGTTTTTATAAAATATTAGCCACGTATAGCTGCTACATCAACGTTTACATACTCTCTGGCTACCAAAGTTAAAATGTTATCGGATGATTTTTCCTCCTTTAAAGTCAGTTCAAGCAGTTTGGCGGCGTCTAATAAACCCATTGTATTTGCTAACTCAATAAGGGTGCCATAAGTGGCAATTTCGTAATGATCAATTTTTTGAGCTGCCGCTATAATATTGGCATCACACCAAGGCCCTTTCTCGCAATCTTCCAACATTTTTGTAGCCTCTGCTATTAGCCCTTCCATTGCTTCACACTTTTGAGTTGATGGTTTTATTTCAACGTTTCTAAAAACCTGGGCCAGCCGCGATACTTGTTCTTTAGTTTGTTCAAGGTGTGATGTTAAAGCCTCTATTAACTCGACTGATGCAGCCAGTGATATCATTCTTGGAATGGATTTTATCAGCTCCTTTTCTGTCCATAAAATATCTTTAAGCTGATCTTCAAAAAGAGCCATAAGTTTAGAGTTTTGCACTACTCTTTTAGAGGAAACTCCGTTTGTCTTTAATTTCTTTTTTAAATCGGTGACTGGTTCGGTTTGCATTGTCATAATAGTTTAAGGTTGGAAAGGGTTTTCCACTAAAGTTCAAAACGAATGGTTATTGAGTGTTATCTCTTGTGATTAATTTTATAAACGCTCAAGCAAAGGCACTAATGGCGATCGAAATAGTTGATTGTTCAGCACGCTTTCTCTCAATAATTCTTGAGCAGGCGTTTTTTCCTGCACTAAAGATAAATCCCATTTATTCACTCTTAGTTTAGTGAACGAATGACTTATAAATTTGTATAGGTATAAGGAGATGGGCATTACACAAAAGTGTAATTCTGTTATATGATTTACAGTTCTGTTTTGATGGAGATGATTAGATCAAACCACTATACGTTTTTAACATTCTTCTCGGAATAGAAGTAGTTATTTTCATAATCATCCCGCAAATTTTTAACACCGGCAAGTCCACCAAATGCTGCGGCAATAACCCCAAGAATAAGTGCAATAGCTAAATAAATAGATGCAGAAGATACGGCATCGGCTGCCTGTTCAGCTTGTTCTCTGGCTGTTTCCTCCGCTTCGGCAAGAAACTCTTCTGCCTCAGCTCTCAAATTTTCATAATCAGCAAGGAGTTCATCCACCGCTTGTTGGGCCTCATTTTCATTCATGTCGGTACGTTCAACCAAAACATTTATCAGGGCATCGCGGTCTACTGCATCAAACGTATTTTCCAGTACATTTCTGGGGTCTCTGAAAATTTGCTCAATATTAAATTCTTCTTGTATTTCTTCCCTGTCTGCATCGTCAAGTAACGCATTAAACTCTTCTCTTGCTTCCTCAAGGGTAACATTTAGCTGTTCTGCCTGATCTTCAATTACGGAGCTCACTCTGTCACCAACAGTTTCACCCGTAGTACTTAATACGCCGCCTACTGCACTCCCCACCCCCGAGATAATGTTACCAACCACGGTAGTTAACAACCATGCAGAAAGAATTGTATACAAAGCCCACGTCAAAATTCCCTGTAAAACCCCACTTACATCCGTAAAAGAGACACCTGCCCGGGCAGCTACAAATCCACCCGCAAAAAGAGCAATTAAATTACTGAGTACCCACCAAATAATACTCCCAATTCCTACGCCACTCAAAGGGTTTGTTTCTTCTGATGGATTGATGGTTCCCAAACCTATCCAAAGGCCAATAAGGTTCAGGATTAATAAAATAGATAAAACAGTAAGTGTACCGGCAAAAACAGCCCTCCATGAAACGGATTTCTCAGGCTTGTGTTCGTAAGGGTTAAATTCTATTACATTAACCATAAGAATAGTCTTTTTGGTTCAGGTTATTTTTTAATCTGTTGGCAACTAATAATCTCTTGATTGTAATTTAATTAGGAACAAAAGTTTACCCTTTAATATTTATAAACATAAGAAGAGAGGCGTTACATTTAGCTAAAAATGACTTGCATGATTTACATCAGCACAGTAATGATTTTTTGATGTTGCCAACGGCAAACTATCTCTTAACAGACCGGACTCCTTCCCAGCCAATCATAACCGCTTTTCGGGTTGCCCCCCACATATATCCGCCAAATTTTCCGGTGGATTGAATCACCCTGTGGCACGGTATTAAATAGGCAACCGGGTTCCTTCCAATAGCCGACCCCACTGCTCTTGATGCCCGTGGATTTTCAATACTTTCCGCAATTCTCCCATAGGTTGATAATTTCCCCATTGGAATTTTCAGCAGCGCTTCCCACACGTTCAGCTGAAAAGGAGTTCCTTTTAGGTGAAGTTTGATGTCTGGCAAGCGGCTTCGGTCGTGACGAAAAATGGATAGTGCGTTTTGTTGATGATCGTCTGAATTAAGTTGAAATGTTGCATTGGGAAACTTCATTTTCAGGTCATCTAAGGCTTGATGCTCATCCTCAACAAAAGCCATAAAACAGACTCCTTTTTCGGTAGAAGCTACTAAAATCTTCCCAAACGGACTCCCCGCAAAACTGTAGTTGATGGCGAGATTTTTCCCGCCTTGTTTGAACTCTGAAGGACTCATTCCCTCCACAGAAACGAATAAATCATGGAGCCGGCTTGTGCCGGAAAGTCCGGTTTGATGGGCTGCATCAAACAGCGTGGCTTGGTTATTTTCCGTTAACAAACTCTTAGCGTATTGAGCCGTGATGAATTGCAGGAATTTTTTAGGACTTGTTCCCGCCCACTCGGTAAACAACCGCTGAAAATGGTGCGGACTCAGGTGTACACTCGCGGCAATCTCATCCAATGAGGGCTGATCCTTGAAGTTACTTTCGATAAATTCAATCGCCCGGGCAATTCGCCGGTAATTCAGGTTGTTCTGTTCGGTTTGATGATCCAGTTCCATAGCCTAAATGTCGAAACATTTTAGGAGTTATAAAATCCGAATCTTGCGGTTTTTAAGTTTGGGAGGCTAAAAATAATTTTGGTAAGGCTAAAGAGTTCCATCTATTTCAGTCTTTCAGACTGATGGGATCTGTCAATGCTTTTACCCGGAGCGCTGCTCCGGGCTGAGTTAGGCAAAGCTTTCAGCCTTGGTTAGTAAGCCCTAAATTCAATTATTCAACCTTAATAAACACATGATTTAAGAATGGAAAAATTTAATAAAATCAGGCTAAAAGACTGAAATAACCCAACTTATGGCATCGCCATAGGAAACGAATGGAGAGAAAAAACCGAAGGCTGAAAGTCTTAAACAGGATGTATGAATTGTTTAGCTAAAACGTCCTTAATAAGGATGAAATTATCCCTAAAAAATCTTTCTCAACCATAAATAAAACAATCAGAATTATTCTTAATTTATGTACTGTTTCGGTCAATAATTGTGGCCGTAATTCTTCACTTCTTTTGGTATCTAAATGAAACTTTCTGTCCCCATCAAACCGCAGCCGGATGAAACCACTTGCGGCCCCACTTGTCTTCATGCGGTTTATGAGTATTACAAACACCCGGTGGAGATGAGTTCCGTCATTTTGGATGTTCTTCAGTTTGAGAACGGCGGTACGTTTGGTTCACTGCTGGCGGTGGATGCCCTGCATCGTGGATTCGATGCCACCATTTATACCTATAATTTGCAGGTGTTCGATCCCAGCTGGTTCGATCTGGATAAAGATGAGCTGAAAAAGAAAATGATGGAGCAAATTTCTTTCAAAAAGGATGAAAAACTACGAACTGCAATTGAAGCGTACCATCAGTTTTTAGAACTTGGCGGAAAGCTGAAGTTTGAGGATTTGCGATCAGGAATTTTAAGGCGGTATCTCAAAAAAGATCAGCCGATTATTGTTGGGTTAAGCGCCACTTTTTTATATCGCAGTATGCGGGAATATGGACCCAATCAGGATTATGATGATATTCGGGGTGAACCCACCGGCCATTTTGTGGTGTTGCACGGCTATAACCGCGAAACGCGCATGGTTTCCGTGGCCGACCCGTTGATGTCGAATCCTATAAGTGAGGGACAATTTTACGAAGTAAGTATCGATCGGGTGATAAATGCTATTTTGCTGGGGATAGTTACGTATGATGCGAACCTGATCATCATCACACCGAAAAAACCTAAGAGAGTGAAATGAAACATATCGTCGTTGTTAACAATCCTAAAAACTGGCCCCTTAAAATTCCCGGTGTTGATGTGGTTCAGGCACGGGATTATCTTGCAGGGGAGAAATACTCCACACTAAGAAATGTAAAGATTTATAATCTTTGCAAAAGCTATCGCTATCAAACCATCGGATATTATGTGTCCCTGTTGGCATCGGCTCGTGAGCATAAACCTATTCCCGGCGTGCTGGCCATGCAGGATTTGAAATCGCAATCTATGGTGCGCATTGTTTCAGACGAATTGGAAAATCTGATGCAATCGAGCCTGAAACCCATCAAGGCAGATCAGTTTACGCTGAGTATCTATTTTGGGAAAAATATGGCGCATCGGTACGACAGACTTTGCCACCGGTTGTTTCAGCATTTTCAGGCGCCGCTGCTTCGCGCTGAATTTGTACGGAAAGATGGCGACTGGCTTTTTAAGTCGATCAGTCACATAGCGGGAAGTGAAATCCCGCCAAGTCATCACGATTTTGTGGTGGGAGCAGCTCAGGAATATTTCAGAAAACGAAGCACTAAATCTACGCCAAAAGAGTCACGATTTGATCTAGCCATTTTAGTTAATCCGGATGAAAAAATGCCCCCGAGTGATGAAAAGGCTATTCAGCGGTTTATCCGCGCGGCTGAATCACTGGACTTTTATACGGAGCTCATCACCCGCGAAGACAGCGCCAGACTCAACGAATTTGACGCTCTGTTCATCCGTGAAACCACGAGTGTAAACCATCATACCTACCGAATGGCACGCCGGGCGGCAGCCGAAGGATTGGTTGTGATTGATGACCCCGAGTCGATCCTGAAATGTACCAACAAAGTATACCTGGCAGAATTGCTGATCAGAAACAAAATACCGGCACCAAAAACGCTGATTATCAGTCCGGATAACAAGGATACTGTTGAGGAGGCACTGGGATTTCCCTGTATTTTAAAGCAGCCCGACAGTTCGTTTTCAGTGGGCGTGGTTAAGGTGGATAATGCCGAAGAATTTGAAACGCAAACGGATGAGCTGTTTGAAAAATCGGATCTGCTGATCGCGCAGGAATTTATCCCCACAACGTTCGACTGGCGGGTGGGGATTTTAAATCAGCAGGTGTTGTATGTGTGCAGATATTATATGGCGAGAAAACACTGGCAGATTTATGAACGGGCCGATGGAAAAACGCACGCGGGAAAAGCAGATACGGTGCCGGTGAATGATGCGCCAAAACAGGTGGTAGAAACCGCGCTCAAAGCTGCAAACTTAATTGGAAACGGACTTTACGGCGTAGACATCAAAGAAATTGACGGAAAGGTATACGTGATAGAAATCAACGACAACCCAAGTATAGATTCCGGTTTTGAAGATCAGCTGCTGAAAGAGGAGCTCTATTTGAGCATAATGAAAGAGGTTATGAATAGGATTGAACGGAAGAAAGTACGGGGGGTGAAGTGAACATTCAGCAAAAACGTCCCCTGCATCTGTTTGATGGTTACGGTGTGGAAATGGAATACATGATTGTGGATCGCGATTCGCTTTCTGTGTTGCCGATATCTGATAAACTGCTCGAATCGGTTGCCGGCGAGATTGTGAATGAACATTCACGTGGTCCGTTTGCCTGGAGTAATGAATTGGTGCTTCATGTGATTGAAATTAAAAGCGATGGGCCTGCTGTAACTCTGGAAGGATTGGGAGCAGACTTTCAAAATGAGATTCAAGAGGTAAACAGAAAGCTTGAAACGCTGAACGCAAAACTGATGCCGGGCGCTATGCATCCGTGGATGGATCCGTTTTCGGAGATGAAAATCTGGCCGCACGAAAACAACCCCATTTATAACGCCTACAACAGAATTTTCGACTGCCGCGGACACGGTTGGGCAAACTTGCAGAGTACGCATCTGAATCTTCCGTTTGATGGCGATGAAGAGTTTGAAAAACTTTGTGCAGCACTTCGGATTCTTACTCCCCTGTTACCGGCACTTTCGGCGAGTTCACCCATTGCGGATAGCGAGAAAAAACCGTTTTTAAATTACAGAATGGAGGTTTATCGGACTAATTCATCAAAAATTCCATTTGTGACGGGACGCATTATTCCTGAGCGGGTTTTTACACGAGATGATTATTACAGCTCCATTTTTGAGCCGATGTACAGGGATATTGCATCTCACGATCCCGAGGGAATTTTGCAGGATGAGTGGCTGAATTCTCGCGGGGTGATGGCGCGGTTTGATCGTGGCGCTATTGAAATTCGTGTGATGGATATTCAGGAGTGCCCAAAAGCAGATATTGCCATTTTGCAGCTGTTTGTTGCGGTTACCAAAATGCTGACTGAAGAAAAATGGTCCAAACGGTCTGAGCAAAAAACGTGGAGTGAAATTTATCTGTATGAGATTCTGATGTCCACCGTAAAAGATGGAGAGCGAGCAATCATTAACAATGAAGAATTCCTTACGCTTTTTGGAATTGATCAGCCCAAAATGGAAGCCGGTGAAATCTGGCAGTATTTGTTTGATCAAGTAAATTCTTACGGAATGATTGATGATGAATCACAAAAAGTGTTAAACATTATTTTTGAGCATGGTCCTCTTGCGAGACGAATTTTAAACGCATTGCCTGATAATTTTTCGGAGGAAGATCTGAAAGGGGTTTATGGGGATTTATGTACGTGTTTAAAAAACGGAGATATGTTTTTGATGAAGTGAAATATCGCTTCCCAGAATAGGAAGTTGGGGTTACGTAGTTCGGACGTCCTCGTCCGAGAGACCTCGGGTAAAATGATATTCCAGTATTGGTGCCGAAGCGGGAGCTTCGGGATACGTAGACGACTCAATTACTAACACAAAATGTAACTATGCTACATAAACCAACCAAGTTCCTGATCACCTGCGAGCATGCAACGAATGCCTTGCCGGAGGAGTGGGCGTTTTTGTTTGAAAATTCTGCTGCGGTTTTGGAAACGCATCGCGGATGGGATCCGGGCGCGCTTCAGTTGGCAGAAACGATAGCTAATGAGTTGGACGCAACGCTTCATCATTATCCGTGGAGTCGTCTATTAATTGAGCCAAATCGGTCACTCCATCATCAATCGCTCTTTTCGGAATTCACCAAGAAGCGAACCAAATCAGAAAAAGAACAACTGGTTCAGCAATATTGGACTCCCTATAGAAATCGTGTAAGGGAAGTCATTCAAAAGATGATATCATCAAACCGAGTGGTTCATATTAGCGTGCATACATTTACGCCAGTTTTGAAAGGGGTAAACAGATCGGTGGATATTGGACTTTTGTACGATCCAAAACGGAAGGATGAACAGGAGTTTTGCAGGGAATGGAAAAAGCGGGTGAAATTGGTGGCGCCAAAATTCAAGATGAGAATGAATCAACCTTATAAGGGTTCGGCGGATGGATTTACTACTTCTTTGCGGAACAAGTTTTTAAACGAGGAGTATTTGGGTATTGAATTGGAGGTAAACCAAAAATTCTGGTTTGAAAATAAAGCAAAGTGGATGAAAATTGCTGAAATGCTGGCGGGGAGTTTATCCCGGAGTTAGTGCCGGCATGACGTCAATATTTGGTATATTGACACGTAGTAAAAAATCTCCGTTAAAAAATTCATAGTTCTATGAAATTATACATCAAATACATGGTGAGCCTGCGGTGCAAGAAATTAGTGAGAAAAGAGCTGGATGATATGGGGCTGCTCTATGTGAATGTAGATCTTGGAATGGTTGAGCTCTTAGAGGATATTACTGAAGAGCAACGTGAGTATTTACGGGCAAGGCTTGCTGAATCAGGTTTGGAGCTGTTAGATGACAAACGGATGATTTTGGTTGATAAGGTAAAGACGGTTATTATTGAAATGATTCACCATTCTGAAGAGGTGCCGAAAGTGAACTATTCGGATTTCATCAGCGAAAAAGTGGGTAAAGATTATAACTACCTGTCTACCATGTTTTCGGAAGTAAATGGAGTTACAATTCAGCAATTTATCATTCGTCATAAAATTGAGAGGGTAAAAGAACTGCTTCTTTATGATGAGCTGAATTTAACAGAAATTTCCTACAAAATGCATTATAGTAGCGTGGCTCATCTATCAAATCAGTTTAAAAAAGTAACGGGATTAAGACCTCATTTTTTTAAGGGGCTGAAGCAAAAACGAATGGGAAATCTTGAGGATTTAAATTGATGGTTGGCAACCGTAAAGGTTGATTCCTATTAAAGTTTTTTTAAATTTAATAGGAACTGAACCATCTGTCGCCATTGTGGCTTGATGCTCATCTGTATGGTTTAAATAACGAAAAAGAGAGAGAATGTTTTTTGAAGATTGGCACGCATTACTTCAGGTATTTGTATCGGCGTTAATAGCTTATGTTGCGTTAATAATTAGCCTGCGCATTTCGGGGAAACGTACCCTGGCGAAATGGAATGCCTTCGATTTTGTAATGACCATTGCACTGGGTTCAATTTTAGCCTCTGTAATTCTGATCGAGGATGTAACCCTTTCAGAGGGAGTTCTGGCTTTTGTGCTTCTAATTACGTTTCAGTATATCATCACCTGGCTTACGGTACGGACCTCTTTTGTGCGAAGACTGATTAAAAGTAACCCTACGCTTTTATTTAATAAGGGACAGTTTTTAAATGATGCCTTGAAATCACAGCGGGTAACAAAGTCGGAGGTTATGGCTGCTATCAGGGAGTCCGGCATTTTATCGTTTGAAGATGTAGAAGCAGTCGTCCTTGAAACCGATGGAAGTTTTAGCGTCATGGGAAAATCAGAAAACAGTACCAGATCATCGCTAAATGATGTTGAGTAGATTATAGCCCTCCCAAAAACAATCAATTATGTAACTAAAGTCTGTCGGAGTGTAAGACTTACTGCTCAGTTAAAATGCATTATGTGTCGTGACACCGACTAAGTAACAATAAATTATTGTAACCAAGTCATTTATCTACCGTCACACCTTTGCAATTACGCAAAATAACCCGTTTTACCGGGTAACTATTAAAAACATGAAAACAATAAATAAATTTACCAATATTTCGCTCTTTGTAGCTCTGTTTCTTTTTGCAGGGCTGATTGGGTGCAACGATTCAGGAACAAGTGCAAACGAAGATCTGGATGCCCCAACAATTGAATCTACCAGTCCGCTGGATAACGAATCGGACATAGCCCGAAATCAAACCATTACTATTACTTTTGATCAGGCAATGGATCCCGCAACGATAACATCATCAACATTCACCGTAAAACGTGGATCTTCAGATGTAGACGGAACGGTAGAATCTTCCGGTCTAACCGCAACCTTTAAGGCAACAAATACCCTTAATGCACTTGCTGATTATACAGTAACTCTTTCTACAGAAGCTAAAAGTGCGACGGGAATTGCTCTTGCACAGAATAAAGTGTGGAGTTTTACAACGGGAGGAAGTACAGACCCATTAGATGTAGTTGAACTTGGTTCAGCCGGCAACTATGTGATTTTGGCTAAAACAGCGATCAACAATAATCCAACCTCAGCCATTACCGGTGATCTGGGAATTAGCCCTGCTGCAGAAAGTTATATTACAGGATTTTCACAGACTGATGCAACAGGTTATGCGACATCAGATCAGGTTACAGGAAGGATTTATGCTGCTGATATGGCCGATCCTACTCCCTCGAACCTGACTACAGCCGTAGAAAATATGGCTACTGCTTACGAGGATGCCGCGGGTCGATCAAACCCGGATTTCTTTGAATTGCATACAGGCGATATTGGCGGAAAAACACTTTCACCTGGCCTTTATAAATGGACAAATACCGTTATAGCTCCAACCAATGTTGAAATTTCCGGTGATGAAAATGCCGTGTGGATCTTCCAAATTGCTGAAGACCTAACCGTAAGCTCTGATGTGAGTTTTACGCTGAGCGGCGGTGCACAGGCCAAGAATATTTTCTGGCAGGTAGCCGGTGAGGTAACTATTGGCACGGACTCTCATTTTGAAGGAATTCTTTTGTCGATGACCGGTATTACGCTGACGTCAAGAGCTACGTTAAATGGGCGAATGTTAGCACAAACAGCTGTCATCATGGATGAAAACACAGTTGTACAGCCTCTATAAGGTTTGCTTCTTAGCAAGATAAAAAAATAGTACAGAGCCGCTTTGGGCAAACCGAGGCGGCTTTTTTTATGCTAAATAATTTAAATCTGAGTTCGATTAATAAATTATTTATTGGAAGTTCCCTTAAAAAAAGGGGTAGATAATTTCTAACTTTTACGTCATACCGTCCCGAAATCCTTCGGGACGGTATCTCCTGACCTTATCAACGGCTGGAGATTCTGAAATAAATTCAGAATGACATCTTTTTTACACAGCCTCGTTAGGTGTGTTGTGTTTTTATTAATCAAACTCAGCTTAAAAAGTCTTCAAACAGTAAGCACAAAATCATCTTTAGAGGGCTGTATATTTGTTGTTTCCGTAATAAGAAACAGGGCTTTTTTTATCACGCTTTGAAGAGTTCCGAAGCTTGATGGTTTTTGTATATAGTAATGAGCGCCCTTCTCGTAAAGTTCATCAACAACTTTTTGTTGATAACTGGTAGAAAAAATAATTACCGGCAGATGACTCAGCTCTTCGCTCTCCTTTATTTCATCTAAACATTCATGACCACTTTTAAGCGGCATATTCAGATCAAGAAAAATAGCATCAGGAAGATCAAGGGTTTTTTGTAAGAGCCGCTTCATCAATTTATCACCATCATAAACCGTTGCCAGCCTAATCGATAATGCTAACTCTTCAATTGCGTTCTTAAAAAGGAAAACGTCATCCCGGTCGTCATCGGCAAGTATAATGTTGAGTGCGGCATTTCTCATATGCTGTTTCTTGATTTGATTGCGATAAATAGGTTCTCTTAATCTGTAAACGCTATCCGGAAAGCATACTGCTCAAAATATTGAAAGCGTTATTTATCTTTGCAAACGCCAATCCGGGCAGTATGTTCTGTGTCTGAGAAAAATTACCACAAAAAATTCACAACATATTAAAACCACGGCATTTAACGCCGGTTAATTTTCGGGCCTGTTTATTACGGGCAGATAAATATCAAATGTTGATCCTTTACCTAACTGTCCTGATGCCGTGATTTTACCACTATGATTGTTCACGATTTTTCTAACCGTAGCCAGCCCAATACCGGTACCTGGATAATCCTCTTTTTGATGGAGCCGTTGAAAAACTTCAAAAATCTTTTCGTTGTATTGCTCTTCAAATCCAATACCGTTATCAGAAAACGTAATGTGACAATATTCGATATCGGGAATTAAACTATCGAGTTTTAGATCCTTTCCCTTTTTATTCTCACAATCGATTACAATGCGGGGAGGAACCTCCGGTTTAGAAAACTTAATGGCGTTTGTGATAAGGTTAGAGATTAGCTGTTTAAACTGGAAAACAATCACGTCTACATCACAAAATTCACTAACCTCAATAGTGGCGTTTTTTTCTTTTATTAAGCAAGAAAGGTTCGATTGCACTTCTTCGATAAGTGTGTTCAAATCTGTATTATCAAACTTTTTTTCCACATTGTTCAACTTCGAAAAGGAAAGCAGGTCGCTAATTAACGTTTGCATTCGACCGGCAGAGTCTTGCATAAGGTTGAAATAAAAATGTCCCTTTTCAGAAAGATTATCATTTTCTATATCTACTAATCGGCTTGCCAGGGTTCTTATTTTTCTAAGTGGCTCTTGTAAATCATGACTGGATACGTAAGCGAATGCTTCCAGTTCGGTATTCATTTTAATCAGATTTTCATTTTTAAGCGTCAATTCGTGATTGGCATTTCTCAGCTCAATAGTCCGGGCTTTAATCTGATCTTCCAGATCTTTTGTGTATTGCTCCTGAAATTCCTTGTTTTTCTTCTTTTCTTTTTCCTTTTCGGTGACATCTTCAATGGAAAGCAAAATTAATTTTTGTGAAATATGTTCACTCTTAACCTCACGGGCATTAACACGTAGTATTAGCTCACCTATTTTTGGGAAAGTATGTGTTATCTGACAATCCTGTATGATGGATTTTTCAGGTATAATTTTTTCCAGTAAAGTCCGTAACTCAGGAACATCCCAGTCAGTGTTGCCAAGGTCATAAATACGGACCCCCAACGTTTCTGATTCTTTAACTTTAAACAACTTGAAAAAAGCGCGGTTTGCAGTTAAAACCCGAAGGTCTTTATCGAGTACCAACAGAGGTTCGCGGATATTAGCTAAAATGGATTCAGAAAAGTTTTTTTCAGCAATGAGCTGTTGATTGAGCTTTGCAGAATTATCTTTATTAAGATCCTTCATTTTAAATGCATGCATATAGTAATAATTACATTCTTAAAAACGGTTAGTGTACCACTTTTTTATGAGCGATATTTTTTGGAAGTAGTACATAGTATTTTTTCATAAAATTGTTCCGTAATCATGTAACCTTCTTTCTTTTTTTATGGGCTATGCAAAGGTTCATACTTAACACAAATTCCCTCACTACAAATTTTATCTTTGACTATATTTTTCGCTGTTCTTGATTCCCCCTTCTGGATTCGTTATATCGACATTTAAACATTAACTCAGATCATACATCATGCCTGCCAGTTGGGTTGCTGCCGCTTCGCTATTTCTGTTTTTTATCGGGTATCGTTACTACTCTAAATTTTTGGCCGAAAAGATTTATAAGCTGAATTCTGATGCCATCACTCCCGCTCATCAATTTAATGACGGAATAGATTATGTGCCCGCAAACCGGTTTGTTCTCTGGGGACACCACTTTACATCTATCGCCGGAGCGGCACCTATCGTTGGTCCGGCTATTGCGGTCTATTGGGGATGGGTTCCCGCCATGCTTTGGGTTGTGTTGGGAACCATCTTTGCCGCAGGTGTACATGATTTTGGTGTGATGGTGCTTTCGGTACGAAATAAAGGGCAGTCTATCGGAATTCTTGCCAATAAGCTGATTGGAAGGCGTGGAAAAATCCTGTTCCTGTTTATCATTCTCATTCTGGTATTGATGATAAACGCTGTATTTGCCTGGGTAATCTCAAACTTGTTTATCAGTTATCCTGCCAGTGTGGGTTCTATTTTTATACAAATACCACTGGCCGTTTGGATTGGATACCGCTCGTACCGAAAAACAGGTAGCATGCTTATCCCCTCGCTGATTGTTCTTTTTGTGATGTACTTCACCGCCATTATCGCCAGCTATGTGCCGGCGCTTCAGGTTGATTTTGTACGATACTTCGGCGGTGAGGAAAACACAGTTCTTTGGGGGCTTGATGGAGTAGAATTTTCGTTTCTACTTTGGATCGCCATTCTAATGATATATGTCTATATCGCCTCAACTCTGCCGGTGTGGAAATTGCTACAGCCACGGGATTTCATCAACTCGCACCAGTTGTTGCTGGGTCTGCTTATTTTATATCTCGGTCTGTTTGTCTCCTCTCCCGAAATTACGGCGCCTGCCACCAATACCGATGCCGGAGATGTAAGCTGGTTTCCACTGCTGTTTATCACTATTGCGTGTGGCGCTATTTCGGGATTTCACGGACTGGTATCATCAGGCACAACGGCCAAGCAGCTCGATAAAGAAACGGACGCCCGTTTTATAGGATATCTGGGTGCTGTGGGCGAAGGTACTTTGGCGCTGATTACAATTGTAGCGGTGGTCACTTATTTCAACACCACGGGCGAGTTTGTGGAACATTATCACTCCTTTGAAGCTGCCGGCGCCGCGGGACTCAACATATTTGTGGAAGGAGCTGCTCAGCTTGCTACCGCGCTTTACATTCCGCTTCAGGCTGCACAAACAATTATAGCCGTGATTGTCATCAGTTTTGCGGCCACTACACTGGACACATCGGTTCGACTGATGCGTTACATTATCAACGAACTTGGAGAAGAATATAACATCAACCCATTAAGCAGTTTGCACGTTTCCACGGCCATTGCGGTGGGCGCAAGTGCTGCACTCGTGTTGATCCCTGAAGGCCCACGGGGTTTGGGTTCCGGTGGATATTTACTTTGGCCGTTGTTCGGGACATCGAATCAGCTGCTGGCTGCAATCAGTTTGATGATTGTCACTATTTGGCTGAAACGTCAGGGACGGCCCATTGTTTACACACTTGTACCTCTCATATTTTTGCTGTTTATGACGCTATGGGCGATGGTTGAACAGGTCTTTTTTCAATGGTCAGGATTTGGACAAACCGAAAGTAGTCTGCTTCTATTTACATTTGGGGCGATTATTATGGGGTTTACAATTTGGATTATGGTTGAGGCCATTTCTCTTTTAGGTAAAACAAGGCATGGAGAAAAGCCGGACTTTTGATGAATTAAATTTTAAAAACCTAAGATTAGAAAAATGAGATATCTAACAATTATTACGACACTTTTATTGATGATCACTTTAGGTTGTGCAAATCAGGATAATACAGAGAACGGTGAATCATCCGTGGAGAGTAGGTTTGATCAGGAGCTCGCAGATCAATTGGGCGCTGACGATTACGGCATGCGAAGTTATGTGATGGCAATTTTAAAAGCCGGTCCAAATACAGATCAGGATGAAGAGGAGGCGATGGAATTACAGCGCGGACACATGGCCAATATCAACCGGTTGGCTGAAGAAGGAGTACTTGTATTGGCCGGGCCGTTTTCGGATGGTGGGGAGATGAGAGGAATCTTTATTTTTGATGTGGAAACGGTTGAAGAAGCACGGGAATTAACAGAATCTGACCCTGCAGTTCAGGCAGGCAGACTTGCTATGGAATTACATCCCTGGTATGGGTCAGCCGCTCTTTTACAGATAAATGAAATTCATGACACCATCAGCAAAGAAACGCCGTAGTTTTCATTTCTTTTCTTTAGCTGATCCCAATATTGTAAAATGAGTTTTTACGAATTTCTGCGAATGATTTCTGTACATTCCTGAGGCAGAATTCAATCATTCAAAAAATTCAGGAATAGTTTATGGGGAAAGTACTACAACTCACACTGGTTCTTATTCTCTTTATCACGTCGGCAGGTATCGCTCAGGATAAGGATGAAGTATTAGAACGAATTGTTACCGAAGCCACAGAAAATTCACAGATCGAGGAATTAGCTCATCATTTAACCGATGTTATTGGTCCGCGTTTGGTGGGAACCCCGCAAATGCAGAATGCCCATGACTGGGCGGTTGAAACATTTGAAGGTTGGGGAATCAGTGCCAGAAACGAGCAATATGGAGAATGGCGTGGCTGGGAACGTGGAATTACTCATGTTGATTTGATTTCTCCACGAGTCGTATCTCTCGAAGCGATGCAGCTCGCATGGAGTCCATCAACACCGGAGGATGGAATTACCGCCGGCATGATTACTCTGCCCGAAGTGGTCGATTCTCTTGAATTTGCAGAATGGATATCTAACGTGGATGGAAAATTTGTGATGACATCCATGCTTCAACCCACAGGGCGTCCCGAGTATAATTGGGAAGAATTTGCTACAGAAGAATCTTTAGAAAAAATGAAAGAGACCCGAGAGTCCACAACTACTGCCTGGAGAGAAAATATGGGCAGAACGGGCCATAATAATCGGTCGCTTGTGCAGGCTTTAGAAGAAGCCGGCGCCGTGGGTATTGTTCAATCGAATTGGAGCCAGGGATTTGGCGTAAATAAAATATTTGGTGCCAACACAGAAAATATTCCAACTGTTGATATGCTGCTTGAAGATTACGGAATGCTGTACCGAATGGTTGAAAGCGGGGCAGGTCCTGAAATCAGGGTGAATGCACAATCCAAAGATCATGGAATGGTGCCTACATTTAACACAATTGCAGAAATTCCCGGAACCGAAAAACCGGATGAATACATCATCCTATCTGCTCATTACGACTCTTGGGATGGCGGAACTGGCGCAACAGATAACGCTACGGGATCTGTTACGATGATGGAAGTAGCGCGCATTCTAAAAGAGATCTACCCAAATCCGAAACGCACTATTTTGGTTGGACTCTGGGGCGGTGAAGAACAGGGCTTGAACGGTTCAAGAGCCTTTGTGGAAGATAATTCCGAGATTGTGGATAATATTCAGGCGCTATTCAATCAGGATAATGGTACCGGTAAAGTTATAGATATTAATGGGCAAGGATTTTTGAACTCGTATGATTACCTGACCCGCTGGCTTTCTGCAGTGCCCACCGATGTTAGCCAACATATTGAAACGAATTTTCCGGGCACCCCGAGCGGTGGCGGAACCGATCATGCTTCATTTGTTGCGGCAGGTGCTCCGGCATTTGTATTGAGATCTCTAAACTGGTCGTACTGGAACTACACCTGGCACACCAATCGCGACACGTACGACAAAATTGTGTTTGATGATGTGCGCAATAACGTAATTCTCATTGCTACCATGGTGTACATGGCAAGCGAAGACCCTGAAACTACGGACAGGACAAAGCGCGTGCTTCCAATCAATCCAAGAACCGGCGAGCAAATGACGTGGCCGGAGCAGCGATCACCGAATAGAAACGGTGGCAACTAATTTTATTCCTTGCAAAAGATTACCCAGACCCGTCAGGTTTCTAAAAACCTGACGGGTCTTTTTTGGGTGATTGTCAAGACGTATTATTGAAGTTTATTCTAATTTAGCGGGATACTAAATTGTTACCTCAGTGAATTAATGAACAGTAAATCGCTTCCACTTTTTATCATCATAATCTAGCTCTGCTACCCAGGCGTATTCCCCAGGTTCAAGTTTTACTGTGAAATAGGCAACTTTCCCTTTAGGTCTTTCTTGAGTCCCACCTAAAAACTCGACAGGTGCCGGTGACACCAGCCCGTCTTTCTCAAACACATCCATCCATTCAGCTATTCTCTCCATAGTAACTTCTTCATCTACACGAACCAGATGAACATCATTTCCTATATATCCGGATGGATGCTCCCTGAATTCTACTTCAAAGGTATAGGTTCCAGTATCGAGATTATCTTCAGCCTTTATCCCTTCATTATCCAATACTATCGTATGATCTGAAGAAGGTTGTGTTGCTTCTGATTTTTCTTCCGTCACAACAAGTTCCTGAATCATACCAATAACATTATGTTGGATTCCCTGTGGGGTACGTATGTAACATTCAATTGCATAGCGACCAGGATCAAGAAAGGTAGTCGCTTCAACTGTGTGTCCCATAGAGAGAAACCCAGGGCCACCATTGTAATTAATGTCGGTAGTAGGTGGACCAAAAGCCTTATTTAAAATCTCATAGATCTCATCTTTTTTAATTTCATCATTATCATATTTGTTATGAAGCTCCTGCAAAAATCTACCACCTTCTTGTAGATCCTCGATAGTCACTCCTTCTGCCAAAGGTGTAATTAATAAAAAATGTTCCTCTTCGCCGTGATTACTCATTTGAAATTGAGTCCAACCAGATGGGATTTCATTTGGGGCCTCAAATTTATATTCACTCGCTATAACCTCTACAAGATTTGGTCCCGGTTGATCATGAGTAGAACTACAACTCACAAATGTGATTATTAAACTCAACTTCAGAATGAGTGACTTGGATGAATTGTATTCCATTATTAGAATTTTCTTTTAATTAAAAATTACTGACGTAGCACATAATTTAACAGTTCGATCATGTGGCGGGTAATATAGATAAAAAGCTGATATTATTGAACCTACATCGGATTTAGTTACTTTCTTCAAGAAATACCAGGTCTCTTTAATGTCTTTTTCTTGTTGCAAGAAGATCTTATACCTTATCAAATAAAAGGATCCATGCTGCCGGATAATTATAAGATTACAACGGATGTACCCAAGATTGATACCTACAGAATGCTGAGGGAACAATCGGGGTTGAGCCCAAAATCAGAGGAAGCTGCTCGGCTGGGGCTAAAAGGCACCCTCTTTTCTGTTCAGATATTTTATGAAGACGATCCCGTGGGAATGGGACGATTGATTGGCGACGGTGGTTGTCATTTTCAGATTGTGGATATGGCTGTGTTGCCGGCCCATCAGGGAAAAGGACTTGGTAAAGAAATCATGAAGGAACTGTCTGATTACATTGATCAACACTTGCCGGATACAGCCTATATTAGTTTAATTGCCGATGGTCCCGCCGATAAGCTCTACGCAAAATTTGGGTTTGAATATACGGCTCCCGCTTCGGTTGGGATGTACAGAAGGGTGATAAAAAAGTGAAATTATGTGTGATGTCCTCTACAACGAACGCTTCAAGGACCTTGGACGCTTGAAATCTGAGTTCGATTATTAAAAAAACATGAAAAAGTCTCCCCTAACAAGGGGGACTTTCAACAAATAATTTATTAATCGAACTCAGGTTTGAAGGTTCAGTACGGTATGACAAATGGAAAAATTTTGATAATCGAACTAAGGTTTAAATCATGAAAAAGAAAATTCTACAGCTTGAGCAAAAAGCCCGAATCCTTGATGAAGGGGATTATCATCATAATGAATTAATGAAATCGGCAACGGAGTACGGCGATCGGTTTTTGCAGTCTCTTTCCAAACAAAAAGCGTATGAGATTTTTGATGAATCGGTGGATTCACTATTGGAAGATCCGCTGGAGGAAACGCCGGGAAACATCAGGGAAATTATTCAAGACATTGAAAACCGCGTGATTCCGCCCGGGCTGAACCCGGCGTCGGGAAATCACTATGGGTACATTCCCGGTGGCGGACTTGCGGCCGGTGCAGCCGGAGATTACCTCGCAGCGATCACTAATCCTTATGCCGGTGTGTACTTCTCTTCGCCCGGTGCGGTGAATCTGGAGCGACGCCTGATACGCTGGATGGCAGAGTTCATTGGTTACTCAACAGGATTTGGTGGGAATCTTACCTCCGGTGGAAGTATCGCCAACCTGACCGCAGTTCATACTGCCCGAGAAGCACATAACATCAAACCGGAAGGCGTTCGAAAAGCGGTGGTTTATGTGACAGATCAGACTCATCACTGCGTAGAACGTGCGCTGTTAGTTTCGGGGATGGGCGAGTGTGTGCGCCAAAATGTTCCGATGGATGATTGGTTTCGCATGGATCCATCAAAACTACAGAAGATGGTTGATGAGGATCGGAAAAACGGGTTAAATCCCTGGATGGTAGTTGCCTCAGCCGGAACTACCGATGCCGGTGCGGTGGACCCGTTGGAAGATATTGCAGCAGTCACATCATCAAACAAACTTTGGTTTCATGTGGATGCAGCCTACGGGGGATTTTTTCTGCTGACAGAACGCGGCAAAGAGATGATGAAGGGGATTGAAAAATCTGACTCTGTTGTGTTGGATCCGCATAAAGGAATGTTTATTTCGTACGGATCGGGTGCTCTTATTGTGAAGAATGAAGAGTTGTTGGCAAAAGCACATCGTTATGATGCCAGCTATATGCAGGATACCATTGCCGACGATTTCGGATATTCCCCCGCTGATTTATCACCGGAACTGAGCAAGCATTTCCGTGCATTGCGAATGTGGCTGCCGTTGAAGCTTCATGGAGTTGAAGCTTTTCGTTCTGCTCTCGATGAAAAAAGGATGTTGGCAAATTACGCCTGGCAAAAATTATCAGAAATGGATGATTTTGAAGTAGGCCCCGAACCACAGCTTTCCGTGTTTATGTTTCGATACAAACCGGGAAGTAAAAATGTGGATGAGCTGAACCGAAAATTACATCAGGCCATAAAAAAGGATGGTCGAATTTTCTTTTCCACTACCCGCTACAAAGGCCACTTTATGCTTCGATTGGCCGTGCTATCGGTCCGAACACATTTGGAAAATATTGACAGTGCACTGAAAATTATTCGGGAGAAGGCTGTTGGGGTTAGTAAGTAAAAAGACACGCGAAGTCTCAAATGACTTCGCGTGTCTGGTTAAAAACGATTACTCATAAAAAAAGCCCGATGGAAAACCACCGGGCTTTGTTGTACAAAATCAGAAAGAAGATTTTACAGAAGTATCCCCCCAACAGAAGCAATCAGCGTTGCAAAAATAAGTGCCACGGTGTTGATTACTTTAATCAGCGGATTAATAGATGGACCTGCGGTATCTTTGTAGGGATCACCCACGGTATCACCAACAATTGCGGCTTCGTGTGCATCACTTCCTTTTCCGCCGTGGTTGCCATCTTCAATATATTTTTTGGCGTTATCCCATGCACCGCCACCGTTCGACATCATCAGGGCGACCATCAAACCGGATGCAATCACTCCAATCAGCAATCCCCCAAGTGCAAGTGGGCCCCAAAGAATTCCAACAACGAGTGGAGAAAGCACGGCTAACAGTCCGGGAAGAACCATCTCTTTAAGGGCGGATTTTGTTACGATATCCACACACTTTCCGTATTCGGGCTTGGTTTCTCCGGTCATAATTCCGGGCATTTCTTTAAACTGACGACGAACTTCTTCAATAACAGCACCGGCTGCTTTCCCAACGCTCTCCATCAACATGGATGAAAATAGGAATGGAAGCATGGCTCCGGTAAAGAGTCCGACCAGCATAATGGGATCGTTCAGTAAAAAGGCAAGAGGCTCATCACCCATCGCTTTTTCAAGGTTAAACACGTAATCAGCAAAAAGTACCAGGGCAGCAAGAGCGGCAGAACCGATTGCATATCCTTTGGTAACAGCTTTTGTGGTATTCCCAACGGCATCTAATGCATCCGTATTTTTCCGTACTTCTTCAGGCAGATTACCCATTTCAGCAATTCCACCTGCGTTATCGGTTATGGGTCCGTATGTATCCATTGCGATGATCATTCCCGTTACACTTAACATGGCAACGGCTGCAATAGCAATTCCATAAATGCCTGCGAACGAGTAGGAAAGAAACAGGGCGACTACAAGAATAATGGTCGGTACAAACACACTTTGCATTCCCACAGCAATACCACTGATTATATTAGTGGCGCTTCCGGTTTCGGATGCTTTTGCAATTTTTCGAACGGGTGAGTATTTGGTACTTGTGTAATATTCGGTGATGAGCACAAGCCCAATCACAACGAGAATTCCCACAACAGAGGAAAGGAAAAGATCAAACCAGGTTGTATCCATTGGGAGTCCGCCAATTGTGGCAAAATCAAAATCAACAAACATGGTGTGCGAAATCCATGCAAATCCAATAATGGAGATAATGGCACTCCCGTACATCCCTTTGTAAAGGGCTTTCATAATATTGTTGTCTTTGCCCATTCGAACAAAGAAAACAGAAATGATACTCGCAATAATCGCAAAGGCGCCTAAGTAAAGCGGGTACGTTACCAGTTCGGTAATGGCAGTTACATCAGGCAGTAAGTATCCAAGTAGAATAGCACCGATGGCTGTTACGGCATATGTTTCAAAAAGGTCAGCACCCATTCCGGCGCAGTCACCTACATTATCGCCTACATTATCAGCAATAACGGCAGGGTTTCTTGGATCATCTTCGGGAATTCCTGCTTCTACTTTCCCTACGAGGTCAGCACCCACATCGGCTGCTTTGGTGTAAATACCACCACCCACCCGGGCGAAAAGTGAAATCAAACAGGAGCCAAAGGCGAAACCAACCAATGGGTTAACAGGATCGGACAGGCCAAACACGTTATTAAATAGATAGAATGATCCGGCAACCCCAAGCAGTGCAAGTCCGGCTACAGCAAGACCGGAAACGGCACCGCCGTTAAATGCAATTTTTAGCGCTCCGGGGAGTCCGCTTTTTGCAGCTTCTGCTACTCGAACATTGGATCGAACCGCAATGGTCATTCCGGCATAGCCACTTAAAGCAGAGAAAAGTGCT
Source organism: Balneolaceae bacterium (assembly GCA_040876545.1). Classification (GTDB taxonomy): domain Bacteria; phylum Bacteroidota; class Rhodothermia; order Balneolales; family Balneolaceae; genus SW132. The sequence goes on along the minus strand of JBBDPF010000018.1, from coordinate 181,128 downwards.
CCAAGAGCAAAACCTGCAGTGGTAAGCCACCAGTAAAGGCCATCGCCCGGCGCAAAAAGCGCTATCAAAACAAATACAAGGATAATGGCAATAGCGACGTAAAAAATGGTTTTGTATTGCCGGTTCATATAAGCACTTGCGCCCTCTTTAATAGCATCGGCGATTTCGGTCATTTTTTCATCGCCTCCGGGGGATTTGAGGACACCTTTTGCAATAAAATATGCAGCAATAATAGCTACAATAGCGGCCAGCGGAGTAAGTATTAGTAGATCCAAAGTCTTTTCCTTTTTTGATTAATGGCTATCTGTTTAATTATCTCTTTAGGGGCTGATCTTGTAATTATTTAGCACAAGAGACAAGGGCACAATGTTACGACAGATGTGTTAATTCTGCAAGGTGTTATATAGAAGCCTTTTGTTGAGTGAGATGGGGAAGTTTAAAAGATGTTTTAAATAGGGTGAATAGCTTATCCGAGAAGCAAAAATGTTAGAGTGATTAAATCTATTAGAAAAGAAATTCACGTCAAATCATCGGGTTGATTTAGAAGCGCATCTACTCGAAAAGAGATAAAAAAGAAAACACCTTCCTAATGAATAAGAAGGTGTTTTGAACTACACTTTTTGAAATACAACAATGCCGTTGTGTCCTCCAAAACCAAACGTATTGCTCATGGCTACAGAAACTTTTTTCTCAATGCTGTCTCCAAAAACAATATTCAGCTTGCCGGGAATATTCGGATCAACATTTTCGGTGTTGATGGTTCCGGGGATCACGCCATCGGTAATGGCTTTTATGGAAGCAATGGCTTCCACTGCACCGGCGGCTCCCATCAGGTGACCGGTAATAGACTTCGTTGCGTTGACGGTCAGTTTTTCCGGCTTATCTCCAAAAACGTTGGTAATCGCTTTTGTTTCGCTGATATCTCCCACGGGTGTGGAGGTCGCATGCATGTTAAGGTAGTCCACTTCCCCAATGTTAAGGGACGAATCCTTGATGGCACGTTTCATTCCCTCTGCGGCGCCCAATCCTTCGGGATGTGTAGCCGTCATGTGGTAAGCGTCGGATGTCATTGCAGCTCCGGCAACTTCCGCATAAATTTTTGCGCCACGGGCTTTTGCATGTTCATACTCTTCAAGAATAAGTGTTCCGGCGCCCTCTCCCATCACAAATCCATCACGCTCCACATCAAATGGTCGAGAGGCTGTTTTTGGATCATCATTTCGGGTACTCATCGCTTTCATCGCAGAAAATCCTCCAAAGGAAGCTTCTGTAATGGGCGCTTCTGATCCGCCTGTAATAATGACTTTGGCCTTTCCCCAGCGAATGTAGTTCATGGCGTCCATAATGGCCGTGTTCGAGGTGGCGCAGGCAGAAACCGTTGAGTAGTTAATTCCCATCAATCCGTACTTCATCGAGATGAGTCCGGCCGCCATGTTCATGATCAATTTTGGCACAAAAAATGGGCTGAACCGTGGTTTGTAATCATTTTCGGCATATTCGCGAACCTGCTCTTCGAAGGTAAGCATTCCACCCTGTCCCGTTCCCCAGATTACTCCGGCATCGAAGGGGTCCATTTTATCGAAATCCAGTCCGGAATCAGCAATTGCCTGATCGGTTGAAACCATAGCGTATTGACTAAATGGATCCGTTCTTTTAATCTCTCCATGATCCAGATGATCTTTTACGTCAAAGTTTTTTAGTTCTGATGCAAAGTGTGTTCGGAATAATGAAGGGTCAAATTTTGTGATTCTGTTTGCTCCACTTTTTCCGGCTTTTAAGCCATCCCAAAAATCATCAACATTATTTCCGATGGGTGTAAGTGCGCCCAATCCTGTTACAACAATTCTGTTCATGTACTACCTGTTTTGTTTTAAAAATGGTTGATTAAAGTATAGGCATTTATCCGTCTTAATTCATCAAATGACTTTTGTAATTAAGGGATTTGGATGGGGTTCAGAAATTAAAAAGTGAGCTTAGTTTTGTGGCAACAATAAATTGACGGGTTTCTTACGAAGCTTCAGTTTTAGATAGGATGAAATTTTATGTGCAGAGCTCAAAATAACAACTCTCTGTGAGCTCAGTTCAAGAACTACAAAAAGTAAAAGATAAGGGATTGATTTTTTGAATAAATTGCACAATCCCTTTATCGGTTAAAGTAGCTTATCTACCACGGCTAATTACGATTCCAACAATCATAACAATGCCGGATATTAAAATTGGAACCCAATCTCCTGTACTAACTGCAACATCAGCTCCGGCTACACTAAATGATTCGGAATCTTGCATATATTGATAGGTAAAAATAATAACTCCGATTAACCCTGCGACAGAAAGAATGTACCCTATTGTTTTTTGCATAACGTAGTTTATTTATTGTGAGTTTAATGGATTATAAGTGATTCGCTTGTAAGAAGTTTTACATTTTAAGTTAACCTGTAAAGTTTGATGAAAGATCAGTGAACTATGTAACTGGCACAATCATTTATATATCAAATTCTCTTTTTTTCGTACTTTTAAACAAATCATAAGTCTATTGTTAATAGGGAGAAACCCTTCATCTTGTTCCCTGTAGCACAAATCATCTTCGTGTCCATGCATATATTTCGTCAGTTATTCTCATTTATCTTGATCTCTTTTATTCTGCTTTCTATTTATTCAGTTTCCCATGCTCAGGTGCTTAATGTTGAAAGTTTTCGTACACAAGCGGATGTAGATACAACCGCAAGGTGGTACGGAGAAACCGGGTTTGATGTAACCTTAAGTAAATTTAATGATCGGGTTTTTAAATTGGGTAATCAGACCAACGCTGCTTATTTCACAGGTAAACATCGATATCTGTTTTTAACCAACGTGGAGTTGATAAATGTGGATGGTTCCAGTGTGATCAGCAATGGATATTTTCATTTAAGGGGAACATTTCAAGAGAATAAAACCTTTTCACCGGAGGTGTTTTCTCAATTTCAATACAATGAAAATTTGGGGATGAAAGAACGGTTTTTAACAGGTGCGTCCGTTCGCTATACATTTTTAGACGAGCCTACAATTCGCGGCAGTTTTGTGACCGGCGCCATGGTTGAATATGAAAAGTGGGGAATAGCAGACCAACAGAATGTGGAAAATACGTTTTTAAAAAGCACTTCCAGTCTCTCGATCCGTGGAAAACTTTCCGATACCACACAGCTTCTTTTAATAGGCTACTATCAGGCACGTCCCGATCGGTTCTTTAAACCAAGGGTTACATCAGAAAACCAACTGACCATGCGCATATCCCAACGGCTTACCTTTCGCGTGAATTTTACGCTTACGTATGATGTGGAGCCAATCATAGATATTCCCAACCTGACCTACGAACTGAAAAACGGATTGGTTATCTCATTTTAAAAAGTATAAGTTTTTCAAACGGTTACTATTGAGTATATAAGCGTAAATTTTGGAGGAAGGTTTTGCCAAAAATATTAAAAATGGATATTCATAAGTGGACACTTTTCTGTAACCTTAGGGTAATTAAAAAATTGGCATATTTGATATGAAAAAACTCGTTCCTTTTCTACTAACTCTTTTGGTTACAGGAGTCATGCTTGTTGTGTTGTCCACTTCTTTTGGTCCCCTTCCTCCCACAGGCGCATTTTTTCAGCCCACTCAAGGGTTTTGGGCTAATGCAGAAACACGAGATTTAACAGGAGAGATTGATTTAAATCTAAATGGACCCACGGATTCTGTAGAAGTTTTTTTTGATGAAAGAGGAGTTCCTCACATTTTTGCCCAAAATGATGAAGACCTCTATTACGCCCAAGGTTACATTACCGCACGGGATCGGCTATTCCAGATGGAACTTCAAATTCGTGCTGCCGGTGGTCAACTTGCCGAATGGCTGGGGCCTGATTTAGTGGAATATGATCGGGGACAACGGCGGCTTGGGATGATGTACGGTGCCGAAAAATCTCTGGAGGGAGTCATGGCTAACGATACCATCAGAACGGCCGTTGAATCATACACAGATGGAATTAACGCCTACATCAATACATTGAGGTACGAAACCTATCCGCTTGAGTATAAGATTTTAAACGCCAGCCCTGAACAATGGAAGCCGATTAATACAGCGCTTCTATTAAAATACATGACCCAAATGCTGGCTGGTCGGTCTGATGATGTACGTACAAGTAATACGGCGGCCTATTTAGGAAAAGAATTTGTGAATGAGTTTTTAAGTACTCGTCCTGATTTGATGGATCCCATTGTGCCAGCAGAAAAGGAATGGGATTTTGAAGCCAATATACCCGGAAAACCTGACTCACTTTTCCAACCTGTACATACACAAGAAATTGAACACTGGAAACCCGACCCATTAAATGGAAGTAATAATTGGGTGGTGGATGGATCAAAAACAGCCGGCGGTTATCCCATTCTTTCCAATGACATGCACCTGAATATGAGCATGCCGTCTATTTGGTACGAGATTCAGCTACAGACACCGGAATCGAATACCTATGGAGTAAGCTTGCAAGGGACGCCAATGATTATTGTGGGATTCAACGAGAATATTGCATGGGGTTCTACAAATACAGGCGCCGATGTAATGGACTGGTACGAAGTTGAGTTTCGTGATGATGACAAAGAAGAATATCTACATGATGGTGAATGGCTACCGGTTACAAAACGAACAGAAGTGATCAACGTGAAAGGCGGCGAATCGATAACAGACACCCTTTTGTTTACACATCACGGACCGGTTCATGAATCGAAGGCAGAAACAACGGTTAATGAAGTCATTCAGCAGGATCATGCACTTCGATGGATTGGTCATGAAGAGTCCAACGAGCTTTTAACATTTTATAAGCTGAATCGTGCTGAAGGGTATGAAGATTTCCGAGATGCATTTAGATCCTACACCGCCCCGGCGCAGAACATGAATTACGGCGGAACCGATGGAAATATTGCTATACAAACCGGAGGGAAATTTCCAATGAAATGGGAGTTTCAGGGGCGTACGGTAAGTGACGGCTCCGATTCTAAGTATGACTGGAATGAGTTTATCCCTTACGAGCAAAACCCATTTTCTCTAAACCCTGAGCGAGGATTTTTGAGCGCCGCTAATCAATATCCCACTGCAGAAGATTATCCGTATTACCTGGGGGAAAGTTTTGCTCCTTACGAGCGCGGTCGCAGGATTAATGATCTGTTGCGGGATATGGATAATATTACCGTAACCGATTTCCAGAAAATGTTGATGGATGATTTCAGCTATCACGCCTATCAGTTGCTGCCGGTTCTGCTTGATGAGATCCACTACGCAGAGCTAAATCAAACCGAACAAAAATTGATAGATGATTTACAGAACTGGAATTATGAGAAAAAAGGAGATGCAATAGAACCGTCTGTTTTTCGTGAGTGGTGGTCTGAGTTGTACTCTTCGATTTGGGATCCAATGTACGACACCCACTTTCCAATGCGCTATCCTTCGAGAGATGTAACCGTAGACTATATTTTGAATAATCCCGATTCAGACCTGTTTGATAATGTATATACAAATGAAACAGAAACGCTGTCTGATTTAATACAATCATCATTCATAACAGCCGTAGATAACCTGGAGAATCGCTTTGGTGAGTTTGGTGATGGTTGGAAATGGGGATTTGTTAGCAACACAAACCTTGGACATGTAGGGCAAATTCCGGGCCTCGGGCAAAGTGATGTATTTACCAACGGTGGCGCAGAAACGATCAATGCCATTCGTGGGAGTCACGGCCCCTCCTGGAGAATGATTGTAGAACTTGATCCTGATGGAGTACGTGGCTACGGAGTATATCCCGGTGGACAAAGCGGAAATCCCGGTTCAAAAACCTACGACGAATTCGTGGAAACATGGCGAACCGGAGAGCTGTACGAATTGTTATTTCTGACAGAAAAACCAAATGGCAGAGATGATTTTCCGCTGGTTATTCAGATGAGGTAACGCTTGTTAACGCAACCCCAAACCCTTGTTATACCCACGGTTATTTTCTTGATTTCCAATAACCCGGTTTTCGTTTCAAATGCTTTACTACATTAATTGTGATTACACTTTCAGAAACGTCATAAATAATTTCATATGGCTCATCTTTTGCACGCGAAGCGAAAACGGTCAAGCAAAATTCTTCGGTCTTGTTTGGTGAGTAAAGAGCCAGACTGGGGATGTGCCAATGCTTGAGCGATAGCTTCTTCTATTTCATCGAGAAATTCAGCCCCAAGCCCCTCAGATTTGTCTTCATAGTATTCAATAGAACTGATTAATTCTTTGGCAGCTTCAGGATGATATTGAAAGGTGATTTGTTAAGAAAATTTCCCGTGCGGCTTTATGAACCGCTTGCCCCGAAATTGGAGTTACATCGCCTGATTTAATTTCAGCTTTTCTTCGTTTAATTTCATCAATCCAAGCTTGTTCAATATCATCATCAATTCGCTGGTCAAGGCTATCAATAAGCTTCTTCGCTAATTCAGCGCGATGATTTTCGTCTAATTCAAGTGCCGAATGTTGAATCTCTTTATAATCTGTAATCATAGCTTTGGGGTTTAGTTCTTTTTCCAATCTATTGAAAAACGGACAATTCTGACAATTATTTATTTAGTTGAAGAATGGGTATAACGACCCTGCGCATAACGGGCGCGGGGATTATGAGTTAATTAAAGGCTAAAATTTTAAAACAAGCAATTCCGGAAACCAAATCCCGTCCGCGTCCCCAGTTGATGCGCATTGTTATGCACTTTCTACCAGATCCCATGAAGACTTTTCCATTCCTCAGGATATTTTTCTGAAAGGTATTCATCTACAACTATGTTATATCGAATTGTAGCCTGCCTTAACTTTTCCCATTGCTGTTGATCAACATCAACATATTTTTCGCGCAATTGTACAACATTAAAGCCAAATTTATCCTGTAAAGTTTGATCTTCCAAGGGATGTGGCCCACCAATTAGTTCACCCCATATTTTGAATTGTACTTTACCGTTAATGAGATCATGTTCTGCTTGAGTCTCGTGAAATGGTAAATTAGAAGCAGGATATATATTGCCAAGAGTAATCTCAAGAAATGGAGGGGAGGTATTTCCAATTTTCAAACTATCGTATCTATCTTCAAAACCGATGTATGATGTTTTTAAAAGGTAATCACCAGGACTAATTCCTTCAATTTCAAAGATTCCGGTTTTTTGACTAGTAACAGCACCCGAAACATTTGTAGAATCTAAGTCCATTACAACAACTGTAGCACCAGGAAGTGCATAGGGATCATTTTCAATTGAATTTTGTGGAGAGTAAAAAAGCCCAGTCGTATCAGCAATTACTTCAACTTTCCCAGATACAGTAATTTTATTTGAAACATCCTGACCAAATGCAGGAACATGATTTAAGAGCATGCAGAAAAAAAGCAAAGTACAATTCCTAATGATTGTCATCATTTAAATAGGGGAAATTTAGAAAAAGTGCATAACGGTTTGGCGTTTAACCGGCTTGGCCATTTCCAGCTAACAAAGTGGTAAAAGTCTGGATTTACTGCAACTCTGAAAACTTCTTTAAAGCCAATGAGCGGCCAAGTCCGAGTTGAAACGCTTGTTAGTGGCAGATGTGACTCATAGTCCGTTGATTTATCGGCTACAATTGTGCTATTCTCAGTCGATGGATATTAAAAGTAAAATCGGAAATAAAATTAGGAAGCTGAGACACCAGCGGGATTTAAGCCAAGAACAGTTTGCAAATCTATGTGGTTTAGACAGAACATATATCGCGGGTATAGAACAAGGTAAAAGAAATGTATCTATTGTTAATCTCGAAAAAATAGCGAAGGCTTTCGAAATCTCTTTAAGTGAATTATTTGAGGATTTATGAGTACAAAAGTAAAGATATACAATGACGAGATTATGGATGTAGTAATTGGAGAGGTTCCTGACTTTCCAAAATACACAACGCAAATATTAAACTTGGCAAACCAAAATTCTCAGGGAACCCGACCCAAAGTAGTGGGACAAATGAGTGATCTAATTCAGGAATTTGATGGCAGAACTGTTGAAGAATGGATTGAGTGGTATGAGGAAAGGCATCCTGATGCAAGGGAAAAAGCCAGTGATAAAGTAGAGGATATGGTCGACAAGCTTAAAGATGCAATCAAGAAAATTGACCGTGATATGATCGAAACGTGGGTCAAAGATTTAGTTTTATACAAAACATTTATTGGCCTTCGCTTTCAGGAAGCTATTCTAAAGAAAGTAGCTGATATCAAAGAAATGGATTATCGACTTGCAACAAAAGAAGAAGAAAGCCGAGGAATTGACGGGTATATTGGATATATCCCCGTAAGTATTAAACCATACACTTACAGATCAAAAGCAAGTCTCGCAGAAGAAATCACCGTTCAGATCATCTACTATGAAAAGAAGAAAGGCGGTATAACAATTGAATTCGATTTTTGACCTAAACTTGTGAAAAAAGAGAATGAGCGCCCTGATAATCCAGTAAGGCTTCCTGAACATAAGAGGCGTTGAAAAGGTCATTATCTGATTTTTGAATATTTTCAACAAATTGAAGCGTTAGATCTTTTTCTTGCCTTGTCATGACAGGAAAATCAAACCATTCGTTATAATGCTTAACACTTTCAATGCCTTTTTCTTCAATTCGCTGATTGACGAATTCTTTATGATTGAGAATACGTTTGCGAATAGTGTTATTGATCAACTCCAGATTTGATTCAGATAACAAAGTTTGTTCAATAGTTGAAGAAAACTCAGATTCCAATTCATATCCAATGCTGTTACGGCCTGATGCAATGGCTGCAAGGGAAGTTGTTCCGGTTCCAATAAACGGATCAAATACGGTATCTCCTTTAACCGAAAACATGTTAACAAGCCGGTAAGGAATTTCAAACGGATAAGCGCCACTTCTGTCTCTTGCCCCATTTTCAGACAGCACTTGAGTTGTCCCTTTTAATTCCCACAAATCTGAAAACCAATTGTTTCGCTCCTCCCAAAAGTAGGCGCTTTCTCTGCGATTCTGTTTTTCTTTTGCAGAAAACTCTCGCTTATTACCGTTTCTGAACACCAAAATAAACTCATGCTCAAGCGTAACATATGCACCGGGCGGATACATACCCGAACCCATAAATTTGTTTGGTGCATTCGTCTGTTTGCGCCAAATAATATTAGGAAGATTGGAAAAACCCATTTCAACAAATGAAGAAATAATTCTCGCATGATTGGAAAAAAGCTGAAATTTCTTATCAATCGTACGGGTTGCATCTCCAATATTGATACAGGCCACACCACCATCACACAGAACTCGGGAACATTCTTTCCATACTTCATCCAAAATTTTATGCATTAGCTTAAAGGCATATTCGGGTTCTCCCTGCTCTAATGCTTTTGAAATATCCTTGTTTTGTGCAGAAAAACTTTCATCCCACATTTCAATCATGGGATATGGAGGGGATGTTACAACCAATGAAACGGAATTATCCTCTACTTCTGACAGATCATCGGCGTTGTTGAAATGGATTCTATGTGTGGTTTCTTCAATCATGCCGCAATATATGAATGATACTTATTGTCTACAAGTATACTACTCTAAAAATCCTTTTCAATGGAGTTTGCTATTTGAATTTACACATCATTGATTTCTAAATCTGGAAGATTTGAAGGATTTTCTTGATTCTGTTGATTATTCCAGTTGTTAAGCATATTTCTTCGCCTGCTTAATATTAGTTCAGCCCTGTTTTGGAGAGAATTTAAATTATCTTCTACCTCTGATAGATCGTTCATAATATAAAATCCCCTATTTGAACTTCCGATTAACTCACCTTGATCGATCGCGTTTCTGATCAAATTTCGTATTGGTACTTCAGTTCCCCCATCGGAAACACCAAAATGTTGAGCTAACCTTCGAGCTGTAATTGGGTGAGTTCTTCCAACATGGTTGTTATTGACAAGGTAGGTTATAAGTTGTTGGATGGTAGGCATAATTGTGTGTTTACTTGATATTTAAATATCCCATTGTTTGTTGAATCATTTCATCAACGTACCCAATTCCTGTATTCATATTTGGGCGATATAATGTAGGGTGAGCGCATTGATTTCTCTTTGAAAGTTGTCCTTGAAGAACTTTTTGCTGAGCCTTTTTTATAAACTTTACCTCTTTTGCTACATCTATTATTTGTGACTCCGGATAATTTTCTTTCAATTCATTTACATCAGAAAATTTCCATTTTTTTCTTTTTGCTCTTATGTCAGTTTCATGATGATTGAATAATTGTTCTGAAAAGACATGTATGTGACCAGCCCATGAAAAAACTATTGCCGGTCTATTCAAACCTAATTCCAAACACTCGATGGATTCCCTAAAATAGTCCTGAATATCAACAGGCGTGCCAGAAAGTTTTTTGATTAAATCTTCAAGAAGAATTATTCGAGAATGCGACTTTTCATGGGTAGCTAATATTTCATGGGCTTTTTTTTGAGCTTTCTTTGCTTTTATTGCCCATTTAAATAAATCTCTCATGAAAATTAATCGTTACTGGGATTAATTAATTGCTCACGTAAAGCTTTGAATAGTTTTTCATAAATATCCGCATTTTCTGTTTCTGGTAAATGAAGTTGAATGTTTATTGCAATTTGGGGTGATGTATTTATTGAGTCGCTTTTTGTCCTTTTTTTGTTTTCAATAGTAACTTTTTGTTCTAATGGTGTTTCATCTCTTGAATGATCTTCGGCTATATCCTCGCTTAAATCATATTCATCATTTGAAGACGCTACTACCAATTTTCCGTCTACTTCTTCTATAAGCCCACCTGCCATCAGAATATCAACCAAAGTTCGTGAGCCTGTTCTATTTCCAGCATTATTTTTTTGACCTGACACATATAAAACATGATCCGTGAATTCTTTTTCTGTCATTCCTCCTTTAATACGAACAGTGGTTACAAGACCAGAAACACCTTCACTAAATTGAACTGCCTCTTTCCAATATTTTTTCATGTCACGGTCATGGTCATAGTCAATCGCGCGTCCAAGTTTTTTTCCTAAATCTGTGGCTGCTTTTTTATTTCCTCCATCAATAATCCCAATTTCATGAAGGAATTTGTTGTTTCTACTAATAACAGTCTTGTTCATTCCGGTAAGCTTAGAAAGCTCGTCAAGACTTGCACTGTTACTTGTGTGACTGTAGCCCTTTATAATCTTTTTAAGCTCTTCAAAAGAGGAGCGAGGTAAATTTAATTTTTCAGCCATTTCATTTTATTCTTGTTAGTCTTTTATCTTGAATATATAAGAAATATTGGAATTTGCAGATTCTTGCCACTAACATATAATTCTGCGACAGTTCTCACACCGCTTGTTTTGTCGTAGAATATTCCATTTCGCGATTATATACAAATAGAAGCGGTTACCGAGTATATTCTACGACACTATTATTCGGTTTCATGTCCGGAAATAATAGAAATACGTTACTTTTTCTATAACTCTGTTTTGAAACGGTTACGGACCTATTGAATCGTTAACTATCAAATATAATTCGTATATCCCCTGCAGTGGATGGACAGCGGGTCAAATGCCAATGATGAATTTGTGGAAATAAAGCCCACTTTTCGGCAGTAACAACATCATCCTGTGCGATGTAGTCAACAAATTTGTTAAGCTTGTACAATGCTTGATGGGTTCAAATTATTTCCACTTGGACAGGTTTTCTTTAATCCGTTTTTTGGCTTCATGAGGTACAACCTCACCTCTTGCAATTTGTCGTTCAGCCTCAATCAGCTGCATGTTTTCTGAATTCAGAAAGTGGTTGGATATCCTGGTCTATTTCAATACGTTCTGTGGACATAATGATGGTGTACAAAATAAATACATAATAAGATAACGAATAGAAGAGAGTTGCGGTATTTGAGAAGGGTGCGTTAACGGTGCGGCAAATAAGCAACGTGACTAAGTCTTTGAATGTAAGTATCAAAATGCTAACACGTCCGTTGATTTGCTGGTTATACCACACCAATTTTAATTTCCCATAATGCGATTTCTATGCTTCTGCCCCCATTTGCTCATTTCAATTATAACTTCTTCTAAGGTCATCCCATATTCTGTAATTGAATATTCTACTGTAATGGGTTTCGTGTCTTGAACTTCACGGTTTATCAGCTCATTGACCTCGAGTTCTTGAAGTTCTTTTGAAAGCATTTTGGCAGATATTCCCTCGATTTCATCTTTCATTTCATTAAAATGGCGTGATCCAGTCATTAGCGTCGTTAAAATCGGAATCTTCCATTTCCCATTAAGCAAATCCATCACATCACGTACCGGACGTAGATGTCTACAGCATTCTTCCCGGTTTCGTGTTTCAATAGCGGTGTTTTTTCCAGTGTTCATCATAACTTACTTTAAGTTATCGGGTTACGAATATAAATTAATCTATTTAGAATACTTATCATAATTTTGATTATGCATAAAGTATGCGCTCGTTACTAATGATAATGGTTTTTAAGCAATGGTTATCGCTAAAGGATTATTTGTTTTGAAAATTGAATGTTAGCACGAAAACATTCTTGAGGCATTTTCAGGCTAAGTTACTTATCAGTAACCCGGTTAATCGGAGGAAATTAAAAAGAAATAGTGATTGTGACTATTATAGATAAACAAGATTTATTAATTGTCATCTCATGATGATCTAGCAATAACACAAAATACACTTATCATAAATGGACTTTTTTACACTTTTATCTGACTATAATAATATCGGATTACTGATTTTAAGGCTGGGTATAGCTACGAGCTTTCTTTACCACGGTATCGATAAACTTAAGATGTGGAAGATGGAGCCTTCTGAAGAGATGCCTTCTTCTATGCTTAATATCTTGCGTTTACTTTCTATTGTTGAACCTCTTGGGGCTATAGCTTTGATTGGAGGTTTTTTGACTGAGCTTGCTTCCATTGGATTTATAATCATCATGTTGGGAGCTATTAACCTGAAAGCGAGGCAGATGAAGAAAAAATTTGGTGAACCCGGTGGTTGGGAACTTGATGTGGTTTTACTGGCAGGGTGTGTCACACTGGTATTAACAGGGGCTGGAACAATCTCTGTAGACCATTTACTATTTGGTTTTTGATGCTGAATACTGGAATGTTTGCAAGTTCATAAGTGGCAGACAAAGAACCGTACTCAGAGGTGTTTTTAACTGACCTTCTGAGATCAATTAAAAGATAACTAAAAACTTTCAGTTGAAATGCCGTTCGAATCATCACAGAATCACTCTTCCTTCAAAGAACGGGTGTTGAATTGTAGAAAACAAATGGATCAGAAAATAGAAGAGTGGGTACAACATCTCATTCAGCAGATTGAAGAAGATGGTTAGCATTCAGGCTTTTTCAATCATTGTTGATTCAAAAAATGCTAAAATCCCGATAACGAAGATATTGAGCAAAAGACGGTTTTGCAAAGCCTCCTATCAGTTACATGTGTGGCCATTTTATTTCAAATATGGTTTCAAAATCTAACTATTAAACGAGTTAAAAATGTTATGAGCTTACAAAGAAAAGTAGTACAAGTACAAACCCCTCCCGAACAACAGGGATTTTTGGGGCCCGGTCATACTGCCCGGCCTGTTGTACAGGGCGACTTTTTCGACACTGATCCGTTCATCGTACTAATGGACGATATGCTGGATAAGCAGGATGAGGACCCGGTCGGGGGTGCTCACCCTCATGCGGGTTTTGAGACCGTCTCGCTGTTGCTTGAGGGTGAGATGGGAGATTCGGCACATAAGATGCAGGCCGGGGACTTCCAAATCATGACGGCCGGAAGCGGCATCATCCACACTGAAACGATTGATACTAAAGCCAGAATGCGTTTGCTACAGTTATGGTTGACACTCCCACAAAAAGACCGGTGGACAACGCCGAAAGTACAGAATCTTCCTAAGTCGCACGTACCAACATTGTCTGAAGAAGGTTTGGAAATAAACGTCTATAGTGGTTCACTGGCGGGCCTTCAGTCTCCGATTCAAAATCATGTACCCATCATTGTTTCCGACGTTCGGATGCAGTCGAATACAGAAACCATACTGCAACTTCCGGCTTCTTACACTTCATTTTTATATGTGATAGAAGGAGGTGTGATGGCAGGAGAGAATCAAAAGCCGATACTGCAAGATGAGGTTGGTTGGCTGGACAGGCTGTCCGATGTTGGCGAAAGCGAGCTTAAATTAACAGCCGGTAACTCAGGAGTTCGGGTTATCCTCTATTCCGGTCTTCCTCAGGGAGAGACAATTGCTTCTCATGGTCCATTCATTGGAAACACACAGGAGGACATTCAACGGCTGTACAAACAATTCAAAGAAGGTAAAATGCAACACATTTCAACAGTACCAGGAAAGCACCAAATAACATGGTAATTCAACGTATAACCACAAGGAGTGGTTATAGTCCAATTTACTCTTTTAAAACTTCCCAAAATCCTCGTGGTGAAATAATCTTGATTTGAGTGATATCATTTGAAAGAACCAATAGATCTTTATCACCGGTAACTAAAATATCAGCTTTTGCCTTTAATGCTGACTCCAATACCCAACGGTCATCTTTATCTCTGACTTTTATTGTAGAAGGTTGGTCAGGAATTGGTTCTACATAGTATTTACGAAGAAATAAAAGTGTTTTGGAAACTTTGTTCTGTGGGACGTTAAGCTTAGTGATCAATACACGTTCCAATTCTTGTAGCACAAATTCTCCTGTAATTAATTGATGATCAGCTATAATTACTTCAAGAAGGTCTGCACATAATCCTCTTGCTGTAAAGGCACTTACTAAAACGTTGGTGTCTGTAAATATTTTCATGATACACTTCAGAATGAGAATTGATCAATAAAATATGTAGCGTTTTTGGAGTGCACCGTGAGACCATAAAATTTTAAAAATTCCTCACGAAATTTCACGAAAAACATCTTCATCAGTGAGCCATCCCTGCGCTTCTCCATAGGGTAAAAGTTCTTTACGCAATTGTTGAAATGACTCGACCGCCAACTGGCGTTTTAAAGCCTGACGAACTAATTCGCTTTTTGAACGGCCAGATTTTTTTGATGATTCTTCGAGAAGCTGATCAAGCTCTTTATCAATTCGAATAGTGAGAGTTGTGTCCATAACAGTAAATTTTAATTCATTGTTTTACAATGTAACACAGCTTTAACGGGTGGGCAACTTATTTATTTGGAAAGGGCTATAACGACATTACGCATAAGGGGCGTGCAATGTAGCGCTGAATTTGTTTTAAAATGTACTACGAAAACTGATCAACCCGAAACTGGCAGTCAACGGCGAGGGACGTCCAACTTAATGCGCGGGTTAGGTACAGATATTTATTTCTTGTCACTGAAATATTTCTATGGATTGTAAATTCGATTTAACGTCTGTCCATCAAAATAGGTCCGTTCATCAGTGTAAGGACTTTCCATAGAGGGTATAATTAAAAGTTCATCATAATTTTCTTTCAATTCATTGAAATTATCGAGATATAAATTTCTCCAACTTTTCGAATCTTCTATAATTACGATTTCTATTCCCCAATCTGCACAATCATCACAACTAGCTCTACCAGTTTGTCTGATTTCATTTGGACTTATGGTTTTGGTGTTCGTTTCGTCAGTTGTTTTATCAATTATTTCAATTTCAGTAGAACTGATTTTCCAATAAATTTCCTCATACTCTTGTTTCCAAACTCCTTGCATACTTTTGGGGATCTCTTTGATGACTTTATAATTATTCCCGCAGCTTATACCAATTGAGAATATTAGTAGTATTAAAAAAAGGAGTCTTAAATAATTAGTCATTTTCACTCCAGCTATATAAAAGGAATGCTAAGTAGAATCCTCCAAAAAACCATACTTTGTCAAGAATCCACCACAAAAAACCAGGCCATCTATCTTCATAAACTACGAAACTGGCCCAAAATGGTGGTTCGGTGAGGGTTCGCCCAAGCCCATCGTAAGTTACTCCGGTATTTGTATTAACTGTTACCATAAAATAAGCCATAAATGCAGCTATTATTATTGACAATATGATTATAGCTGATAAAATATTTAGAATTTGTTTCTTCATTACGAAAAACTTATTTGTACCTGACATATAATTCTGCGACAGCTCTCTTGCCGCTAATATAGTCGCAGAATATTCTATTTCACTATTATTTACAAATATGGACGATTATGGGGCATATTATGCGACACTATTTTTTGGTTTATTGACCGGGAATAGTAGAACTACGTCAGATAATTCGTGGAAACAAGGCGAACCGGAGAGCTGTATGAATTGTTGTTCCTGACAGAAAAACCAAATGACAGGGATGATTTTCCATTGACTATTCGAATGAGGTAGTTTAGGAATTAGGTGTTATTTTCTACTTCTTCTTTAGATTTAACAGCCAAACAATCCGGAATGAGCACTACTTCTTTCATAACACCACCTATTACCACAAATCCATCGGGTGAGGAGCGACGGGTTGGATATGAGTTCGAATTTACCGGGGTGGATATGAAAGATATCACCGAAGTTATTCAATCTCTGTTTGGTGGCTCTATCAAACAAAAAAGTACTTATGAGATAGATGTAGAAAACACACTATTCGGGACATTTACGCTTGAATTGGATGCGCAGCTGCTTCGTGATAAAAAGTACGAAAAGACACTAAAGTCGATCGGTATTGATTTAACCACATTTAAAAATAAAGATACCATAGAAGGAAAACTGAAAGACATAGCTTCCTCGGTGGTTCCTTTCGAAATTATTACGCCGCCAATCCCGCTTTCCGAGATGGATAAGCTGAATGATCTTTTACATGAGTTACGAAAGTGGAAAGCAAAAGGAACGGGAAGCTCCATGTTTTATGCTTTTGGGTTGCACATTAACCCGGAGATTTCTGATGATTCACCCGAAAGTTTATCGAATCATTTAAAGGCGTATTTACTGCTTGATCCCTGGATTCGAAAAGATGCAAAAATTAACATTAGCCGACGGATTACGCCATACATCAATGAGTTTAAGGAAGATTACAAGCTGCTTTTATTAAGTTCGGGATATCTTCCAACACTGGAGGATCTCATCAGCGATTACTTTATCTATGGAAATTCCCGAAACCGTCCGCTTGATATGCTTCCGCTTTTCATGCATTTAAACAAGGAGTACACAGAAAATTTATTGGAGGATACACTTACTTCGTCGCGTCCCACTTTTCACTACCGACTACCAAATTGTTCCATCGAAGACGATAGATGGTCCTTGGCTAGTGAATGGAACCGATGGGTACTTGTTGAAAGTCTGGCCAACGATAAGAAGGCGTTGAATCAGTATTCCAGGGCATATATTAAAATGCAACAAGAGACGACGATTGGTTTTGAACAAAAATGGATAAAATTAATGAATCGCTGGGTTAACGATGATTAATAAGTGGCCTAAAATTGGGGTAACAGGACCAAATGATGGTGGAACAGGTGCGTGGTTCTTTACTGCATTATCAATACGTATAGCCGGCGGTAAACCGGTCCGTATAACAACAAATGCACCCCAAAAAATGGAGGATCTGGATGGGTTGATCATCGGCGGCGGAGCGGATGTAGAGCCTTTGAAATATGGTCAGGAAAGGATTGAAAAAGCAACCTTGGCAAAAGACAGCCGGTCTATTTTTGAATGGATTTTGTCCATTTTGTTCTTCCCCATCTATTGGCTAGCGCGGTATTTTCAACACACAAAAACGGCGGCCATTGATACAGATCGTGATAAGCTGGAATTAGCCCTTTTAAGTGATGCACTCCATCAAAACAAACCGGTGCTGGGAATTTGCAGGGGCATGCAACTGATGAATGTTCATTTTAAAGGAAATCTCCATCAAGACATCAGCGGATTTTATACAGAGCAGCCGCAAGTCGCCTCTATTTTTCCAAAGAAAAGGGTGGTGATTAAGGATGGATCAACACTTGAAGAATTGCTTGAAACCCATATTTGCAATGTGAATGCACTTCATAATCAGGCAATTGATACACCGGGCGAAGGAGTAGAACTTGTGGCAAAAGAACTTCATACAAACATCACCCAGGCGATTGAACATCCCGGCTATGCTTTTGTGGTTGGTGTTCAGTGGCATCCCGAGTATATGATTCAGGTTGCCCGCCAACGCCGAATTTTTAAGGGATTGGTGAATTGCGCACGAAATGGCGTTAGTGAAGAAGTGATGCTATAAGCTTAAAGGAATTAATTTTACTTATTAACCTGAGTTCGATTAATAAATTATTTATTGAAAGTCCCCCTTAGTAAAGGGAGAATCAGGGGGATGTTTATCAGAAAGTCGCAGAATCCAGTGAACACCCCTCTAAATCTCCCCTTATTAGGGGAGACTTGTTCATGTTTTTTTATTAATCGAACTCAGGTTATTATGATAATCTAACCTCCTTTTTTAGGTCTAAAAGTGTTGCGATTGTATCAGATTAAAATCAATAAATATCAGTTAGAAAACGGAAAGATAATTCAAAACATCTATTTTTACTGAGATTGAGCCTCTACATTTGCAAGCAGCTCACGATATCTGTTAGCCTGGCCCTGATTATCCCACCTCTCATATAGATTGATAACTTGAGTAAGGAGTTCCTGTTTCAAAATCCGATCCTGATGATCCATGCTGTCTAATAACGAATGCACATCTTTTATTAATGATTCGGCTTCCGTATATAATTCAAGATCAGTAAGGCAGGCACCCTGCAGGCTGTGGGCCACGGCAATCTGAGTATGATCGATAGCCTGGGTCTGTAACCGAATTTTGAGTGTTTCATGAAACAAGTTGGCAGCCTCGTGATAATCTCCCATTTCCTTGTATATCTGAGCAAGGAGATAATAACCGGAAATAAACATAGGATGTTGATCGCTCAAAGTATTTTGATGTATGGAAATAGCCTCCCGGATCAGAGATTCGGCTTCCGTGTATTTTTGTTGATCTTTGAGCAAGGCTCCTAATTGAACAAGGCTTGCCGCCACATCAGTATGGCCGGCTCCGAGTAAATCTCTTTTTTGTTGGAGGGTTTCCCTGTGAAGCTTCTCTGCATTTTCATAATCTCCTGTTATATATTTTATGCGGGCAAGATTGGTTTTAAAAACCAGGGCATGGGGATGATCAGTTCCTACAGAAGCCCGCATTACAGAAATCGCTTCATTTAAAAGCTGTTCAGCTTCTTCGTAATCCCCCTGATGTCCGGCAATGAACGCAAGGTTGTTTAGTTGAATAGCATTACTTTGATGGCCTGTACCCAGAACTTTAAGCCTCTTATCAAGACTTTCTGTCAACAGAGATATTGCTGAGTTATAATCCCCTCTCCAGGCTTTAAGTATGGCAAGATTATTTAATGTAGTTAGTGTTTCCGGATGTCTTTCTCCCAGTTTATTTTCCTGGATTTCAAGAGCTTTTAGATAGTTTGTTTCAGCTGAGGAATTGTTCCCCTTTGCCAAAAGCACGCCGCCAAGCCCGCGAAGGCTTTCAGCAACTTTTTCATGAAGGGATCCATAATTATGTTGTCGTATTTCAAGAGATTTACTTAAGTGGGATTCAGCAGTTTCCAGATTATTTTCTACCCTCTGGTAGTACATTCCTACATGATACAGGCTTTCGGCAATGCGGGGATCATCAGAAGGAAGATGTTTTGTGCGTACGTTTAAACTTTCCTGATAAAGTTCTCCGGCAAAATTATAATTTCCATTTTCAATATGTAATTGAGCCAGGTTATGGAGGCTTTGCGACACAATGAGATGGTCTTCTCCATAAATTTCTTTTCTGAGGTTAAGGCTTCGTTCGATTAATGGACGGGCATCTTCATATTGGCCAAGGGCCATGTAAACCCGTCCGGCCGCATCAAACATTCGCGCCTGAATATCGGGTTGTCCGTCAAGTTGTTGGGCTTGAGCAACTCCGCGCTCCAGTAAAAGACGGGTGTTTAACGTATCACCCATGGCTTCAGCAGGATCTGAAGCCTCAAACATATCAATCAGGAATCCGGTAACCTGTTCCGCTTTTGCAGTTTCTTCCTGAGCTTGTACCAAAGCGGATTGTGTACGATGAGAATGCCAGGTAATGGTTGCAGCATAACCAACGATTAGCAGTATAATGATAGCGGTTGCTGATACACCTATTTTGTGCCGGCGGATAAACTTACCTGCCCGATATTCCATGGAGTCGGGATGGGCTGAAACAGGCCGGCCGGAAAGATAATAACGAATGTCAGAGGCAAGTTTTTCGGCTGATTCATATCGTCGATCCGGTTCTTTTCGCAACGCTTTCAGCACAATGGTATCCAGATCGCCCCGCAAATGCTTCAGAAGTTCTCCGGGTTTTGTTTTGCCTGAGTCATTGACCCTATCGTGATTGTTCTCCTGCTCGGGGAGCGATTTAATAATAGCAGTACTGGGTTTTGTAGGTTGCTGCTCACAGATAATGTGTTCAACTTCGCTTGGTGTTTTTCCGGATACATTATATGGTCGGCAACCGGTCAGCAATTCATAGAGTACAATTCCAAGTTGGTAGACATCTGAAGCAGTTGTCATTGATTTGCCGAGTACCTGCTCCGGACTTGCATAAGCAGGGGTAAGTGGCAATAATCCGGTTCGTGTTAATGGAATAGCGTTTGTGAGTGTATCTTCATGATTAATCACTTTGGCAATTCCAAAATCAAGCAGCTTTACAGTTTGCTGTTCGGTAACCAGAATATTTGATGGTTTTAAATCCCGGTGAACAACAAGTTTTTGATGGGCATATTGTACAGCATCACATACTTTTAAAAAAAGTTTCAATCGTTGTTTGACCGAAAGTTTTTTGGCGTCGCAATATTTTTGTATGGGCAGCCCCTTTACATATTCCATGGCAAACCAGGGCTGTCCATCTTCAGTAACACCTCCATCAAGCAAGCGGGCAATATTTTCATGATTGAGTGTAGCCAAAATTTGTCGTTCACTCCAAAAACGGCGAACTTGATTTTTTGAAGTAAAACCCGCTCGAAGCAATTTCAGGGCCACCTCTTGTTCAAACTGTCCGTCGGCACGTTTTGCAAGATAAACACTCCCCATTCCACCATAACCCAACGTTTTAATGATTTTGTAGGGGCCAATATGTTTTCCCTTTTTATCCTGGCCTCCCTGGGAAGAAAAAAACGATTCAAGAAGTTGTTTGGGTGGGTTATCAAGAACTCCGGGTGTTTTGTATGCGTTTAAAAGCGATTCTATTTCTTCTCTGAGTTTTTGATTCTCTCCACAGTTTTTGTCGAGATATTCTTCAAGTTCGGCACCTTCTAATTCCAGAGAATTGTTAAAAATTTCTTTAAGCTTTTTCCAGTGGTCATGATTCATACCCTCTTCCATAACGATCAGCTTTTCGTAGTTTCGGTTAACTCGCGATTCAGCCAGGCTTTGGCCAGATTCCAATCACGGCTTACAGTTGCTGTTGAGATATCGAGAGCTTTGGCTGTATCCTCAAGAGTCAATCCTCCAAAAAATCGACATTCAACCACACGAACCTGTCGCTCATCTATTTCGGCAAGTTTTTCCAAAGCTTGGTTTATAGAAAGTACATCATCTAAGTTTATCTCTTTGCCAAGGTACTCTTCCCCCAAAGTAACACGATAATTGTTTCCCCCTCTTTTTTCCGCTTTTTTTCTAACAGCATAATCCACCAGAATATTTCTCATTACTTTTGATGCCATTCCAAAAAAATGCATCCTGTCTTCCCAATCTATTCGGTCGAACTGTAACAACTTCAGATAGGCTTCATGAACGAGATCTGAGGTTTTGAACGTATGATCGGAGTGTTCATTCAGTAATCGGTAATGAGCCATTTCTCGCATATTATCATAGACTAATGGCATCAACTCGTCGAATGCATCTCGGTCTCCAGATGAGTAAGCTTTAAGCAACTGAGTAATTTTTATAGTATCCATAATCCAGCCCCTCTTTTAATAACATTCTAAAACAGAGTTCATAAGTACCTATAAATCAAGTCTTTAAATGATTTTTTAAATATTTATGATAGAGAATGTTTCTTTTTTCAGCTTTATAAGATGAAAGACACCTTGTAGTATTAAAAAAGTAAAAGAAAGGCACAGATGCCACTATTTAGAGTGGCTATATGGCAAAAACGAAGTGAGAAGTTTTTTCAAACAGGTGAATATTAAATAAGCATAAATAATAAAGAGGTACTGATATGAATAAGAAGAGAAACATGACTCTAATTTTATTGATTGTTGCAGGATTCTTAGCTGCAGGTTTTGTGGTTGAATCAAATAAAATGGCATCAAAAACGGATTATGACATCGATAAACCAAAAAATATTGAATGGTATTCAACATCTGTTCAGGGTGAACTGTCGGGATTTGATTGTGCTGTGGTCGGCGAATATTGCCCCACTACACATCGGGGGGCTGATTACACCACGGGTGTTTTTAACAAACAAGACAAGGAATTTTATTTTGTTGTCAATATTCCGCAAAGCTTTCTTCAACAATACTTTCGTGAAACAGTGGAAGTAGAGGGTACTGTATATGATCCATATAGCAGAGCCATAGAACCCGAAACCATTCATTTAATTGACGGGGATGAACGGACATTGGTGTATGAAGAGGGTTATTTCATAGACGAAAATGAACGACGGGCAACATTTCAGAATGGTGTACTTCAGGATGGTCGCTGGACTGTGCAGTAAACAATATCAAAGAAGTACAAAACATTTAGAATATTTATAAAACAAATCATAAAACAATGAGAAAAAAAACAATATTTCAATTAACAGGACTGACAAGTTTGCTTTGTCTTTTCACATTTGGGCCGGCTGCCATCTCACAGGCACAATCTACTGCAGATATGGGATCTGATCATCATCTACTCTTTAAATCTGGTGAAATTGAATGGCAGGATGCACCCCCATCTCTTGAAAGAGGAGCGAGGGTTGCTGTTTTAGAAGGAAACCCATCTGAAGAGGGTGTTTTTACCATGAGAATAAAAATGCCGGACGGATTTTATATTTCTTCACACACTCATCCCAATGTGGAACGGGTAACCGTTATTTCCGGTAATTTTCTACTGGGTTCAGGCAGAGAAATAGATGAAAATGGTACGGAAAAACTTACTCCCGGAAGCTATACTTCCATGCCTCCGGGAATGATCCATTTTGCAATTGCTGAGGGGGAGACAGTCATTCAACTCACATCAGTTGGCCCGTGGGTGATCAACTATGAGAACCCGGAAGAAGATGATCCTCGAGTGAGGAGACGATAGAAAATAGAATGAAGGGGTTGTACATAACAAAAATTAAGAGGTAAACAGACATGGCTGGACGAATAGTTTCATTTATCTATGGGATCATAGCTTACATCATATTTTTGGGATCATTTTTTTATGCAATTGGATTTGTAGGAGATTTCGGAGTTCCAAAAGGGATTAATTCAGGTCCGGAAGCAACAGGTTTATGGCCGGCTTTGTTAGTAAACACAGGATTATTGGCACTGTTTGCCGTTCAGCATTCGGTGATGGCCCGTCCCGGATTTAAAAAATGGTGGACCCGAGTCATTCCTTCTCATGTAGAACGAAGTACTTATGTACTGTTAAGCAGCCTGATTTTAATTCTGTTATTTTGGCAATGGAGACCCTTGCCGGAGATCATATGGAGTGTTGAGGAAGGAATCTGGGAGCTTCTGCTTAATAACTTGTTTTGGCTGGGATGGGGCATTGTGCTGCTATCTACATTCCTGATCAACCACTTTGATTTGTTTGGATTGCGTCAGGTATATCTGCATTTGAAAGGTGAAGAAATAACATCGATTGGATTTAAAGAACCCTGGCTTTACAAATATTTGCGCCATCCGCTTATGCTTGGATTTATTATTGCGTTTTGGGCGGCCCCAAACATGACATTAGGCCACCTGGTATTTGCAATTGCAACGACAGGTTATATATTTATAGGTATATGGTTTGAGGAAAGGGATTTAATAAGGTATCACGGAGAGAAATATAGAGAATACCGCCAGCGAGTTAGAATGTTGATTCCGTTTCCTAAAAAAAGAAACATAAAAGATTGAGCCAATTCACTTTCAAAAAGATAACGACTTATGTCAGATCCAAAAATTATTAAACAAGCATTTGAGAGAAATAAAAAAGCAGTAGAATTAAGACCGCAAATTGGGCAAAAAACGGTGACTACAAAAGTCAGGCTGGTTGAAGGGACAACTTGTGAGGTAATACACCCGGAGTGGACTTTCAAAGCAGACATTGGCAAATCGGAGGGTGGCAATGATGCCGGTCCGGGCCCCGGAATTCTTCAGAGGGGTGCTTTGGGCGCTTGTCTGGCCATTGGCTATGTGCAGCAGGCTGCCGTTTTGGGAGTTCCGATCGAACATATTGAAGTGACCGTGGAAGCAAAAAAAGACTTTCGTGGCAGACTGGGGATTGATGACCGCCCGCCGGGAAGTCAGGAATTGAAATATAATGTTTTGATCGAAAGCTCGGCGACGGAAGATAAAATTAACAAAGTGATTGAAGAGGCCGACCGGATCAGTCCTGTCTTGGATGATTTTAGACGGGCAATTCTGATTACAAGAGAAATAAAGATAATGGCCGGAAAAACAGCCGGGTAAATTGAAAATAAGAGAATTATGGAACCGAGATTACAACGACGAGTGCAACGATACGGCTGGGATAAAGCCGCGAAATTTTATGAAGATTCCTGGAAAGATCAGCTTAAACAGGGACAGCAAAAACTGCTGGAAATGGCAGATATAAAACCCGGAGAAAAAGTACTTGATGCAGCTTGCGGAAGTGGATTGGTTACGTTTGAGGTAGCAAATGATATTTCCACAAATGGCACTGCCGGGGAAGTTGTAGCCATTGATTTATCAGGTGAGATGATTAGTCTTGCCGAATCAAAAGCAAAAAGCTTGGGGCTGAGCAATATTACATTCGAGCGAATGGACGCCGAAAATCTGGATTTTGAAAATGAGACTTTCGATGTAGCGCTAAACAGTTTTGGGTTGATGTATATCCCCGATCCGGTTCAGTCTCTAAAAGAAATGCATCGCGTGTTGAAACCGGGAGGCAGAACTGTTATTTCCATTTGGGGTGCCCGAAAAAATTGTGGCTGGGCGGAGATATTTCCCATTGTAGATAATCGGGTGGCGTCGGATGTTTGTCCGCTGTTTTTTCAACAGGGAACGGGCGATACGTTGAAAAAGTCGCTTGAAATGGCGGGGTTCAAAAATGTTGAGGTTGACCGGTTTATGGTAGATCTACATTATTCAAGCCAGGATGAAGCCATTATTGCTGCCTTTGCAGGAGGACCGGTGGCGCTGGCATATCAAAAATTTGATACGCAAACCAAAGAGGAAGCTCATGCAGAATATTTGAATTCCATAGAAGAATTCAGAGTTAACGGCGGATATTCAGTTCCCGGTGAGTTTGTAGTTGCCAAAGGGGAAAAATAGCTGTTGGAAGACTGTGTTTCACCTTTGTCAGCATAACCAGGACCATCAATCACTATTTCAAGCGGATAAGCGGTATCAATTCCATCTTTATCATCTTGGCTGAGGTATCGGTGGGAGCCATTTATAGAAAGGCTTCATTAAAGAACCACTAACATCTGAATGTCCTAACCCATGGCTGGCGACTGTTACTAAATCAATTGGTTGATCACTATTTGATCTGGTAGATAATGGCCAGTTTTCTATGTCATCAAAATGTATATCTCCTGCCCAAGATCTGCTGGGAAGGGAAACACCGTCTGGAGAAAATTGTTTTTTTCCAAGTTTGTTTATTTTGCTACAAATTCTGAAACTAAAAAGGGAGTCATTTTGAAATATTTTATCGGTTTTATTTTTCTGTTTATCATCAGTAGTTGTGATGATGTAACAAATCAAGAGTCTAATTCTCCAATACAGTCCAAGGTGTATATTCAGCAGGCACAGCAAACCAGCATCGAAAATGAACCGTATTCAGCCTCCAGGGTAAGTGGATATCTGCAAAAAAAACTCCACTTTTTTGAAGCAGACAGCATGTATTTGGAAATTAATTCTGATATCGTTTCAGAAAACGGCAGGGCTACCGCCATGTATTCCATTTCGGATCAAAAATTAACTGCCGATATTATTCGAACGACAACCACTTATTATGAATTAGACAGTTCACTAATATTTGATCCATTCGAAACAGTGGATGAATCTTACACGGAAACCATAAAAATGGATTCTGATACATATCATTTTAAAGGGCCTGGAATCATACTCCAGTTTCAGGAACCTGACTTACAGGATTTGGATCAGGATAATGATACATCCGAAATGGTTCTGAAAACAGAGTATTATAGCCTTACAACACCTGAAGATTAGGGACTTGATGGTGTTGTAGGAACCTACAAAAATTCACGCAGAAAATGCGCAAGCCGCTGTTGAACTGACTTCCCCAGCCTATTTATCCAGAACTATATAATCACACTCTTATAATTCTCACGGTTTTCCAGAATAATGCCTGTTCCTCGCACTACAGTGGTTAACGGCTCTTCTGCAACATGCACTGGAAGACTGATAGAGTTTGAAATAAGCTTGTCCATACCTTTAAGTAAAGCTCCACCACCGGTCAGCATAATTCCACGATCGAGAATGTCAGCTGAAAGTTCGGGCGGAGTATTTTCAAGTGATTTTGTGATGGCTTCCAAACAGCTGTTCACCGGTTCCTGAATCGCTTCTCGAATATCTTGTGATGTTACCCGAAGCGTTTTGGGAACGCCACTTACCAGATATCGACCTTTGATGTCCATTTCTTTTTCATCATCAAATGGCACCGCAGACCCTATTTCATGTTTGATTTTTTCGGCGGTTCGTTCACCAATCAAAAGATTATATTTTCGGCGAATATAACTTACAATCTCCTCATTCATTCGCTCACCACCAATACGGATTGATTTGGAATAGACAATGCCGGAGAGTGAAATAATAGCGATTTCGGTTGTCCCTCCCCCAATATCTACAATCATATTCCCATAGGGTTCTTTTACATCAAGACCAATTCCAACAGCAGCAGCAATGGTCTCTTCAATCATGAACACTTCTTTTGCGCCGGCATTTTCAGCACTATCGCGAACCGCCATCCGTTCAACCGCTGTAATTCCATTGGGTACAGTAACAAACATTCTTTTTATAGTAGAATACCACCGTTTGTCCATTACTTTTTTGATCATTCCGCGCATCATTTTTTCGGCGATTTCAAAATCAGCAATCACTCCGCCTTTTAAAGGACGAACGGTACGGATATTTTTGTGCGTTTTTTCATGCATTAGCTGGGCTTCATGACCCACAGCAATAACATCACCCTTTATGTTTAGGGCAGCAATGGAAGGTTCATTCAGCACAACACCTTTGTCTTTCAGGTAAATCAGCGTGTTTGCAGTGCCGAGATCAATGGCGAGATCCGTTTTAAGCGTACTAAAAAAGCCATTCTTTTTCCGTTTTTTTGATGAGGTAGATTTGGTAGTATCAGCAGTATTATTATCCATTGTAGAGAGAGATCAATTCTTATTCAAAACATGTGAGAGGCAGTTAATGAGTAGAGCGCAAAAATCCTTTACCGGATTTTAGCAGTCTATACATAGATCGGAAATGATTATTTGTTCCCTTTTTTTTGAGAAAATTTAGGAAGAATGATACAGGCTGTTTTTAAAATACTCAATAGCATTTTCGGCCCGAAAAAGATGCCGGATCGGAGTCCGGAATGAACTGTGCTTAAAGTATTTTCTCTCTAAAGAACGTCATTGCGGACCCCGATCCGCAATCTCAGAGCTTTGAAAAGTGAACCCATAACTACACTGAGATCCCGTGTCGGAGCACGGGATGTCATAAATAGGGGATTTCTTTCAGTTCCCCTTACTTCTTCACTTTTACATCCCAAATCTCTTCGGCATAATCCCTGATAGTTCGGTCTGATGAAAACTTTCCAACGCGAGCTGTGTTCAACAGCGCCATTTGGTTCCATGCTTTTTCATCTTTGTACAGATCATCCACTTCAGCCTGTTTTTTTACATAGGCATCATAATCAGCCAACACTAAAAAGTAATCTCCTTTGTGGAGCAGCGAATCAAAAATGGGCTTGAACAACTCCTGATCTTCATTGAAAAATCCATCTTTAATTTGATCGAGTGCCGCTTTAAGCTCGTCATGCTTGTTGTAATAATCCCATGGATTATAGCCTTCGAGCCGTAGCCGTTCCACATCATCTACATCATTTCCGAAAATGAAGATGTTTTCATCCCCAACTTCTTCCTTGATTTCAACATTGGCCCCATCGAGTGTACCAATGGTTAATGCACCGTTGAGGGCAAACTTCATATTACCGGTTCCTGATGCTTCGAATCCTGCCGTAGAAATCTGTTCAGATAAGTTAGCAGATGGAATCATTTTCTCCGCCAGGGTCACACTGTAGTTTTCCAGGAAAATAAACTTCAGCTTATCTCCCACATCAGGATCATTGTTGATCTTTTCGCCCACATCATTCATCAGCTTAATAAACAACTTCGCCATGGTATAACCCGGCGCGGCTTTTCCGGCCACAAGAATAGTTCTGGGCACGAAATCTCCCTGCGGATTTGCCTTGATGCGATTGTACTGAGTAATCGCATATAGCGTAAGCATAAACTGACGTTTGTACTCATGAATCCGCTTGATTTGAATATCAAACATTGATTTTGAGTTCACGGTAATTCCGCGATTCGCTTCAATATAATCGGCCATTCGCTGCTTGTTGTTCTGCTTGATGTCCGCAAAATTTTTCATGAATTTTTCGTCGTCAGCAAACTTTTCAAGCTTTTTCAGCTGATCGAGATCCGTAACCCAACCCTCACCAATTTGATCAGTAATATGATCAGCTAGTTCCCTGTTGCACTGACGCAACCATCGACGCGGAGTAATCCCGTTTGTTTTGTTGGTAAACCGATCAGGATAAATGTCGTTGAAATCGCGAAACAGATGCTTTTTGATCAGATCGCTATGAAGCGCAGCCACGCCATTAATTTTGTGCGATCCCACAATTCCAAGCGATGCCATGTGCACCACGGGATCTTCGCCTTCTCCCACAATCGAAAGCCGACTAATTTTCCCGCGATCATCTCCAACTTTCGCCTGCACTTCCTGCAAAAACCGACGATTAATTTCGTAAATAATCTGAAGGTGACGAGGCAGCAAACTTCTCAATAACGAAACCGGCCATTTTTCAAGTGCCTCAGGGAGAAGCGTGTGATTGGTGTACGCCATCGTTTTTACGGTGATATCCCACGCGAGCTCCCACGAAAGGCCTTCCTCATCCACCAAAACCCTCATCAGTTCGGGAATCGCCAAATTAGGGTGAGTGTCGTTACACTGAATGGCCACTTTTTCAGGAAGTTTTCTCCAGTCGTCGTTGGTTTTCTTAAATCGGCGCAAAATATCCCGCATAGAAGCCATCACCAGAAAAAACTCCTGCTTTAATCGCAACTCCTGACCTACAAACATTTTATCATTCGGATACAATACTCGCGAAATGTTTTCATTCAGCTGGGTATCGCGGACGGCGTCTATATATTCGCCCTGATTAAAACTCTTCAAATCAATGGACGATGAGGATGATGCTTTCCAAAGCCGGAGGTTATTCACCACATCATTTTTATAGCCGGGAATGGGCGTATCATACGCAATCGCCAGAACATCATGCGTATTTTCCCAGTTAAACCGGACGTTTCCATTTTCATCATTATAGGCGTTAGACTGGCCGTAGAATGGAATTTCATACTGCACCTTAGGACGAACCACATCCCAGGGATTTCCATATCGAAGCCATAAATCTGGCTTTTCTATTTGAAATCCGTTTTCAATCTGCTGATAAAAAATTCCGTAATCATACCGGATTCCGTATCCAATGGCCGGAATTCCCAGCGTCGCCATCGAGTCCAAAAAACAGGCTGCAAGTCTTCCAAGGCCGCCATTGCCGAGACCGGCATCCCACTCGGCGCTTCGCACTTTATCGTAATCTAAACCTACATCTTCCATTGCTTCGGCAGCCACATCCTGCATACCGAGGTTCACGAGCATGTTATCGAGCAATCGCCCGATCAGGTATTCCATCGAAAGATAGTACACCCGTTTTTCATCATTTTTATAGTATCCCTGCTGCGTATTAATCCAGCGATCGTGCAGGCGATCCATCACCGAAAGAACCACACTTCGGTAATTATCCCAGTCAGTTGAAGAATATTCGTCTTTAGAAAGAGTGTATTTCAGGTGCTGTTTGATGTCTTCCCGAAAGGAATCGACATCCATTCCGCCTCTTGGATCTATACTTTTTTTAGCCATGGGTAATTTTGGTTTCTTCAAATGTTTATGGAAACGTGGTACGTTCTCTTAATCCTTGATGTAAATACCGTAGTCCGGTTTGAATTTTGGTCGTGTTAAGTTCGCTAAAAATCCGAGTTTATGAAACGATTCGTAGGCATTAATAGCAACAAAATCCTGATCAAACACACCAAAAACACTGGAACCGCTCCCGCTCATTGCGGCATAATCAGCTCCAAATTCACTCAGCTGATCTTTAATATTTCCAATTAATTCGTTTCGTGCAATTACCGGGGCTTCTAAATCATTCTGCAGCAAAATTTGCCACTGATCGATAGGCTCTTCGGTCAAAACTCCCTTGATTGAAAAATCCGGATCAGGATTCGGAATACATTGTTGATATGCTTCTTCGGTGGAACTTTCAAATCCGGGAAATACGGTTACGATCCACGCATCGGGTTGAATGTCGAGCGGCTCAATATCCTGACCCATTCCCGTTCCAATTCCCGCTTCTCCATGAACAAATACCGGAATATCTGCGCCTAATCCCCTACATAAATCAACGATTTCGTCATCGGAAAGACCGGTTTCTTCCATTTTGTTCAGCATGCGAAACGTAAGTGCGGCATTACTGCTTCCGCCCCCCAATCCCGCGCCCGCAGGAATATTTTTCTGAACGTTAAAGGAATATTCATTCTTCAGTCCGATGTACTGATCAAACGCCCGATAGGCTTTTGTGATCAGATTTGATTCATCTGTGGGAATGGAATCATCAGAAAGCGAGAGTTTGTATTCGGCAGATTTTTCAACCTCAAACCGATCGCTCCACTCAATAAATGCAAAACCGGTTTCAATTCTGTGATAACCGGTTGGAAGGCGTTCCAATACGTAAAGCCCCAAATTAATTTTCGCAAACGATTCTGCAATCCACATCATAATTAGTCGTCTTTATATTTCTCCTTAATCTGCATCAAATAATCCAGCGCAGCATCATATTCATTGGGAATTTCTCCATCAAAGATCGCTTCTTTAATCTCGTTTTTCACTTTACCAATTACAGGGCCGGGCTTCACATCCAGCACTTCCATAATTTTATCTCCGCTGATGGGATTTGTCCAATTCCGAACATGATCTTTCTCTTCAACCGCTTTAATTCTCTCCTCAACCTGATCAAAATTGTTGCGGTACTTCTTCACTTTCCATTCATTTTTGCTGGTGATATCCGCCCGGCAAAGTTTCATCAAATCCTCGATATCGTCACCGGCTTCAAAAATCAGCCGACGGATCGCGCTATCGGAAACTTCATCAGAAACAAGCGCAATGGGCCGCAGGTGTAGACGAACCAGTTTCTGTACGTATTTCATTCGATCATCCAGCGGTAAACTTAATCGGCGGAAAATTTTCGGTGTCCATTTTGCTCCCAATGCGTCGTGGCCGTGGAAAGTCCATCCGGCAGATTTCGAAAATCGTTTGGTGGGTGGTTTTGCAATATCGTGCATTACGGCGGCCCAACGAATCCAGAGATCGTCACTTACTTTCGAGATGTTATCGAGCACCTCTAAAGTGTGCCAAAAATTATCTTTATGCCCCTGACCGTTTCGAATGTCAACGCCCTGCAACTTTATCATTTCAGGGAAAAATTGTTCGAGCAGATTTGTTTTTAGCAACAGCTCAAATCCGTACGATGGCGTTTCGGTGAGAATAATTTTATTGAGCTCTTCAATGATTCGTTCTTTGGAAATGATGGAGAGGCGATCCGCCATTTTTTGGATTGCTTTAAACGTCTTATCCTCAATTTTAAATTTGAGCTGAGCAGCAAAGCGAACAGCTCGCATCATTCTGAGAGGATCATCATCAAACGTCGTTTCGGGGTCGATTGGCGTCCGGATGATTTTCTTCTTCAAATCCTGAATCCCGTTAAACGGATCATTCAATACCCCAAACGTATCAGGATTTAGGGACCACGAAAGTGCGTTGATGGTCAAATCACGCCGAAGCTGATCATCCTTAAGCGTGCCGTCTTCAACGATGGGTTTGCGGGATTCCCGGCGGTAACTTTCTTTTCTGGCTCCTACAAATTCAAGATCGAGATTCTTGTATTTAACCTGTGCGGTTCCAAATTTTTTGAATACCGAAATTCGTGAGATTCCCAGTTTTTTTGATACTGCTCCGGCCAGCTCAATTCCTGAGCCAACGGTAACAAAATCGATATCTGTGATGTCGTTTTCGTTAAGGCGTCCAAGATAAAAATCGCGGACATAACCACCCACAACATACACCTGCTGATTCATCGATTCAGCAACCTGACCTATGGTTTCGAAAAGCACTTTGTGATCGTTGGAAATATTCAGCAAAATAGTCTTCTGTTTTAAATTAGCTTCGTAAAATAGCAATTCTATACGTAGCATTCAGCACCATCAAGGGGATATCTATCGATTGTTGGAAAACATATTTTTGTAGTCGCATTATGATGTGATTTAAAATTTTATTCAAAATCAATAAACTACTTGTAAGTCAATTTTCATCAATAACTTATCGTTATGAAACTATCAGTTCTACTACTTATTGGATGTTTATGTATTTCCTGCTCCCCAGAACCGGTATTGCGATTAAAAGCCGAAGATTTTGAACAAGAAAAAAAGGACTTCACTGTATATCGGGGGATCGAATATCTTTATAGCGAAAAAGAGGAATCAACCGTTTTGCTATCCTATTATCGTCACATTGGAGATCGGGTTATAATGGATCTTGAAGTGTCAAACGGTAGTGATGAAATGATTCGGTTTGATCCCGGATCAAACATTACTTTTCAGGCAGATGAAGCACAATTTGTTCGCAAACATTTGGGTGGCAATGATTGGGTTTTGGAACAGGAAATGCAGAAGATTGATGAAGGTTCTGCGGATGATCCCGAAAGAATCATTTTAGATATCGATCGTAAAGCATCAAGAGCCAATGCCAACAACAGAACCAGCAATGTATTGGAAGGAATATCTGCAAGTATGACCGCGATTTCTGATGTTTCCTCAATAAATGAAAGTGATGAAGAACAACTTGCTAGGCAAAATCGCAAAACCAATCAGGCTATACGGCGGGCAGAGCGTAGAGAAAAATTTTACCGGCAGGCATCAAATCTGAATACACAGCGGCAATATTGGGAAACAGAAACAGTACGAATTACAGATTTATTTTCGGGAGAATCGATTTCAGGTGAGGTTAGTTTTCCCGTTTCTCCGGATGCTACCCATATCAATATTTCTGTGATGGTTGGAGATGAGGTTCATCAATTTAATTTTAGACAACACCAATTTATCCCATAAAAAAAGCCGGCATGTACCGGCTTTTTGAAATAATTTGACTAAACAGATAGATTACTGCTTCAAAATAGAATGATCTCCAATATGAATCTCTCCTTTGACATTGTATGCCTCAGCGTGATTTCCAATGGTGCTTCCGTCTAAATCACATCCATCCAGTTTCGCGTTACTTTGGATGATCGAGTTTTTCACTTTGCTGTCTTTAATAACGGTTCCGTCCTCAACACTTACGTTCGGACCAATTTCGCTTCCGCTAATTTCAACCCCATCACCAAAATAGACGGGCGGATGAATGGTGGTGTTTTCATACTCACCGTAGGAGTGATTTTCTTTCTGTAAAATTTCCCCAACCGTATCGAGCCATGCCGGAAGTGTACCGCAATCGAGCCATTCTTCAACCGTTGCTTTTTTAAAAACTTTATTGTCTTTCAGAAGGCGATCCAGCGCATCGGTCAGTTGATATTCATCTCCATGCCCCACTATGTTGTTATCCAGCAGATACTGAATTTCCTTCATCAACTCTTCGCCACGCTTAAAATAATACACACCAATAATGGCGAGATTGGAAATGGGCTCGCTTGGTTTTTCCACGAAATCAGTGATTTTGCCATTTTCATGGACAGCCACTCCGAATCTTGATGGATCTTCCACCTCTTTCAGCCAGATAACACTATCAGCTCCTTCTACAGAAACGGTCTGTTCTGTATCAAAAATGGTATCCGCAAACACAATGATTACTTCACCACTGAGAGCTTCTCCGGCACAAGCCACTGCATGGGCCGTTCCCTTTGCTACTTCCTGCACCCCAAAAGATGCTTTGGCGTTGTGGCGCTCACTCATTTTGGTAAGCTTGTCTTTTATATCCTGACTAAAATCAGGCCCGAGGATGTACATAATTTCGTCAATGTCGCGATCCAGAGTTCGGGCAAATGTTTCTACGATTCGTTCCACAATCATAGTTCCCGCAACGGGCAGCAGTGGTTTGGGAGTTGTGTGAGAATGGGGACGCACTCTTGTGCCTCTTCCTGCCATTGGGATGATTAATTTCATATCTTGAATAATATTTTATTTGAAGTCTTTGTTTGTACCAATATAACAGATCATACCTTTACTATCGAACACTCTATACGATTAACCAAGATTAAGACGCAAACGATTTGAACTTATTCTCCATTTTTCTAAACGGAGCCATACTTCTGCTCTGTTTTATTTTTTTGCGGCATAGTTTTACACGTGCTATTTATTTTTTGCAAATGCTTCAGCAGCATGGGTATAAAACGCATGAGTATCGGCGATGGGCTGTGTCTAATTTTAGTGAACGAATAGTTACATCAGAACACATCCTTCTGAATTTTGTGATACTCTGCATGATCTATTTTCTCTCCACTACGGTTACGTTTGCCACCGGTGTGATTGTCATGTTCAGTTTTACTGTGGTGTGGTTTGGTGATTTATCTCGCTATAAAACGAAACAAGACAAAAAACCCTTGGTATTCACCTCTCGTGTAAACAGACTGGTGATAACATTTATACTATTAGTTATACCGATTTATTACTACCTGTTCTCGTTTATGTTTTCAGATCAACTCTTATACATCACACCAAATATTCAGGAGCCGGTGGGGGATTTTCTCACAGCCGATCCCTACTTTCTTACCTTCATGTTGATTTTGGTTGATATAGCCATTCCCTTTTTACTCTTTCCGGCAGCTTGGTTGATGAAGCCCGTGGAACGTTCTATCCAAAATGGATTTAAGCGTCAGGCACGAAGGAAAATTGCATCTATGCCAAACCTAAAAGTAGTTGCCATTACCGGTAGCTATGGCAAAACAAGCACTAAATTTGTAATTGATTCTTTTTTGAAAGAGCGGATGCAGGTTTGTGTAACTCCCGGCAGTTTTAATACACCGATGGGAATTTGCAAGGTCATCAACAATGATTTGAAGGCGAATCATCAGGTGTTGATTTTAGAGATGGGAGCCCGTTACGAAGGAAACATCAAAGAGCTGTGCGATCTTGCCAAACCGGATATTTCTGTGATTACAAACGTGGGAATTTCTCACCTCGAAACATTTGGGTCTGTAGAAGCTGTAGCCAAAGAAAAATCTACCCTTGCCTACGAACTAAAGCCTGGTGGTTCACTGATTTTAAATGGTGATGATCCCGTAGTGAGTCAGATGGGGTCGCATCGAAATGACATCAAGCGAGTCTTTATTGGTGAAGACGGACAGATCACAGCAAAAAATATTTCGGTTGATCAAAGTGGGACTAAATTCCAGATGGAATGGCTTAGTGATAGCGGAGAAGTTGATCAATCAGAAATCATCCAGACCAACTTGTTAGGCGCGCACAATGTGCAAAACCTTCTTCTTGGAGCGGCTGTTGCAAGAGAATTTGGCATTCGAATGCGGACTATCTCAATTGCGGCGGTAGCTTTAGAGCCGGTAGAACATCGACTGGAGTTGAAGCAGCGCGGTAATCTTACCGTTATTGATGATGCATTTAACTCCAATCCAGTAGGCGCCAAAAATGCGGTGGAAATCTTGGCTTCTTTCGAAAAAGGAAGGCGAATTATCATCACCCCGGGAATGGTTGAACTGGGAGAACTGGAAGAACAGGAAAATTTTAAATTCGGTGAACATATTGGTAATGCCAATCTGGAACTGGTGATTCTGGTAGGAAAAGAGAGAACAAAACCTATTTATGATGGAATCCTTTCAGTAAAAAATGGACGTGAAACCGATGTAAAAGTCACCGATAGTTTGTTTGAAGCGAATGAACTCCTAAAAGAATTTGCCCGCCCGGGAGATGTGGTTCTTTATGAAAATGATCTGCCGGATAGTTATAACGAGTAAAGGTACAGACCTCCAAGGTTTCAAAAACCTTGGAGGTCTCGATATAATACTACTTACTCATTCCGAACCGCATCAGCTGGCTCAACTTGTGCCGCTCTTCTTGCGGGATACCAGCTGGCGGCAAGACAAAGAATCATACTTCCGATTAGAATAATGGCGACATCCCAAGGGTTGATAAACACTGGATAAGCATCAATTATAAACGCAGAGGAGAGTTTTACCAGTCCGAATTCTTTTTGGGCATAAGACAGTAGAAGTCCGGCTGTCCCGCCAATTCCACATCCAATAAAACCGATATATAATCCTTGTCGCTGGAAAATTTTTCGGATTTTTGCGGGTGTCATTCCCATCGATAATAACACTCCAATGTCTTTCTTTTTTTGGATTACAATCATCGTAATAGATCCAATGATATTCATCACGGCAACTAAAATGATAATCATTAAAATAAAATACGATCCCCATTTTTCGATTAACATCACATCATACAAGGGTTTTTGAATATCATACCAGGTAGAAAGTGAATACTCGTTGCCAATCATTTCCTGGAGTTCACCTTTTACCCGTTCGGCGCTGTCTGTATCATTTAGTTTTAATTCGAGTCCGGTTACTTCGTTTTGCATATTAAACAAGCGCTGAGCGGCAGACATATCAATGTAAACAACATCGCTATCCAAAATTTGCTGCATGGAATATTGGCCCCGAACCTGAAAACGGCTTACTCGTGGGGCGGAGAATTGCGTCAATGCCCGGCGCATTCCAACAGCGCTGAGTAGCGCAACTTCATCCTCTTCACTCGCCCCGATTCGTCTGCTCATCGATTCACTAATCACCACTCCCGGGCGATTGCTTTGCACCGACAAATCAAACACTCCTCTTGTGATGCTATTCTCTAATTCCGTTAAGCGGATGTGTGATCCTCTTTCTACTCCTCGCACGCCAACTACTTCATTTCGGTCATTTTCGAAAGCCAGCATTGCTTTGTTTTGTATATATGGAGTGAGCTCTAAAACATCGGGGTGGCCCTGTATTTGATCCATCAGGTCCGGGTTGTAGCGCATGGACGTGGCTTCTGTCATTTCTATTCTAATATCGGGATCAAAGGAAAGTAAAAAGCTGCGAATTACATCATAAAAGCCGTTAAATACGGACAGAACGATAATCAAAAGAGCGGTTCCAACAGTTAGACCGGCAATGCTTATTCCCGTAAGTACCGAGACAAGGGATACTTGTTTTCCCGAAAAAAGATACCTGCGTGCAATAAACTGAACTACATTCATTCTAAATACTTGTAATTAGCCACAGCATTAAGTTCCTTTTGCAAGGAGCTATTTTGTGGAATATTTTTATATTAAAAACCCGGTTAACCAAATCATAGAGATGTGAAAAGCCCGACTCTTAAAATCGAAGAAATTAACGCCATATCCAACGGAACTCATGGAGATCTATTTTCCGTGCTCGGATTACATCAAATAGAGATTGATGGAAAAGAGAAACTTGTTTTCCGAACCTTCCGTCCGGATGCTCAAAAAATCACCCTTCAAATAGAGAAGGGAAAGCCTGTAGAATTGGATAAAATAGATAACAGCGGCTTTTTTGAGCATGTTTTTTCGCGACGAAAAAATCGTTTTAACTACTCACTCAGCATTATTCATCATGATGGCCATGAGTTCACCATTGTGGATGCGTACAGTTTTGGTTCGTTGATTTCTGATTTTGACATGCAGCTTTGGGGCGAGGGAAATCACCATCACGTATATAAATGGATGGGAGCCCACGCCAAAACGGTTGCTGACGTTGAGGGAACTCATTTTGTTGTTGCCGCACCCAATGCGAGTCGGGTGAGTGTAGTGGGATCGTTTAACAATTGGGATGGAAGAATTCACGGAATGCGGAAACATCCTGCGCAGGGAATCTGGGAAATTTTTATTCCGCATGTTGCTCCCGGAGATTTGTATAAGTACGAAATTAAGACTGATTTAAGTGATGCACCCATCATAAAGGCCGATCCATACGCACGATTTGCCGAGCTTCGTCCTGGAACTGCATCAAAGGTTTGGAACAGCAATTATTCGTGGAAGGATAAAGACTGGATGAAGGATCGAAACAAAATTCAGGCCCCTGATGCCCCCATGTCTGTGTATGAAATCCACGCCGGATCGTGGAAACGAAAAGTGAATGAAGATCCGGGGTTTTTGAGTTATCGTGAGCTTGCTGATGATCTCGTTCCTTATGTTGCTGATCTTGGATTTACCCATATCGAGCTGATGCCCATTGCTGAACATCCATATGATCCATCGTGGGGTTATCAAATTACCGGATATTATGCTCCTACAAGCCGATTTGGTAATCCGGATGATTTGCGATATTTCATTGATAAATGTCATCAAGCTAATATTGGCGTGATTTTAGATTGGGTTCCGGCTCATTTTACAAAGGATGATCACGGTCTTCGTCAGTTTGATGGCACCGCCTTTTACGAGCACGAAGATCCGCGCTTGGGTGAGCATAAAGATTGGGGAACCAATATTTTCAATTTTGGACGCACTGAGGTTCACAATTTTTTGATTTCTAATGCGATTTATTGGCTTGATGAATTCCATATTGATGGACTCCGGGTTGATGCCGTTGCCTCTATGCTCTACCTCGATTATTCGCGCGAGGAAGGTGAGTGGATTCCAAACCAGTATGGCGGACGCGAAAATTTGGAAGCGCTCCATTTTTTACGACGATTTAATGATGTTGTGCACGAGTATTATCCCGGCGCACTTACCATGGCAGAGGAGTCAACTTCCTGGCAGGGAGTTTCGCGTCCTACATCATCAGGCGGACTTGGGTTTGATCTGAAATGGAATATGGGCTGGATGAATGATACGCTAACCTATATCACAAAAGATCCGATTTACAGAAGGTACCATC
This sequence comes from Balneolaceae bacterium, assembly GCA_040876545.1. Lineage (GTDB taxonomy): Bacteria > Bacteroidota > Rhodothermia > Balneolales > Balneolaceae > SW132. The sequence continues at coordinate 141,681 of JBBDPF010000018.1, read as the reverse complement.
AGGATCAGCTGTCGTTCTCTCTGATTTATGCATTCACCGAACAATTTTTGCTCCCGTTATCGCACGATGAAGTTGTGCATATGAAGGAATCGCTTATCTCGAAAATGCCGGGAGATGATTGGCAAAAATTTGCAAACCTCCGGTTACTGTATACCTATATGTATGGTCATCCCGGGAAAAAGCTGCTGTTTATGGGATCAGAATTTGCGCAGTGGAGCGAATGGACAGAAGCCCATTCCATAGACTGGCACCTGCTGGAGTGGAAAAATCATCAGGGTGTAAGTCAACTCGTGAAAGATTTGAATACATTGTATAAAGATGAACCTGCAATGCATGAAGTGGATTTTAAGTGGGAAGGGTTTGAGTGGATCGACATCAGCGATGCGGATAATTGTCTGCTTTCGTTTATACGACGCGGAAAAGATCCTGATGATTTTCTGGTGTTCATTCTTAACTTTACTCCGGCAGTTCATGAAGCCTATAAATTTGGGGTGCCCAAAGCAGGGAAGTACGAAATTCTGCTAAATAGCGACTCTTCTTTTTACGGAGGGAGCAACGCAGGACCATCGAATATTGAGGGAGTTGAAGGAGCCTGGCACAGCCAGTCGGCACATATTACAATTTCCATTCCTCCTCTTGCAGGTATAGTTTTAAAACCAGTTTAGATTTAATTAATAGACGTTTTACTTATGCGATTCTCAAGATCCTGCGGCACACTTGTGCACCCAACCTCTTTTCCGGCAAAATATGGAATGGGTGATTTAGGTTATGAAGCCAAAGAATTCATAAACTTTTTAGCAGAAACAGGTCAGGGAATTTGGCAGGTACTTCCTTTGGGGCCAACCGGTTATGGAAACTCTCCTTATGCCAGTTATTCAGCGTTTGCTGGAAATCACTATTTAATCAGTCTTGATCTACTTGTAGAAAAAGGATTGCTAAATAATGAGGAAGCGGCTACCGCCGAATTACCCGTTACTGTAAAAGCGGATTACGAAACATCGTATGGATTAAAAGATCAGTTATACAAAAAAGCGTTTCATCGATTTAATAACCAGGTCGATACAGAAACCGAAAAGAAGCTATCGACGTTTAGAAAAGACAACGAATATTGGCTTGAAGATTACTGCTTGTTTAGTGCCTGTTCACTTGCAAATGACCGGAAACCGTGGAATAAATGGGAGCAAAAAGGTCTGGTTCAACGAAAACCCAAAGCAATAAGAGAGGCAAAAAGATCTTTTTCTGATGAGATAGAGTATCAAACCTGGTTGCAGTTCGAATTTTTTGAGCAATGGTATTCCTTAAAAGAGTATGCCACATCAAAAAACATAAAAGTTATGGGCGATATACCCATATTTGTGGATCATAACAGTGCTGATGTGTGGGGAAACCCTGAGTTTTTTGAGGTGGATAAGAATGGATACCGTACACTCGTTTCGGGCGTTCCTCCGGACTATTTCAGCGAAACCGGTCAACTTTGGGGGAACCCGCTTTATAATTGGGATTCTCTGGAGAAAGATAACTTTAAATGGTGGGTAGAACGATTTCGCCAGATGTTTGAGTTATTCGATTCCATTCGGGTTGATCATTTTCGTGGGTTTGATGAATTTTGGCAGGTAGGTGCATCAGAAAAAACAGCTGAAAATGGAACGTGGGAAAAAGCACCGGGTTATAAACTGTTCAACACTATAAAAAAGGAATTGGGAGAATTGCCCATTATTGCTGAGGATCTTGGGGTAATGACCCCCGGCGTGATAGAAATGCGAGATGCATTTAATTTCCCGGGGATGAAAATACTACAGTTTGCTTTCGATTCTGACGAAACCAACGATTTCCTGCCACATAACTATCCTCAAAATTGTGTTACTTATTCGGGAACCCATGATAATGACACATCAATTGGCTGGTATAACTCAGCCCCGGATGTTGAAAAGCATCGGGTTAGAGAATATGCTAAAAGTGACGGCAAAGAGGTACAATGGGATTTAATCCGGTTAGGTATGTTATCGGTGGCCGACCAAGCTATTTTTCCACTCCAGGATTTTATGAACCTTGATGGCTCACATCGAATGAATACTCCGGGTACTGTGGGGGAAAATTGGATGTGGAGGTTTACCCCGGATATGCTGCACCATATTGATAAGGATAGAATTCGTAAATTGGCAAAGATGGGCAATCGTCTAAACAAAGGTGGATAGAGCTTAATTTTCTCTACTTTTATTCAAAAGCATGGTTTTGTATCTTTCTCGCTTTGAGGAAATTAAATTATCTGAATGTCATTTCAATTAAGCCATCTGCCTGAGCGCTCACAAAAACCACGAAACTCTGGAATCACTCTTGCTTTAGATTCGGGTTACAGCGTTCGACAAACGGAAGATTTTTGTGAAGTATCATCAGAATTTGTTGATATCGTAAAGTTAGGTTGGGGTACATCGTATATAACACCTAACCTGGATCAAAAACTGGCGGTTTATCGAAGTTATAATTTGCCGGTTTATTTAGGGGGTACACTTTTTGAGGCTTATGTTCTCCGTAACGAACTCGACAATTATGTTGAGCTACTTCATAAATATAATATTGAGTATCTTGAAGTTTCGAATGGCACTATTTGGCTATCAGAATCAAAAAAATTAGATATTATAAAAGAGCTGAGTAAAGAATTTACGGTGCTTTCTGAGGTTGGAAGCAAGAATCCCGATGCTATTATCCCACCCTACAAATGGGTGAAAATGATAAATAACGAATTAGAGGCCGGCGCCTGGAAAGTTATTTGTGAAGCAAGAGAAGCGGGAACTGTTGGTTTATTTCGCCCTAATGGTGAAATTAGATCCGGGCTTATAGATGAAATTGCAGATCAAATATCTGTAGAAAATCTTATTTTTGAAGCCCCACAGAAAGATCAACAAGTTTGGTTTATTAAAAAGTTTGGCAGTAATGTCAATTTAGGCAACATATCCCCTTCTAAGGTAATACCCTTGGAAACATTACGTTTAGGGTTGCGTAGCGATACTCTTTTTGATTTTTATTCAATTAATGATGAAGAAATAAAAGATCTTTATTCGCCAAATAATGCTCCCGATAATTCACAAGAGAACCCTCAATCAGATAATTAAATTATGAAAATACTTTACGCAGCAGCTGAAATTGCTCCATTTGCACGAATGACATATACAGCAGACCTTTTAAGGTTTTTGCCGGCAGCACTACAGGATGAAGGGTATGAAATTCGCATTTTACTGCCAAAATTTGGCACAATTAACGATCGCCGAAACCGCCTGCATGAAGTAATTCGCCTCTCTGGAATTGAGGTGGAAGTTGGGGAGGATATTGACACGATGAAGATTAAAGTAGCAAGTATTCCTAATGCAAAACTTCAGGTTTATTTCCTTGATAATGATAAGTATTTCAAGAGAAAGGGGATGTTTAATCACCCTAAAACCGACAAATTTTATGATGATAATGACGAAAGGCTCGCCTTCTACAATAAAGGTGTCCTTGAAACTGTTATCAGTCTCGGGTGGGAACCTGATATTATCCACTGCCACGATTGGCCTGCCGGATTAATCCCACTTTTGATGAAAGAAAAGTATAAAGATGAAGCCGTATTTAAAAACACACAAATTGTGTACAATCTTCATCATCCCGAAAATAAAGGCCATTTTGATAACGATAATATTTTAAAGCTCTTAGGCTTACCTGATAGTGTAAATATAGATGAGTTATCTGATGATGGTAAAGTGGATCTTTTAAAGTTAGGGTTAACCTACAGCGACCATGTAGTAACAGGAAATCACTTAAGTGACCAGTTCGACGACTTATTTAACGAATTAAACATTAAACCGACAAAAATTCAGGGTTCGCCCGAAGATGTATCAAAAAAATTCTCAGACTACTACCGGACAATTACCGGACAAGATGAATAATAATTTAACAGAGCAGCAAACTCCTCTTTTTTATTTTATTTCTAATAGTGTAAAAAAAGGCAGTCGATCTACGATCGCTGCCTTTCTGTTTCTCTCCCTTGCTTTGGCCGGTATTTCATGCGAAGATTCCGGCATTGTGGGAGGGGGATCTGACACGGATAGCGACAAGGTAACCACTACCGAAATTGAGATAACCGATCTGGAAATACTTTCTGGAAATGGGTTTTCCGGTCAATTGGGGAGTTCCTCTTTAGGTCAGGTTGAAGACCCGTTTTTTGGGGATATCTATTCTATATCTTTATTAAAACCCTCCATCACTGCAGATGCAGATTTAGAAACCTTTGATGCCGATACCGAAATGAAACTTCGGATAGTATTCAACCCTTTAAAGTATGGAAATGAATCCTCTGTTTCGGAGTATAATATTTATGAGGTGGATGAGAGATGGAGGGGGCGTGAAATTAGCTATAATACCCTTGTTTCGTTTGATGAAACAAACTTAATTGGTTCGTTCGATCTAACTGATGAAGAGGAAGTAGATGTAGACTTAAGTGATGAGTGGGTAAATCGATATCGGGAGTTTTATAATAGTGAAGCCGCCGATAGAGATTCTACCTATAATTTTGAATTCCCTGGAATTGCCGTTGTACCTGCCGATCAAAATGATCGTGTCGATTTTTTACGTTATCAACCAGCCTCAGACGATACTGCCGGTGTAGATATTACCCGGTTTATCATTGAAAATGAAGAGGATTCTATTTCGGTAGTTATGCCTTTGGCGGATTGGGCAAGCTCAATGACAAGATCAAATCAACCGGAAAGTTCTGACGAATATTTTGTGTTGCATAACACCTTAGAACAGATCTTAAAGTTAACTATTGATCTTGATGAGGAACAATTTACGGGACAGGATATTATCAATGCTCAAATGATATTTTATGTTGACCCGGAGGTTGAATCCACAACAGCGGCCGGGTTTAGCAGACCGGAACCTGCGCTATTAAGGGCTCATATTTTTAATGATGATCCGTTAAATGTGACAGATGAAATTTTTACAACTGAGTCATCTTCGAGTGCCACAATAGATACAGATGAAAATGCTTACCAGATAAACGTGACTAACTATTTACTGAATAACTTATACGGAGAAGGAGATCCTCTTTCAGTGTACGTTTCTCTGCAGAATACGAACGGTCTTTTGTATTCATCCCGGTTTGTAAACGAAAATGGGGCGGCCAACAGAACCCCTCGATTAATTATTACGACAATAAATACTGAAAATTAGTATGAAAGTACGCTCACTTATTTTAGTAGCATTTTTATTAGTACCGGTTTTTGCTTCGGCGCAGGATTCCGGAATTGCAAAAACCGGATCCTATTATTCGAGTATCGGTTTTGGGGCTCCTGCAGACTCTTACTCCTCGTATACCTTAGGAATTGGGCTGCCGGGGGTTTCGGTTTACAGCCCTTATGCGGCCAGTACAACAAACCCTGCACAATGGGGATTGGTAGATTTTACCCAGGGACAGATTACAATGGGGCTCACGAATTTTGAAGCTTCTGACAACGTTTCATCTGCAAAAAATTCATTATTTGCATTTGAAAATATTCAGATTGTTCTTCCTATAAAACGGAATAGATTAGGCGCATCTGTATCATTCACCCCGGTAACGAGAGCGGATTATACCAGGACCGAAGATGGTAGCATAATGCCTACCGATCTTTTTGATGAGATTGAATACAGGTCCGTAACTACAGGTACCGGAGGAGTTAATAGATTGGAGCTTGGTTTAGGATATAAGTTAAACGACAATTTTAGTTTAGGATATGCCGGTTCTGTTTATTTGTTGTCGATGGAAGAGAATGAACTCATTGGCTTCTCAAACAATCAATTTAACAGGCCTACCGCGGGAAGTCCGCCGGTAGATATAACAAATTCTATAACAGGCTCTGGGGTTGGAAATCGATTTGGGTTCTTTTCCAGATTTGCAGGGGTACTTTCATCTAATGACAGACTCTTTTTAGGATCTACTGTTACTTTACCGGTAAATATTGATGGAGATCGATCTGTTGAAACCTTTCGGACCGTAAATAATCAATCAACACGGGTAGAATTAAACGAAAATTCTGAGAGCAGGGGTGGAAATATTACTTTACCATTGGAATTTAATGCCGGCCTTACGTATTATTTAAATTCTGCACATAGCATAACAACAGAATTGCAGTTCCAGAACTGGAATGATGCTGCCTATAGCTATAATGAATCACAGCAACAATACTTTACGGACAGAACAAAATTTGGTATGGGATATGAATATCACCCATACTTGCGAGAACAGAATCAGCAAGGATTTTTTTCCAACTTCAAATATAGCTTAGGGGCTACATTTGATGATGGATTCTTATCTATTGATGACCAAGATATTGAAACAATGATGCTTCATGCGGGAATATCGATTCCAGGGCGAAGAACGCAGAGAAGTTGGCCATCAGTTGATTTGAGTTTTAATTATGGAATTCGGGGAACAGAATCCAACAATCTGGTTAAAGAGAATATATGGGGGTTTAAACTTTCCTTAAATCTCGCTGAACTCATGTTTTTGCAACAAAGATTCCAATAACAATCTTGATGCGTTTTGTATTAAAAACCAAGCTAACAGAATTATGAAAAAATATATAGCCTTACTTATACTCATCACCGGATTATCCACAACGGTTAATGCCCAAAGTGAACCTCCTTATGGAATGAGCGAAATTGCAGCCTATTCCATATTCTATGACAATTATAGGACCGGAGATTATGAGATGGCTCTACAATTTGGCAAGTGGATGCTTGAAGCAAAACCAAAAACTATAGAAGGTGCTACACGGTTTTCTCTTGATCAGCAATACAGAAGAATGATTAATGTTTACACCGAATTGGCAAACGAACAATCAGACCCCTCTGAAAAATCAAAGTATCTTGATTTGGCATTAGGGCTTTATGATGACGCCTTTGAAACGTTTTCTGAAGAAGAAATAGATTATTTTGAGTGGAATTACCGAAAAGGACGGTTTTATCAGGAACATTCCAACGATATCAGCAATGGCATGGATATGGCTTACGAGCAATACAAAGTGGCTTTTGAGTTAGATGCTGAGCGATTTGCTGAAGCCGGAGATGGATATTTTGTTCGCATTCTATTAGATAATTATGTGAACAATGATCAAAGAGATGAAGCATTGGCAATGATCGAAATTCTTGAGCCCATCGGTGGCCAGGAGGTGGAAGAAGCCATTAGTGATGCCCGTGATAGCATCTTTGATTCACCTGAAGAAAGAATCACCTTTTTGGAGTCTCAACTTGCAGCAGATGAAGAGAATTTAGAGCTACTTAACGAATTGGCATCCCTCTACGAACGCCAGGGTGATAGAGCAAAAGCGATTGAAACAGCAGAAAAACTTTACGAGTTAGATGCTTCTTATGATAATACTCGAAAACTTGCTGATTACGCAAAATCCGATGCACAGTATGAAAAAGCATTAACTTTTTTGAAAGAAGCTCGAGAAAAAACAGATGAACAGACTCAAAAAAGAAATATTTCTTTGGAAATTGCTGAGGCTTATCAAAACCTGAACCAATTTGAATCTGCAAGATCTTTTGCCAGACAAGCAATTGATATAGATCCAAACTGGGGCGACCCCTATTTGAGGATTGCATCCATATATGCAGGAACTATTTCGCGCTGTACAAGCGATAGAACCATCGATCGTGATGATAGATCAGTGTATTGGTTAGTGTTGGATTATCTGGACAAAGCTGAATCTGCAGATTCTTCTGTAGCAAACCGGGTACAACGCGATAAACAAACATATCAGTCTGTTTTACCAAGCTCAGAAGACAAATTTTTTAGAGGATGGACAACCGGTGACAAAGTCATGGTAGATGGAAACATCAATTCATGTTATTCATGGATCGGCGAAGAAACAACTGTACGATAAAACCTTTTTATCACCCATTTCCTTTCCTATATTTAACGAGTAAAGCAACCGTAGCGGTTTGCTTTATTCCAATCTATTTTATCTCACATCTTTCATAAGAATAATTCTCGACATTCAGTAAATCTTTGAATGTCCGGGGGTTTTTAAATTATCAATTTAATATCGATACATGGCACGTTCCCAAAAAAGTAAAGGGCGTAACTACAAGAAAAAGGGCAACAAGAAAGGGAAGAGCAATAAAGACAATGTTTTTGTTCCTCAATTCCATAAAAATCAACAGACCCGAATCGGCGGCCGCTACAGCGGAGTCCTTGAAATAAATACCAAGAACTATGGTTTTATTAGAAAACTGGATTTTGAATTCGGTCAAAGTCAGGGAGATCCATTTCTAAAACCGGACGAAGTAAAACATCACGATTTACGCTCCGGTCTTATCCTTGAAGGGGAGTTTGAAGAGGATCAAAGCGGAAATCGACATGTACACTCCATCGAAAAAATAAACGGCCAACCACCCCAAGTTTGGCAAAAGGTAAACCGGTTTGAGCTGCAAACTCCCATCATGCCGAACGAGCAAATTAAATTAGGCCACAACCCTGAAGACTACGAACTACGGGTGATGGATCTAATTGCACCTGTTGGCCGTGGTCAGCGAGCACTAATTGTAGCCCCTCCGCGAACAGGTAAAACCGTACTGCTAAAAAAAATCGCCAAAAGTATTACTGAAAACTATAACGATATCAGTACGGCAATTCTGTTGGTTGATGAGCGGCCCGAAGAAGTAACCGATTTTATTCGAACTACGAACGCCGAAGTATTTGCCTCCTCCAATGATAAACCTACAGAAAGTCATGTACGAATTTCTGAAATGGCGTTAGGGTACGTTAAACGAAAAGCAGAATCTGGAGAACACGCGGTACTGTTGATTGACTCCTTAACAAGATTGGGAAGATCTTACAACGCTGCGCAGAAAAACAGTGGCAGAACACTTTCGGGCGGTTTGGATATTCGTGCCCTTGAAATTCCTAAAAAGATTTTTGGGTGTGCACGGAAAATTGAAGGTGGCGGATCATTAACGATCATTGCAACTTGTCTGGTTGAAACCAACTCCCGAATGGATGACCTTATTTTTGAGGAGTTCAAAGGAACCGGTAATCTTGAGCTGGTACTGGATGCAGAAATCGCAAATGATCGAATTTATCCGGCTATAAATATTGCCGCTTCAGGAACAAGAAATGAAGATAAATTCATCACCGATTCTCTTGAAGAGCGCAATATGGTTCGTCGTTTCTTATTGAAAAAATCACCCAAAGAATCCATGCAGATGCTTTTACAGGTGATTAAGAGAACCGAAAGTAATGAAGAGCTATTCGCACAACTTGCAGCAACTACGTAAGTACCAACATAGTTTTAGCGTGCTTTATTAGCGCCTCAATTAGTAAACGGGGAGAGTGGTGTCAATTTCCTGGGCCCAGGCGTTAACACCGCCTTTTAGGTTCGATACATTTTTAAACCCGTTTTCTGTAAGTAATTTACAGGCTTTTGCGCTGCGTCCGCCGGTTCTGCACATCACAACCACTTCTTTCTCCTTGTCGAGTTCCCCTAACCGATCGGGAAGCTGATCAAGCGGAATAAGCTGACCATCAATATTGGAAATATGAAACTCAAACTCTTCTCTTACATCCAAAAGAGTGAATGTTTCGTTATTGTCTTTCTTCTTTTTTAACTCCTGTACAGTTAGTTCTTTCATTTTTAAAATGTTTATTAATATCGATCTAATTTAAACTGTCGGCCCAAGTACAACTCTTTAGCTTCTTCATCTTCGGCCAATACTTCTGCAGTTCCTTCCCGTAAAATTTTTCCTTCAAACATCAAATAGGCCCTGTCGGTAATCGCCAGCGTTTCATGAACGTTATGATCAGTGATAAAAATCCCAATATTTCGCTGACCCAATTTTGATACAATTTCCTGAATATCTTCAACCGCAATGGGGTCTACCCCGGCGAAGGGTTCATCAAGCAGAATAAATTTTGGGTCTGTTATAAGTGCCCGGGCAATTTCAGTTCTGCGACGTTCACCACCTGAAAGGCTATAGCCTTTATTATTCACTACTTTTTCGAGACCAAACTCTTCAATGAGTTGATCAGCCCGCTCTTTAATCTCTTTTTTTGATACCGACAAAAATTCCAATACTGCTTCCAGATTTTCCCGAACGGTAAGATTGCGAAAAACACTCGCTTCTTGTGCCAGATATCCAACACCCATCCTCGCACGTTGATACATCGGTTTTTTGGTAAGATTTTTCTCATTCAAAAAAATCTTCCCCTTATTTGGGCGAACGACTCCTGTAAACATGTAAAATGTGGTGGTTTTGCCGGCACCATTTGGCCCTAACAATCCTACAATTTCTCCCTGTTTCACATTTATGGAAACGTGATCAACCACAACTCTGCCACGATAACTCTTCACCAGGTTATCACTATGCAAATTTAAAGGAGTTTCTGGAAGATCGCTCATTTCATTTTATAATTTCCGATGGTTTCGATGCAGGCAGTTGCCAATTTCACACCGGCTTCAATATCCGTTACCGCAGCTGACTCCACCGTGCTGTGCACATAACGTGTTGGACACGAAATGCACGTTACATGGCTCCCAATTCCCATCAAATACTGCATGGCAGACGTATCTGTGCCACCGGCTGTTAATACCTCGCGTTGATAGGCGATCGACCGGCTGACGGCGATTTCTTCCAAATGAGAAACCAATTCAGGTGTACAGATAATACTTTTGTCCATCACCTTAATTCCAATTCCTTTTCCCAGAGTGGTGCATTTGTCGTGATCACCCACCCCAGGAAGATCGTTCGCCAAGGTAATATCCAAAGCAATGCCAATTTCCGGCTGAATTTGTTGAGCTGCTACACGCGCTCCACGAAGTCCAACTTCTTCCTGAACGGTGAAAACCGCATATAAATCTGAGTTACAACTTTCGGCTTCCTGAAGTGCTTTTACCAATATATAGACCGATAATCGATTATCCAGCGATTTTCCGGACACTGAGTTTCCCAATTTTATGAGATCACTCATTCGGGTAACGGGAGTTCCATTTGGCACCAGTTCTTTCACCTCTTCCGCCGGAAGACCCACATCAATAAACAGGTTTTTAAGCTTCGTTTTTGTCTTTTTCTCTTCGTCTGATTGAATATGAATGGGCTTGCTTCCAATAACACCGGGAATCATCTCTTTTCCGTGAACCCAAACTCGTTGTGTAGTCAGCGTGTCGGCATCAAAACCACCAAGGGTTGAAAAACGGATGAATCCATTATCATCCACATGAGTGGAAATCAGTGAAATTTCGTCGAGGTGAGCGGCAAGCATTACCCGTGGGCCCTTTCCTTTTTTGCGGGCAATTAAGTTGCCAATCGGGTCGGTATAAAGCTCATCCACATGGGGTTTGATGAGCTCTTCAACCACATCACGAATCGGTTTTTCGTGACCGGGAGCACCGGGTGTGTGCACAATTTTTTTAAGCAGCTCAAAATCCATCAGCTATGCGATTTGCAATTCATTAAACACGGAGTCGAACAGAATTTTTCCATCTTCAGAACCAAGTAGTTTTTCCATTGCCCGTTCGGGGTGCGGCATCATGCCAAGCACATTCCCCTGTTTGTTGGTAATTCCTGCAATGGAATCCACAGAACCATTTACATTGGCTTCTTTAGTAATTTCTCCATTTTCATTGCAATATCTGAACAGAACCTGATCATTATCCTGAAGAGATTTCAGCCCATCCTGATCGATAAAATAATTTCCTTCCCCGTGTGATACAGGAAATTTCAAAACATCATTTTTTTGCAGTTTTGAGGTAAAAATGCTGTCTGTTTTTTCTACCCGAACATGAACATCCTTGCAGATAAACCTCAATTTTTCATTGTGGAGCATTGCGCCCGGCAGCAAACCTGCTTCGAGCAAAATTTGAAATCCGTTACAAATTCCCAACACCGGCTTCCCGGAATTGGCAAAATCAACCACAGAGTTCATAATTGGTGAAAAACGGGCAATTGCCCCCGATCGCAGATAATCACCGTAAGAAAATCCGCCCGGCACAATTAGCAGATCAATCCCTGACAGATCTGAATCTTTATGCCATAAAAATTTTGTTTCTGCTCCCATTACCGCTTTCATTGCGTGATAAGCATCATGATCGCAATTGGATCCGGGAAAAATAATAACTCCTATTTGTTTAGACACGTTTTTTATCCTTTAATTTCAGTAACCAGTTGTATTTCCTGTAGTACGGAATTAATTTTTAAACACTCCTCAAAAAGTCCTTCATAAACCTGGGCTTTTCCTTCTTCATGAACTTTTTTGGTCATCTCTTCAGCTTCCGAAACTGAGCATCCCAGAGCTTTGATCAGCTGATTGTTCACCTCATCAAATGTGTGAATATCATCATCAAAAAGAATAAGCCTCCACGGTGTGGTTATTTCTTCTTCCTCTTCAGTCTCCTCAAGCACTTCTGTTTCAGGAGCTTCTTTAGGAACCTTTTTTTCCATCTGCATCCGTAAAACATTTTGTGCGAGTATGATCATGTATCAGCTTTTATTTTCGATCGTGATCTGATAATCTTCCATCACTTCGTTGGCCAATAGTTGAGTACAGGCAGAATCAGCAATTTCTTTGGCCTCTTTTTCTGATCCGGCTTCAATATCAAGTTCAATAAATTTTCCAATTCGAACATCGCCCACTTCATTCAAACCAAGGTTTTGTAAGGCATGATGAGCAGCTTTTCCTTTTGGATCCAAGATTGATTTTCGTAGGGTAACGTTTACTTTTGCTTTATACATATCTGTTATTTCAGCGGTTTGATGACAGCCCGCAATTTAACCTTTCTGCGAGTCAGCCGCTACCTGTTGTTTAATCCTTTCTATAAGCTCAGGTTCTGTATGGGTTGATCGATCCAGCCACTCCAAAAACGGCCAACGGCGAAACCAGGTAATCTGCCTTTTTGCATAACGTCTTGTTGCCGTTTTAAAATCCTTGATCATCTGATCGTGATCAATTTCCTTATTTAAATATTGAATAACCTGCTTATAACCAACGGTTTGCAATGCCTGTAAATTCTGCGAAAATCCTTCATCCAAAATCTGTTCAGTTTCTTGTATCAATCCATTTTCAATCATTTCGTTGCAGCGTTCATTTATCCGTTGATGAAGCATTTTCCGTGGCCAATGAAGTCCGAATACAGAGATATTTTCCGGCTGGGTAAAAGAATCATTTAAATGAAAACTGGTAAACGGTTTACCCGTTTGCATCCATACATCCAACGCTCGAAATATTCGCTGATAGTTTTTACCGTCCATTTTGTGTGCGTACTCGGGATCTACTTTTTTGAGCTTTTCAAACAAAGCATCTATTCCCTTCTTCTTCATTTCCCGTTCGAGAGAATCTAAATTTTGTTGATTTGAAGATGGAACTTCATCAAACGGTTTTACCAGACTTTGCAAGTGCAGCGTGCTCCCGCCTACATAAATCACCCGGTTTCCTTTCTGCTCAATTTCATCCGACCAAGCTAAGGCCCTTTTATAAAATTTTTGAGCTGAATCTTGTGCATCAAGATTCAGGTTCGAAATATTATAGTGTGGCACGGCCTCCAGTTGATCTCTCGATGGCTTTGCCGTTCCCACATTAATCTGTCGGTAGCACTGACGGGAATCCACAGAAATAATCTCTCCGCCGATCTCTTGTGCCAAAGAAACAGCCAAAGAGCTCTTCCCTGAACAGGTTGGGCCGGCAATCATAATACGGTTCATCATACTTAATCAATTTACACCCGTCTGACGGGTAGTTTCAAGACTTCAAAAAGATACTCTTTCTATGATGGATTTAATAACCGCCGTAACAGCTTTTAGTTGGGGATAAACCTCCCACGGGAATAAATTTAGATCACTTTACAGGTTGCGACATGAAGTAAGATTTGTTAGTATATGATGTCTATTAAATTGGCACTTTTAGTGTAAAAGAGGCGCCTTTTACCATCAACTTTTTGACTTCTGCATATGAAATTTAATGTATCAAGCAGCGATTTAAATCAGGGATTATCAGCCGTTATTGGAGCTGTTCCATCGAAAGCAACACTGCCTATTCTCGAGACTATACTTTTCGAAATTGAAGACGGACGGTTAAAACTTACGGCTACTGATCTTGAAATTTCCATCATCGAATACATTCAGGCAGATATTGAAGAAGAAGGATCTGTAGCGATTCCCGCTAAACGTCTGCTCGAAACACTGCGTCAGCTTCCCAATATTCCGGTTTTCTTTGAGGTTGATGAAAAGCATAACGTAAAGTTCAAAACAGACAAAGGGACCTACAAACTGGTTGGCGAAGATGTATCTGATTTTCCTGACATCCCGAATATGAGTGAAGGCGTAACACTTTCAACAGATACCGACCTGATCAGAAATGCCATTCAACGCACTATATTTGCCGTTTCTACCGATGATCTGCGACCGGCCATGATGGGAGTCTTTTTCGACATTGACGCTGACGGAAGTAAATTTGTAGCGACCGATGGTCACCGTTTGGTGAGATTTATCAACAAAAATTTAACGTCTGAAACAGCCCTCTCTTTTATTGTGCCTGATAAAGCGCTGAGTTTGGTTTCAAAATCATTGGATGGAGCCGATTGCGAAATGACGGTTTCTGAAGATCATGCGCAGTTCAGCACAGGAAGCACTATTGTAATTACCCGCCTGATTAACGAGCAGTATCCAAACTACGATTCAGTAATTCCGCGCGACAACGACAAGATCATGATGATTGATAAAAATCAGATGCTTTCCACCGTCCGTCGTGTTGCGGTTTTTTCAAGCACAACCACTCGTCAGATTCGTTTGCAGCTTGCCACCGACAAACTCACCATTCGCGCCGAAGATCTCGATATGAGCAGTGAAGCGAAAGAAACCGTTACCTGTGAATATGGCGATGGAGAAATGGAAATTGGATTTAACGCCAAATATTTGGCGGATATCCTCAGCAATGTGGATGGTGATGAAGCTAAATTTGAATTCTCTACCCCAAATCGGGCAGGTATTGTTAAACCCGCGGATGAAGATGAAGGCGAAGAGATGCTGATGCTCGTTATGCCGGTTATGCTTAATAGCTATGCATAAAGATGTCATCAACAATAACACTTACAACTGATTTTGGCCTTCAAGATCACTATGTGAGTGTGCTAAAAGCCGTGATGTTGGAAATAGCACCCAATTCACGGTTTATTGATATTTCCCATCAAATACCTCCGCAGGATATTATGGCCGGAGCCTGGGTTGTGCGAAATGCTGCCATGCTTTTCCCTCCAAACTCTGTTCACCTGGTGGTGGTTGATCCCGGAGTGGGAACCGATCGAAAACCGGTGGCGCTGAAAATTAAGGATCAATATTTTGTGGGTCCCGATAACGGAATTTTCTCTTTGATTGGTGATGAATACGATTACGAAGCCATTACGCTCACAAAAACAAAATATTGGAGAAATAATCCTTCACCCACTTTTCATGGACGAGATATTTTTGCGCCGGTAGCCGCTCATCTTGCCAACGGGGTTCCATTCGATGAAATAGGAGAACCGCTTAAAGAACTGGTTACGTATCGATGGGCAGTTCCCATTTCTGATAAAGATGGAATTCAGGGCTGGATTGTTCACATCGATCGATATGGAAATCTTATCTCAAATATTTCAGAAACGCTTATCAAAGAGTTTGGCGGGCCATCAAAGCTGAAGGTTTACGTTGGAAATACTATTCTCGATGAATTGGTAACCACATTTGCCGCCGTCCCCGATGGCGAACCTGCTGCATATATTGGCAGTTCCGGTATGCTCGAAATTGCCATCAACAAAGGCAACGCCCGAGAGATGCTTGGTGTTGAAAAAGGAGCACAACTGTCGCTGATCGTTCAAAAATAGTGTAACACCTGTTTGCAAGGTTCGTACAGTTGATAGTTATCAACCCAAATCAACACTCTATGAAACTTCGATCTCCCGTTAACGATCAAGCTGTTATTACCCTTCCTGTTCAGGTTTCTGATCTGCAAAAACCATTTTCGGGAACCGTTTGCTCCAGTATGGGTGATGAATACCCCATTGAAAACAATATTGTGGATCTCATCACAAAGCAGAAAGATTTTACTCTGGCTCAAAGTACAAATCACTGGACTCTAACGGCTTCCCTTTACGAGGATTTGTGGAGAAAACGTTCTCTTTCGCTTCTAACAGGAGAACCCTTTCCGATCGAAAAAGAGAACGAGTTGCTAATTGATTGGGTGAATCCAAAACCGGCCGGAGTTTATCTTGATGTAGGCTGTTCCACTGCTCTCTATGCAAGGGCATTGAAAAAAGCATCACCGGAGAGTACTATTGTCGCTCTCGATTTTTCTAAACAGATGCTTACCGAGGCAAGGCTAAAAGCAGAAGCAGATCAAACCAATCTCTATTTGATAAAAGCCGATGCCCGCGACATGCCCTTCTACGGTAAAACGTTTGATGGAGTTGTGATGGGTGGAACATTAAATGAGCTGAGTGACGAACTGAAAGTTCTTTTTGAGTGCAGGCGCGTTTTAAAAGAAGGCGGGGTGATGTTTATGATGCACCTCGTTAAATCAGAATATTGGTACGCACGACTAATGCAGGATTCTGCCGAATGGGGAGGACTACAATTTTGGACCGTTGATGAAAGTAATAAATTATTTGAACGGGCAGATTTTAAAATTGAAGATCAATTCACAAAAGGAATTGTCTGTTTTACAAAATTAAGCACTTGACCTATTTCTGCTGTTAAAGGAAAAAACCTGTTAATTTACAGTAGCTTAATTTTGATTTTTCCTTATTAAGTTGTTGATTGATGAATAATAGAGAAAAGAGAATTCATCATGTATAGCACTTAAATAAGCTTTATGGGTACAATTATTTTACAATTAGGAAAACTATCTGCTATAAAATATATTTTTATCGCATTACCGTTCGCGTTTTTAAGCACGTCCGAAATCAGTTTTACCAATATAACAGATTCAATTTTTCCGGGGCATCAGCAAGAATATCAAATTGGTGAAAGAGGTCCTGCCGGAGGGACTATTTTTCATGATAAGGGATCATACAGTAATGGCTGGCGATACATGGAAGTTGCGCCTTCTCACCAGGGGGATACAAAGTGGGGATGTAACGGATTGTCTATTTCTACAGGTACAGATGTCGGTTCAGGGAAGTCTAATACCCAGCAAATAGTATCTAATTGTGATGATTATTCTACAGCAGCTGAAATTACTGAGAATCTGCGATTGGGTGGTAATACTGATTGGTATTTACCCTCGCGTGAAGAACTGAATCTTATTTACCGGAATCTTCATGCTAAAAGAGAGGGTCCGATGATGGATACCCGATATTGGAGTTCATCACAATACAATGAAAACGAAGCCTGGGCTCAGTTTTTCGGAGATGGCAGAAAAATTCAAGCGAGTACTGATTTGACCTTCCGCGTTCACGCCATTCGTTCTTTTTAGATAATCGGACTACATTTGATCCGGTGCGGTAATTCCTAAAATCGTTAGGCCGTTTTTCAGAACCTGCGCAACGGCAGTTGCGAGAGCGGTTCGGGCCTGCATCATTTCTTCGTCTTCACCAATAATTCTACAGTCGTGGTAGAAGGAGGTGAAATCTGAAGCGAGTTCGTTTAGATAATTAATCACCTTATGGGGCTCGCGGTGAAACGCAGCCTGAGAAATCGCATCCGGGAAACCAATAAGCTTTTTAATCAGCGTTATCTCTGCATCATGGGTGAGGATTGAATAATCCGGTTCAGTCGAAAAATCTGCAATTTCTTCTACTTTTCGCAAAATAGACTGAATTCTTGCATGAGCATATTGCAGATAGAAAACCGGATTCTTTTCGCCCGCTTCTTTTGCTTTTAGCACATCAAATTCGAGGTGAGTGTTGGGTGATCTCATCAAAAAGAAAAACCGGGTTACATCCTCGCCCACTTCATCCATTAAATCATCTAAAGTTACAAAGTTGGCTTTTCGTGTACTCATTTTAAACGGCTTTCCGTCTTTTACAAGCGTCACAAACTGATAAACCAACACATCCACTTTGCTTTTATCGTAACCCAAAACCTCTACTCCATTTATCACATCGGGATAGGTATCGATATGGTCCGCCCCAAAAACATCGATGCAAAGATCATAACCGCGATCCAGTTTATTGGCGTGATAGGCAATGTCTGGCAACCTGTACGTAGGTTCGCCTGTACTTTTAATCAGCACTGTGTCTTTGTCCTTGCCAAATTCGGTGGTTTTAAACCAAACCGCGCCGTCTTCATCATATGCTAATTTCTTGTCTCGGAGATCTTGCACTATCTTATCGATGGAGCCATCATCATAAAGTGTTCGCTCATTAAAGAAGGAATCCATTTTTATATTCATTCTTTCCAGTGTGGTCTGAATCTCTTTAAAAATGGCCGCTTCCGCCTTCTCCTTAAACACACTTTCGTCAGCTTCATCAATCAGCGAATCTCCAGCTTCATCAACAAGTTGCTGTGCTATTTGTTTGATGTATTCTCCCTCGTAACCACCTTCGGGAAGCTCCGCTTTTTTTCCTAATTCCTGCAGATATCGAGCCTGAACACTCTGACCCAACACG
This sequence comes from Balneolaceae bacterium, assembly GCA_040876545.1. GTDB lineage: Bacteria > Bacteroidota > Rhodothermia > Balneolales > Balneolaceae > SW132. The sequence continues at coordinate 123,094 of JBBDPF010000018.1, read as the reverse complement.
CGCATCTGCCGACCGGCATTGTTGAAGTAATATTCTCTGTCCACCTCAGCGCCGGTCCATTCCAAAAGTCTCGCAACCGTATCACCCAGAACCGCATTTCGGCCATGACCCACCGTAAGCGGTCCTGTTGGATTTGCGCTCACAAACTCAACCAGTGATTTTATTCCTGCGTTGGCATCTGATTTCCCAAAATTTTCTTTTTGATCGATTAACTCTTTAAGCGCATCGGCCAAATATTCATCCGAAAAGCGAAAGTTAATAAAACCGGGTCCGGCAATGCTTATTTCAGATATTTTTTTAGAGTCGGTCTGAAGCGCCTCTACCAGTTCCTCGGCAATTTTCCGGGGATTTTTTCGCAGTGGTTTTGCCAAAAGCATGGCAACATTTGTAGCAGCATCTCCATGATCGGGATCACGTGGAGTTTCTATTTTTATCTCCGGTATCTGATCTTTATCCAGATCAAACGTAAGTAATGCTTTGTGAATCTCGTCTTGTAGATACTTTTCCATGTGAAACAATCGCGCTTAAAAAAGAATTTATTGAGGAGCAAATATACAGGTTTTATGCAACGAAACCCACAAACAACCTGACAGCGTACGAAGCGGAGCGTAGTTCCTGTCTGCGTTGCGGGTTAGTGGGTGCACCTCCCAAAGGCGCTGACAGGAACCCGAAAAGCCCCGAGGGTCGGGACCAGAAAAAACACTGGCACGGGCACGCTCAGGTCAATTTTATCGCTAAAATAACGTGGTTTGATCGGTTTGTTTGCCACGATCTGAAGAGTGCAGACCGGCATCATCACGAAACGCTTCCAGCATTTCCGGCACAAATCGTTTTTGATAAATTCGGCGGGCAATTCCCTGTAGCGCTCGTTCTCCCCGCGGGGTGATCAACAAAAAGCCCTGATCATTTTCCTGAATGAAACCAAACTGTTTAATGTCGTTAAGAATCAGATAGGCAAGTTTGGGAAATACCCCAATATTTTTTTCAACATATTCTCTATGCGGAGGCTCATCGCCTGATGCAAGAATCAATCCCAAAGCATTTAGTTCTGCTTCTGTTAGAGGGTAACCTTCGGATGATTTTGTAAGCAAATCATCCCAGGCTGACTGGCTGTAGTAAAGTCCAAACCACCATTTAGCATCTTTCAACAGTTTACGGGAAAGTGCGCAGGCCAGATACTTCCCCGGCGCTGCTTTTTTAGGCTCGCCACGTTCTCTGTACATACTAACCATAGTGGCCAAGTCCAGCTCGGCCAGGTTGGGCGGATATGTAAAAATAAGATCGGACTTTTTTTCCATACGTTAATTCTGTTTTTAAACAGATGTTAGCATCATAAAGCTTGTTGCTGTTGAGCAAACTATAAAGACACATTCCATGCTACGATATTGAAGTATGGAATGGTTATTTATCATTTCTTTCCCTTTTCATCAATAACCCGAACAGCATCTGCCATCGTAACTTTTTCGGGTTCAAGGTCATTCGGCAACGACACATTTTTCTTGCCGTATTTCAGGTAGGGTCCGTACCGGCCATCCATAACTTTTATTGGCTGATCCGTCTCGGGATGTTTTCCAAGATCCTGAATGGCATTGCTTCCGCGACCTTTTCCTTTTTTCTCCTTCAAGAGTTCAACGGCGCGAGTCAGATCAATTTCAAGAACGTGATCTGTCTTTTTCAATGATTTAAACGTTCCATCATGCAGTACAAACGGCCCATATCGTCCCACTCCGGCTTTCACAACCTTATCCGTTTCCGGGTGGTTTCCGAGGCTGCGTGGCAGTTCTAATAAACGAAGTGCCAGTTCCAGATCTACGTCATCAGGTTTCATTCCTTTTAACAGGGAAACACGTTTCGGCTTTTTATTTTCTTCGGTGACTTCACCCCGCTGCACATAAGGGCCATATCGTCCGGTTAGGACAAATACATCTTCGCTGGTATCAGGGTGTTTTCCAAGAGATTTTGGCCCTTCTTTTTCAGCTTTGATCAATTCTTCCAATTTCTCAAGTGAAAGATCTGCCGGATCCATATCATTCGGAAGAGAAGTCGTAATTTCTTCTCCATCGGATTCTGTTTTTACGTACGGACCAAATCGTCCAACCAGTACATTAATGCCGTTTAGATTTTCAATTGGCAGATCAATAATTCTTGCCTGTTGAGCATCAATTTTGTCTTCCTGCGTATCCACTTTATTCTTCAGCCCGTTATCGCCGTGGTAATAATCAGTCAGATATTTTAGGGGATCATATTCGCCCCTTGCAATTAAATCTAATTTCTCCTCCAGACCGGATGTAAATTCACTGTCTACCAAATCAGGAAAATGCTTTTCCAGAAGTCCGGTAACTGCAAATGCTGTAAATGAAGGGATCAGGGTTTTTCCGTCGCTGCGTGCGTACCCACGATCCTGGATGGTGCTAATAATAGATGCGTACGTACTTGGCCGGCCAACACCTCTTTTTTCGAGTTCCTTAACCAATGTTGCTTCAGTAAATCGAGCCGGTGGTTTGGTTTCGTGGCTGATGTATTCAAGGTCATGAAGATCAATCGACTCACCTTCCTTCATTTCGGGCAAGAAATTTTCCTGATTCTCAAGCGCTGCTTCAGGATCATCAGTTCCCTCTACATAAGCCCTGAAAAATCCCGGAAAGAGAATTTTCTTCCCTGTGGTTTTAAAATCTGCGCTTGTATCGCCTTCCGTTGCCGTGATGGTAACATTGGTAAACTCAAGCCGAGCTTCTGCCATTTGTGTAGCAATGGTTCGCTTCCAGATCAAATCATAAAGCTTAAATTCGCGCCCGCTAAGTTTGGCTTTTTCCGGATGCGTAAAACTTGATCCCGCCGGACGAATCGCCTCGTGAGCTTCCTGTGCTCCTTTCGATTTTTTACCAAAATTCCGCACACGCTCAAACAGATAATCTTCTCCATATTGCTTTTCAACAGCTGTTCGTGCCGCGTTAATGGCCTGTCCGGAAAGATTCGCTGAATCCGTCCTCATGTAAGTAATCAAACCGCGTTCGTACAGTTTTTGCGCAACTCCCATTGTATCACGGGCGGCAAAACCGAGCTTTCTGTTGGCTTCCTGCTGCAGGGTTGATGTTGTAAATGCTGGCGATGGATTTCGTTTTTGCTGTTTAACATCAATATTTGAAACATTCCAATCTGCCTTATTCAGTAAATCTCTGAGCTTGGATGCTTTCTCCTCATCCAGCAATACCACACTGTCAGGCTTCTTCAGTTTGCCTGTACTTTCATCAAAGTCTTTGCCGCTGGCAAGTCGCTTATCATTCAGGTGAGACAGATCAGCATTAAAATGAGATTTGTCTTTAGTCTTGGAAAGATCGGCCTTCAAATCATAATACGTACCGCTGCGGAAACGCATTCTTTCACGCTCACGATCAACCAAAAATTCTACGGCAACAGACTGAACGCGTCCCGCTGAAAGTCCCGGTGAGATTTTTTTCCACAACAGCGGAGAGATCGTATATCCCGCAAGCCGATCAAGAATACGGCGTGTTTCCTGGGCATGAACCAAATTCATGTCAATATCCCGGAAATTGCCCAACGCATTTTGAATCGCCTCTTTGGTAATTTCGCGAAACACCATTCGCTTTACAGGAACTTTTGGTTTCAGCAGCTCAACCAAATGCCAGCTAATGGCTTCACCCTCGCGATCCTCATCCGTTGCCAAAATCAGTTCATCACAATCTTTCAAAAGCTTTTTCAGGCGGGTAACAATTTTCTTTTTTGATGCGGGGGTCACATAAAGTGGTTCAAACCCATCATCTACATTAATGCCAAGATTCGACCACGACTCCTTTTTATACTTTTTAGGAATCTCTTTGGCCGATGAGGGCAGATCACGAATATGACCCATGGAAGAGTCTACCTCATAATCTTTCGACAGATATTTCTTGATGGTTTTTGTTTTTGTCGGTGACTCTACTATGACTAATGACTTCATATTTATTTTATAGATTCAATCAGCTCTTTTAGTTCTTCTGCATGAGCTTTTGTATTTACTTTTTTAATGATTCCCAGTACCGTTCCATCTGTATTGATGATAAATGCCGAACGTGAAGGTGCGTTAAATGTTTTGCCGTACATTTTTTTCTCCACAACCGAAGCGGTAGCTTTGGCGAATTTAAAATCGGGGTCGGATGCCAATGTATAATTAATATCCAGTTTTTCAGCATAATTTTTGTGTGATCCACAAGTATCCTTGCTGATTGCGATCAAATTATATCCTTTTTCGTCGAACCAATTAGCATGTTCAGCAAGGTTTTTATTCTGCTTATCACAACCGCTGGTATTATTCCTCATATATACGGAAACAATTGCCGGTTTATCCAATAGCTCACTAAACTCTACCTGTTTTTCTTCTCCATTTCGGACGATATCCAGCGAAAATCCGGTATCGATTTTATCTCCAATCTGTATCATTCTGTAGAAAATTAAATGGTTGTTGGGCTAATTGATAATTGAATCGGCCCGCTAATCGTTCTCTTCAATTTCAGTTGAACGAGGAACTTAACAGTATAATCATTCTTAAGATGCTGGGGCAACCTCTTTTATTAGTTTTGATTTTCGCAAGATAGCCCAAATATTACGCCAGTTCAGGATATTTTAACAGCAATTTCGAAACGGCCGCCAGTACAATGGCGTGATGAACCACTCTACTCTCAACAAGGTTTAGAAATCCTTTCAATGGCATAACGTGCACTTTGATATCCTCGTGGCCATCCAGCGAAATGTCATCTGTTTTAATGCAGTTCTCCGCCAGATAAAGATGAGTAAAGTTTGACATAATAGCCGGGTTTGAGCTGGTCTTTCCAATTTTCTTCCATCGGGTTGATGAAAATCCTGTCTCCTCAAGAAGTTCCCTTTTTGCAGTTTCCAGTGGTTTTTCGCCTGAATCAACCATTCCACCGGGAATTTCCAGTGTTGATTCATGAATTCCATGGCGATACTGTTCAACCAAAACAATTTCTTTTCCTTCTGTTAATGCAATTACATTTATCCATTCCGGAGCATTTATAACGTAAAAAGATGCCGGTGTTTTGTCTCCATCAGGCAGCACCTCTTTTTCGTTAAGAGAAAAAATGGGAGTTTCATATACTTTCTTATCTTTGAGCACCTTCCACAAAGGTTTGGAAAATGTAAACATCATCACCTACTATTATTTTGTTAAATGGATAAACGATTAGAATTTACAAAAGAGGATTTCAGTAACGAAAAGGAATTAGATGCACTGATTGAAAAATCTTGCGACATGATGGAGACCATTTATAATGGTGGAGATTATCCGAAATTGATGGTGAAACGAACCTGGTCGGACCACAACCCAATTATTACAGGAGAAATGGCTGTGCCCAGCGCCTACCGATGGTATCTAACGCGAGAGTTAAAAAAACTGGCGGCAAAAGGTGCTGAAATAAAAATTTTCCCATCACGCCCAAGAATGGAGCTCAATGATCCGAATTTATTTGATAATGCAGATGAGGATGACTGGGACATCACACAGAAAAAAATGTTCTTGTTTAGCCCCGAGCGAATTGATATTTCTCTGGATCGGTTGAACCACTACACCGGAACAAAACCCAGCGATTTTCAGCGGTATATTTTGTTTACAAATTACGATATGCACATTGAGGTGTTTAAAGAGCTTTATCCTGATTGTGTACAGCCCGATAGACAAGTTCAAATGCCGGCGTATCACCACAAACTTCCTGATAATAAAGGATTTTCTATTGTGAATATTGGCGTGGGGCCATCGAATGCGAAAACCATTTCTGATCATGTTGCCGTCCTTAGACCCGATGCCATGATAATGGTCGGCCATTGTGGTGGACTTCGCAACCACCAGGATATTGGGGACTTTGTGCTCGCTACGGGATTTATGCGGGATGATGGCGTACTCGATGATGTTCTTCCGCTGAATATCCCCATCACGCCAAACCACCTGCTGAATGTTCACTTGAAAGAGCAGCTGGATCAAAACAATAGAAATTATCGATTGGGAACCGTTTATACCACGGCAAACAGAAACTGGGAGTTTATAAAACGGCGAACGACCGAGCAGATTCACATAAGCAGAAGTGTGGCCATTGATATGGAATCCGCCACCGTTGCTACAAATGGATACCGTTATCGAGTACCCTTTGCTACATTGCTTTGTGTGAGCGATAAACCCCTTCACGGAAAACCAAAACTCAGCGGTGCGGCGCAATCGTTCTATCAAAATTCAAAAGAACTTCACCTCAAAATGGTGATTGATGCCATAAACCTGAGTAAAGAAGCTTACCCCGATGGACTCCCAAATGCCAGCATCAGAGCGATAAACGAACCATTGATGGGTGGGACGGAGTAGATTTAAAGTACGGTGGGCAGCTTGCCCGACCTCGGGAGTTGCACATTTATAAAGTTTTGATCCCATGAGTGCTCCGATGTGATTTTAAAAATATTTCTGTAAGGCTTTTCCTGTTTTGGGTTCATACAAGTAAAAAGCATAATGGAAACCGAACAGTTTGATGCCGATCACTACCTGAGCCGAAGCGTTAAAGAGATGAGTCCGGATGAGCAGCCTCGGGAAAAGTTGGTTCGATATGGGGCCGAAAGCCTGTCTAACGCAGAACTACTTGCTATTCTTTTGCGTACCGGAAGCCAAAAAATGAATGTTATTCAAACAGCTCATGCGCTTCTCGATCAGTTTAACGGTCTCCGAAAACTGGCTCGTCAGGATTCGCAATCACTAAAGGTAATTCCCGGAATTGCGAATGTGAAAGCGATCACGCTATCTGCGGTTTTTGAACTTTCCCGCAGAATTCAGATTTCTTCGTTGGGGGATGAAATAATCATCACCAGTCCTGCAGATGCCGCCGCTTATTTTTCACCTATTTTACGAGATTTGAACCATGAACAATTTCTTGTCGGATTTCTGAACAACGCAAAAGTACTTACAGGGTTTAAAAAGATTAGCTCAGGTGGTAGTACAGGAACCATTGTTGAGCCGGCCGATGTAATGCGTCAGGCAATCTTAAATCATGCCAATACAATTTTGCTGGTGCATAATCATCCGTCCGGGGTTTTAAAAGAATCACAAGCGGATATCCGGCTCACTCAGCGAATCGTAAACGTTTCGCGGGATTTAGGAATTCCGGTGGATGATCACATCATTATTGCAGGAGATCAGTTTATCAGTTTTCGTAGTAAAAACCTGCTCTGAAGTTATACGACTTTTTTATTTGCTCAAATCATCACTTCTTTTATATTTCCATCAGGAATAAATACTTACGCATATTTACCTATGAACTATTCAGACTTGGTGAGCTCAATTCAGAACGGTGACGATAGAACTGCAAATAAAATGTGCAGTGAAGCTACACCTATCTTAAAAAAATATCTTATTTCAAACGTAGGCTCCTCACCGGAAGATGCGGATGATGCCATTCAAAAAATGTTTGAATACGTCATCAAAAAGATAAAAAAAGATGATATTGAAAACCCCAGTGGGCTGCTCTTGTACATGCTTACTACAAGCAAACATTGTTACTATAAAATTTTAAAGAAAAGGGATAAGCAGCTTGCCGATGATTTAATGAATGAACCGGGTAGAAAAGCCACTCAAATCTGGGATATTGTTGACAATGAAAAACAGGAAATTTTAAAGCGATGCCTCACCAAATTGAAGAAAAGCTATTTGGAGTTTATCACCTATTTATTCAATTATCCCGATGCAGAAACAGAGGATATTGCAGAATATTTTGATATTTCTACAAATAACGCATGGACACGTAAACATAGAATAATCAAAAAGTTAAGTGATTGTGTTAAATTAAATTTTTAGAAATCTAATTTAAAAGTGTAAGGAATTGCCCAAAATGGGTTCATACGTTTACAAGGGTCTATCAAGAAAAAAGGTATTATGTCCGATAAAGAGATCTACAAACAAATTTCCCGTTATATTAATGAAGAGTTAAGCGATTCCGAAATCGACCGGCTTTGGGAGGAGTTTTTGAAAAACCCTGAAGCATTCGAATTTTTTGAAACGGAGTTAAATCTTGCTGATTTGTTTCGAAATAAGGGTTATGGATCAGATATTTCGAAATCGAATATTGTTGGCGAACCAACATACATCCGCTATAAAAACTGGATCTATTCCGCTGCGGCAGCCATCATACTAAGTTTAGGTTTGCAGATATTCTCCATGCAAGAGGGAGATGTAATAAAAGGATATGCGCTTTCCGAAATTAATGTATCAGAGATGATGGGTTCAGATATTTATCGGGCTGATCCTGAGGATGTAAATACCCTTGATGTTGCGATAAATCAAGCCCTTGCAAAAGCATTTACCGATGAAGCAGAGGAAGCTCTTAGAATGTTTACTGAGTTAACATCCCGGGATTTATCAGAAGGGCAAAAAGCTCTTGTACATTTGAATATGGGAATTCTTTATTACAATCAAGGTGATGATGAGAAATCCATTGAACAATTTACAACGGTTCTCAACCTTGAGGATATACCTCGTTTTACGGAAGAAAAAGCATGGTGGTTTATGGGGAATGCTTTTTTGAATGTTCAGAAAATGGAACGCGCAAGAGAAGCCGTCTTTAATACCTATACGCTAAACGGTAAATTTGAAGTTCCGGCACTGGCCCTCTTGAAAAAGATTGACCGGGAGCATTTAAATCAACCTGCTCGGGTTCAATAATTATTCCGCAGATTTTGGGACAGGGGCCAAACCGTCCTTCATGTGGGCCATCAATACATCATGAGTTGAAACTTTTCGTTCACCGCTCTTCTTTTTTACACGTAAATAATCCCCCTTCGAAGTCATCGTCCATCGCTGTTGATTATCCCGAAGGTAAAGGTTGAGCAAAAATTGCAGGTATGTTTTTAACGAACTGTCCACAACAGGAACCAGTACCTCAACCCGCGCATCCAGGTTTCGGTGCATCAAGTCTGCCGATCCTATAAAATAGTGATCATCCCCATTGCCATGGAAATAGTAGCACCGAGAATGCTCCAAAAAACGTCCGATTATGGCATGTACTTTAATATTGTCGCTTAATCCTTTCTTGTCGGGCAGTAACCGGCATACCCCTCTTACAATCAAGTCAATTTTTACACCTGCCTGAGAAGCTTCGTACAGCTTTTGAATGATCAAAGGATCTTCCAGGCTATTCATTTTAGCGATGATGCGAGCCGGTTTATTCTGCCTTGCCGCTTCAATTTCTACATCGATTAACTTATTTAATTTTTGTCGCATATATTTTGGTGCAACCAGTAGCCGGTTATATTTTTGATGAGGGGCATAACCGGTTAAAAGATTAAACAAGTCAGTAATATCAGATGTTATATCTTCCCTGCATGTAAAATATCCTAAATCCTCGTAAAGTTGTGCGGTATCGGGATGATAGTTTCCGGTTCCAACATGAACGTACCGCCTGAGTCCGTCCTCTTCCTCACGGACCACCATGGTTAATTTGGTATGAATCTTTAGTCCCGAAATCCCATAGGATACATGCACCCCCGCTTTTTCCAATTTCTGTGCCCATGAAATATTTCGCTCTTCATCAAACCGGGCCTTCAACTCTACTAATACTGCCACCTGCTTCCCCTCCTCTGCTGCACGGATCAGCGCATGCATCACCGGGGAATCCCTTGATGTTCTGTAAAGTGTTTGTTTAATGGCCAGCACTTTTGGGTCATTTGCAGCATCCTCAATAAACCGCTGTGTAGAAGATTCAAAGCTGTGGTAAGGGTGATGGGCCATAAAATCCCCTTTACGAATCACCTCAAAAATATCTGGTTTATCCTCATTTAAATCGTGTTTTAAAACGCTATGGAGGATTGGGTTCCAATAGGGAAACCTCAACTTATTATGCCCGTTTAATTTATGTAGCTCCGTACAATCTGCGAGTCCAAGCGGACCATTCATTTCAAACAGTTCTCTCTTATCAATATTTAAGTGACTGATTAGATAGTCCTTTACATCGGCCGGCATTTTGCTATCGAGCTCAAGGCGCACAATTTCTGCAAATTTTCTTTCCCGAAGCTCGTCCTCAATCATTTCAAGGAGGTCATCTGCCTCTTCATCACTTCGTTCCAGATCAGCACTTCGTGTTACACGAAATATATTTGCTGATTTTATTTTCATCCCCGGGAAAAAACGATCAATTTTTTCTTTGATGATATCGCTGATAGAGACAAGAATTTTACCCTGATCATTTTCCTCGAGTAATATCCATCGGGGGCGGTTTGAGGGAATTTTAACCCTTGCAAAGTGTATTTCCCCCGAATCAGGATTCTTCAGCTTTACTGCCAAAGAGCGGCTTTTATTGGAAATAAATGGAAATGGATGTGCTTCATCAACAGCAAGAGGGGTAATAATGGGGTACAATTGCTTTTCGAAATAATCTACCGCTTTCTGTAGTTGCCGTTCATTGAGATCTTTATATTCAACAATACGAATGCCTTCTTTTTTTAACGCTGGCATAATCTCCTGAAAGTAGCAATCGCGATATGCCTTTATCATTTTGGTGACTTCTTTCCGAATCTCCTGAATTTGCTCCTCAGGTGTACGGCCATCCACGGTAAGTTCCGTAACACCGCTTTGCATTTGCCTTTTTAAACCTCCAACTCTTTTCTGATAAAATTCATCCAAGTTAGAACAGACAATCCCGATAAAATTTACCCTTTCCAACAGCGGAACCGTTTTGTTTTGCGCCTCAGCCAGTACTCTCCAATTAAATTTTAACCAGCTTAATTCATAATTGGTGAAATAATCACTCCCAAAAATTTTTAAATCGCTTTGGGTCAGATCTTTTTTGAGCCCTTTCTTTTTCAGCACTTCATTCTTTTTTGCATTGGCTAAACTCTTCTTACGCTGACGTGCTTGCAGATCTACGGGATCGAAAGACAATTTATCGGGTGAATAAGAAGATTTTGGCATGATATGATTTGATTACATTTCCTAAAACAAAAAGTACCACACAATGATTAACAAACTATTATCAATGTGGAAGAAACCCTTGAGGATGAATTATTCTGTAAATATATCACCAAAAAACGTGATTACAACCCGCTTACAAATCAAAAACCGAATTCTTCTCAAAAATGTTTCAAATAGGTATTTCAGAGCCAATTTCTGTATTATTGAACTGCTTTGAGCTAACAAATAATAAAACCGGACATTGTTTTGCAAAACCCGCTTTTAGATCCAGATGATAAGGAACCGATTGTAGAAGAATCACTCCGCCCCTCCTCGCTTGATGAGTTTGTGGGCCAGCAGAAGGTGATCAATAATCTCAAGGTATTTATACAGGCTGCTAAAAAGCGTGGAGAATCACTGGATCATGTTATTCTTTCTGGTCCTCCGGGACTTGGGAAAACCACCCTTGCTTACATCATTGCAAAAGAGATGGGTTCACAAATCAAACCGACTACCGGACCTGTTTTGGAAAAACCCGGTGATTTAGCGGGAATGCTCACAAATCTTGAAGAGGGTGATGTACTTTTTATTGATGAAATTCACCGCTTAAATCCGGTTATCGAAGAGTATTTATACTCCGCCATGGAAGATTATAAACTGGATATTGTGATTGATTCCGGGCCGAATGCAAGAAGTGTCCAGATTGACCTGAACCATTTTACCCTTGTTGGTGCCACTACCCGAAAAGGCCTGTTGACCGCCCCACTCCGCGCCCGATTTGGTATTGATATGCGGCTCGACTATTACGACGTTGAACTCCTTCAACGAATAGCGCTCAGAACAGCTCATATTCTCAACTTTGGAATTACTGAAAAGGGAGCGCACGAAATTGCCCGAAGAAGTCGCGGTACTCCACGAATTGTAAACAAACTTCTGCGCCGAACCCGGGATTTTGCACAGGTTGATGGCCTCACAGAAATTGATGACGCGATTGCCGATAAAGCACTAAATGCACTTGATGTAGATCAAAACGGTCTTGATGACATGGACGTACGTATTTTAAAAGCCATCATCGAAAATTACAGTGGCGGACCGGTGGGCCTCGGTACACTTGCCGTGGCCGTGGGAGAAGACAAAGGTACCATCGAAGAAGTGTATGAACCCTACTTAATTAAAGAAGGGTTTATGCAGCGAACACCCAAAGGAAGAATTGCTGCAGCCAAGGCATATCAATATTTAGGGCTCAATACTCAGGATGATAATGATGTTAACCTCTTCAATTCATGAATCAGAAGTAAAATTTTTGTAGATTCATCCCTCTTTTCACAACTCTTATTTTATTGAATAACGCTTAGATATGAAAAATTTATTTACCTCCGAATCGGTATCCGAAGGGCATCCCGATAAAGTTGCCGATCAGATTTCTGATGCTATCCTTGATGAAATGCTCTCCCAAGATTCCAATTCACGCGTTGCCGTGGAAACGCTGGTAACTACAGGACTCGCTGTGGTATCGGGTGAAGTAACTACCGATGCCTATGTAGATGTGCAGGAAATTGTTCGGAAAGTGATTCGAAAAATAGGATATACGAAAGCCAGTTATCGGTTTGATTCAGAATCGTGCGGAGTTCTTTCCACCATTCACCAGCAGAGTCCGGATATTGCACAGGGAGTGGATTCATCAAATGAAAAGAAACAGGGTGCCGGTGATCAGGGGATGATGTTTGGTTATGCATCCACAGAAACCGAGGCCTACATGCCAATGACGCTTCAGTTCTCTCATGAACTGTTAAAAACGCTTGCACATATCCGTAAGGAAACGGCGCTTATGTCCTATTTAGGGCCGGATAGTAAAAGTCAGGTAACGGTTGAATATGATGAAAACAACAAACCGCTACGGATTGATACCATTGTTATTTCTACGCAGCATGATGAGGGAATTGATCAGGACTTGATTAAATCAGACATCAAAAAACATCTTATTTCTTCTGTTATTCCAGAAGGGTTGATGGATGTAAATACCATTCTTCACGTCAATCCAACAGGGAAATTTGTAATTGGTGGGCCCCATGGAGATACAGGTTTAACCGGAAGAAAAATTATTGTAGATACCTACGGTGGCCGTGGAGCACACGGGGGTGGAGCTTTTTCTGGAAAAGATGCTTCCAAAGTAGATCGAAGTGCAGCCTACGCATCACGCCATGTAGCCAAAAATATAGTTGCCGCAGAGCTTGCTGATGAATGCCTTGTTCAGGTTGCCTACGCAATTGGTGTGACCGATCCGGTTTCCATCAACGTAAACACCTATGGTACCGGAAAAGTCAGTGACTTAAAACTTGCTGAAGCCATTGAAAAAACCTTTGATCTGACTCCATCAGGAATTATAGATCGATTGGATCTTAAAAAGCCCGGATTTTTCGAAACAGCGGCTTACGGTCATTTTGGGCGAAACCAGTTTACTTGGGAAAAGCTAGATTTTGTGGATCAAATTGCCAACGCTGTTAAGTAAGTTTCTAATACCTGCCTGACTGCTTTGAGCGCGGTTGGGCGGGTTATTTTTGGAAGTTTACTTACCAATACAAAGTTTCGAAAGAGCTCAAGATATATTCATTAGTAATCTCATCTGTAATGGCTAGTAGACTTCTTTTGTGTCTGCTTCCATGATATATATCTTCTTAATAAAACTGATGTTGTACTATACAAAGTTTTTATGTAAGTTTTTATTACAACATGTAAGAAAATATTACCATTATGAAGACTCAAAACATTGCAAATGAATTAGTAAATAAAATAAAAGAAAAGTGTAAAGCCACAACTAATGAGATTCCGGAAGTTAGTATCAAGACTAGACCGTTTAAAGACTTATCAATTTTTGATAGTCTACTTATTTCTGAGGTAGGAATTGAATTAGAAGATGAAATTGGATTTGACTTCAAAGAGATTAAGAAAGTTTTTGAACAAGCAGACATTGAAGGGTTAACGATCTATGAAATGGCTGGATTAATCGCCAATCCAAATAAAAATTAGTATGGACTTAAAAAAGTGTATTGCTTCTCGATTAAAAGATGCACGAGAAAGCTCTGGTTTATCTCAAAACCAAGTAGCCAATTTATTGAATTTAAAAAGGCCCGCTATTTCAGAGATCGAAGCTGGAAGAAGAAAGGTGAGTGCTGAAGAATTAATCAATTTTTCTGAAATATATAAAGTTGACCTTTCATGGTTAGCATGTAATGAATCTAACGTTAAGAGTGAAGGGGTTGAAAATAAACTTCAAATTGCTGCTCGTGAATTATCGAATATAAAAGGAGAAGATTTAGATAAGATAATTAAAATATTAACTGCATTTAAAAGTCACTGATTTGGGAAATTCAGTAAAAGAACTAGTTGAATTAGCACTTATAACAGCATTAAGAGAAAGGAAAAAGTTTTTCGGTAACACTTATCTACCTTTTTGTTTATTTGACCACGTTGAGAGACAGGGTTTAGATATTAAATTTGTTGACATTTCCAGTTTTGAAGGTATGTATAGCAAAGAACCTGGTCCACTAATCCTTCTTAGCTCTCAAAGACCACATGGGAGGCAGTATTTTAATTGTGCTCATGAATATGGTCACCACTTATTTGATCATGGAATGAAAGTTGATGAATTGGTTAAGTCTAAAAACACTAACAAGTTTGATTCTAAAGAGTTTCTTGTAGATACATTCGCCGGATTTCTTCTAATGCCAAAAACTACAGTCCAGCAAGCATTCCAAAAAAGAAGCCAAACAATCACCTCTGCAAAACCAATTGAATACTTTAAAATAGCGAGTAATTTGGGAGTTGGATATCAAACTCTACTGTTTCATTTATATAAATCTTTAAGACTACTAAATAAAGTGGAATTTGAGAAGCGTAAAAAGAAAACGGTGAAATTTATCAAAAAAGAATTACTGGCACAGGATTTTCCTGGAGAAGTTATCTTTGTAGATGAAAATTGGGTAGGAAGGCCAGTTGACATCCAAATTGATGATGTACTTGTGGTAGAAGGAGAGCATAAGATTTCTGGTGATTTAATCGAAAAAATTGCAGTTATTAATGAAAGAATTATTTATAAGGGAAGTGAAGTCGGTATAGAGAAGCTAATAGTTGAAAATGCCGGTCCAATTTTTCTTCGGGTTTCGAGAAATAAATACATTGGCTTTAATAAATATAAGCATCTTGAGGAGTAATCTATGACAGAATTAAAAGTAATAGAAAGTGATATTAATATTTCAGATGCTTGGGGGCAGGCGTTTTTAGAAGTGTATGAAAATAATGAGGTCTCTCCACTAATTATTTCAGTCACAGATTTCCCTGATTCATTAGATATCACGGAAAACTCCGAGATAAGAAATGCTTTAGATGGAATATTAAAAAAGCAAAAGAAAAGCCTTGTTAAATCTGTTGCTAATACAATATTCCCTAGATCACTTTGGAATCCAAGTAAAGATAGAAGCATTTTATATGATAGGCATACAAAAATTCTTCCTTCAATTGACTCTTGTAGACCAAATAGACACGGTCATTATTTTAGAAGAATGATTGATTTTGATGGGGATGGGAAAATAAATCAGATTGAAAAAGTAATAGAGGTTTGGAATACTCATCATAGGCATTCTGGAATGCAAATTGCACTTTTTGACCCTCAACGAGAACATAAAAGAAGTAAAGAACCCATATTAGGTTTTCCATGTCTTCATCAGGTTTCAGTTGATTTATATGGTTCCAACGGAGTCAATGGACTTGGATTGACAGCATTTTACGGAACACAATATATGCTTTTGAAAGGATATGGGAATTATTTAGGGCTTTGCAGATTAGGCATTTTTTTAGCACATGAAATGGGATTAAAGTTTACAAGGTTTAATTGTGTCTCAGGAAAAGCAAAGTTCAATACCAGTTTTAGAAAAACACATAAAGATTCTATAAAGTTAGTTGATGTTATTAAATCAAATCTAAAATAAACCTATGTCTTTTCTTTCATCTGCAATACTTGAAAAAAGAATTCCTGAAGAAAATATAGTTGTCAATTATAATCAAGATAGATTAAAATATGCTGCATATGAACTATCTATGGGAAATGAAGCATTTGTAACTTCAGCAGAAAAGAAAAGAAGTTATACAAAAGGAGAGCAAATTGTTATAAATCCGGGTCAGTTCGCAGTACTTATCACTGAGGAAATTTTACAAATTCCCAACGATCTATTAGCATTTATCTCTATTAAATTTAGTATTAAGTTTGATGGATTGATAAATGTTTCTGGTTTTCATGTTGATCCCGGTTTCAAAGGTAGACTAAAGTTTGCTGTTTATAATGCTGGAAGTAAAAATGTTGTAATAACCTCGGGAGAACCATTATTCCAAATCTGGTTTTCTACTCTTTTAGGTGAAAATTCTGTCCCATATAATGGGAGACATAAAGATCAAATGTATATTACAGCTGAAGATGTAATGAAAAATCAAGGAAAAATTGCATCGCCTAATGCTTTACTCAAACGAATAGAAAACCTAGAAGGAAAGTTAAATATTTTAAGATCAATCGGTATTGGAATCATTATTGCTCTATTAGTTTTACCATTTAGATCCTGCGAAGCTGTAACGCAAAAGACAAATACAAATCAAATTGAAAATAAAGGGCAATTACCTTCCAATAATTCGGAATTTGAGCAAATAGATTCAACATCTGCTACTTCTTTTAACCAAGATTTTTTGGATTATGAAAAGTAAGTTGATTGTTTTTGAAGGTCCTGATAACATTGGAAAAACTACTCTTTGCAATGAGCTTGGAAAAAACTTATCCAGTATTGGACACAGAATTGAAGTCATCTCATTTCCTGGAAACCGATCTGGTACGTTAGGTAAGTTTATCCATGAGTTTCACCACCGTTATAACAAATATGGTATAGAAAATTTATCAAATACAAGTTTACAACTTCTTCATGTTGCTGCACATTTCGACACTATTACGGAGGATATTTTACCAGCTCTTGGAAAAGGAAAAATTGTCATTCTCGACAGATTTTGGTGGTCAACTTATGTATATGGCAAAGTAAGTGGTATAAATAATGATGTACTCGAAAAAATTATTGAATTAGAGGAATTAGCATGGGAAAATTTAGTCCCCGATCAGGTTTTTTTATTATCTAACGGGCGACCATTTAAAGAAGAAGTTTCTCCTGAGTGGAATGGTCTTAGGGACGAATATTTAAGCTTAGCTGAAAAACAAGAATCGAAATTGAAGATAAAAAGAATAAAAAACGAAGGGAGAATTCAAAAAACTGTAGATGAGATTATCGGTATATTAAATTTTGAATTTATAACCAGATAAAAATAGATAAATGCAAGATTTACAGGGTTCTTTAGAACTTGAAGAAGATTTAACTTCATCAAAAAAAAGTGAATCAGATTTTCCCGATTTTTATGTGAAATTAGCACCTACAAAACCAACAAAGGTATATAACACCTACTGGGAATTTGCAGCAAAAAGACAAGTGGTTTTTTTTAATAAAATCAGTAAAAAATATCCGCCATGGACAGATGATCCAATTCTTAAAAAATATAAATTCACAAATGCTTACCGGGCTTCAGATAGAGTAAGTCAGTATTTAATTCAAAACGTAATTTATAGCAGGTCCTATTCTTTAGAAGATCAATTTTTTCGAATATTATTATTCAAAGTTTTTAATAAAATAGAAACCTGGGAGCTACTTGAAAGAGAATTAGGAGAAATTACATATTCTAAATTCAAATTTGAAGCATTCGACAATCTGTTAACTAAAGCTCAAAATTCCGGACAATCTATTTATTCTGGTGCATATATAATGGCTTCAGCAAAAAGTGCTTATGGTTATTCCAAGAAACACCGTAATCACCTTTCTATGATAGCAAGTATGATTAAAGATGAACTACCAGCTAAAGTAAGTGCCGCAAAATCAATGCAAGAAGTTTTTATCATGCTAAGAGAATATCCTTCGATAGGAGATTTTTTAGCGTATCAGTACGCAATAGATATCAATTACAGTACAATTACAGACTTCTCAGAAATGGATTTTGTAATGCCTGGTCCGGGAGCTTACGACGGTATTCATAAGTGTTTTTCTGATTTAGGAGGGTTGAATGAGGTAGAAATTATAAAATTTATGACTGACCACCAGCATCAAGAGTTTGAAAAATTAGAAATAGATTTTAAAGACCTTTGGGGAAGAGAGCTTCAATTAATTGATTGTCAAAATTTATTTTGTGAGGTGGATAAATATTCCCGAGTAGCCCATCCTAATATCAGTGGAAAGAGCGACCGAAAGAGAATTAAACAAAAATATTCTCCCACAAAAAAAGAAGTAAACTATTGGTACCCTCCCAAATGGGAAATAAACGAAAACATCGAAAGGTTTTACGATGGAATTGAATAACATTTTTAAAGGTCAAACAGCAAATGAAGTTTGGTTAAAAGCTTTTAAACAGTTAGATGAAATCTCTAATAAACCTCAGGAGAGTAGGATTGGTTTAACTCATGAAATACTTCATGCTTTTATTTCAATTAAAGACCCAAGGCAAAGATGGATAACTGCGAGAAAACCAGCATTTAATATTGCATTTGCGATTGCAGAGATTGTTTGGATAATGAACGGAAGAAATGACTCCGAATTTTTGAATTTCTGGAATAGTAAACTTCCTGAATATGCTGGCAAGGGGCCAGAATATCATGGAGCTTATGGACACAGACTCAGAAAAAACTTCGGGTTTGACCAGCTTGACAAGGCTTATTATGCTTTAAAAAATAATCCGAAAAGTAGACAGGTAGTATTACAAATATGGGAGCCTAGCAGAGATTTTCCTGATAAGGAGGGAATAGCAGTGAACGCTGATATACCATGTAACATTATTTCACTAATCAAAGTACGAGACGGGAAACTTGAATGGCAACAAATCATGAGAAGCAATGATATAATCTTAGGACTGCCATATAATCTAATTCAATTTACAACCATACAAGAAATTATGGCAGGTTGGTTAGAACTTGAAGTTGGAACCTATAACCATTTAAGTGATAGCCTGCATCTATATTTAGAAAATCACAATAAATATGGTATTTCGAAAGAAATTGAGTTAATACAAAATGTTGATGATTTACGATTAAAAAAGTCCGAGTCAGAAAAAATATTTAAAGAGTTTTCAGACAAAATCGATTCAATTGTAGTAGATAATTACTCTGAAAAGGATCTAAAAAACATTTTTATTTGGGATGGAGCTCCAGAATCCTATGGGAATTTATTATCAATTATTTGTGCCGAGGCAGCTAGAAAAGCAGAGTATTATGAATTGAGCAATGAATTTATTTTAAAATGTAAAAACCCTCTTTTAGTACTTTTTTGGAAACAATGGATGAAAAGATTTTCAATTAATTAAGTTTCTAATACCTGCTTGACTGCTTTGAGCGCGGTTGGGCGGGTTATTTTTCCTCTCCTTCGACTTTTATGCACCCTCCAAATCAAGAAAAGTTATTCGCCGTTTTCTATTTCACTTTTTATTACACACCAATATTTCAATTGCTCTAAAATTTATAGTACAATAGGGTCAATAAATCGAAACTAAATAAAGTGACTATGCAAAAAACACTTACGATGCTCACTGGGTTGATGTTTGCCCTGATCAGTTCTCTGGCGGTGGCGCAGGATCGGCCGCACGTTTTTGAAGGAGCTGAAATTATACCGGTTGTTGGAGATCCTATCTCTGACGGCACACTCGTTGTACAGGATGGTGAAATTATAGCAATCGGCTCAGCCGGTTCAGTCTCCATTCCTGATGATGCTGAAATAATAGATGCTTCGGGTAAAGTAATTATGCCGGGTTTGGTAGACAGCCATTCGCATATTGGAGAAGGTGATGGTGGAGACAGGTCCGCAGCCCTTCATCCGGATGTTCGAATTATGGATACCATCAACCCCACAAGTGATTCCTTTCAAATGGCACTTTCAGGTGGAATAACTACGGTAAATGTAATGCCGGGATCAGGACACCTGATGAGCGGCCAGACGGTTTACTTAAAACTCCGGGAAGCCAATACAATTGAAGATATGCTCATGTATTCTGATGAAGAGTCTAATATTTATGGCGGCTTAAAAATGGCTAACGGAACCAACTCCATTGGTGGAAACGGGCCATTTCCCGGAACACGTGCCCGCTCTTCTGCGATGGTTCGAAACCTGTATATTAAAGCTCAGGAGTATAAAGCTAAGGTAGACGCTGCAAATGGAAACAGCGACGACATGCCACCGCGAGACCTTCAAATGGAAACTCTTGTTGAAGTTTTAGAAGGCAAACGGGTTGTGCATAATCACACTCATCGTCATGATGATATCTTAACGGCTATCCGTCTGGCTGATGAATTTGGCTATAAAATGGTATTGCATCACGTAAGTGAAGGCGGTCAGGTTGCAGAAGAGATTGCCGCATCAGGTTATCCGGCATCTATTATTGTTCTTGATACACCTGGTGGAAAACATGAAGCCATCAATCTTGATTATGATATTGGCCCGAAGCTTGAAGAAGCAGGCGCAGAATTTGCCTACCATACGGATCATCCCATTACCGATTCACGACTTTTCTTGCGATCGGGTGCTTTTGGTATGAGAGCAGGAATGAGCCGCGAAAAAGCATTAGAGGCTTTAACCATTGCCAATGCCCGAATGTTGGGTCTTGATGATCGTATTGGTTCACTTGAAGAAGGAAAAGATGCGGATTTTCTGATTTTAGATGGTGATCCATTTAGTGTATATACACAGGTTCAGGAAACCTGGGTAGATGGGATTAAAGTTTGGGACCGATCTAATCCTGAAGACAAGAAATTTGCAACAGGTGGAGAAGATGTCTATAACGGATTATCTCAAGGCCATCACGATCATGGAGGGAATTAAGATGACCATTTTACATACAACTATTATGAATAGATTTGGAAAATTTTTATCAGGCTCAAAAAGTTTGATGATTGTAGCGCTCTGTTTCGGGCTGATATTTATTGCAGTTGAAATAGCCGGAGCTCAAAAAATCGCCGTAAAGGGTGAGCTTATTCACACCTCGGCCGGCGATGCTATTGAAAATGGAACCATTTTAATTAGTGATGGAATCATTGAAGCTGTAGGTCCGGAATCAGATATACAAATTCCATCCGGGTACGAGCTTTACGAAGCAAAAGTTGTAACCCCCGGTTTAATTGATGCTCATTCCGTAGTAGGAATGGCCGGAATTTACAACGTGCCCACAGATCAGGATCAGCTTGAAACCTCAAGCGCACTTCAGCCTGATTTACGAGCCATTGACGGATACAATGCCCGTGAGGAACTCGTTGGGGTATTACGTGAGCTGGGAATAACCACCGTTCATACCGGACATGGTCCCGGCGCTGTTATCAGTGGCCAAACCATGATTGCAAAAACGGTTGGGACTTCGGTTGATGAAGCCGTTGTAGAGCCGGTAACAGCTCTTGCCATGACCATCGGGTCTTCTATTCGAGGTCAGTTTGATTCACCGGGCACACGTTCTAAAGCAATAGCAATGTTGCGTCAGGAATTGATCCGTGCTCAGGAATACGCCAACGGAGAGGATGATCAAGCCAGAGACTTGCAAAAAGAATCTCTTGTTGATCTGTTGAACGGCGACATTTATGGACTTATTACAGCTCATACCGCCCGCGATATCATGACTGCCCTGAGACTTCAGGAAGAGTTTGGTTTCAAATTACTCCTGGATGGCGCTTCCGAAGCTTATTTGTTAATGGATGAAATCAAAGAAGCAGGTGTACCGGTAATTATTCATCCAACAATGATGAGACTTGGCGGAGATGGTGAAAATGCCTCCTTTGAAACAGCTGGAAAATTATCTGAAGCCGGCATTACGGTTCTTTTCCAAAGTGGATATGAAGGATATGTGCCAAAAACTCGCGTTGTTCTTTATGAAGCTGCAATTGCCATTGCAAATGGAATGGATTACGACTCAGCTCTGAGTTCGCTAACGATTGATGCCGCTAAAGTGCTTGGTATTGATGGAGAAGTTGGGTCACTCGAAACCGGCAAAGAAGCAGATGTTGTGCTCTTCAACGGAGATCCATTCGAATACACGACCACTACTGATTTTGTAATCGTGAATGGTGAAGTGGTATCTCGTGGTGGAAGATAGAAGCGAAAGTTGATATCAATTAAACGTTATATAAATCCTCCTCTTTTTAGAGGGGGATTTTTTTTGCCTTGTATCCCGAAGCTCCTGCTTCGGAACCACTTTTTATCAAAAGAAATCATTCTCCCAATATTAACCATCACACTGTGCTAAAGTATAGCAGTTCACCTGACAATTCTCGGACAGGGACGTCCGAGTTACGACCCAGGAAGCTTTTGCTTTGGGATTTTGAAATGTTGGATAAGTCGTAATACGATTCTTTTTAATTCTTCTTTGTGTCCTTTGCGGTTTACCCGACTTATGCTATAATCCAAGATACCAGGTCGCAAATCCAAAGTAGATCAAAACCCCGCAAATATCAGCAATAGAAGTCACCAGTGGAGCAGATGCCGTGGCCGGATCAAGATTAAATTTTTGCAGCCCAAACGGTAGAGACATGCCAATTAGACTGCCAAACAGCACAACAATGATCATAGTTACAGAAACAATAATAGCGACTTCAACCCCTCCTTGGTAAAACCCAATCCCGGAAACTGCTAATGCCATTAGTACGCCAATTCCGAAAGCGATCACAACTTCTTTCCCGAGCAGACGGAGCCAATCCTTCATTTTAACCGTACCCGTAGCCAGGGCCCGAACCATCAGCATTGCGGCCTGGGAACCTGCGTTTCCTGCACTACCAATCAGCAATGGAAGGAAGAATACTAGGGCAACCATTGCTTCGATTGTTCCTTCGTAATAGGCAATTCCAGCACCAGAAAAGATATTCACAAATACAAGTACCAGAAGCCAGGGCAAACGCTTCATAATCATTTGACCCACACCGGCATCGGCGAGTGTCATTTTTCCAAGATTCACAGAACCCATTTTATGGAAGTCATCCGTCGCCTCTTCTTCCAGCACATCCATCACATCATCAAACGTAATGATGCCCATTAACTTGCTATTTTCATCCAGTACCGGAATAGCAATCAAATCATATTTGGACAGAATTTCCGCGGCCTCTTCTTGCGACTCTGTGGCCTGAGCCGTAATCAAATCGGTTGTCATTATATCTTCCACCTTATCATTCAACGTGGCCAACATAATTTCGCGTAGCGATACAAATCCAACCAGCTCCCGGTTTTCATTTAGTACATAAATCGTATAAATGGTCTCTTTATCGGGAGCTTCACGCTTTATTTTTTTGATGGCTTCCCGAACAGAATTCTCCTTGTAAACCCACACATAATCTGAGGTCATCACAGCCCCGGCCGTTCCCTCTTCGTAGTTACTCAGCCGCAAAATATCTTCGCGTTCTGCTTTGGCAAGCGAACGCATAACCGTCTCTCTTAGCTGGTCATCCAGTGTTTGAAGAAGATCAACCCGATCATCATGAGACATCAGCGAAACCAATTTTACCAATCGGCTAAACTTCATTGAGGTAGCAAGCGCCTGTTGGGTATTTTCACTCAGGTGATGAAAAACCGAAACTTTTTGCTCGATATCGAGCGTGTTGAGGATCGGAAGAAGATCTTCATCATCAAACTGATCCATTAAATCGGCAAGCGTAGCGGGGTGCAGCTCACTTACTTCCGATCGGATGGTGTCTAAAATTTCCTGGGATGCTTGTGGTTCAAGCAGTTCTAACAGCTTTTCTTTTTCCATACTGATACTCCTAAATTATTAGCTCAATCAAGCTGCGGGTGGAGTTCAGTAAAAAGCTTTAATTCAAAATGGAAAGCGTTTTACAAACTTCAGCCGCAGACAAAAAAGATTGGGCTGTGTTTAATTGATAATATGAATGACTACCGGGTTCGTCCATATGTGGGGTTACATTGTTGCTGATTTAACGGCTAAAAATCAATTTTCAGACGCGCTCAATAATAAATTTTAATCACCCAAACTACAAGTGTTCGATTTTAAATTAACAGAGGTTAAAAATTTTCGGGAACAGGTTATAGCCTGAACGCTTATGCAAGTTTCTTCTGTTAATTTTAAATCAAGAAGGCATTAATTTCCGCTTAATAGTTTCGTATCTTAACCTGTTTGCACAATATCTAAGAATTGACTCTGCATGAGCGAGACAACCACGAAAAATTCCGGCAATTCATCTAACGGATCTTTGGCACAAGATCGGCCCATTGTTGTAAAAGGCGCACGGGTTCATAATTTAAAAAACATCGATGTTGAAATTCCCCGTAATAAACTTACGGTGGTAACGGGTGTTTCCGGATCAGGTAAATCGAGTCTCGCTTTTGATACAATTTACGCTGAAGGCCAGCGCCGATATGTTGAGAGTCTTTCGAGCTATGCCCGCCAGTTTTTAGAACGAATGGATAAGCCGGATGTCGATTACATGCACGGTATTTCTCCGGCCATGGCCATTCAACAAAAGACAACGTCATCCAACCCGCGATCTACGGTTGGAACATCCACAGAAATTTATGATTACTTCCGCCTCCTTTTTGCAAGAATCGGGAAAACTATCTCCCCCATTTCAGGAAAGCAGGTTCAAAAAGATTCTACCCGAACTATTATTCGGGAGCTGTTTGATGCTTTTGAAGAAGACACGAAGTTCTATGTTTTATTTCCTATCGAACTACGGGAAGGCCGCAAACTAAAAGACGAACTCAGTGTTCTAAAAGAGAAGGGACTTACTCGTTTGTTAAAGGTGGATGACGAATCGATGATCGATCTTTCGCGCGACGACATCAAACCGAATAAACTAAAACCGAAGGAGTACAGGGTGTTGATTGATCGGTTGGCTCTTAAAGATGATGAGGCAACCCACAGCCGAATTGCGGATTCTTTGGAGACTGCTTTTCGCGAAGGAAATGGACGTTGTAGAATTAAAATTCGTGGGGGTGATGAGCTCACTTTTAGCGAGCGATTTGAGCGGGATGGGATGGAATTTTTGGAACCGGCTCCGCAAATGTTCTCGTTCAATAATCCATTTGGAGCCTGTAATACCTGCGAAGGATTTGGACGGGTTTCCGGAATAGATGAAGATCTGGTAATCCCCGATCACGACAAAACATTACGTGATGGAGCCATTGCGCCATTTGATTCTCCAAAATTCGGCAAACACCTGAAAGATTTTATCAAAGTAGCTGCTCGTCATCAGCTGCCGATTGATATTCCTTACAAGGAGTTGGGGGAAGACGTGCGAAAAATTTTGTGGAACGGAAAAGATGAGTTTATTGGAATCCGCGGATTTTTTGATGATGTGAAAAGTCAGTTTTATAAAGTGCACATGCGCGTTTTTTATTCGCGATATCGTGGGTACAGCCGCTGCCCTGATTGTGAAGGATACCGGGTTCGCAAAGATGCATTGTATATAAAAGTCGGTGACCATCATATCGGCGAAGTTTCGGAGATGACCATCGGCCACGCCCGGGCATTTTTTGATGAACTGGAGATCAGTGATTTCGAAAAAGAAGTGGGAGGACAAATTTTATATGAAATTCGTAAACGCCTAAAATATTTGGATGAGGTTGGGCTGGACTATTTAACCCTCAACCGGCAGACAAACACGCTTAGTGGTGGAGAGTCACAACGGATCAGCCTTGCAAACTCATTGGGAAGTTCACTTATTGGAAGTCTTTATGTTTTGGATGAACCCACCATCGGGCTTCATCCACGAGACAACGACCGGTTAATCACTATTCTAAAATCCCTTCGTGATATTGGAAATACGGTTCTGGTGGTAGAACACGATCCCGAAATGATGAAAGCCGCAGACAACATTATTGATATCGGTCCTTTTGCCGGAACTCATGGTGGAGAGGTGGTATTTACCGGCCCTTATGATGATTTGTTAAAATCGAAAACGCTGACCGGAAAATATCTCAGTGGTAAAACAGAGATTCCGGTGCCGAAAAAACGCCGTCAAGGAAATGGAAATATAATTGAGGTGAAGGGTGCATCAGAGCATAATCTTAAAAGCATTGATGTTGAATTTCCGCTTGGCAAGCTAATTTGTGTAACGGGTGTTTCGGGATCAGGAAAATCCACATTGGTTCATGATACACTTTACGGTCACATTCAAAGAGAACTTGGAACGTGGAAAGAAAAAATTGGCCGAAATAAAGGCATTCATGGAATGCGATTTGTGGAATCTGTGGAGATGGTGGATCAAAGTCCAATTGGACGATCTTCGCGATCAAATCCTGCCACGTATACCAAAGCATTCGACGGAATTCGGAATGTATTTGCGGGAACCCGTCAGTCAAAAATAATGGGCTACACTCCCGGACACTTTTCATTTAATGTGCCTGGCGGGCGGTGCGAAAGCTGTCAGGGCGAGGGCGTTCAGAAAATTGAGATGCAGTTTATGGCAGATATTGAGCTCGTTTGTGAGGAGTGCAGCGGAACCCGCTACCGAAAAGATGTTCTTCAAATTCACTACCGGGGGAAAAGTATTCACGATGTGTTGGAGATGAGCATCAGCGATGCCATTGAATTTTTTGTGGATGAGGGAACCATCACAAATAAACTGCAACCGATGGAAGATGTAGGACTTGGATATTTAAAGCTGGGACAAAGCGCCACAACGCTTTCCGGCGGGGAGGCACAACGGGTAAAACTGGCAAAATTTCTTTCAAAAACAAATACATCAGAAACCCTCTACTTTTTTGATGAGCCCACAACAGGTCTTCATTTCGAAGACATCGCCAAACTCCTGAAATCGTTTAATGAACTGGTTGATCAGGGGCATTCTGTGATTATCATAGAACATAATCTGGATGTAATAAAATCAGCCGACTGGATTATAGATATTGGCCCCGAAGGTGGATTTGGTGGTGGTCAGGTTGTGGGAACCGGCACTCCTGAAGATATTGCAAAAATTAAAGAGAGTTTTACCGGTCAATTTTTGAAAGAACTTTTATAGACTATTTGTAACCATTATTATTATCTATCGTCATAAACACCTCCTATTTTTGGTGAAACAAAACTTGATATGTTAGGTACATATCAATGCTTAACAATGAATTACAACTAAATTTACAACTTATGAAACGAACTATACTATTGTTTACGGCTCTTTTTTTTGCAACCGCTTTTACGACGCTTTCGGCTCAGGACGCTGTTAAAACCGGTGCGAAAGGTGGCTTAAATTTCGCTACTATTTCTGATGGCAATTTCGATACCCGAACCGGATTTACAATCGGTGGATTCGCAAAGTTTGGCATTCCTGACTCTCCCCTTTCCATTCAGCCCGAAGCACTATACAGTCAACAGGGTGGAGAGAATAATGGAAACGAAGTGAGAATTGATTATTTACAAATTCCTGTTCTTTTCAAATTTGCACTTTCTCAAAATGCGACCGTTGAGCCCAATATTTTTGCCGGTCCCTATGCTGGATATCGACTGGTAGCTGAGCAAGATGGAGCCGGTGGTGGTTTATTTGGTGGCAGCAGCAATATTGAAGGTCAAACGGAACATGTTGATTATGGCTTTGCATTTGGAGGTGGATTGGATATTGAAGTAGGCGACTCTATTTTCACTATGGACGCCAGATATAACTTTGGTATGGCCGATGTGTTTACAAATCAATCAGGTAAAAACAGAGTTTTTTCAATCACATTTGGGATTAGCTTGCCAAGTGGTGGAAGTAACTAAACATACGCAACTTAATGATATTGACGCCGGGGTTATTCCCGGCTTTTTTATTATCAACTAATATCCTTATTTCTTTTGTAATCATTTTAACTGTAACAAAAACAAAGGGCAGTACTCTTATACATAAACAATCATTAAATCAGATCAACAATGAGAAAGTTATCCATTATTATTACCACATTATTTTTATTGACATGTTTTGCCAAAACAGCAGAAGCTCAAAGCCCGGTTAATTTGGGAATAAAAGGAGGAGTAAATCTTGCCAATTTAAGTGATTCAGACGCAGATGTTCGCACCGGACTTATAGGAGGCCTTGCTATCGATTTCGGGCTTCCATTAATGCCGTTGGGAATTGAAACAGGGATATATTATTCGCAAAAAGGGTTATCAAATGAAGCCAATGGAGCTACGGGAACATTAAAGCTTGATTATTTGGAAGTGCCCCTTTTAGCAAAATTTTCATTAGGCCCTCCGGGACCCATTTCACCATCTTTTGTGATTGGTCCATACGCCGGGTACCTGCTTAATTCAGAATATGAAGGAGAAAACGAATTTGGCGGTGGAACTATAAATTTCGAAGATGATACCGAAACAGTTGATTTCGGCCTGCTTGCAGGAGTTGGTGTAGATTTTAACCTGGGGCTTACTAAAGTCAATGTCCAGGCCCGGTATGGATATGGTTTGGTTGACGCTTTTGATGATGAGGATTCGAAAAACAGGGTTCTGTCTATCACCGCCGGTATCATGTTTTAATCTGCATAAACCATATCTAAATTCGTATTATAGAAGAGCCTTTTATGAAGGCTCTTTTTTTATAACTATCATTTTACGAGCCATAATACTTTGCTATAAATGCTTTCAAGGTTACTCTATTTAAATTGGAAACTGTTTTTAGACCGCCTGACCGGTTTTCAAACAGCTCTGTTTATAGGGTATTGCATTTTTCTGCTGGGAATGTTTTTTAACATTATGGGTACAGCATTGGTGATCGTATTTTTGGATAGCACTTCCGAATTCCAGATCGATCTCCCCTGGCTCAGCCCCGAAGTTCATCAGGTAATTCTTTTAACGTTTGCCAATGTATTTTGGATTATGCACTTCTCCTTTACAAGTACACGGTTGCTTAATGTAGAAGAGAACCGAAAGCTGCTTGGTTTTGGATATCCAGCAGGGAAATTGGCTTGGCACCTGAATTTAATGAGCCTATATCACCCCGTAAATATTATTTACAATCTTACGTGGCTGGTATTTTTAGGAATTCAGATTGACAGCCTTTGGAACATCCCCGTTCTGGTTTGTACCGTACTGCTCAATTATGCGGTGATTTTTTCCATCAAACAGCGGTTTTTAAAGCTCGTAGAAAGACGATTTCGCTTGATGATTTCCAGCGCCTTGTTTGTCATTATTGGCGTAGGAACCATTTTGGCCGTTATTTCCCGTCAAACCCAATCCATCCTGCAAAATGTTGCCATTGAACTCACCCAAATTTTAGATCTTCTGTATTGGCTTCCGGGCGGACTGTTATTTCAATCAGCAACCTATCAACACCAATGGTTGATGTCATCTGTACTGTTCTTTTTCACAGTTTTGTTGATCGTTCTCATTTTCAGAGATCATTATTACAAAACACTTTCCGGTATGTTAAATCCATTTTTTAGTAAAACAGAACAAAATGTGAGCCAGCTATGGGTTTTCCTCCGAAAAGTGATGGGAGCCAACGCAGGTAAATATTTCTATTACGTGATTATTCATCCATACAACAAGCTCCAGCTTGTAGCCGTGCTGATCATTCCGTTGGTGTACATTCCTATTTTGCTCTATATCGATTTTGGAATCATTACCGATATTTTAGTTCCCACAATGCTTGCAGCTATTCCGGTTGCACTTTTGGCAATGGGAATGGCAAATATGTTTGGTTATGAACACCGCGAAATGTTGCTTCATCGACAGCTGCCCATTCCATTTGAGCAACAATTGAAAGAACGATTCCTTGGAATTATCACGATCCCATTATTTATTTTTTATGGTATCACCATTTTTGAACTGCTTTATCTCCCCGATTTTGGTACTGTATTTAGCATTTATATAGCCAATACCTTCTTTTTTCTCTGCTTTATGCTCTTTTTTCTGTGGAGTTCATTTTATCAATACGAAACCGCCCGATATAGTACGTTTAGCTACAAGCACCCCATTATCCCACAAAAAGTAACATTTACGATATCTATGATTATTTTTGTGCTTGGCTATACGGTTTTTGTTCCGCTCGATGAGTTGGAAATTTACCGAACGTGGATCATGGCAGGCTTAATTGGTGCAATTGGTACTTATATTTGGATTAATATGGATCTTTTGGCCGTTGGGTTTCGAAAGCGGATATTGGTTCAACTTTGGAATGACTTTTAAAAAACTCTCTTTGTTTAAACTTTTCCTCAACATAAATGCTACCCTTTGGTGGCGATCCATTAAAAGCTCAGAGCTCTTAGCTATGGCTATCTATGGGTTGTTCGGACTCCTTATATTTGGACAATTGTTGATAGTGGCTTTTGCCATCATGTTTGCCCCAAGTCTGGAATCTGTTCAGGAGATGTATCCATGGGTTACACCCGATGCACAATATTTGATGCACCTTGTTTTCATCAATGTGTTATGGATTTCCCATCTCACTTTTACAAAAATCAGCCGCCTTCGACTTCAGGACAACCAAAAATTCCTGGCTTTTGGCTTTCCCATCACAAAACTATCTGCCTATCTGAATCTTGCCGGATTCTTGCAACCTGTAAATCTTCTTTTCAACCTTTTTTGGATAGTTTATTTAGGTCTATTGGCAACATCAACCGTCAATTTTATCGTGGTTTGTTTGATAATTCTTGTCAATTATGGTCTGTTTAATGCAATTAAATGGCGCTTCAAAAATATTCTGGAAAGTAAACTAAAGTGGCTCAACTTTTTGTTGGCAGGTTTGATTTTTGCCGTAATTATAGCTCGTCCCTACATTGATTTTAACTCATTTGTTGGTCAGCCCGAAGTGTTCGTTGATCAACTTCTTGGATGGATGGAATACACGCCTGCGGGACTTTTCTATTTCATGTCTGTTAATTTATCAACCCCAGCCATTATTGCCGGCGCGATAAGTCTTTTATTAGGAGCGATTTATTTCTTGTACAAAGATTTAGCCTATAAAACCCGAACAGCATTAATAATGCCGCTTTCAACGGTACCATCAGATCAAAAAAACTCGAAATTCCCCTTTTTTAAAAGAATGTTTGGCCTGCAGGGAGGCAAATTTTTATATACAGTTTGGAGCCATTCCTACACCAAAACACAGATTTTAATCACCTTCTTCATCTCGGGGATCTACATATTTTTATTCAACGATGGAACGGCTGTTGGAGATTTTATGGTGCCTGTATTTTTGACCATCATTCCTATAATGTTGTTGATGTTGTTTATGACCAACATGTTTGGGTTTGAAAACCGAGAATTATTGCTCATGCTTCAAAGTCCCATCTCGAATGATGGATTAGTTTGGCATCGAATAAAAGCTGTTTTGATGTCATCACTCAGCAGTCTTTTGTTGATTACTTTGGCTATTCCGTTCTTTTTTGATTCAATGGTCACCATGGTTCAGATCTATCTCGGATTTATTTTTATCTGCACTATTTTTCTGCATTATCTACTTCTAAGCTCCATAAAAAACTATAAAAAAATTAAGGATGTTGCGTTGATGTCTGTTTCAAACCCGGTGGTTCCGGCTTCGGTGTCGTTTACAGGGATGTTTATGGTTCTGCTTCTGGGCCTGGTTTCCTTCACCGTGTCTGACTCATTTCAATGGTTACATATTGCCGTTTTGGCTACTGTTGATAGTTTACTTATTTACTTTTTTATAAGACGTATCTCTAACATGAAATTTCTTTTCAAAACCCACGTAGTCCCCAAATTATGGAACGAGCTTTAAACATTCAGGATCTTACAAAGTCTTACGATGAAACACCTGTTTTGGAAAACCTGAATCTTGAAGTGCCTTCAGGTTCTATCTTTGGGTTGATTGGTCCGAATGGGGCGGGGAAAAGTACTCTTATCGGAATACTTACGGGTTTGCTTGATTATAATGATGGCACCATTGTTATCAACGAAATGGAGCTAAATGCCCAGAACGAAATTAACATCAAAAAAGATGTCGCCTCCGTTCTTCAACCACCACTACTGTTCGAGAATTTTACCAGCTATGAGTTTACGACCTATGTTTGTGAAATGTACGGAGTTGAAACCGATCAGCTGAATGAAAAAATTAGATCACTGTTTACCTATTTCGAGATCGATAAATTTATGCATGTGAAAGCCCGGCAGCTTTCATCAGGAAGCCGTAAAAAATTGGCGTTTTGTACAGCTATTCTTACCGAACCGAAACTGCTTTTTTTGGATGAACCGTTTGAAAGTGTGGATGTCATCTCCATCGGAAGAATGAAGGCTGTGCTGAGAAGGCTAAAAGTTAAGGGAATTACGATATTTATTACCAGCCATATTCTTGAAGTTGTTGAAAATCTTTGTGATGATATTGCCATTCTACACAAAGGAAAAATCCTTGCTTACCTTGATGCAGAGAGCCGTAAAAAGCTGGAAAAAGATTCTACACTCAGCGAAATTTTTGAAGAGTATGTTGAAGTAAAAGGAACCAACAGTGAGTTATTGAACTGGATCTAAATTAAATCCAATTCAATTTTAAAATTGTTATTCACCAAAGGATCCGTTGGGGCCGGGAAATACAACAGGGCTTTCGTATCCGTCCTCGGAAACACTTGAGACTCCAAAATAGTAGTTATCAATGACTATGTTTTCGAGTGTAAATTCGGTGCCATTTCCGGCGGGGCGAGCGTTTGTCCAAACCGGGGAGGTTGTCAGGCGCCAGTATACTTTGTACCCTTCAAGCTGAGGGTTCTGACCATGATTTAAGGCGTCCCAGCTAAGTGTGGTACTGGGTCGTACGGCACCGCTAATTTCAACATTTACGGGAGGATTTGGAGCTTTAGCCATTCCCGCCAGAGATACTATATTTAGAGCCGTCAGTTTTGCCGCATAATCAAAATCAACGCCCTCAATAACATCTCCATACTCAATCCCATCTTCAACCCTAATATCCTGATGCTGGCGGTCGTAATGCTCATTGGTTTCCATCACCCGAACAGCAGGAAAACCTACATCATTGAACGGACGATGGTGTCCGCCACGGCCAAACCGATCTAACCGGTAAATCATCATCACATCGAGGTTGTCGATATAGTGATGCCCCATGGTATGGATATATCGGGCGAGATTTCTGGAGGGTGAATCCACCTCACCACCGGTAAATCGCCTGATATTACCTTCTCTTTCCGTTTCATTTGCACGCGTTCCTTCCGAAAATACGCGAGCTGTTGTATTATTTATAACACCGTTAATTCCTTCAATATTTCCAATCATATCATTATTCAGAACTGCCTTGATTCGCCAGTCATTGTCAATAGCATACTCAGCGAGAATCTGTCCACCAAAAAGTCCCTGCTCTTCTCCGGAAAGACCCGCATAGACGATGGTACCGGGAAATTCATGTTGTGATAAAACACGTGCGGCTTCAATAGTGCCGGCCATGCCGGATGCGTTGTCGTTTGCACCGGGTGAATCTGTTTCAGCATCCATTACATCCGAGGCACGGGAATCAATATCGCCTGACATCATCACAACACGATCAGGGTCTGAGGTTCCTCGTTGAACCGCTACCACATTTACAATATTAACCGGATCAGGAATACGGTTTTCACCACCAACCTCTCCGCTCACATACATTACCTCAAGACAGCCGCCACACTCTTCAGAAATGGCTTCAAATTCTTCTTTAATCCATCTTCGAGCAGCTCCGATACCATGAGTATCGGATGTGGTATCTGACATGGTGTGTCGATTATCAAATCCAGCAAGGATACGGATATCCTCCTCAAGCCGATCCGCAGAAACGGTATCAGCAAGTTGCTTTAGAAACGGCTGATAAACAGGGCCGGATGAGATGCCGCTGTTTGCGTTGGTTTGAGCAAATACGTTTGTGGAAATTGCAACAATAATCGTAGTGAGAATGAGGATAAGTAAATTTTTCATACGGCTTGTTTGATTAAAAGGGAGGATGAACTTAGCGAAAATGGTTCAGATTGAAAACCTGAAATTGAGATGTTGAACGCTCATTTTGGACTGAAAAATGGCTTTCGTAGATAATAATTAAAAGACTTAGAAATTTAATCGAAACTTAGAGAATATGTAGATATTTGTTTCGGAAATGAGATCTATTGGATTTGATAATATCTGCTTCTGCCCAATCTTTCTGATTTTTCATAATTTATCAACAGAAGTAACTCATAATGGATTACTACACGCCTTTTCCCTTTTCGTGGAACCTTTAAAAATCTCTACATCACCGGAGGAATTTGCAACTGATTACAAAACCGCGCCGGTAATGAGAACTAAGAACAAACTGGATATTTGTAAATCACGGTTGTTTCAGTCAAGTATATTAATCAACAATAACCCATCTGTTGATGGAGTTGTCATCTCCTTCGATTACAACTTTATAAAAATCTGACGGGAGTTCACTTACATCAAGCTGGGCTTCTTCAGCATTTATCGCAACCTCTTTAAGCGGCAAGTATTCATCTTCTCCACCATCTTGGAAATGATCCGTTGTTGTTACATAAATTTGAACATTACCGCTCTCCTGCCACGCCTTCCATCCTACAGAGATCTCATTACTATCTACATCAAATTTCGCAGTAGGATGGCTAACAGAAATTTCTCCTATCAATGGTACGCCATCCAGCTCTCTTGCCAGTGGTTCCGGTATTTCAAGGTTTAGATGACGACTGACTGAAGGATAAAGGTCAACAATTGCCGGTTTCGATTCTGCAAAATATTGATTGGTATCTTTTTGGTTACTGATAATCCAAATTGTTCGCTCCCGTTCGGTATGCTCACCGTGATGCCGTCCATCAGGAAGTCGGCGGCCGTGATCCGTTGTTACCATAAACTGCCAATCTTCGTTATAATTCTCTTCCCGGTACTGTATGGCTTCCCAAATCAATCCTATCTGTTGGTCGGCCACTTTCAATGATTCATAATAGATGTCGCCGTCCCCGTGATAGTGTCCTGCCGAATCGGGATACCACAAATAGACCCATGAAAGCACAGGGGCATCCTCGCGAATGCTTTCAGATGCCAATTCAACTACATGTTGATCTATATCCTGTACATGGCTTCCATCGTCCTGATGTGGAAATGACAGTGTATCCTTTTCAAATCCATCGTGTGAAATATCGATTGTAATTTCACCAGCTTCGGGAAGTCCTTCTCCAATCAATTTGGTGCGATTGTCAAGCCAGGAAGAGTATACAGCAACTTTTTCTTCGGGGTGATTGTGCTTAAATAACTGGAAAATATTCCAATAGTTGTAGTTCGGGTCTTCAATACCGTTTCCGTATACATTATGTTTGTTTGACCAAACTCCCGTTAAAAGGTGGTTATAACCAACTGCCGAAACCGTGGGAGATTCTGAGTATCCATCTTCTTCTCCACCAATATAGGCGCGGGTATAACTACCATTTTCAATCACATCATCAAGGTGTGGTGTATTAACCGACTCTAAAACATCGGCAGAAATACCATCAAGAATAATAAATAGTGATTTTTTTTCCGGTTCCTGTTCTGTTCCACAGCTTAAAAGAAGTAGAGTTATTGCAGTTGTCAGTAAAACTTTAATAGTATGTGTCATGATTTTTGGAATGTTTGGATGAAGATAATTAGATGGAAAATCTTTCGCTTAATAAATAGCAAATGCTGCTACCGGAGATAGATTTTTAATCTGTTCATCCAGTAGCAGCATCTGTTTTTGCAGAACTACATTATCTGCATTTCTCTATTTCTATTCCCAACCGTAAATTTGCTCCAGATTGGTATTTATTTGTGTATCACGAAATGGAATAGGTCGGTAATAATGTTTTGGTTCTTCAAAAATACCACGATCATCTCTCGCAATAATATTTCCTGAATCACCATTTTCAAGTATTACAGTAGCATCGGAACCAAAAGGTCCTGCCCGGAAATACTGGAGTGTTACACCAAGATCATTGGTTTCTCTTTCCGATTGAGCAGGGATCGTTTCGGTATGTGAGATGAGTTTAATATTGTCATATCCATCACCTGTTAAATCATGATTCCCCAATCCCGGAAAATAGAGTCCTTCCGTAGAACCTTCTAAAAGATGTCCGGCACCATATCGCATTATATCATGAAGCCTCTGACTTTCGTGAGTCAGCTCAACCCGTCGTTCCCGACGAATTTCTAAGAGTTCTGTTGAGGTGACATTTGGATACCGATCCTGTTGAACCTGATCCACCGGAGGATTCATCGTCATCGGCGGCATGCCAACTCTACTGCGGAGTTTATTAACAGTCATATCGAGGTCGGATTGTGTCAATTCGTTTAATTCGGCCTTTGCTTCAGCGTTTGTTAGCAGAACCTCGGCATATCGTATAATCGGGATATCAATATTTTGTTGATAATCTGACTCCTGATTATTTACAAACCACTTAATCATGTGATAACCGGTAAAACTTGGATTTAACTGTTGGATGTAGGGCTCACCGGCTGTTCCGGCAGCGTACGTTCCCGGGTTTTCAATTATCCATCCGGGATATGCAAACGTTTGAGAGAGACGTGGATCACGATCTTCAAATTCTTCAACGAATGTGTTCTCGTCCCATCCCGGTTGGTCAGTGTAATAAGTTCCATCGGTCATCAAGTATGATTGCAACAGATCTTTGGTGGGTGACTGTTCGTAGTTACCAAATGCACCAGGAACCCATCCACTATTGCGTTCTCCTTCCATACTTCGGTTTAAGAGAATTATTTCGGAATTACCTGACAAATTTGTGCTATTAAAAAGAGACAGATAATCTTCATTGGGATTACCGGTAGAATGAATGGAAAAACCACCTTCATCGATAATATCTTGTGATTGATCTCTGGCAATTTCCAGAAACACATTTGCAGGTGTATCTACGTCCAGATAGTCGTGGTACGTTCTAAAAGTACCTTCGAAAAGCGCATGGCGAGCCATAAAAGATTTTACAACCCATTTATCTACCGCACCCACAGTTGAGGAGGGCATTACATGGTCTGCAGCAAATTGATAATCTTCAAAGATTTTATTTACTACAAACTCTCTGGAATCTCTGGCCTTGTATAAATCCTCATCATCCGTGCTTAATACACTATCGTACCAGGGTACATCACCAAAGCGTTGCACTTTTTCCATATAAAACCGGGCTCTGTGAAACCGTGCGATTCCTTCGTAATGATTGAGTTCGGCATCGCTGATTTCTGCGCGATCAAAATTTTCCAAGAAGTAATTAATGTCACGAAGTTGCTCCCAGTCCCAACCATCGGTAATCTGTCTTGAGGTAACATCATTCAACATAATGTTACGGAATTCAACAGAGCCAGATGATGTGGCATCATCGGACGCCTCGAGGAGAATACCTTCCCCAAAGCCAAAGCCGGGCCAATCCATAAGACTATTAAGGTACATATTCAGGTCATCGCCTGAGTTGAAAAAGGTTTCCCCACCAATTTCAGTTTTAGGTTGTACGTCTAATAAGTTATCCTCACAACCTTGATAAAAAACAGTAAAAACAGCAATTATAATAAGTAGTGTATATTTCTTCATCTGTTCAGTTGCTGGTGTTTAAAAATTAACGTTAATGCCAATGGAAAATCTGCGCTGAAATGGATATCGATAACCGTATCCACTGTCAGTAATCGCTTCCGGATCAATAAAATCACTTACCTCAGACCATTCTGCCAAGTTTTCGCCTGATACATATACCCGCATATCCTGAATGCCAAGTCCATCCAATACGGAATGTGGTAGTGAATACCCAATAGTTAAGTTTTTAAGTCTTAGATAGGCAGCATTGAGCATATAGCCGTCATTTGGAACCTGACCAATACCCGGTGTATTTACATCTGTTAACCAGGCCTGCAAAACCGGATATTCAGCATCTGTATTAGGATCAGCCAGTCCGGCATCGATATAAGCTTGAGAGTGGTTGCCGGGATCACCTTCTGCCCGGTAAAAATCCAATAGATGTTTGTAACCACCCTGATATGGTTGCTGGTAAAAGCCCCAGAAAAGGTATTGTTGTGGGTAGTAATCTCGCTTAGCAACTCCCTGGAAAAAGGCTCTCATATCAAAATTTTTCCAGGCAAAATCCATATTAAACCCAAACCTGAATCGAGGTTCTGAATTACCAATAACAGAAAGGTCGCCCGGATCATCTACTGATTCACCAATCGTTATTTCTCCATCACCATTCAAGTCGTTAAATTTTGGCCATCCGGGTACAACAGGAAGGACTCCCCATGGTACAATCTGGCTTTGATCAGCGTGATTAGCGACTTCCTCTTCAGATTCGAACATTCCATCATATTGAAGCCCCCAAATTTCACCAATCCGCTGACCTTCGTAGAATTGATTTAGGAAATTTTCTGGATTATCGAACCGTGTAATAGTTGTCCAACTGTCAGCAAGGGTAAATCTTGACCCAAATGTCAGTTGATCGCCAAAGAGCTCGAAATTATCACGGTAACTAAGTGAAAGTTCCCATCCGTCTGTTTCAAGGTTAGCTGCATTTTCCCGTGGTTCATTTGCTCCAAGAACTGCCGGCAATTCACGCCCAAGCGTAAGCATACCGGTTGTTTCACGTCTGTAAAAATCAACCGCAGCTATAATTCGGCTTTGTAGAATATCAAAATCTAAACCTACATTTGTTGTTGTTACCTCTTCCCATCTGTAGTTGGGAGAAATTAATCCCGGAGAAGAAATACCAAGTGGTCTGCTGTCGCCTACAATATAGTTGGTTCTCTGAGCCGTCATCGTTGGTATATGTCCAAACGGACTCACTGATTGGTTTCCTAAAGCACCATAGGATGCCCGGACTTTCAACATATCAAGCCATTCAAATGAGTCCATAAACGACTCTTGATCTATTCTCCATGCTACTGATCCGGAAGGGAAAAATCCCCAGCGGTCACCACTTTGAAACCGTGAAGAACCATCGTATCTACCACTCACTTCAAAGATATATTTATTATCAAACGTGTAGTTTGTACGACCAAATATTCCACGAACCGCCCACCCTTCATACAAGTCGGTTGTGTTG
This sequence comes from Balneolaceae bacterium, assembly GCA_040876545.1. Lineage (GTDB taxonomy): Bacteria > Bacteroidota > Rhodothermia > Balneolales > Balneolaceae > SW132. Next base: position 84,136 of record JBBDPF010000018.1, on the reverse strand, counting down.
GGTTCGCCAAGTGCCAGTGTAAGTGATGGTAGCTCAGATGAAATGACATCCGAAACCTCAGCTTCTACCTCATAAAACTCGTTGACTTCTTGGTTATACCCAGCTACGGTATTTATTTGATGTCGATCGTAATCTAAATTTAAGTCACCATAGATATTAAAAACCTGGTAATTGTAAGTCGTTCTATTTCTTAAAACACTGGTTGAGCCTTCCTGACGTATATCATCGGGTCCATAACCCACAGTATATCGTCGCTGGTCTGAATTAAAATTTCTTAGTTCTCTGCGAATCGTATAATCCGTATTAATGGTTAAGAGATTTTCAATTACATCTGCTGAAACGTTGAAAGAAGTTTGATACAGTTGTCTTTCATCTGAAGAATCACCACCCTGGGTTAGCTGAGCCCCTAATTGACCCACAGATGTATTTGCCCATGTACCATCGGGATTTTTATCCATCGCCATTGGCTCATGGTTATAGAACTGCTGCATGGTTAATGCACCGGAATCAAATTGTGATATCCGTGATGGCATGAGCCTGTTACTCCGGTTTGCGTAAGAATTATTTCCAATTGTCAGCCAATCATATGGTTGGTATTCCACATTACTTCTTAAGCCAAACCGATTAAAATTATCTGGAGCAAGCTGCAGGGCACCGGCATCCTTATCATAAGAACCTGACAGGTAAAACCCTGTTTTTTCTGTTTGCCCCCCAATACTTAGCGTATTATTTGCCGACATGCCAAAATCAGATAAAAAGTACTGTGTCCAGTCTTTGTTACCCATGTATTCCCATTGTCCCGGGTTATTGGGATCTTCCCGGACTCCCACAGTACCTTCTGGATTATCTGATCGCTGACGCGCCCATTCATATTCGTCATCTGTATAATTAATGTAATCCCATGGAGTGGCACTTGTGGAAAGATCTTGCCATCTCATATATATGTAGGGATCAGAAACTTTGTTTGGAAGTACCGTTGGTGTATCCCAAGATGCACGGGAAGAAAAACTTACGTTGATGCCTTCCTGAGTTCCTTGTTTTGTTTCAATTAAAACAACTCCAAAAGCAGCGCGTGCTCCATAAATAGCTGCAGAAGACGCATCTTTAAGCACTGATATACTTTGCACATCCTGAGGATCAATTCTTGTTAAATCACGTGTGGGGGATGGAACTCCATCAATAACAATAAGCGGCTGTCCCTCATTAATTGAGGTAAATCCGCGAATGTTAATCTGGGGTTCAGCGCCGGGTGAGCCCTCGAGAAAATCGATGTTAAGATTGGGTATCACACCCTGTAATCCCTGAGAGATATTTGAGATCGACCGGCTGTCAAGCTGACGAGCATCAACCTGATCGACTGCTCCGGATAGATTCACTCGTTCCTGAGTACCGAACCCAATCACTACGGCTTCTTCAAGCATTTCTATATCAGCTTGTAGTGCAACATTTATTTCTGAGCGGCCATCAATTTCAACTTCCGTCCGCTGAAAACCAATATAGGAGAATGCCAAAGTATTAAACTCTTCCGGAACCTCAATTGAAAAAGCACCGTCAAAATCTGTTTGAGCCCCAATTACAGAACCGGTTGCTTCTGCAGAACCTACAACAACTACGTTCACTCCATAAATTGGATCACCTGTTACTGCATCTGTTACAACTCCTTGAACTGTTTGCTGATTTGCATCAGCCCCAGAGTTGTTAGCTGTAAGAAAACCCGGCAGTAAAAAAAATGTAAAAATAGTAGTATATAAAAATATATTATAAATGTATCGTAACTTTAATACCATTTGATTTTTTATATGTATTTTAGTTTGATATAAATATGATTTTTTGCATAAATTAAGAGCCGTGAATATATAGCAATTATTTAGACAATTGAAAGTAAAAAACAAATGTTTTTTTTGTATTAAAAAACTATTATCGTTGCGTGAAAAAAGTATTACCACAGCGTTAACAAACATTCATTATCATTTTTAATGAAATGACTTTAACACATAAGAATTTTATATCAATTGATTGAAAAACCTAAACTAAACAAACTTTTTAAGCATAAGCTTCCTTCCTTTTATCCAATTCTTGCTCTGACAATTATTCTACTTTTAATTGGTGTGATTGTAGAATTTTTAGATACTGCAGATAGTTTATATTGGCCCGGTTATTTTTCCATGATTATTTTTTATGGAATCATTTTTTATATCGGTTTATATGCCGGAAAAATTAAGAAGTCTAACAACTCGGAGGATGTACTTTTAGCAGGCAGAAGCATGCCTTTATTTGTAGCGGTATTTACCATGAGTGCCACGTGGGTTGGTGGTGGTTATATTAATGGGGCAGCAGAGTATACAATGTCTGATGGATTAGCATGGGTACAGGCACCCTGGGGATATTCGATGAGTTTAATTTTGGGTGGTATCTTTTTTGCCCGAAAAATGCGGCGGTACGAATTCACCACGCTGATTGATCCACTTCGGCAACGTTTCGGAAAAAAAATGGGGGCTGTACTTTCGCTTCCGGCTGTTACAGCAGAAATATTCTGGACAGCTGCAATATTGACGGCTCTTGGCACTACATTCGGAACTGTTTTGGGGCTGGATTTTACAACATCAATCATCCTTTCAGCAGCAATTGCGATAGCGTATACAGCTATTGGTGGATTGTGGGCCGTTGCCCTTACTGATATTATCCAGCTTGTACTTTTACTTGGTGGATTAGTATTGGTAATTCCTTTTGCCTTGGTGCATGTAGGTGGATGGGATGCCGCATGGGAGTCTTATCAATCAAGCAAAGGAATTTTAGCCACTCTTTTTCCACCAATCGATGGATGGAGGCATGAGGAGTGGGGCAATTACTACTGGCTTTGGTGGGATTCAATGCTTTTGTTAATGCTTGGAGGCATACCCTGGCAGGTTTACTTTCAACGTGTTTTAGCGTCCAAAAACGAAAAAACTGCTATGTGGCTTTCCATCATGGCTGGGGGAATTTGTATTTTAGCCGCAATTCCTGCAATTATAATCGGAATTATAGGGGATGTAGTAGTTTGGGAGGCTGTGGGTGCACCTGTTCCGGAAGAACCGGCCTTGGTGCTTCCTTATGTTGTTCGATACTTAACGAACCCTATCGTTGCCACTATTGGGCTCGGAGCTATAGCCGCAGCTGTTATGTCTTCAGTAGACTCTTCTATTCTTTCGGCTTCGTCCATGACGTCATGGAATGTTTATCGCCCCCTGTTTAAACCAAATATCACAAGTGAACAACTCTCAAAAGTTTTAAAAAGAGTAATATGGATAATTGGAATTGCGGCTACCCTATTGGCTTTGCAAGTAAAAAGTGTATATGCTCTTTGGTTTCTCTGCAGCGACTTTGTATATGCAGTTCTTTTCCCGCAACTCGTAACCGCTTTGTTTGATAATAAAGCAAACAGGTATGGATCAATGGCCGGTTTGGCAGTTTCATTGATATTGCGAATCGGAGGTGGGGATCCAACACTGGGTATCCCAACAATGATTCCGTATCCAATGATTGAAGATGGAAATGTTCTCTTTCCATTCCGCACACTTGCAATGGTTTCAGGGTTGATCACTATAATGGTTGTTTCAAGATTAACTCAATCCATTTGTAAACCTACTCAGCTTTTTAAACCAAGAAAAGGCGAAGTGTAAGAATTTTATTTTATTCAGATTTAGAACACTAAAAACCAACAAACTGATCTAGTATTAAAATTATTTATGTCTAAAAAAGAATTTGATTACATCATTGTAGGATCCGGAACAGCAGGTAGTGTTCTGGCAAATAGACTTTCAGCAGATCCTGATAATCAGGTACTTGTGCTTGAAGCCGGACCCGGAGATCGATCTATTTTTATTAATATGCCTGCTGCTTTTTCTGAACCTTTAAAAAGTGACCGATTAAATTGGGGATACAACTCCGAACCTGAACCCGCAATGAATAACCGACGGATGTATTGCCCCAGGGGAAGAGTTATTGGAGGTTCGTCTTCGATTAATGGAATGGTACATATCCGCGGCCACGCTCTTGATTATGATAAATGGGCCGATCAGGGACTTCCCGATTGGAGCTATAGTCATTGTCTGCCTTATTTTAAAAAAGGGCAGCGTCATGAGCAGGGAGCAAATCAATATCGTGGAGGAAACGGACCTATCCACGTTACCGCTGGTAATGCCAGACATCCATTGCATGCTGCATGGATAGAAGCCGGGCAAGAAGCCGGATATCCTTACACCCACGATGTGAATGGGCACAAACAAGAAGGCATCGGACCATTTGACAGAACCGTTTGGAATGGTGAACGCTGTTCGGCAGCAAAAGCATATTTACACCCTGCAAAAAAACGTGATAATCTTACCGTAATGTCTAGGTGTCTGGCTCATAAAGTTCTTTTTAAAAAGGATAAGGCAAAGGGAGTTGAATACTCAAAAAAAGGAAAAGTTAAACAGGTATTTGCAAATGGGGAGGTAATTCTTGCCGGTGGAGCCATTAACTCTCCACAACTCCTTCAACTTTCTGGAATTGGAGACGCAGATCATCTCAAAAACCTTGACATACCCGTAGTGTCTGATCTGTCAGGTGTTGGAGAAAATCTTCAGGATCATCTTGAAGTGTATGTACAATATGAGTGTAAAAAACCAATTTCCCTGTACCCATCACTTCAGCCATTGGGCAGGTTAAAAGTTGGACTTGAATGGATATTTTCCCGTACAGGTCCCGGAGCAACAAACCATTTTGAAACGGGAGGTTTTATCCGAAGTAAAGCGGGAATTAAGCATCCTAATCTTCAATTTCACTTTCTACCTCTGGCAATTAATTACGATGGTTCAAGTCCTGCCGGCGGGCATGGTTTTCAGGCTCATGTTGGGCCGATGCGACCCACAAGTCGTGGTTATGTTCGTATTCGATCAAATAACCCAAAAGATCACCCCGAAATTCTCTTTAATTATATGGGAACCGAAAATGATCGGGAGGAGATGAGGGATGCCATTCGTATGACACGCGAGATTATCAGTCAAAAAGCATTTGACCCTTATCGCGGAAAGGAGCTCACACCCGGTAAAAAAGCAACGACGGACAGTGAAATTGACGCTTTTGTCCGTGAACGGGGAGAGAGTGCGTACCATCCAACTTGTACATGCAAAATGGGTCCGGAATCAGCATCTGATACTGTTGTTGATGCAGAAGGCAGAGTGCACGGCACCGAGGGACTTCGTGTGGTTGATGCTTCCATCATGCCAGATTTAATCAGTGGTAATACAGATACACCTACAATAATGATTGCCGAAAAAATGTCGGATCGTATTTTAGGTAAAGAACCGCTGGCTCGTATAGATGCTCCGGTATGGATTCATCCGGACTGGGAAAACAGCCAATGATAATCAGAAACTTGGCAAGCCGCTGATTATTCAAATGGTTTGCCAATTCCTTCCATTTCTACATATACCGTTTTCAATTGTGTATACGATTCAATAGCTGCACGTCCATTTTCACGCCCAATCCCTGACATTTTATAACCACCAAACGGAATTTCCACAGGATTTACATTATAATTGTTGATCCAGCACATTCCAGCTTCAAGCTGATCTACAACCCTGTGCGCTCGTGTAATATCGTTGGTAAAAATTCCCGCTGACAATCCATAAGGCGTATCGTTTGCCCGGCAAATTACATCATCTTCCTCTGTAAAAGGAAGTACGGTCATAACAGGGCCAAAGATTTCTTCTTTAACAATACGATTATCATCAGACTCCGTATAGAAAACAGCAGGTTTAACGAAAAATCCGTTATTCAGCAGGGAATTCTCACCAAAGTCCGGTTCATCACCACCAACAAGCAGTTTAGCCCCTTCTGATTTTCCAATCTCCAGATACTGCATTACTTTTTGTTTCTGCTCTTTGCTTATCAGTGCGCCAATTCTTGTAGATGAATCCATAGGATCACCAATTTTTAATAATTCAATCTCTTTTTTCAATTTTTCGAGAAATGAATCCATTACATCGGCATGGACATACACCCGGGTTCCGTTAGAGCAGATCTCTCCCTGAGTATAAAAGTTTCCAATCATTGCGCCTTGTACCGCATCATCGATATTGGCATCATCAAAAATTATCATTGGGTTTTTCCCGCCGAGTTCAAGCGAAAGCTTCTTTAGGGTCCCCGCTGCGCCTTTCATTATTTTTTGACCGGTTGCCACTTCTCCGGTTAGTGATACTTTCTGAATATCTTTATGAGCCACAAGCTGCTTACCCACTTCAGGGCCGCCCTGCACAACATTAAATACTCCTTTGGGCATGCCGGCTTCTATAAATATTTCAGCAAGGTTTACAGCATTTGAGGGGGTGAGTTCGGCCGGCTTAAAAACCATTGTATTTCCGGATGCGAGGGCGGGAGCCGCTTTCCAGCATGCAATCTGCATAGGATAGTTCCAGGCGCCAATTCCTGCACAAACGCCCAGAGGTTCTCGTTTTACATAAGCAAAGCTTTTTCCAAGTTGAGAATGTGTCCCTTCAATGGAGGCCGCAATTCCTCCAAAATATTCCAGGGCATCTGCTCCTGATTGAATGTCAACTGCTTCCGATTCATAAATTGGTTTGCCGGCCTCTTCAGTCTCAATTTTTGCAAGCTCGCTATTTCGTTCTCTTAAGATTGCAGCAGCTCTGTTTAAAATTCGTCCACGGTCAGCACCGGTCATGGATGACCAAACTTTAAACGCATTTGATGCTGATTCAATCGCTTCTTCAACATCTTCTTTAGAAGCAACAGTTATCTTATTGATAACAGTACCAGTTGCAGGGTTGATGTTATCCATTGTTTCTGGAGCATTGCCCGGTCGTTTTTTTCCTTCGATAAACTGTAACACTTGTTTACTCATAAAATGCAGCTTAATAGATAATTTTTTAACAAAGATTTATAGGGAGACAAAGGATAGAAAGAGTGCTTTCCAGAGTCAAAATTTGATTCTTATTTCTTCCATTTCGCAACAACTGATTAACGGTGTCCCCATGGCGCGGGTGGAGTTTCTTCCAAAGGTTCTGACAGGTCAAAATCAATGCGCCAGCTCCAGGTAGTATCGCGGATAGTTCCGTAGGTGTAGCGCTCTCCCGGCTCAATTTCTATTCTCCATCCTCGAAAATATCCCATCTCTTCACTTCGGGGAACCGACTTAAACTCCTGACGAATTGCTGTTACTCCATCAACAGAATACCCGCCATACATGGTTACATCATCCTCGGTTCCATCGGGATTTCGGTGATCATGCCGAAGTTCGAGTCCATCCTCTTGTTTGGTAAAGATCCATGTTCTGGATCGATCCCACTCATTTTCATTCACCTCAATATGGAATGGTATTTTAAGTTGATCATCATCACATTCTCTGAAGTGAACAACCAGTAACTCATCTCCGGATAGCATCTCATCTCCCTCCGGTTCTTTTGTTAAGCTGCCCGGGTAGGCGTTTCCACACTGCTCACTTAAATTGGTAAAAAATCGTTCATAAGGGTCTTGTTCTTGATTTCCCCTCTCTCCGCAAGAAATAATAAAAAGTGCTGACAGTAAGAATATTAATATTTTCATGTCTCTTTTTTTGATAATGGGATTTACACAAAATCAAAATAACGAAAAAAGGATATTGAAATGACTAGTGATTTTTAAAGCTTCTATAACTTCCCGCCAATATCGCGAACCACTTTTAATATGAATTCCACATCTCTCCTGGTAGTTCGGGGATTTATGATACATACTCTCAAGGCTGTTTTCCCTTTTAAACGAGTTCCGGTCAAAAAGACTCGTCCATCCGATTCAATCTCAGCTATTAGCTTCTGATTTACTTTTTCAATTTCTTTTTCACCCAAATGTTCGGGAGAATATCTAAAACAAACAATGGAGAGCGGAGCGGGTGCCAGAAGCTCGACATCCTCGGAATCATGTATCAGATCAACAAGATAAGCGGCTTTGTCAATATCTTCCTGGATGGTTTCGCGAAGTCGTTTTGCCCCGTAAGCTTTCAGGGTCATCCACACTTTTAGCGATTTAAAACTTTTTGTGAGCGGAAGCTGATACTCCATCATGTCCGTCCGGCCATCATCGTTATTATCCGATTTCAGATAATCGGGCAGATGACTAAAGGTTTTGCGAAGATTTTCCGGCTCTTTCACTAAAATACATGCGGCTTCAAAAGGAACATACAGCCACTTGTGTGGATTGATCACGACTGAATCCGCTTTTTCTAAACCTGAAAATTGACTTCTAACAGAGTCAACCGCAGCAGCCGGGCCACCGTAAGCCGCATCCACGTGATACCACAATCCGTGCTTTTTAGCCATATTAGATAGAGTTTCCAAATCATCTATCGCGCCGGTATTTGTGGTTCCGGCAATTCCGATTACACAAATAGGATTGAGTCCTGCCGATTTGTCTTGAATAATCTTTTCTTCGAGCTTATTTATATCAACCTGAAACTGATCATTCACGGGGATTTTTCGCAGATATTTCTTTCCAATACCCAGCATATCTACCGCCTTATCAAAGCTGGAATGACCTTCCTCAGAAACAAAAATAGTCATCGGTTTTTGTCCATACATGCCCTCTTTAGCAACGCCTTCATCAGCCATGTTTTTGCGGGCTACGGCAAGGCAGTTAAAATTCGCTGTTGACCCTCCATCCAGTATAGCACCGGCTGCACTGTCGGAATAGCCAATAAATTGCGAAATCCAACGAATGACCAGCTTTTCCATTTCCGTACTGATGGGAGAAGAATGCCACTTTAAATTATTTTGATTGAGCGCACTGCTGATCAAATCTCCCATTATCGCAACTTGATTTCCACCGCCGGTTATATATCCAAAATACCGAGGGCCGATGTTCATTGTGGCGGAGCTGATCACATCCGTGCGGACTTTTTCTAATAGCGTATCGACGGATGTTTTTCCTTCGGGAAGATCTTTATCAAAAGCAGAAAGAACTTCATCTGGGGTTTTGCCGGCAAAAACCCGGCGATTTAGCTTATTCCCGTACAGGTCTGAAACGACATCAACAGCTTGATGCAGGTATTTTTTAAACGAATCGCGGTCGAAATCCAAACTCATGAGCAGAGCAAATTGCTGGTTAGTTCTTCAACGTAGTTTTTAAATGAAGGCAAGTGAATAGGACAAAAAATCAATCAAGAACAAATCTAAACGTAATGGTTCCCCACTGTGGCTCCTGAGGAGCGCTCGAAGGCAGACGTGAAAATCTCCAGCTGCGAAGGGTTCTCATTACTTCGCGTTCCAGTTCCGGATTCATTTTTCGAACAGGAATTACGCGACCAAGAGAACCATCGGGATTCACTTCAAAACGGACGGTAATGACCGCTTCTTCGTTAGTTTGGTTGTTTGGCAACGGTTGTACCATGGGGGAGCGATCCAGCTCGCCTTCCCACTGTAAATCATACGGCGCGGATCTATCGGGGTTAGAGCCGGTTCCGGCATCTACATCAATATCACCGGTTGTACCATCCACATCTCCACTTTCTATCTCTCCCTCCTGAACCTGCTCATCTTCTTCAGATAATGGGGGAACATCTTCTTCCTCAATCTCTTCTGTAACCTCTACATTTTCAGGTTCGATGATGTCCGTTTCGGGAGTTTCAATCACTTCTTCATCCTCAATTGGCTCTACTTCCTCGGGCAATTCTACAGGTTTTGTAGCCTCATCTTCAGGCTGCTGTGGAGTTTCTGTAGGCTGAGTAATTTCGGGATCGGGATTTTCCGGCTCTTCTTCAGCGGGGTTGGGACGAGTAGCCACTTCTTCTGCCTGCTCTTCGGCATATTCGGCCAAAGCTCCACTGCGAAACTCACCCAACGTGACTTCCATGTAGGCCGGACGATTATCAACATCAAAGTTGATTGTGTAAAGAAGCGCAACGATCAGCAGAACCAGATGCAGGGCACCCGTAATCCCCAAACCAAAACGATCCTCCTCGTCTATATTATATTTAATCCAGTCCAGCATTTAATTTGACTGATTCTCGGTTGCCATTACAATGTTTAAATCCAGCGCGCGACCGATGTTCATGGCAAGAACGGCGTCATCTACCTTTGCGTCTTTATCGGCACGAACAACTAACGTACTATTTGGCTTTCTCTGATTTGCTTCACGAATGGCAGTCGATAAATTCCCTCTTGCAATCTGATCACCATCCACAAAAAAGTTACCTTCGTTGGTAATTGCTACAGAAATTTGCTGGGCATCGGTGGTTGTTCCGGTCTCAGCCTGAGGGATATTTACCTTAATCCCAAAGTTTGAAACAAACGACGATGTTAATAGGAAAAAGATCAATAGAAGTAGAATGATGTCCGTCAGTGAAGACTGAGAGAACATTGTAAGAGGCTCCTTGATCATTCGATCTTTTCGGAAATCCATTATTATGCCCCGTTGCGTTTTTTAGGTGATGGAGTCTGCAACAGATCCAGAAAGTCAGCAGATGCATTTTCCAGTTCAAAAATCATTCGGTTAATTTTACCGAGCAGGAAGTTGTAAAATCCAAAGGCGATAATTCCCACAATCAGTCCGGCTGCCGTGGTAATCAGCGCTTCCCAAATACCACCGGCCAATACACTTGGATTTACATTCCCCTGGAGGGACTGAATATCCATAAAGGCGCGAATCATACCTGTAACGGTTCCTGTAAACCCAATAAGTGGAGCAACACCTGCAATGGTAGCCAGCCAGTTCATTCGGTTTTCGAGATGATACATTTCCTTTTTACCCGCATTGCTGATAGACTCTTCAATATCACGAATCGGTCGGCCAAGTCGTTTAATCCCGGATTTTAAAATTCGTGCAAGAGGTTTATCAAACCGATCGCAATAATCAATAGCTTTTTGTTGACTGCCTGATTTAAGCATCGCTTCAATATTGTTCAACATGGTTTCTACATCCATCTGCGAATTGTTCAACGTTCTCCAGCGTTCAGCAATTACATAAATAGCTAAAATAGAAAGGATGAACAGCGGAATCATAATGAGTCCGCCCTGAGCGATAATGTCGAAGAAAGACATGGATGATTCCTGATCGAGTATTTGAGCTAAGCTGTCTTCTTCGGTGGTTTGTAATAAAAGTAGAGAGATGATATTCATTAATTATAGGTGTTAATTGCGAATGCGTTGGATAAAATTTTGTTCGTTATAAGGTGCCGGTAATTCTGCTGCTTCTGCCTGAGCGTCTGATATGGATGGAAACTGACCTACACTAACCCGAAACACCGCTCTGCCATCTACGGTGCGCCCGTTAACCATAGATCTGTACCCATCATCTTTAAGCTCGCCGGCAATTTCGTTTGCGTGTGACTCACTTCGCAGAGAGTGCAGCACAATGGTGTATCCGTTATTTCCTGCGTCTATAATATCACCATAAAGACCATAAGTAGGTATATCGGGAGTTTCATCTTCTGCTGATTCTTCCACCGGTTCGGGGTCTTCTACTGTATCTTCAGCTTCAGGTTCCACTTCTGTTAAATCTTGTTCGGCAACGGCGGGCGGCTCCTCTGTTTGAACTTGCATATTTGCATTTGCCGATTGTTCCGGGGCATTTAGATAGTCGTTAATGATAAAATAACCTCCTGCCAAAACCACCACGCCCAATAAAATAAACACAACCATCATCACCGGATCTTTTTGTCCGGTTGATTTTGGTTTTTTCTTTGCTGAGGAAGCGTTCTTTTTCGGTTCTTTTTGGGCTGATTTTTTTGTTGATGAAACGTTCGGGGCGGTACCGGTCTTCTTTACTTCTTTTTCATCTTTGTCTTCAATGCTTGATGCGGCATCCTCAAGAAGTGAGGCGAATGGATTATCATCTTCATCATCAGAATCATCACTTTTGTCATGGTTAAATTCATCAAAGTTGATTTCTCCTTTGCTTTCTTCCTCGGCAATCAGCTCATCTTCAATTCCAAAAATGTCATCATCAGAAACCGGCTCACCGGAATCTTCTTTTGATGTATCCCGTGGTGGTTTTAATTCCACCGGCTCCATTCCGGCATACTTAAAATTAACTTCTGTTTTCAGTTCGTCGGCCGGATCAAATTTAAGATCTCCGTTTTCATCAAAATAGAAGAGTCCGAACCCTTTAATTTCTAATGCCTTTCCACGTTCAGCTGCACTGGTAATACGTTTTATCAGTTCGTTAAGTTGGCTTTCAATTTCAGCCTTTTCCATTTCGGTTTTTTCAACCAAAAGTTCAACGAGTTTCTCTTTATTAATTTTCATCGGTCTTTCTGATTTGAGATTTGAATTCTACAACATCAGCCGGGGGCATCATCGCAATCCTACCATTCTCGTATTTTTTTTGAGTCTGTTTTTTGTGAACCACTTCAAACTGGCCGAGCCCGTCTAAATGAACAGTATTTTTATCCATTATCTGTTCTCTTAAGACGTCTTTGAACGCATTAATAAATTTCGATTTCATAGTTTTAAAATAGATATGTGATTCCTACGAATCCTTGAAAGCCTCTTTCGCGATATCCGTCCCAAATTTCGTATTGCTGGTCGGTAATATTCAGCAGTTTACCGTAAATACCGGCATTATCTGTGATGGAGATCTCAAATTTTGTACCAAGCAGAAAATAAGAAGAAAGATCGTCTCCATTTGGATTAAATCTACTGCCCGAAAAATCCCCCCAGCCTTCAAGTAAAAGCTGTGCAACAGGCCGCCATGATAAAGCTCCGCGAACACCAATGGCTTCTACAAATGGAATCTTTTCTCCTCCCGATAGCCGCGGACGCTGCCAAAAGCCATCCACATCAACCCAAAATTTATCGGCAACCAACTGTTGCGAGAACGCTCCGTACACTTTTAAAAACGAGGCTTGTTCGTAATTTACGTTAAACGCACCCTGAATGGGAGTCATTTCCGATCCACCAAGATTTGAAAAAACGGCGTACTGTTTGATGTTTTCATAACCGGCTCCACCCGTAAAAGTGGTTCCACTCAAGGGTTCAACAATCACTTCAGCCAAACCGCGTAAATGATACTGATGTCGCATCGGATCTTCGAGACTGATAAATCGATTCTGCGTCTGAAGTCCTTTTAATGAACGATGATTCGGGCTTCCCGAAATCAATCCACGAAGGTCCAATCCATCAAAAAGAGTGTGAGTCACTTCAACCCGCGGAGCAGCATAAAATGTACCATTAGTAAATGCATCAGTCACATACGCTGCGCCGAGACTGGCTTTTACATCCGTTTGATAATTGTATAATCTACTGTATGATGCTTTAAATTGAGAAACACTCCAGGAGTTCATTTCTGAACCAATCGTTTCAATTCCACCAAGATCAGACTCCGCACCGATGCCAAACACCTCTTCGATATTGGAACCAAGCCAGGAATAATCAACTCCAAAAGAAGATCCCCATTCATTGGGTGAACCCGCCTGATTACTGATTGATTCTGTAGTCTCAAACTGGTTCAAATAACCATTTGCAGATATGTCGAGACCTCCAATTGAATTTCTCGTTGTTGAAAAAATACCACCGAAATGAACACCATCACTTTCAATTCTGCCCTGTTCATCTTCGGCAATCGTACCTGAAATTCTTGAAATGGGAAGGTTGTTAAAATCAGAGAATACCCCGGTATTTAGTTTAAGAGTGCTTCGATCGGAAAGACGATGTTGCGAGCGAATATCCGTATTAAAATTTCTGAATGAGCTGTTTTGTTCATCCAAATGCCCTTCAGTGGATCGGTAGTTAATATTCCCGGACACCCATTGTCCGCGCCCTAAATTTGAAATGCCATAAATATCGGCCTCAGGTGTAATGTGGCTCCCAACACCCAATCGGGCAAATCCATTTCGGGGATTCGAATAGGTAAGTGCGCGATACTCAGGCGGTTCCGGGCGATCTAACTCTCCAACGGGAATACTTGCTGCAACTGCTTCTTCCGATTCGATAAATGGTGTTCTATTTGGATCTACCTGAAAAACACGGGGTTCGGGATTAAACCCAAGAATCGGTTGCCTGCGCAAACCCGGAAACCGTGCCTGAAACTGGCTGCGAATTTCAATGTCCTGAGGATCTATTTCAGGTAATAAGGTTTGGTCAGGCTGGGTAGAACCGTCCTGAGCGTTTACTGTTGAAAAAGACAGTAAAAGAGCAATCGAAGTAAATAAAGTAATTCGTAAAATTCGGGACATGCGTTTCGTAAATGTGATTAGTTCCACGTTGGAAAGTAACAATTTTTTTGAGGTAGTTGCAGACTTACTGCTAAAACCATGTACTTAATAAGAATATTTTGTTCCCACAGAACATCAACGAGTGTCCGCTGTTTTGAGTGTATAGTATTTATCCCACCATAAGGCTAAAGGTGCAATCATAAAAATCAGTAATACCGTTGCTGCATGGGTAACGGTTGCATAGGTGAGTGCCGTTGCCAACGGAACACTATACAATAACCACATACTTTGTTGTATCAAGAGATGATAAGACCCAATTCCGGCCGGAGTGGGAATGCTAACTCCAATAGAAGAAACAAGTGTAAGAACAATGGCATCAGCCAGATTTAGCCCGAATTGACCCTGCAAATCCAGCATGTAAAACGGAATATAGGTCATTGCAATATATCCAACCCATATGCCCGCGGTTAGCAGTAAAAACAAGGGCCAGTTATCCACGTGTTTGATTGAAATCATACCCTCACCAAACGAGCGGCTCACTTTTATTATTTTTTGCAGGAAAGGATTTGTGATCATCTGCTTCGAATCAATCCAAACGAGCAGTTTATAAAAAATGATGATCCCGGCTATCAGGAATAAAATGATTACAGGAATAATCAGATATGTATAAAAACTCCAGCTTTCAATACCGAAAATTTGTTCAAGCATTCCAAAGTCACGGCTAATGTAAAAGGCAATGAAGACCATCAATAGCAACATTGTGCAAACGTCAATAATCCGTTCAAGTACAATAGTACCCAACATATTGCCTGAACTGAGGTCATGCTTTTTTGCCACATAAACCGGCCGTGATACTTCGCCCAGCCGGGGAACAATATTGTTTAACATATACCCGAGCATCACACCTGCAAAAAGGGTTGAACGTGGAATATTTCGCTGCTCTTTTTTTAGCAGAAGACGCCATCGTTCTGCACGCAAAAAATGACTTGTAAACAGAACTAATATAAAAGGTGGAAGCCAATAGAACGTGACCGTTTGCATTTGAACCCATACATCTGCCATATCAACATTGCGTACAGCCAGCCAGATAAATAATCCGGCTACAACAATAGAGACGAGAATGTTTAGGTAGCGTTTAGTCATCAGGAGCCGTGACGTAAATCAACTCTTTCTGCACCTTCGGGAACATCCATTTCGAATAGATCGGCGGAGGGTTGTGTAAATCCTCCATTGTCGAATCGGGTGGTAATGCTGTTATCGGCTTGATCAATTGCTCTGATTTCTACAGGATCCCCTGATTCGTTTAACTGAATGGTTACCGTTTTAAATATAGAAAAAGGATCATCGGAAGAGAGTGTAACGGTAGCGGCACCATTTTCGCCGACGGATTCTTCAACACTGTAGGAATCATCAACCCCTTGAAGCATTCGGGATGGAGCAAAATCATCCTCTTCTTCTACATAATCGCTAATAATTACGCGATTTTTATTTCCATCGTACACTCGGGAAATATCTTCATCAACAACCATTAGCTGACTTGAGCCTTCAACTTTATAGCGTTCTTTTGCGATCCAAATTTTTCCTTCTGCAGATTCGGTTTCGCCGGTAAATGCATCTTCATATTGATGGGAGAAATCTGAAACAAAAACATTATTATTCTCAAATTCTGATTTTAGAGCATCAAAATTTGGAGTGTCACTCTGTGCCGTAAAAGCCTGCACAGGAATTAGAAAAAGTGACAATAGTACAATAAATACGCTTTTAAACGCCCAACTCTTCAAATATTTCATCCAGTTCATCCTCTTCTTCAATTTTAACATCCCGTGCCGTACTTCCCTGATATGGACCTACAACTCCGGCGTTATACAGTTGATCAACGATTCTACCCGCCCGGTTGTATCCAATTTTTAATTTTCTTTGGAGCAATGATACCGATCCTTGTTGATGAAGAACCACAATTCTTGCAGCATCTTTAAACAAATCATCGATATCGTCGAGTGGATCAGGAATCCCCGATTCTTCTTCTTCAACTGAAGGAAGGAAAAAAGGTTGCTTGTACCCTGATTGTGATCCAATAAAGTTCGTGATTTTCTCGACTTCCTCTGTTGAAACGTAGGCGTTTTGAATTCTCGTCATCCCTGCGCCGCCGGAGTAAAGCATGTCTCCGCGACCCACTAACTGATCCGCACCGCCCGTATCCAAAATGGTGCGTGAATCTACCTTTGAAGCCACCTGATAGGCAATTCGAGCCGGAAAGTTTGCTTTGATTGTTCCGGTAATTACGTTTACTGAAGGCCGCTGAGTTGCCACACAAAGATGAATTCCAATCGCCCGGGCAAGCTGTGCAAGTCGCGCAATGGGCTCTTCTATTTTTTTGCCGGCAGTCATCATTAAATCGGCAAGCTCATCAATAATTACCACAATGTAGGGCAGATGTCTGTGGCCTAACTCTTCGTCGAGTTCCCCGGTTTTAAACTTTTCGTTGTAGGATTTGATGTCGCGAACCATCGCCATTTTCAGCAGATCGTAGCGCTCATCCATTTCCGCGGTTACGCTTTCGAGCGTTTCAAGTGCTCTGCTTGTGTCCGTTACAATTGGCTCCTCGGCTCCCGGCAATACGGCCAAAAAGTGATTTTGAATATTTCGATACAGAGATAATTCAATTTTCTTGGGATCAATCAGCACAAATTTAATATCGTCAGGATGGCATTTGTAGAGTAGACAAGTAATAATGGTATTAATACCAACTGATTTACCCGACCCTGTAGCTCCTGCAATAAGCAAGTGAGGCAGTTTGGTAAGATCAAGCATGAACACATCATTTTCGATCGTTTTTCCAAAAGCGACCGGAAGTTCCATATCGGTCTCCACAAATTTCTTCGTGTTGATTACCGACTTGATGTACACCGTTTCACGTGTGCTGTTCGGAACCTCAATACCAACAGCAGAACGTCCCGGAATGGGCGCAATAATACGCAAACCGTGAGCAGCCGTGGCCATCTTCAGATCATTCGCATAGCTTTCAATCTTGCTGATTTTAACGTCAGGCGACGGCTCCAGTTCATATAGTGTTACTGTCGGCCCAACAATGGCGTTAATACTCAGAATTTCAATTTTGTGGCGCTTCAGCTTATCAAGAATAATCCGCTTATTCTCTTTGATCTCTTCCAAATCCACTTCATTTCCTTCATTGGGGGGAGAATCCAGCAAATCGATTCCCGGAAACTTGTACTTGATAACCGGTACTTCTTTTGCCTTCTCGGTATTTTTACGATCCAGGTCTTTTTCATCCGCCTGCTCATCGCCTTCACCAATAAATACTTTAATGTCTACATCATCGTCTTCGTTTGATGGTACTTCCTTTTTCTTTTCCAGACTGGCTCGTGCAGGTTTGCTTTCCAATTCCGCACTTTCTTTTTTGCGCTCTTCAACCCGTTTAAGATCTTCTTCCTGAGATCGCTCAACAATATCATCAATGGACGGTTCCGGCTTCTTCTTTTCCTCTTTGGATTTCTTTTTAGCGTCTTTTTTAAGCTGAGCCTCTGCTTTCTGGTGTTGTTTGATGGCAGCTTTTTTCTGCTTTTTCTCTTCTTTTATCTTTTTCCGTTCTTCCCGGGAGCTGCTGAAGTTGCTGATGGTGCTGTGATAAGCATCAATCGTCTTTTGAAGATCGCGATCAACCAACATTAAAATTGAAACAAAAAGGAGCACGAACAGGGTCACAATCGACCCAATACCCATAATATTTTGCAGAACAATCGCGGCCCCAAGTCCGAAGTTTCCATTCCAAACCATGGAGTACCATTCATACTCATTATGAAACCAGCCAAAAAGAGTGGAAAATAAAATCATCACCCAAATACCGTACGCCAATGGCCAGCCAAGCTCACCAATATCTTTTTGGCGGAAAACATACCAGCCAACAGAAGCTACCATCACCGGAATAAAAATACTTGTATATCCAAAAAGTGTGTGTACAAATAGATAAGAAATATATGCACCTATCACTCCCAGCCAGTTATTTACGCTCAAAGCAATTCCCTGATCTACCGTAAAAATAGACCCGGTACTCATTGATTTTACCACGCCATAATCATTCGGATTATAGGATGCGATACTGAGCAGCAGTAAACCGGCAACGGCCATAATCAAAATTCCCACAATTTCCATTTTGCGAGTAAAATCCAGACTGCTTAAAAAGGGTGACTTAGTTTTCTTTTTTGCCATAATTAACTGTAATAATTCCCTTGTTCAATAAAGGGACAAGAGAGCAGGTATCTTTTTGTGAACAATAATCTATATCTTTTTCTACCGCAAGCCCTTTCAGGCGCACGGCATGATTCGATGAGTGAATAACTGATGTAACATCATCTTTATACTTTTCATACAGGCCAAAAGCAACTTTAGCCCCATCGCGAGCTTCCGGCACCAGCTTTCCATCACACATATTATAAACAATATTTCCGGCTAAAAGCAGATCTTCCAAAGCTAACCGGCCGCGCCAACCTGCACAAATTAAAACAATGTCTTTTTCTTCTTTTCGAAGGATATCCACTACGGCGGACAGATTCAAAAAAGAAGCGATATAAAGTGCAGAGGAACCCGTGACTTTCTTAATTGCCTGAGTGCCATTTGTTGTATTGAATATCAGCGTTTTGTTACCAACTTTTTCGTTTGTGTATTCCAAAGGTGAATTGCCAAGATCATATCCGTCAATTTTTATGCCGTCGCGTTCACCACAGAGCAGAATATTATCAGAATCCACGCTTTGTGCAATTCGGCTTGCCTCACTCATATCCTCAACGGGTACGATTTCTTTGGCACCATTTTGCAGTGCCGTAACGATAGTTGATGTCGCCCGAAGCACATCAATCACAACCGTCACTCTTCCCCGCAATTCTTCTTCCGGAAAAGAGTGAGCTGATAAAAATACATCCAGTGTTTCCAAATTCGCCATTTTCTGCTTCTATTTTTTGATAAAAGGCGGTTTTACTACCGTTGCCGGCACGCTCTTTTTTCGTATAACAATTTCAATTGAATCCCCTTCATTGGCATGTTCGGTTTGGATATAGCCCATTCCAATTCCCTTACTCAAAGTGATGGACTGAGTTCCGCTGGTTACAACTCCGATTTCGTTTCCATCCGGATCTGTAATCTTGTAACCAGATCGGGGAACGGCACGTGGCTCTTCAATTACAAATCCCATTAACTTCCGGTTCAAACCTTCCGCTTTTTTTTGAGCGATTACTTCTTTTCCGACAAAATCACCTTTGTCTAATTTCGTCAGCCATCCCATTCGTGCTTCCAGCGGGTGAGTGTCTTTGGTGATATCATTTCCGTAGAGAGCAAATCCCATTTCGAGACGAAGGGTGTCGCGCGCCCCGAGTCCGGCGGGCTCCAGTCCGTATGATTTTCCGGCTTTCATTATCTCGTCCCAAATTTTCAACGCATCGCACTTTTCAGTGTCGATATAGAGCTCAAATCCTTTTTCGCCGGTGTATCCCGTTGCGGAGATTATCACGCCGGATTCTCCGGCAACAGATCCTACTCCAAATGAATAAAAAGTGATTTTTGAAAGATCCGTTTCGGTCAGTTTCTGCAAAATTTTCGGAGCATTTGGTCCCTGAAGCGCCAGCAAAGACATGCTTTCTGATCGATTGACCAACTTCGCTTTCATGGTGTTATTTTCGCTGATCCAGTTCCAGTCTTTCTCTATGTTTGATGCGTTCACCACCAGCATATATTCTTCATCATTCAGCTTGTAGACCAGCAGATCATCCACAATTCCGCCATTTTCATAACACATCGCCGTATACTGCGCTTTTCCTATCGTTAACTTTGATGCGTCGTTGATGGTCATTTTTTGGATCAGGTTCAGCGCTTCGGGGCCGCTTACAAAAAATTCACCCATATGGGATACATCAAACAGCCCCGCTTTTTCGCGAACCGCAATATGTTCCTGCTTGATTCCCGAATACTGTACCGGCATTTCGAACCCACCGAAATCAATTAGTTTTGCGCCTAAATCTTTGTGCTTATCGTAAAATACCGTGGTTTTTGACATCAGAAACTATTCTACTTTTCGGTTTACTTTATCAATAGAAAATGCCGGAATACAGACTGCTCAGTATACCGCTTTTTCTACAAATGTGTGACCATGATTAGGGGGGATTTGCGGGATTACCTTGATTTAGTGATTTCCAAATAATGAATAAGGACTCTTTAAAGGGACGGAAAAAATCATGGTAATCCTATAATCCTTCAATCAAGGTAATCGGTCCAGTTTATTGTTATGAAGTCTTTTGTATTGTAAACTTCGGGCACCAAAATTTAAGAGTAAGCCAATTTCTAAATCATACACTTCAAGATAATTCATAGCTTGTGCCAGGTGAGCATCCTCTAATTCAATTCGCGCTTTTATTTCGACTGAAATTTTATCCTCCACCAAAAAATCGACTCTTCTGGTTCCAATTTGCAAATCCCGATAATGCACCGGCATCACAAATTCACGGGCAAACATAATGTTTTTCAGTTGAAATTCGTATTCAAGTGCACGTTGATAAATCACCTCCTGAAATCCATTTCCCAATTCTGAATGAACTCTCATCGCACAACCGATGATATTATGGGTTAACTCTTTGTATTTCATTCTATTCACTTGATTTAAAACAAAAATGACCGGAAACGCAAAATTCTCTTTTAGAAGTTCATTTGCCTCATTCTAATGAACCATTATTATTAAAAAGAAAAACTAAATCAAGATAATCTCGATAATCTCTCAATCAAGTTAAAATCACGGTAATCCCAAGAATCCCTTTAATCAAGGTCAATATTGTGGATTTTACAACCCTCTAAAAGTGCCTCTCTGAGTTTTGCCATGTTACCCCATCGAAGCATAAAAGGTAATTTCAAGGTATCAAAGGCACCTGTATCTGTGTATTGAACTTGAATACTTTTCTTATCAAGCGATACTTTTTTCAACTTCTCCCATTTGAAACTCTGATCCCAATGTGTTTTTGATGAATGAATACCGTTTTCATCCACGATTACTTCTGGTTGAAACTTAAAAAAACCTAAAAGGTATCCAATACCGCCCATAAAATATATTCCTCCGATTAAAAAACTGTGGAACCATTGCTCTCCCAATTGTTCAGTAAAATAATCGTACAAAAATCCGGCCAACACCAGCGCCCCAAAAGTCGCAAAGCCGGCAAACAAAAAATTCAACACGCTATTTATTCGGGAATCCTGTTTTATAATGACTTTTTCCATAGTTTTTAATTTAAGGATTACTCTTGATGACCACTGATTTTCCACAAAAATGTTGAAAAATGCAAAAAGTACAACGACCTCATTCAAATGGGACAAACCAAATCATGGAAATCAAGTAAATCCCACAATCAAGGTAATCCTTTAATCAAGCCCAATGATTCCGTATTTTAAAGGCTCATAACAACTGCAGGATCAAACCAGGAAAATGTCGATTCGAAAAGAGCAAATTACCACTGCGTTAACTCACGTTTTACATCCCGAATATCAAAAAGATTTAATTACGCTTGATCTGATTCAAGACCTGATTGTTCAGGATAAATATGTGGCGTTCACACTTGAGCTTCCCAAAGAGGACAATGAGATGGCCGCAAAACTGAAAAAGGAGTGTACCGAGGCGATTCATAAATTTGTGGATAAAGAGGCTGTACTTGATATCACTGTGGGAATTAACATTTCGAAAAAGCGTGAGCTTGACGGGGATGAACCTGCAGAAAAAAAACAGCCAAAGCAGCAAGAACAAATCTTGCAAAATGTTAAGAATATCGTGGCTGTAGCATCCGGAAAGGGTGGCGTTGGGAAATCAACGGTTGCAGCGAACTTGGCCGTTTCACTTGCAAAACAGGGATATAATGTTGGCTTGATGGATACAGATATCTACGGACCCAGCGTGCCGACAATGTTTGGGGTGAAAGAGCGTCCCAACATCACCACTGACAAGAAATTAGTACCTATTCAAAAACATGGCGTTCATTTGGTATCTATGGGATTTTTGGTTGATACCGATCAGGCAATGATCTGGCGGGGGCCGATGGTAACCAGCGCTGTAAAACAATTTATGCAGGAAGTTCGCTGGCCCGAACTCGACTACTTGATTTTAGACCTTCCACCCGGCACGGGCGACATTCAGCTGACCATTGTTCAAACCGTTCCGCTGACCGGAGCTGTAATTGTATCCACCCCACAAACTGTGGCACTTGATGACGCCCGAAAAGGAGTGGCTATGTTTAACAAAGTAAATGTGCCTGTGTTGGGAATTATTGAGAATATGGCCTATTTCACGCCGCCTGATATGCCGGAGAAGAAGTATTACATTTTTGGAAAACACGGCGCTCGAAAGCTCGCTCAAAAACTGGAAGTTCCGTTTTTAGGTGAAGTTGCTTTGCAAGAAAATATCCGGGATACAAGCGATCGTGGAACTCCTGTGGTTGAAGCCGAACCTGATTCACCGGCGGCAGAATCTTTCACACAGATTGCCGAACGAGTGAAAAATGCTCTTATTTCCAGATATGAGGATCAGGAATCGACTGAGAAAATTGAGATCAATATTCGTCCGTAATTCCACTTATGAAAAAGCCTTCTTTTAAACCTTACGACAGCTACATCGAATTCTCCGAAGAGGAGATGAAAGCAAAGTCGGAGCAGTTTAAAAGTGATATGCAGAGGAGACGAACCGTTCGGGATTTTTCTGATCGTCCGGTGCCAAAAGAGATCATCGAAAACGCAATCAAGGCTGCGGGAACAGCGCCAAATGGAGCAAATATGCAGCCGTGGCATTTTGTTGTAATTGGCAGTGCTGAGATGAAAAAGAAGATCAGGATAGCGGCTGAAGAGGAGGAGCAGGAGTTTTACAATAACCGTGCGCCGGAAGACTGGCTGGAAGCACTTCAGCCATTTGGAACCGATGAGAAAAAGCCATTTCTGGAAACCGCGCCCTATCTGATTGCCATTTTCTCTCAAAGCTATGGCATTACTGAATCCGGCGAAAAAGTGAAACATTATTACGTGAA
This sequence comes from Balneolaceae bacterium, assembly GCA_040876545.1. GTDB lineage: Bacteria > Bacteroidota > Rhodothermia > Balneolales > Balneolaceae > SW132. Next base: position 60,919 of record JBBDPF010000018.1, on the reverse strand, counting down.
GGAATCCGTGGGAATTGCCACCGGTTTTTTAATAACTGCGCTCCATCTGTCAGGTTTGGCAACGCTGACCCACACTCCCAGCCCAATGGGATTTTTAAATGAGCTTCTTGATCGGCCCAAAAACGAAAAACCATTTCTGCTGCTTGTTGTCGGTTATCCTACCGATGAAGTTGAAGTGCCTGATATCAAGAAAAAGTTGCTGGACGAAATTACTTCTTTCCACTAATTAGAGTTTAAAAATGGAAACTCCTCAAAATATAGCGCAAGAATTTTCTTGTGCTCCACTTTTAGGGAAGTGTTCAATCGTTAGCGATTTATTGTTATGCGTGGTTAGGAGATTGCGGATCGGAGTCCGCAATGACTTAAAGGAGTTTTGAGTGAATTGTAGTGATCTCTGCTGAATCTAATTAAAACCGAAACTCTCCTTTTAGCACAAAGGTAAATCCTTCTCTTGCTGCCAACGGATGTGAATAATCTTCTTTATTCAGGATGTTTTTTAGTATGATGACTCCCCGAAATCGTTGTTCCCAAAACCACTTAGCAACCTGAAGATCGATTTTTAGGGGAGTAGGCGTTTTCGACGAAAATGTACCAAACGCAAAAGGCACTTGTGGATTAAAACTCCTGAACTGCTCGCCGTCCAACGCATCAAATTCATCCCATTGTGAAACAGATCGATAACTTATTTTTGATTGCAGCTCCAGATCCGGAAACGGTTGCCATGAAGCAGAGTAGTTCATCAGAAAACTTGGGACTGTTTTCCAATAAGATTGATATTCAGAATCCCCGCTCAGCGTTTTATTAACATGAATACTTACATCATGCCGAAACGTAGAGGTGAGAGAATGCTGAAGATTGATCACTCCATCGAACCGTGTTCCGGTCTGATTTTCAAAGAGTGTGTATTCGCCCGGAAATGTGTGAAAATTCAGATCGTATTCTACCTGCTGAAAAGGAATGTGAAACGCCAGATGGGTAATATGGGCAAGGTCTACATCAATATTAAATTTTGGAGAAAGCCTGAATTCCTGATCTATATGAATCGAAATCCTGCGGCTTTTTTCTATTTCTGATGGAATCAAAAATGAAATACCGAAATCATTGTAGAGTGATGATCTCTGAGAGATCCAAAAGTCTGGAGCGTTGGAAAATTCAGGCAATGTCTCTGAATAATTTACGGATAATTCTGTTGTCCATCGATCCGAAAAATCCATCAAAAATCCGGCCTTTGATTGTATCGCCGTAGATTCCCTGTTGTTGGTAAGATTGTGACCGGATAGAAATGAAAGTGATTCTGTGAGTTCATTTTCAGAATTTAGAAAAAGATCGACGTATGCGCGTTTTTCATTTTTAAGTCCGGGAGGGGATGTGTCAATCAATCGAAACCGGCTGCCAAATTCCAGGTAATTTGTTTGGGATGATCGGTTCGCTGAAATATGGAAAGCCGTTGTTTGTTCAGACCAGTCAAAGTTGTGCTCGAAATAGTTTCGCCGATAATCAAGGGCTTTGTTTTGCACTTGAAGATATGAGCTGATTCCCCATTCTGGGTTGATGTCACCGTCGGCCGCAAGCGTATACTGTCTCATTCCCAGTTCCGAAGGCACTTCTCGACCCAGTGGCTGAAAAAAAAGAAATTCTTCGCTATCAGCGTGAATTGCCCGCGCCCGAATCCGGAGATGATCATGTACATAACCAGCTTCAATCAACCCTGTGGTCGTTTCTGAATCAACGCTCAAAAATTCGCCTGAATCGGGAAATCCAACCATGTTTTTCATTCTTCCCTGTACAGCAAGGTCACTGTTTAAATGCCGATGATATCGGAACACTCCTTTTCCATACCATTTTCCGGATTTGTAGGACGAAGCCAAATCCACCGCTGGGCCAAACCGTTCTTTATTGGAAGAAACCCGATCAGAATCATACACCCACGGACCCGGTTCGCCTGATTCATTTAATATCATTCCGGATCCAAAAAAGGAAAATCCATCTTTGATTGGAGAACTCTCAATTGAAATTTGGTCGGATGAGGATAGAATTTCATTCCTAAAATCAGATGCACTATAATAACGTAGATTTTCAATCTCGCCCAAAGCAACCGGTAAAAACTGGGGGTGTATCACGCCGAAAAAATTAGCATCAACAGGTAGTTCGTCAATTAAAAACTTCGGCTGAAGACCGTAAAATCCATCAAACCGATTTTGAAATTTCAGGGATACCCAATCCAGTGAAATCATGTTTCTTTCGGTTGATCGAAACAGATCTTCAGTACGAACCTTAAAATTTGATTCCACAGAATCGGCAGCGACTTCAATAAATTCCTTTCTATCAGGTTCAGTTATTCCCGTCATCAACATGAGCGTAAGAAGAACGGTTGATGTCATTATTTAACCAGTTTTTGTAACCATTTCGGAGAGTGGAAAGTGCGTGATACTCCGATTTCGGCGTACACAAGAGATAAAGGAATTTCAATGGCCGTTCGGTTATAGGATGTGGAAAGCTGAAGTTTAGTTCGTTCTGTAAATTGATAGGCTGCCCGAAGCTGTACCTCGTATGCGAACTCACTCTCGTTTCGGTGAAAGACAAATGGATCACCGGCAGGTTCAGCAAAATATTCTCTCGTATTATCTTGCCACATAAAATGATTTCCCAAACGAAATCCCGGGGAAACAGTCAGCCGATCAGCAATAGAAAACGGATGACTCCATCCGATAAATAAAAATATCGATCTAAACCCAGAGTTCTCGAATTGACCTTCAAAAAAATATACATATCGAACACCGACCTCCATCTCCCCTCTAAAATAGGGCGAGCGTGCTTCAAGAGTCGCTCCATTTGTTGGATTCCAGTTATCTAAAAGGGTATTGTTATTGATGATAAAATCACCGCTTAATCCCACATCAAATGTGTTAAAAGCGTTTTGGGCACTGCTAATTTGAGTAATCAAACCCAACAACAGAATGAGAAGGAATGCCCTTTTAGCTTTCATTAAACAGTCACTTTTTCATCAACAAACTCAAAAAAGAAACTTTTATCCTGCTTCATGTCATCGAAAGTAAACAGGGTTTTGTCTCTATTTTCATAAAAGTAACTCGCCATTCCAAAATCTCCAATGCAGGAAACCGTGTGAAAAAACAGAAAGGATAAAAGCATGTAGAAGACAAATCCGTAAGAAATGAGCAGCCCGTATATTGTAGCGGCCGTAAGGACTAAAAATGGGGTCATGGCGAGGAAATAGAATCCCTTTTTGCCTAAAACGAATTTGTCAGCTGTTGCCGCCACAGCGCCTTGACTCCATTTTGCAATGATGGATAGCTTAGTGGCACCCATCAACAAATAGGCTAAAAGATGGAGCAATTCATGGATAAGAACCCCGGCCGAAAACGTAAATGCAACTCCTGCCAAAAGCCCTAATAATGAAGAACTACCATCCCATCGAATAATAATCTGTGCTAAAACCGTAGCAGAAACAGAAATAACCGAAACTTTAAACAAGAAGGTGAAAATATTTCGTTTCTGAAGATTTTCCATCATAAACGGAGCCAAATTGTTGTGATCCAATTCCGCCACTTTTTTATACTGCTCGCTGTTGAGCAAATCTTTTACGTTGGGCTTCTTCTCAGGTAAACTCATTTTTTATTTATCAGACTGAATAAATTGTTCTCTTCTTATGAAAGATAAATCACCTTTCTTAGAAAGCATAATTGCTGATGAACGGGTAATCAGCTGATTTAATTTAAAAAAGTGTTCTATTCAGCCTTATGTCTCGTAAATGAAGTTTTTTGAATCAGAACCAAGAGATCGCGGATCGGGATCCGCGATGACTGTTAAAAGAGATTGATGAAAATTATCAAATGTTGTCTACACAATAAATATGTTATCTCTCATCTAATGTCAGAACTACTTTTTCCTCGCTAAATCACTAACCGCTTTTGCAACTGCGGGGGCTACATTTTCATCAAATGCGCTTGGGATGATGTGTTCTTCATCAAGATCGGTTACCTGATCCGCAATTGCTTTTGCAGCGGCTACGTACATTTCTGTAGTAATTTCTGATGATCGAGCATCAAGCAGCCCTCTAAAAATCCCGGGAAATGCCAACACATTGTTGATTTGGTTTGCAAAATCTGATCGTCCGGTAGCTACAATTCTGGCGCCTGCTTTATGGGCTTCTTCCGGCATAATTTCAGGGATCGGGTTCGACATCGCGAAAATGATTGGATCGCGGTTCATGCTTTGTACCATATCAATTGATAAAACCCCGGGAACAGATACTCCAATAAACACATCGCTGCCTTTTATGGCATCTTCCAGTGCGCCTTCCATATTATTCTTATTTGTAACGGCCGCCATCTTCTGCTTGATGGGGGATAAATCCTTTCTGTTACGATGAATAATACCGCGGCTGTCGCACATAATCACCACTTCTACGCCCACGTGTCTAAGCAGATTAATGATGGCAATTCCGGCAGCGCCCGCTCCATTTATTACAACTTTCAGTTCTTTAAATGATTTTCTGGTCAACTTTAAGGAATTCATCAAACCGGCAAGAGTTACCACGGCCGTTCCATGCTGGTCATCGTGCATTACGGGAATGGAGAGCTCATCTTTCAATCGCTGTTCAATTTCGAAACAGCGCGGGGCAGAAATATCCTCAAGGTTAATGCCGCCATACGTTGGAGCGATCATTTTTACGGCCTGGATAATTTCTTCCGTATCCTGTGACGCCAATACAACGGGAACTGCATCAATATCGGCGAATTTTTTAAACAGAACGGCTTTTCCTTCCATTACGGGCAGAGAAGCTTCAGGACCAATATTTCCGAGTCCTAAAACGGCCGATCCATCACTGACAACCGCTACGGTATTCTGCTTCCAGGTATAATCGTACGCCTTTGAAACATCAGCGGCGATTTCGAGACAAGGCTGGGCCACACCGGGCGTGTAGGCTAAACTGAGATCATCTTTGGTATCCAGCGGCATTTTTGACGTGATACCTACTTTCCCGCCATATTTTTTGTGAGCTTCTACAGAGCGTTTGCTATAGTCGTGTTTTTTGTCGGTAGACATACATTATTTTTGAGTCAACGAGTAGTGAACCTGAAAGTTAAGGGTTCCAGTAATTTATTGTTGATTGGATTTTGGAATTTAATTTTCTCGTCGCGCAGCGGAGCTGCAAGTAGTAAATGAGTTCCGCAGCAGAGCTACGGAACGAGATTGAACTATGTTATTCGAATTGGAGAGATCCCATAAAAATGACGATTACTCCGCCTCCCACCCATTATTTGAGCGATCAATATCAGCCATCCGTTGTGATGGATCGATTTCAATTCGGGAGATATCACCCACCGGTCGATCAATAGACAGCTCATATTCGGGGAACACCCACGGCCAATCTTCCGCTACTTCTCGCTCCACATCAAATTCATTTTCCTTTTCGCCCCACGTAATTCGCATGGGCACGTGATAGTGTTTTACGGTTCCGTCCGTGAATTCAACTTCCACATCCAGTGGCATCGGCATCAGCCCAACTCGTTCAAGGGTTACTGCGGTTTGATCCGATTCTCCCTCTTCCACAGTTTGAATTCCGTAATCGATGGTTTTGGTTGTGGTTACCCAATATTCACGGTACCAGTCGAGCACCATTCCACTCTCTTCCTCCATAATTCGCATGAAATCCTGCGAGGTGGGATGCTTGAACTTCCACTCTTCGTAAAACCGGTTCATCCCACGTTTCAGTACATCTTCACCAATTACATAACCCAATTGATGTAAAAACATGGCTCCTTTTGTATACGAAGCTACGCTGTAGGCGCGATTTCTCACGTAATGATCGGCATGGATATGCATGGGTTCTTCAACATTATCATTCACAATATTGAAGTATCCCCGATAGCCGCCCATCATTGGATCGTCCTGACCTTCATCAAAAATTTCGTTCATGGTAAACGAGGATAGATAAACCGTAAACCCTTCATCAATCCACTGTTCGGTAGTTTCGTTGTTAGCAACTACTCCCTCGTACCAGGCATGAATCAGCTCGTGAACCGTTACGCCAACCAAGCTGCGGAAGTTTCTGTTGCCCGTAATCAGCGTTCCCATGGTGTACTCCATTCCACCGTCACCGCCCTGAATAACCATATATTCATCGTAGGGATAGTTTCCATAATTCTCGTTCATAAACTGAAATGCGCGAACGGTATATTCGGGTAGGTTTTCCCAGTTTTCGAGCAGTCCTGCTTGTGCCTCATCGTCCGCATTTTCTGCAACTGTATCGGTTTGATAGAAAAATCGCAACAACGGCCCATCGGGCACCTGAGCTGTTACATGAGTATAATCGGGATCGGCGGCCCACATCACATCATGAACGTTTTCTGCAGTAAAGTGCCACGTTAATTTCTCACCATCAGGACGATTCACCTGCATATCAGGTGTTTCGTATCCGTGGCCTACTTCTTCCGGGTTCTGCAAAATAGCGCCGGCAGATACCACATAGTCTCTGTCGATATTAATTTCTATATCAAACGTGCCAAATGGAGCATAAAACTCTCGGCCTACATATGGATTCGGATGCCATCCGGTTTCATCATACGCAGCAATTTTTGGATACCATTGAGACATGGAAAATCGAACTCCTTCGGCGTTATCACGACCCGACCGACGGGTTTGAAGCGGAACCTGTGCATTAAAATCCATCTCAAAAACAGTCTCTTCTCCGGGTAGAATGGGTTCAGCCAACTCAACTTCCATAATGGTTCCTTTAACAGTAAACTCCACATCCGTTCCATTTTGCTGCAGACGGTCAACTTTTTGATAACCAATTTCAGTTTCATCATAGCTATAAATCCGATCTCGAACTCGTCTGTCTGGATCCTCGATAGTTCGGGATCGCTTATCCATCATACTATTGGGCTGAAATGCATTGAAAAACAGGTGATAAAAAACCCGATCGAGTGTATCGGGGGAGTTATTGTGGTAGGTCAGCTTTTGTATTCCATCAAACCTATTGGTTTCCACATCCACATCAATATCCATTTCGTATTCAACCGCCTGCTGCCAATAGCCCTGTTTTTGAGCTTCCGTTTTTTCAGGTGATAATCCTATAAATAGGAATAACATCAAAAAACCGGAGATTGAGCTTTTAATGATCGTAGATAAAATCGTATCCGTTCTGTTTTTCATATTGGGGTGTGTTTTTAAAATGAAGTTCGGCTGGCAAAAGCGCGGCTTAATGTAGCTTCGTCGATAAATTCAAGTTCTGTACCCATCGGTATTCCGTACGCAATTCGGGTAACGTTCACATCGTAGTTTAATAACAATTTGTTGATATAGTAGGAGGTAGCTTCTCCTTCAGCATCAGGGTTGAGCGCAAGGATCACTTCGTTGATGTGTTCATCCTGACCGCCAATTCGTTCGAGCAGCTGTTTGATGCGAATATCATCCGGCCCAATATTTTCGAGTGGGGAAATCACTCCGCTTAAAACGTGATAGCGACCTCTAAATTCGTTTGTCTTTTCAATGATGTAAACATCCTGAAACTCTTCAACCACGCAAACTACGCCATTATCGCGCTTGGGATTACTGCAAATCACACAGGGATCCGCATCGGTAATGGTGCCACAAACGGCGCATCGTTTTACGGATTCTTTTAGTTTTATAAGAGCATCAGCGAGAGTAATTACCCGTTCGTCGGTCTGTTTTAGTAAATGAATGGCGATGCGCTGTGCTGACTTCCGACCCGTTCCCGGGAGTTTTGCCAGCTCTTCAATTGCTCTTTCGAGAGCTTCAGAGGTTATTTGCATGTAATAGTGTTGGTATTTTCACAAAAACAGTCTCCCAATAAAGGAGACTTTGGTAGGTCAATAATTACAGTCCAAATTTGCTAAGATCCATCCCGCCCGGCATTCCCCCAGGCATCATTCCTTTATACGCTTCCTGCATTTTTTCTTTGGAGGCTTCTTCCGCTTTTTCGAGGGCTTTATTTACACCTGCAACGATAAGATCTTCGAGCATCTCCTTATCTTCTGGATCAATCACATCTCTGTCGAGTTCAATGCCGATTAGCTCACGATTGCCATTTGCTTTTACTTTCACCATTCCACCGCCGGCTTCGGCTTCCACTACTACTTCACCCAGTTGATCCTGTACTTCCTTCACTTTGGCCTGCATATTCTGAATTTTCCCAAACATATCAGCCATATTAAATTGATCACTCATGTCTTTCTTTTTTTGATGTTAATTATTCAGCAGTTCTCACTGCAATTTCTTTGCTTTCTATTTACACCTTGAACTAATACTCAAGTTCCGCTCCAAACAGGTCTACTACCGATTTTAAGTGCGGATCTTTTTTCTGTATCTCTTTAAACCGTTCAAAGGGACTTAATGATTCCTTTTTCTTTTTGTCCCGCTCTACAATACAGCTAATTCGAACAAAAACTCCAACAACCTGTTTTAGTAACGATGAAATCAGCTGCTGATTTTCCTCAAACAGATTAATGGCAAATTCGTTATCTGCTGTTACAGTGAGGTCTGAGCCCTTTAAATGCTTTAACTTTACCCGCTGCACCTGAAAATAGAGCATCCGTGGGGCGTTATCTTTTAATTTCTCTAAAAATACGGGCCAATGCTCTTCTAAATCGTCAACACCGTTTAAAACAATCTTTTCTACCGCTTGAACTTCTTCAACCTGAATTTCACTGTCATTTTCAGTTGCGCCATTTGAAGAGCTGATTCCCGCTGCATAACCAAGGGTGGGTTTACCAAGAATTTCATCTTCGTCCTCCTCTTTTGACTCACTTTCTGTAGGCTTTGAATCTTTGCGTTCTTCTTGTTCTGCAGAAGCGGGCTTGTCTTCAGATAACTCAACCCTTTCTTCCTGAACCGAAGGAGGAGTGGGTGGTTCAGGATCTGATTCTGGTCCTTTTGATTTTTCTGGTGAGGTTTGAGGAGTAGTTGGCTTTTCGTCTTGCTCTGTATTAGAATAACTTGTGGAAACACCATTTGTTGATTCTGCTACTGTTTTTTGAGCTTGTGCCGGTTCTGATTCTTTAGGCGTTTCAACTTCCGGTGATTCACTTTTTTCCTGTTGAGTTATCGGCTGATTCCAGTCCTTTTTTTTTAACTCTTCCAAATGACCCATTAATTTGCTCAGCTCTTGGGTCCGGTTCATGTGAACCAGTTTCAGCAACAAAATCTCAAAATGGACGCGGGGCTGCTGAACATCGCGAATTTTAATTTGTGCATCGCTTACCAAATGCAGCATTCGCATTAAATCTTCTTCAGTGAAATTCTGGGCAGCTTCTTTGTATCTATTTTTTGTATCGGCGGTAGCATCAACCAAATACATCCGCTCAGATTTTACCGCAACGTACATATTTCGAATATGCTCGGTTAACGATGTCAAAAATTCCTGGATGTCGGCGCCGTCTTTTAAAAGGGAATCAACCAGCTGGAGTCCTTTATCGGAATCTCGCTCCTGAACGGCGGCGGTAAAATCAAACAGTTGATCATGCCCAACTACATTCAACGCCTCCAGCAGTTCTTGATAGCGGATATTAGACCCACAAAAGGCAATGGCCTGATCCATCAACCCAAGAGCATCACGTAAAGCTCCGTCGGCTTTTTTGGCGATTACGTGGAGGGATTCTTCATCAATCTGAATTTCTTCTTTCCGGCAAATATCTTTTAGCCGGCTTACAATTTCATCAACAGCGATGCGCTTAAAATCAAACCGCTGTACACGGGATAAAATGGTGGGCAGAACTTTGTGAGGTTCTGTAGTCGCAAAAATAAAAATGGCGTGTTCAGGTGGTTCCTCAAGCGTTTTCAGCAGAGCATTAAACGCCTGCTTACTAAGCATATGAACCTCATCAATAATGAAAACCTTGTAGCGACCGTTTTGTGGAGGAATCCGAACCGTTTCGCGCAAGTGGTGAATGTCGTCTACCTTGTTGTTCGATGCGGCATCAATCTCAACAATGTTTAGTGTTTGATTGAGGGATTCGCCGTCTACATCGGCCCCGATAGAATTTATTGTTCGTGCCAGAACCCGCGCCATGGTGGTTTTTCCCACTCCGCGGGGCCCACAAAACATGTAGGCGTGCGACAGTCGGTTTTGCTTGATGGCATTTTTGAGTGTGCTACTCACATGCTCTTGCGAAACGATGTCTTCGAATGATTGAGGCCGATATGTACGCGTTAAGGCGCGATAGTTTTTGGACATAAATCTGAACGTTTTATATGCACCAATGTACTAAAAAATGAGAACGATTTTTATTCGATTCTGTAAAAACATGCGGAGTTTTGTTAATGAACTATCTGTTTTGTGATGTTCGTTGTATTTTTGTCGAAAATCTTTAATTTGACCGCTCATGAAACGGGCTAATTTCCATCTACATTTTTTACTGCTTGCATTAGGTTCTCTTTTAGGTTCAGAGCTTGTTCAGGCACAGCCGCAAACTCCTTACCAACAGGGGTTGGAGCTGTTATATCAAGGTCAGACCGAGCAGGCGCTGGATACCTGGGAAAATTATTATGCCGATTCTCAGCGAATTGATTCGCGCGCGGGATTCTATTTTATTGAGGTAGTTACCGAACAAAATATTTCTGATCGGTACGAATCTGCAACACAAATGTACTACAAAGCGCTCTCAAATGGTGTGGGTGTGAACAGCAGAATTGCTATTCGTCAGGAAATTGAGAGATTAAAACCCATTATTGGCGAAGGTATTTTACGGCAATGGCTGGAGTGGTGGGATGAAGAGAACCGGGAGCTTCTTTCTGATATGAGTGGCTATTGGGTTCAGCTCGATCCAACACCTGCTACCGAAGTAAATGAACGGCTTATTGAGCACTGGCAGCGAATTGCATCTGCCCGCGAACAATTTACAAGAAACAGTTCAACTATTTACGGCACCGATGATCGGGCACTGATTTATATACGATATGGAGAGCCGGATAGAATTCACCGGGGAATTTTAACATTGCAGGATTTGAATGTAAAACCCTGGCTTCAAAGACAGGTTATTCCTCGCGAGCCGAACCGGGAAGAACAAATTTTTGAACAGGAAACGATGGTGGTAAGTCAAGCCGAAATTCTTGAAAATGCGATTTATGATTTTCACCGCTATCCGGAGTACGAAGTTTGGTTTTACGATAATTTGATGGAAGGGATCAATCAATCCGTGCCATTTATTTTCGGCACAAATGTAGATTCGCAGGAATTTGAGCTTCAACCCAGTATCGACAGCTTTATTCCACAACGTGCGTTCAACCCGGAGGTGGATAGAGATGAAGAAATAGCTGAATTTGCCCGGTACGGAATTACTCCTGCACTGATGTTGCAAATGCTTTATTACGAGCAGCTGGTGATGGTAGATCCATTTTTTGAAAATCGGCTGAACTCCATGAGGGATGCATTATTGGAGCAGGGAAGGGAAGCGTTACAAGGGCTGGATCTTTCCATGAAATCCGAGTCTATTGATATAATTAACAGTAGGACAAATCAAGCCTCCAGGCAGATATCTTCCTTTCAGCGTCAAATTCCGGAAGTTCCTGTTGGGGTTTACCAGTATCGGTTTTTAGATGAAGATCGGGAGCCTTACCTCATTACATTTTTAGAGAGTGATCCTAAAGAAGCATTTTTGATCGATTTCAACAAAAACCGTCCTTCAGATATTACCCTCGAAGACATTGAAGATGCAGATAAAACGGAAGATCTATTGCCCAACTATAACCTTTCCCACAGTCTTCAATTTTACGATAAAGAGTGGAATATAACGCAGCAATTTGATGAGGTGACCCCCATTCGGTTGCACAGAAATACCACAAGAAATGTTTCTTACACGGTGTATGAATTTCCTCATACCGAGCGCAATAATCTATCGGCTTCGGTTCAGTTAATGAATGTGGACGAAGAATCAGAACCTATTTACGATACACCCTATCCCAATGAGCTTCGGGGATTGGGCAGTAGCCATTTTCGGTTGCCCGAACCTTTAAAATCCAACCCTGATTCCCTGCAATTTGCCGATCTGGTTTTAGGTTATCAAATGCTCGAAGAGTCTGACACGCCGTTTAACTTTATCGTAGCCAACAATCAGGTAATTCCTTGGCAGGAAACACTGGCGTTACATTTTGAGGTGTATAATCTTGAAATGCAGGAGAACGGATTCTCTCAGTTTGAGCTCACCTATCGAATTTTACCGGTTGATGACCAAGGGGAAGTGGACACAGAAATGACGGAGTTTGTGTTAACACTGAACTTTACCAGCGAAGAAGAACGGCTGATTGAAGATCTTGAAATTGAAACGGCCGATTTACAACCCGGACTCTACGAACTACGGGTAAACGTGATGGATGTGAATACTCGCCAGGAGAAAAATCGGTCCACCCGGTTTGAAGTGATTAATTAAAACTTTACAGTCCCTTCCAGTCCACAGGACGTTTTTCGCCCGCTTCAATGGCAACATCAAGCCGATTATTCGGAGGCGGAAGCTGACAAGTTGTAAATAAACTATAAGCGCATGGTGGATTGTAAATTTTGTTGAAATCGATCACGGTATAATCACTTCCTTCTTCGGGATAGTCGATATACATGTAACGGCCGGCCTGGTATGTTTCGGTTTGATTGGTTTCATCCCCGATAATTAAAAACAGCCTTGTAGTGCCTGCAAGTGCATCAACAGAGTAGCGCTTACCATCAATTATAAACTCTACTTTTCCGGGTGATGGTGTTTCAGCATTTTGCCCCAAAACATTTACAATGGGAATGGTCGTGTTTTCAGGATTGGGAATAAATTTCGCCTTCAATCTTAAAGCAGGATCCAAAGGGTAGCGTGGGAATCCGTTAAAATTGTCGACCTTTTCATTTGCTTTGTTAAACAGACGAATGGCAATTTCTCCTTGGCGTTCTATTACCAGCCATTCCAGGAATTCATGCTGAATATCCAGTGACTCATCCCCATCAAAAATAATCTTTTCGCTGATCGGTTCATTTTCATGCGTAATATCTACATCTTCAGCAACTCTCATAGTAACCTGTTCGTTTTCCATCACAAAATACCCTGCGAGATCGGGAATGGAACCTTCAGGAAATTGAATATCCTGATCGTCTCCGCTTCCAAAACTATTTTCACCTTCCTCAAGCCAAAACATCCCTGCAAGACGCAAATATCCTGTGGGTTCTTTTAAATCTTCAATTCTATCCATCTCCCACTGCTCCATTTCGGCAGAATAATTTTCTGGCACCGGAGTTTGTCCTAAATCATTCTGATTGCAGCTTATTATCAGGAGAGGAAATATTACACAAAAAGTAAGAGTACGTATCATACACACGAAAATTTATTTCAATCATTACTAATGTAACGCTTCAAATTCACATATTTAACATGAAAGTATACTTTCGACGAAGAAAATCAAGTGTGGAATTTTAAATTTGGGTGGACTATTCTTACCGTGTGCTATATACTTATGTTTAAGTAAACCATAATTTTATTTCTCGAAATGCTTAAAAACGTTATCAATGTTTTCATTCTATCACTTGTTTTCGTTTCATGCGCTGCCGATGCCGAGCGTTACGATTTGTTGATTACCAACGGCTCCATTATTGACGGATCAGGCAGTTCTGCGTTTACAGCCGATCTATTAATTCATGATGGAGTGATCGTAGAAATTGGTGACATCAACACGGATGGTATGATTATCAGACGCGAAATGGATGCTGAGGGCAAAACCATCACACCTGGTTTTATTGATACTCATTCTCACGGAAATCCGCTCAGCACACCTCGGTTTGATAATTTCCTCTCTATGGGTGTTACCACAGTTAGCATGGGTCAGGATGGAGGAAGCGACGGTTTGGATGATGTAAACGCCTGGATGAACGAAGTAGACGAGCAGGGAACAGGGCCAAATATCCTCTATTTTGCGGGACATAATTCGCTTCGCCGAATGGTGGATGCTCCTCGGGAATCGGGTCTTGCCGAAAGCTACATCGAAGAGATGCGCGAGATTTTAATACAAGCACTGGAAGCAGGAGCGTTTGGAATAACCACCGGACTTGAATATGATCACGGTTCATTTGCTGATTTGCCGGAGCTTATTGCACTGGGTGAACCGGTAGCGGAAGCCAACGGGTTGATATTGAGCCACATGCGAAATGAAGACGAAGATATGATTGAGGAATCCGTATCCGAATTGCTTACGCAGGGGATTGAATCGGGCGCAAATGTTCAGGCATCACACATTAAAATTGTATTTGGCGATGACCCGCAAAAGGCAGAATCTGTTCTTGAATTAATGAATGAAGCGCGCGATAAAGGAATAAACGTAACGGCCGATGTGTATCCCTACACCGCAAGCTTTACAGGAATTTCAATTGTATTTCCGGATTGGGCACTTCCACCCAATGATTTTGATGAGGTTGTGAGTGAGCAAAGAGAGGAGTTAGAAGAATATTTGAGAAATCGTGTGGAGGCGAGAAACGGACCGGAAGCAACGCTTATCGGAACAGCGCCGTGGGCCGGAATGACGCTAAAGGAAGTTGCAGAGGAACTCAACAAACCCTTTGAAGATGTGTTAATTGACGACATCAAACCCGGGGGAGCGAGTGCGGCGTATTTTGTGATGGATGAAGATGTAATGCGCAGATTTTTAGTGGATCCATTCGTGATGGTCAGCTCCGACGGCAGTCCTACAATGCGTCATCCGCGGGGTTATGGAAGCTTTGCGAAAATTATTCGTCAGTATGTTAATGAGGAGAATTTGTTATCCCTTGAGGAAGCTATCTACAAAATGAGTGGTCTTCCAGCTGAAACAGTTGGACTTTCCGATTCCGAAAAAGTGGAAACCCCAAGAGGACTCATCCGAGAAGGATTTGCCGCCGACCTGCTGATTTTCGATCCCGCCAACGTAAACGACACCGCCACTTTCGAAGAACCACACACCTATGCAGAAGGATTTGATTGGGTATTTGTGAACGGAACGGCCGTTATTGCGGAGAGTGTGCGAAATGAATTATTGCCTGCAGGTGTGATTCGGAAAGTGAATTAAAGTCCCTTGGGCAGTTTGCCCGAGATGAATGGGTACTCCAGTTCTTTAAGTTATCCTCCACCGGACAGGCTGTCCGGTAAACAGGTTCAGATTTAAATCTTATGAGAATCAAAACAAACCGTTAACAACAAAAACAGAAACTTATGATTGCAAGAATCTGGCATGGGATTGTTCCGAAAAAAAAGGCTGACTCGTATTACGAATATTTAAAGAATACGGGACTAAAAGACTATAGGAATAAAAAAGGGAATTTTGGTGTGAAAGTTTTACGAAAAGACAATGATCAGCAAACACATTATCTGCTGATTACCTATTGGAACTCGTATGAATCCATCAGGCAATTTGCAGGAGAAGAGTATGAAAAAGCCCGTTATTATCCTGAAGATAAAGACTATCTAATAGAGTTCGAACCTTTTGTTAACCACTACGAAATAGTTGAGGATAGTTTTTTGGAAAATAATTAGAACCAAAAAAGTAACTCAAAAACAGACTACAGACGGTTGTTACGATTTGACAGCTCCCATCATTTCTAATGCGAAAATACCATTTACCTCCGTCTGCTACTTCGTTTTCTTCCGCTTGAACCGGGTCGGTTTGATTTACCGCCTCGCCCGTTACTGTGGCTTTTCTTTTTGCCTTTTTTAGGCCCGCGCTGCTGTTGCTGTTTGGGCACCGGAGGGTCGTTATCAACCAATGGGTATTCGTGCTCTTCAATAACGGGAATACTTTTTCCGATCAGCTTTTCGATATCGCGCAAATACGCTTTTTCGATAGCATCACAAAACGAAAGCGCCGTTCCGTCTGATCCCGCGCGTCCGGTTCGGCCAATTCGGTGAACGTACGTTTCCGGAATATTTGGAATCTCGTAGTTGATCACATACTGAAGCTCATCCACATCAATTCCGCGAGCGGCGATGTCGGTGGCAACAAGAACGTTTGTGAGCTGATCTTTAAAGTTACTCAGCGCTTTTTGCCGGGCAGTTTGCGATTTATTTCCATGAATGGCTTCCGCTTTGATGCTGTTTTTATTCAGCAGCTTTACAAGCTTATTCGCCCCGTGTTTGGTGCGCGTAAACACAAGTGCATGTTTGATGTCATCATCCTGTAACACATCAATCAGCAAATTCTTTTTATTTCCCTTATCCACGAAATAGATTCCCTGACTAATTGCCTCCACTGTGGGAGATTCGGGTGTAATTTCTACTTTTCTTGGATTGGTTAAAATAGTATTTGAAAGCTTTACGATTTCCGGCGGCATGGTGGCTGAAAAGAAAAGCGTCTGCCGTTTATTTGGCAGGGCTCTCAGCAGTTTTTTCACATCGTGGATAAAACCCATGTCGAGCATTCGGTCTGCTTCATCAAGCACAAAAATTTCCACATCTTTGAGGGAAATATGTCCCTGGTTCATCAGATCAAGTAGACGGCCGGGAGTAGCGGTGAGAATATCAACGCCCTGCCTTAACTCTTTAACCTGACTTTTTTGGTTCACTCCGCCAAATATAACAGAGGTAGTTAAACCTGTATAGCGTCCATATTTTTGGAAACTTTCATCGATCTGAATGGCCAGTTCTCGGGTTGGAGTTACAATCAGACTTCGGATTTTCTTGTTTTGAGGGTTGCCTTGGTTGGCACTCAAATTCTGCAGGATCGGAATCGCAAATGCGGCCGTCTTGCCGGTACCGGTTTGGGCACAACCCAGTAAATCTATCCCTTTAAGGGCGATAGGGATAGATTGTGATTGAATTGGAGTGGGCTCGGTGTATCCTTCTTCTTTTAGAGATTTAAGGATGGAATCTATAATACTTAGTGATTTGAAAGACATAAAGGGTATAAAATGAAAAAAGCCCGCTTCAAAAATTCAAAGCCGGGCTTAAAAAAAGTGAGCCTAAAGGTACGGATTATATTGGTGAACAACGCAGTCGTTTTGTCGCAGTCTGCGTAGCACGGATCGCTGATCCGTGATTCAGTTCGCGGGTTAGCAACACTGCGCTACTTTTCGAGATCCCGTGGAATACGAATGGTTTCAATCAATTCGCGAATGTTCAGAGGTGGATTTTTGGTGAACCGACTCACAGTAACTGCGATTATCAAATTCACAACCATTCCAAGCGCTCCGATTCCCTCCGGAGAGATTCCAAACCACCAGTGATCTGCATTATTGAATTCGGGATTCATAAATGTGAAATAGATGATATAGGCTGCCGTAAACAGAATACCTGCCACCATTCCTGAGATGGCTCCTTCTTTGTTCATGGTTTTAGAGAATATTCCCAACAAAATTGCCGGAAAGAAAGAAGCCGCAGCCAAACCAAAAGCGAACGCCACGGTTTGAGCCACAAAACCCGGGGGATTAACCCCAAAGTATCCCGCAATAATAACCGCACCTCCGGCAGCAATTCTTGCAAATAGCAGTTCTCGTTTTTGAGTGATATCAGGTACAAATGTTCGGCGAATTAAATCGCGCGCAACGGAGGTAGAGATCACCAGGAGTAATCCTGCTGCTGTTGATAATGCAGCAGCAAGACCACCCGCGGCGACTAATCCGACTACCCAATTGGGCAGTTGGGCAATTTCAGGATTTGCCAAAACCATAATATCCTGATCTATGGTTAATTCGTTAGTGGATTCATCAGGTGTATATTGGATTAACCCGTCACTGTTTTTGTCATCAAATCCGATAAGGCCGGTATCCTCCCAGTTTGAAAACCATTCCGGCATTTCTTGATATGATTCATTATCTACGGTTTCCAACAGGTTTGCTCGCGCAAAACTTGCAACTGCGGGAGCCGTGGTATAGAGAATTGCTATAAACAGAAGAGCATATCCGGCGGAGATACGGGCATCACGAACTTTTTTAACGGTAAAAAATCGGACAATTACATGCGGCAGACCGGCTGTGCCAAGCATTAATGCAGCCGTTATAAAAAAGACATCAATAGTGGATTTACTTCCATCGGTGTATGCGTCGAAACCTAATTCTGTGCTTAGTCCATCAAGATGATCGAGAAGATATACGTTTGGGTCTGATGCTAATGTGCCACCAAATCCAAATTGTGGAATGATGTTATTGGTCATTAGCATAGAAATGAAAATAGCCGGTACCAGGTAGGCAAAAATCAGCACGCAATATTGGGCCACTTGTGTGTAGGTAATTCCTTTCATACCACCCAAAACGGCATAGAAGAAAACGATAATCATGCCAATGAAAACGCCGGTTTCTATTTCCACGCTCAAAAACCGGGAAAAGACAATTCCTACACCGCGCATTTGTCCCGCCACATAAGTGAACGATATAAAAACCGCGCAAACTACAGCAACCATTCGTGCTGCGGTTGAGTAATATCGGTCTCCAACAAAATCAGGAACCGTAAACTTCCCGAATTTTCTGAGATATGGCGCTAAAAGAAGGGCTAAAAGTACGTATCCGCCGGTCCATCCCATCAAATAAACGGATCCATCGCGGCCAATAAAACTGATGATCCCCGCCATGGAAATAAACGAAGCGGCGGACATCCAATCGGCGGCCGTTGCCATTCCGTTTGCAAGAGGTGAAACGCCACCACCGGCAACATAAAAATCTTTAGTGGTAGCAGCGCGTGCCCAAATGGCAATGCCGATGTAGAGGGCAAAAGTGAGTCCAACAATCAAAAATGTCCATCCTTGTATACTCATCACACCTCATCGAATTCAAATTTTCGGTCGAGGCGGTTCATCAGATAGACATACACGAAAATCAAAAGCACAAAAACATACATAGAACCTTGTTGGGCAAACCAAAATCCAAGCTTAAATCCGCCGATACGGAATTGATCAAGCCAATCGACAAATAGAATGCCGGCGCCATAAGAAACCACGAACCAGATCCCCAGAAGGGAAGCAAGGTAGATCAGGTTTTGCCGCCAGTATTGTTGAGCTTTTGTTTTCATAAGCAATGATTGACGGCTTATTATAGCTAAAGCGAAGGGGTTAGGCAATTATTTCTATAAAATATTCGATCAATCCGATGGATATTTAAGTGCCGTAAGCATGGGAGCTCCGTTTTCATCATCTGATTTTATGAAGATTTGACCTTTCTGCACGTTCACAATTTCTCCTTCAAAATCCGGAGTGAACGTTCCGGTTAACTCACCGGATTCATCAAATATCAACCAGTCGGGTTGATCTTCTTCAAGAATATTTAGCCAGATTTTTCCGTCAGGATCATAATGCATTGCACCGACTTTCCCCCGTATTTTCGGCATATCAGACATCATTCGAGATCGTTGACTTTCTCCTGTTTCAATCCTTTCAATCATATCATCTACAAATTCACGGCGTTCATCAGTTGGTAGTTCAAAATCCGGTCTGGTTAATTTGGTTTGATTGATTAACTCACCTGTCAGTAAATCATAAACAGAAAAACCGAGTTCATCAGACCGTGCATGAATAATCTTATCCTGCGAAAATTGAATAATATTTTTGGGATGATGCGGGGTTGCCATAGCCATTTGAGGCATATCGGATTCGTTGTAAAAAATGAGCTGTTCTCCCCTATCAAATTCCAGAAAGTTTTCATGCACCATATTTCCCTCCATGTCTAAAATAGACACCCGATCATTTTCTTCTTCATTACTGATGGAAGGTTTAACATAAAGCGCCAAATTGCCTTCGGAGTTAAGATAAAAACTGGTTGGAAACGGCTCAAGGTTGATGTCTTTTGCGTAAGATAGACCACTATTTCCAGGTTCAAATACAGACATTCTTCTTTGGCCCTGATCATGGATAATCAGTGTATTATCCTCTGATAAACCAAGATATCCGGTTAGCCATTGAACCTCTCCCGGACCTTTTCCTTCTTTTAAAGAGGTATTTAAAAAGTTTCCGTCCCCATCAAAAAGATGGATTCTTGTATCCAGATCCAAAACAGCGATCAGATCATCAGAAATAACTTTTACATCAGCAATCCATTCAAATAGAATCTCTTCACTATCACGAATCTCATAAAGGAGTTCAGTCTGTATTTCAGGGCCTTCAATAGAATCATATTCATTATCTCCATTTGAGCACCCTATGATAATGAGGCAGATTCCAAGTAGAAAGGTTGTTTTGATTATCCCATTCATTAATTTAGAGTAATTATTATTTAAATTATTAAGATAGTAATTAAAATTTCGATAGATTAAAAATGCCATTTCAAGGAAGCCGCTACCACATTTCCTGCATTGGAAAATGCGGAGTTATCACTGCCGGCAAAAACCTGAGACAGAATGTTTAAGTCAGCATTTTCAGATACCGACCAAGTAATGGATGGGGAGATGAAAACGGCTTCTTCATCCGGGTAGAAAATTCCTGCAAGGGATCCCTGGAAAATTGGGCTGAAAGGATAGGTAACCTGAGTGGTAAACTGGTAACGGGAAAACGAGGGGTTGTCTGCAGAAACGGACTCACCAATCAACAGAAACTGATCCCGGCCGCCGTCTTTGTTGTACAAACCTTCAACCACCAAAAAGAGACTGTTTTCGAACATGTAATCAGCGGAAAGGGCTGCAATAATATTGGTATCGTGTGAACCGTTTGTTTCTTCGAGATCGGTAAATATCATCCACTCTCCTTTAAATCCCACCTGATCGAGGCTCCCTGCCCATCCGCCGCCGAGTGTCCATCGGTGTCTGTAATAACCGGTAATAAATTGAACATCAAAACCATTTGTATTAAATGCGTACATACCGGCGGCAATAGAATTCCGGGCGTTTCGGGCGGGACGATAGGCAAACTCAATCCGCGATGCCCAATCTAAAAAATGCTGAACTCTTATGGCATCCGTACCGGGCCGTTCGGGATAATCAAAATCGTAAAAAGAATAAATGTTGAAAAGATCGTTCGGATTGGTAACCGTATTAATACCCCAGTTGACCCGCTGCCGTCCCACAGTAATTTTCCAGTCATCTTTATCCCAATCCAGATTTAGTCGATCGGGAATATAATGGAGAAACCACGAATCCTGTTCGGTGATCATCCAGGATAGATTTACGTATCCATTATCTGTGTCTATTAAATCAGCATAGCCTGGAACATCACTGACCAGATCTCCGGCAAATAAACGGGTTCTCATTTGCCAGTTGAAGGTTACATCGGGTGAAAAATCATACCGTACATTAAGACGATTTTGCAGGCGGTATTCCCAAAATGAATCTCCTTGAAACGGCTCCGGAAGCTCAGCGCTAATCCAAACCGGCATGCCTTGTACATAACCACTAATGTCTAATTTTTCTGTCTGGGCGCTGACACAAACCGCCCAAAATGAAAGGGTTAGTAAAAGGATGAATTTCTTCATAGAAAATAGGATCAAATTTGTAGTAGATCTCCCCTGCGAGGGGAGATAATTTTGTGCGTTCAGCACAAGATTTGAGGGGTGTTCTTTTCGACTCAACGTTCACAGGCTTAACCTTACATCCCCCCAGATCAAACACTAATCGTGTTTGATTATCCCCCCTTCAAAGGGGGACTTTTATTCTCTTCTTTTGCAATGGCTCCATCAACCATGGTTATGACACGTCGGGCGCGGTCAATTACGCGCTGATCGTGAGTAGAGAAGATGAAAGTTACATTTTCCTCCCTGTTCATTTTTTCCATGATGTCCAACAAGTTCATTGCCGATTCGGTGTCGAGGTTTGCAGTGGGTTCATCAGCCAAAATAAATCGGGGCTCTGATGCAAGAGCCCGCGCCACGGCTACCCGCTGCTGTTGTCCACCGGAAAGCTGTTTTGGGCGTGCATCTTTTCGATCTCCAAGCCCGACTTCATCAAGTAATTTATCGGTTCGTTTTTGCATCTCCTTTTTATCTCTTTTCTGCAATAGCATAATAAAGGAGACATTTTCGCGGGCAGAGAAAACAGGGATTAAATTGTAGTGTTGAAAAACGAATCCGATGTTTTGGAGGCGATAATTGATGAGTTCGCTATCCGACATTTCAGAGATGGTGGTCCCTTCGATCAACACTCTTCCTTCGGTAGGTTTATCCAGTCCGCCGATCATATTTAGCAACGTGGTTTTTCCTGAACCTGATGGTCCCCTGACAACTGTAAATTCACCCGGTTCGAACTCAATATTTACATCTCGTAAAGCATGTACAGGAACGGTATCCGGATTGTAGACTTTCGAGAGGTTTTCTGTTGTTATTATTTTCATGCTATTAGCATTGGGTTTTAAAAATCGATTTTATCATTCCTGATCAACCTCAACAGGGTTTATTTTTATGGCTTTCATAGCCGGAAAAAGTGAGGCCAATAGTGCTGCAATAACTACAATAATGGCCACATTTCCGTAGTGGTTGAGAGTCATTATCGGGTACACAATTGAATCATACCCCAGCTCCGATAGCCCCTCACCAAACATAGTTAGATCAATTCCCTGTCGGCTCAAATACGCGATGGTTAAGGAGGCTAAAATCAATCCGGCGGCGGCCCCTGTTAGGGTTAGAATGATCGATTCCAACATAATCATCAGAAACACCCGCGCTTTACTCATGCCAATTGCCAGCAGCATTCCCAATTCTCTCATCCGTTCAAAAATTGCCATCAGCATGGTATTTAGAATCCCGAATGCCAATGCCATCATAATAATCACCATAATGACCGTCATCATTAATCCACCCGCATCAGATAAATAACGCAATTCGGGCGAAAGCTCATACCAGGTTTGGACCTCTATTTGATCAAGCCGTTCATTTAAACCGTTTACTACCGCTTCAACATCTTCTTCATCATTCAGCCAAACGGCTATTTCATGATAAATTTGCTGATCGGAAAGGAGGGGCGAGAGATCTTGGGTCCGAACAAAAACATTTCGCTCGTCATACCCTGACGATGATGTTTGATAAAGTCCCACAATGGTGAATGAAGCCGCTGTTAGTTCATTTTCTGCATCCTGAAAATTTAGTACAATTCGATGGCCTATTTCTACATTATGCGTATCCGCTATTCGATTGCTGATTAACACCGGATTTCTTACATCAGTATCCAAATAATCTCCCTCTGTGATGTTTTCGTGCAAGGTGGTTACCCGGGGTTCTTTTTC
Source organism: Balneolaceae bacterium (assembly GCA_040876545.1). GTDB lineage: Bacteria > Bacteroidota > Rhodothermia > Balneolales > Balneolaceae > SW132. Next base: position 37,816 of record JBBDPF010000018.1, on the reverse strand, counting down.
CACATCAATCCCACGAATACTAATCCCTGATGTAGTAACGGGAGATTGAAGCATGCCATCTGTAATGGTTCTTGGGGCAAACGCTTGCACTCTGGAGTCTTCTTCCAAAGTAGATAGAATGGGAGAAGCGTCTGCGATATACATTGACGATTCCCTTTCTGTACGGAATTCGGGGTGATGGATTTGTGCGTGGCTTAATTCTGTTTGGATCAGGTAGTTCATACGCTGTTCTACCAATCCGTTTGCCCATGCCACAACTAAAACCCCTGCCCACAAACCGGCAACAATGGCTGCAAACAAAACTCCGCTACGGCCCGGGTTACGCCAAATATTTCGCCATGATATTGTAAGTAACATTTTCATAGATCGGCTGGTTTTCAGTTACGTTCTTGCGGCATCCAAAATGTTTAACCTGATTATTTTAATGGCCGGATACAGACAAATTCCTAGTGAGAGCAAAAAAATGATAATTCCCTGTGTATAATAAATATCCGGCGCCATTGAAAAAGGAAGAACCGGCTCGAACCCCATTTCCAACATAGTTTCTGCTGCATCACCGCTGAGTTCCGGTGGATTTAGATGGAAATAATACGTCATTAAAAACCCGAGCCCACAACCCATTAAAACGCCAATAAAACCGATAATAACTGTTTCAATAAATAGAATAGAAATTAGCTGAAATCTCTGTACCCCTATAGAAAGAAGGACGCCAAATTCCCGAAGACGTTCTAAGGTCATGGTAAGAATGGTGCCGAACAGTCCAAAAGCAATAACAACGTAAAGAATGCCGAGCATAACGTATCCGCCGGCCCTGTCGAATTCAATAGCTTGAAGCAGTTCCGGCATCATTTCCGGCCAGGTGAGAATGTTAAAAACATCATCCTCTAATTCTGTTTTTAATGCTTCGGCAACCTCGTCGGTATAACCCACTTCGGAGGGAATGACCAAAACCGAGGTGACGAATTTTTCAGCTGATAATAAGTACTGTGCGTCTTGAAGTTTCAGGTACACAATTTGATCATTGAATTCTGTGATGGGATGATCCACCAACCCACCAATGGGATATTTTTCGGCAGCCGTCATTCCAAATCGTCCCTGCCCCAAAAGAACCAACGTATCATTCAATACTACATTTAATCGGTTTGCCAATCCCACACCGATAACAGTACTTCTTTCCTCCCTGAAAAAATTCCCCTCTACAAGATGTGTTTCCAGATCATTAAGTCTGTTTTCCTGTTGTAAATCAACCCCGCTAACCATAGCTCCCCGGGTTTGATTTTCTCCTGCCGCAAGCATAAATGTTTCGATGCGGGGGACGATAAAATCGATCTCTTGATGCGATTGTAAAATTTGACTCGCCAGTTCATCATCAAACAAAAGAGTATTATCCAGCGAAGGTTCATCTTCGTACAGCGCATCTTGCACCTGAATAAATCCGGTGTGGAACCTCGCCATATTATCAATCATGTTATTGTGAGAACCGCGATTTACCGATAACGTAAGCACAGAGAACAAAACCGCAAAAGTGACTGAGGATACGGTGATAATCGTTCGTCTTCGATTCCTCCACAAATTTCGCCAGGCTAATTTTAAGTACATTTTATTCAGTGTTTCAGGGTGCAGTTAAGCAGTGTGTGTTGTTTGATTTTCCCTTTGAAGGGGGGCAGGGGGATGATCCAGCACCCACTGTTCGATTACTCTTTCTACATTTCTTATATCCTGAATAACTTCTTCATCTGTAAACCTTAAAACAGTAAAACCTATATCCTCAAGTTTTTTCTGTCGCTTCATGTCCAGTTTCCATTTGCTTTCCCAATGATGAGTATAACCATCAATTTCTATAATCAGCCAAAGTTGTTTACACATAAAATCAGCGATGTAATTAAGTACTGGTCTTTGACGTAAAAACCCGTATCCATGCATTTTCTTTCCTCTTAAAACCTCTTGCCATAATTTTACTTCAGCCTGCGTGGATTCTCTTCGAAGTCTTCTTGTAAAGTCTTTTAGGTTTTTATTGTAGTAAAAATTGAGTTCATTCATGCTGGTGAATTTTCATCCCCCCTGCCCCCTTTAAAGGGGGATTTTACCCTATTGCGCTTTCCTGACACACTGTTGACACTGCAAAACTGTTCACTGATTACCTAACTCTTCTCATGTTCTGCTGCGTAAAAAATGATTCTTCCAATCCCACATTGAATTCCATGGTTTCATGTGTGATGATGGTTCTTTGATCGGGATTATCCTCAGGGGTTAACACCATTCTTGTTGGGAATTTTCGGTCATCAATCTCTTCAATTTCACTTAGTTCAATGGTATTTGCCAATTCATTCCGCTGATCATAATTTTCGACCCGAAGCTGCATGTAGCCATCTTTTGCAACCCAAATGAGTACTTTTCCCCACACAACAGGTGTTTCCGGTTTTGGTATCAATTCAAGAACCCATGTTTCATAACCGTCATACTCTTCTTCCCGTAAAACTTGATGCTCATATTCATCAACCATGGAACTTTCACGAACTAAATCTTCATTGGTAAAATCTGATCCCATCCAGGACTGTGACATCATAGAAGGGGGCATTTTTATGGTTCGGTTAATGGACGGCTGATAATTCCACATTTCGTTTTCGCGCTGTAGGTAAGTAATTCCTTCATCACGGGCGGGAGCCGTAACTAAAATCATGGAATAATCATCTCCAAGAGACCATGTTTCCATGCTGATGTCCCGTGTGTAGCGAGGACGTTCAATACGCATGGTCATTTCGGAGTGGCTGGATTCCCCTCTCATTACTTCTTCCATCTCTCGGATAATCTCACCTGATGACTGACCGGTTGCCAGCGGAGGAAGTGCCAACATCAACCCGACAAGAGCTAAAGTTGAGCAGATTTTGTATGTTATTGTTACCCATTTCATTTCATCTCCTTTAAGAGTTACTAAATGTTGTTGTAGCTGGATCCATCTCTACTCTTTTTGTTTAATGATATTTTCTTTTTCGTGATGCCATTTTTGGATCATTTGTTCAATTTCTTCACCAACCCAGGAGTAAAAAACGGCTGCATCTCTTAGCCAATCAGACACTTCATCTTCCCGGTTTTTGAGATTCCTTCCTTTACTAAGAACCTCGGCAAATTTTTCAAAAAAATTCATCCGTTGGCTTAGCATTTTACCCAGCTCAATGTCGGTAACTTTGAAATAAGTTTTTCGATCTCCCGGAAGCGATACTGTTTCGATAAACCCGATTTGAACAAGCTGCTTAGTTGTGCTGCTGATGCTACCTTTACTTGCGCTGAGAACTTCACGGATCTGGTCGAACGAAACGGCATCTTCATCGCAAATCAGCAAGTAGCCAAATACGCGCCCAACCATTCGAGCTAACCCAAGCTGTTCAAACATTAACCCGCACTCTTCTATATATGTTAATTTTTTCTTATTCATACAGTAAAAATAAAAGAAAAAATATTAAGTTCAAAACAAATTGAACTTAATGAATGATGCTCTTCTGCAAATGGCTACAATTGCTTGAGTATCTGTAATTTTTAAAGAGCCATTACCATCGCATCATTTTCTACCTAATCATTTATAGATCAAAAAAAATGCAATAAAACGGCTCTCGGTAAACATATAAATTAGTTCTTACTTCAAATGCTCTTCAAAGAAATTAAATATTCTCAGGTATTCATCATACCAGGAATTGGGGCTGGTAAATGCATGGCGCTCTGATGGATAGATCATCATCTCAAAATTTGTATTTCCGCTTTGGACCAGCTCTTCTGCGTACTGAAAAGCATCCTGTGAGCCAACATTGTTATCCTTTAAACCATGCAATAAAATGACCGGTCGTTCGAGTTCTGATGCATACGTAAGCGGTGAACTTCGGTCGTAGTGTTCAGGAACTTCTTCCGGATCTCCTAATCGCGGCAGTGTATACCAAGGATTCGTGTAATAATAGTTTCTCCAGTTACTCACCTTTCTAAGTGCTGCGGCTGCGTGAAATCGATCGGGCATGTCGGAGACAGTGTACAATGCCATAAATCCACCGTAGCTTCCCCCATAAATTCCCACGTTATCAAGATCCAGAGTTCCTTCTTTTTCCTGAAGCCAGTCGAGTCCGTCCACGATATCGATGGTTTCATATTTACCCATCCAGTTGGTTACATCCTCCCGGAATTTTCGTCCGTAACCGGTACTGTGCCGAAAATCAACTTCAACAACAATGTAACCTTGCATGTTCAAGTATTGATGAAACATGTATTCTCGCCAGTAATTATTAGACCAGCCTTTATATACATTTTGCAGTGACCCCGCGCCATGTGCAAATACAACAACAGGGTAGGATTCTGATTGATCGTAATCAGCAGGATAGAGTACAGACATTGAGAGATCTGTTTCTCCATCACGCCCGGTAAATCGTACATATTCTTCTTCCTGCCAATCCATTTCGTAGAATTGATCGGGTACAGATTGGGTCAGTTGAACTTCTTCTTCCGGATTTTCGAGATCAATCGTGAACAAATCATAAGGCTGATTAAAGTATGTTTTTGCATATACAACTTTAGTTCCGTCCGGGTTTAGTGAAAACTGATATCGATACGCTTCTTCGTTGGTCAGCTGCTCTGTTGAACCGTCTTGTAGATTATGTTGAAATAGATGTCGCTCACCGTAATCAGCTTCATTGTTTGCATATAAAAGGGTTTCATCATCCAGCCAAGACCACCAGGTAATTTCGTAGTCTCCTGATGTAAGTTGCGTGACTTCTGAGTTTTGAAGATCAGCCAGATACAAATGATTCCATCCACTTTGTTCCGAAGTGAAGATCAGCGTTTCAGATTTAGGTGCAAAAGACAGATCCGTTCCATGTAGCCATCCATCGGTGGAGTCTTCGAAAAGTACATTTTCTGTATCCCGATACGTATCATGAATAATAATTTTTCGTTCTTTCAATGCGGCATCGGCATAATCAACGGCGATATATCTACCTGACTGAGAAGCGGCGGTTGATGATCGGTGAACTCCGGTCATAAGGGTATCCATTGCGGAACCATCTATGTGGGCTGTAAACATCTTAACTGAAGGAATACCCCGTGTGGATTCTCCCGGTTCTACAAATTCGCCTTCATATTCGGGGAAATAAACGGTTCTTCCATCAGAGAAATCAGTTTGGCTCACCACCAATTTTTGATTCCCAGCCCATGAGCGAATAGAAAAACCGGGCTCTTCATCATCTTTATTGGTTACCTGAATAAGTTCGGGTCGGGCAATATTTGTAACCCAAACATCACCATCTCTAATAAAGGCAACCATTCTTCCATTGGGAGACCAAACAGGGGATCTGTCTACTTCTTTAGATGCAACAATTTTACGTTCTCCGCTCCCATTAGCTCTTGAAATAAAAAGATCACCATCTTTTGTATATGCAATATTTTGGTGGTTTGGTGACAGAACAAAGTTTTGCCCCTGTTCTGCTTTTTCCGCTTCACCCCCGCTGATGCTCATTTTATATAAACCTGTATCAAAATAGGAAGAGTCGTTCCAGGAAAAATAGATGGAGTCTTGATTTGCAGTAAACGATCTGAAAGATGGACGAACTCCCGGAATGATAGGTTCGTGAAATATACTTTGGAGTGATAAGGTATCTAACCCCGATTGAGCGTTGGATTGAGCAGGAACCCCAATTAAAAAGAGAGCCAATAGTAGTGACGATAGACGCATATTCGAATGTTGTTAATTAATGATAAAGTCAACAACATCAGAAAAGAATGGTTTCTGCGCAACTTTTAGGTTGTAAAATCTATACTTATTGACTAACTGAGTTCCCTACGCCGTTCTCTTCTCTTTTGCTTCTTTGAAAACAATTGACTTGATGGCTTCGAATGCAATCAGCGTTTTTTTAATGTGCTCTTTAGTGTGTCCCGCTGTAGGAATAAGCCTGATTAAAACCATTCCTTTTGGTACCACAGGGTATGCTACGCCACTGACAAAAATGCCGTGATCTTCTCGCATGACTCGCATAATGGTTTGGCAAAGTTCGGTGCTTCCTTCCGTTAAAACAGGAGTAACAGGGCTTTCGGAGGGAAGGACGTTATATCCGATATCTTTTAACCCATTGCGAAGCATGGTTGTGTTTTCCCAAAGTTTTTCTCTCCACTCAGGGTGCTGACGAATCAACTGCAGACGTTTGCGGGCAGAAACGACCAACGGTAACGGAAGTGATTTTGCAAAAATCTGACTTCGTACATTCGCTTTCAAAAATTCAATCACCCGAGGTTCTGTAGCTACAAACGCGCCAATGAGCGCCACTGCTTTTGCGAATGTTCCAAAATAGATATCAATTCCATCATGGCAGCCGAGCTGAGTTCCTGCGCCGGAGCCATCGTCACCCAATGTTCCAAATCCGTGAGCATCATCAACCAGAAGGCGGAAATCATACTTTTCTTTTAGGGCGATAATTTCATTCAGTTTCCCGAGATCGCCGGTCATTCCAAAAACACCTTCCGTTATAACCAATACGGATGAATTCGGTTTTCTTCTTTTTTCAGCCCGTTTTAACTGCTTTTCCAGACTTTCCATGTCGTTGTGTTTAAACACGGTTTTATCAGCCATCGAAAGCTGCTTCCCATCCACAATACAGGCGTGGCTAAGCTCATCATAAATCAAAAAATCATTGCGGTCTACCAGCGCGTGAATTACGCTCATAATTCCCTGGTAACCAAAATTGAGCAATAGTGCTTCCGGTTTGTGCATAAACTCTGCCAATTCCCGTTCCAAAGCTTCATGCTCATCGGAATTACCGGTCATTAAACGTGCTCCCATGGGTGCGCTAAAACCATATTTTTCAGCGGCTTCAGTATCTACTTTTCGGACTTCGGGATGATTGCCCACACTCAGGTAATCGTTGATGCTCCAAACAACCACATCTTTACCGTTAAATTTCATTTCCGGACCAAGAGGACCTTCAAGTTTTGGAAAAGTATAGTATCCGTAGCCGTCTGATGTGAATGAGCCTAATGGGCCTGGCCGACCTTCAAGTTTATCAAATAAATCCATTGTAGATGATTCAAATTGCAATATTTCTATTTTTTGAATAGCCAACGAGCACTATTTTGGGGAGAGCAGTTAGCTCGGAAAATGTACGGAAATTGCACTCCATGTCAAAAGCCGTAAACTGTCAATACTTTTTTCATTATGGCACAGGATGCCCTTGTGAAGCCACTAACAGTTTAAACCAATCCTGACGCTCCAACTTTATATTGCATGCTTTTGTTCCAGAGGTGATCCGTTCAGTTTTTCCTGTTCCCAAAACCGGAATGGGGTTTGATGGAATCATCATTAGCCACGCGAGAATTATTTGATCCAGTTCACACTCATATTTTTCACAAAGTTTATTGGCAGTGTTTCGAATCTGTTGAGTCCGTTCGTCGTGCTCTTTAAAAATTGCGCCTCCGGCAAATGGGGACCAAAGCATAGGGGAAGCTTCCATGCGCTGGGCCTGATCAAAGGTGCCATCAAAAATAGGGTCGAGTCGATGTAGCGAAAATTCTACCTGATTGGTGACAATGGGCACATCAAGTCGGCTTTGCAGCAAATCTACCTGCGAAGGAGTGAAGTTAGAAACGCCAATATGCTTGATTTTTCCCTGCTCAATCAACTTCATAAATGCATCGGCAGTTGCACTTGCATCCATAAGTGGATCTGGCCGGTGAATCAGCACAAGGTCCAGCACTTCGGCGTTCAGATTTTTGAGTGACCGTTCTACCGATGTAATAATATGTTCCGGCGTGGTATTGTAATGATTGATGGAATTTTCAGGACGATTTTCGCTAACCAGACAAATATCACATTTGGTTACAAGTTCAATTTCATCAAGCAGCGAGGGTTTCTGTTTGATGGCGTTCCCAAAGAGTTCTTCGTTTTGATACATCCCATAAATATCGGCATGATCGAACGTAGTAATACCCAGCTCAATGCAGTGCTCAATCCACGCGATGGTTTGATCTGTGGTTAAATTCCACTCGTTCATCCTCCACAAACCTACGGCCAGTTTTGAGAATTCGGGTCCTTTTGGATGTAGTTTTTGCCTTTTCAAATTGGTTTAGCTTTGGTTTAAAATTCAACTGATGCTCCCACTGAGATCTTTATCCCAACAGGTGGAACAAATTTAAGTATAAACAATCATATACTTATAGCACATATATAATCCACTCGTCCATATAGGTGCTTCACAAATCTTGATATGGGAATTTATAAGCCATTATCTGCGTTATACTTATGTCATTATCTGTTTTACACTTGACATCAGGTAAATAACTCCCATATTAATAGCTCTAACTTAATTTTATTTACCATGGCCGAAGAAACAATAGAAGACCTCGAAGAAAAGCTTGAGGAGATGATCGAAAATCCGACCAAGCATCAAATAAAAGCGATGCGAAATGCCCGCGAACGAGCATGCATCGACGCAATGAAATCCTCAACATCAAAAAATCCGCATAATAAAGGATCCGATTTAGCGGCCCTTTGGGATTATATTTACGAGGAGTACTACGAAATGCAATAAAGCTACAGTTAAGGTACAATTACATTTAATACCAGAGGATGTATGTTGATGTCCAGATCCCGGATATCACTGCCTAAGCACTCACCATCTCCATGAACACTTACAGGTGTTTTTGAATGGATTTTTATTTGCGAGCATTTTACGGAGGTTGCTGTGTCTAAATTTTTGGGAATCCCATTTTTAAATCGTGGGATATAATAAAGCAGTTTTATTAGTGGAGTGGGTTTTAAAGTCAGCAGGTCAATCAATCCATCATCTATTTTTGCGTCCGGGCCCACTACAAACGATCCTCCTTCAATGGGTCCATTACAGGCAGTGATCATCAGTATATTTCCATGGGTTATCTTTCCATCAACCGATAGCTCCATGTGCGATCCTTTGAATTTAAAGGCAGCCATTAAAGCTCCCATATGATAACCAAGCCTCCCCACAAACCGCTTTAAACGACTGTTATACGAATTCGCCAATCCATCGAACCCAACACCCAACGTATTTACACACCACCTGTCAACGTCACCGGAACACTGAATCAGATCCATTTTTTTTGTCTTCCCAATCTTGATGACATCCAGGCATTCCCCAAGATCTTTGGGCAAATGAATCGCTTTGGCAAAATCATTTCCGCTGCCCATGGGAATAAGGCCCACCACTATATTTTCGTGCAGAGCGCGGTTTACAGCATTGTGCAGGGTTCCATCCCCACCGCAAGCCACCACTATATCATATTTTTGATAATCTTTGGGTGACAATCCGGCAACAGAACCTTGCTCTCCGGTCAAGTGTATATCAAAATTCTCCCATCGTAATTCCGCCTCTTTTTTTAGCCATTCTACTTTTTTCCTGGCACGGCCCCTTTGAGCTTTTGTGTTCAGTATAAAACAAACCCGATCATCACTTTTTCTCATTAATCTGTTTTGTCCATTCTTTAAGTGCCCGGCTTGGCTTCCCTAACTCACTCCAGGTGGTTTCTGCCCGACTGATATCACGAACGGGAATTGAGCAGATGGTTCTCATAGAAATCAAATAATTGCTGATGGGTGAATCTGAATTACAACGTTACGGTAACGGCGCAATTTTTATTTGATCATCTAAATGTAGCCCTGCGGTTTTCACTGCACTTTCGTGATTTCGCACTAACATAATATGATCATCTGCAGTAGGGAAGGCCACCCATTCCCCTTCTGTTACATCACCGTAAGTTTCACCATAAAACACGTTTCGCTGCTGACCATCAATCTCAATAATAAATGTTTCGCCCTGTATAATTCCAAATTGCTCAAGTTCGTCAGGATGAAATCCGAGCTTCGCATTTCCAAAATAGGGATCAATTCCGCTCACCTTGTTAACCAGCATTTCATTCTCATAAGATGTTCCGGTTTCTCTTTCAGGCACAGTTCGTGTTCCATCCGTTATGGGTGCCATTTCGCCCGTTTCAATCCATTCGATAAGTGAGTTAAACGCGTCCAGTCTTTCTAACCAGTTTACATTTACATGGCCGGGGCGCCGCAATGGACGAAGTGCCGGTGGAACCTCTGCATCTTCTGATATGGCCGCATACGCAATGGGCCCATCAAGCTCAGTAAAGTTGCTCATTAAAATTGCGGGAATTTGAGGTGTGCCCCGTAAAAAAGAATCGGACGATTCATCATCTAAATCTATAAATGCACCTTTTGCAATCACGCCATCAGCGAGATTTGGTTCAAGTTCGGCAATGCGCAGGAGTAACGATCCCGCCGTCGATTCGCCTTCCATTACAACTTGCCGAACGGTGCCAATATTTGTATCAATCCAGCTCGAAAGAATTCGCAATGCACGAATGTGGGCTTCGTTATTTACGCCGTTTTCGTAGAATGCCGTTCGGGCAATAACCCAGTCCATATCCAGAAGCTCCTTATAAAATGGATCTTCAAGGTCTAAATCTGCTTGATGTGGAGCGTCAGCAGGGCGCCATCCATGAACATGAAAAAACACCTTTCCGCCGGACCATCCCTCAGGTACAGCTACTTTATAAGGAGCGCCATTTAACCCGCCTTCATGTAAAGCGTAAGATGCTGATTGGGCAGATGAAGTTCCGGAAAAATATAAAAAGAGGATTAAGACGAATAAGGAACAAACAATTTGTTTTATGGAAAGCGTTAAATTGCAATCTCGTGATGTTTTCATGGCTGGCTGAGTTGAAGACCGAACGTAATTAAGGATAAAAATAAATATACATCATAAGATTCGATCTAAAAACTACCGGTACATTAATCTAAGATGTCATCCTGTCGAGATTATTGATAAGGTGGTGTAGGTGAGATTCAAGTACATCGTAGGGACGAAAACCACGGGTCATTAAGCTTGTTTCATCCCCAATTTTTAGTAACAGTGTTGGAAATCCGGTTGCCCCAACTTTTTTACACCATGCAAATTCTTCCCGCATCTGCTTTTTAAGCCTCTCACTTTTCCACTCTTTTTTAAAAGAGTTTTTATCCACTTTATAATTATTTAGAAGCTCATCGTAGGTTTCCCATTCATTCAAATCTTTCCCGTCCTTAAAAAGTGCCGACTGCATATCACCTGCGAAACGGAGTGAATTTTCCGGAGAAAGGGTATTCATGGAAATCTGTGCCAGGCAGGGCGGAACGGAATCGATAAAATAACTTCCCTCTTCGGCCAGCAGTTTGAAATTTCTGCCAAATGTGATCCCGGTGGTTTTCTCGACTTGTGAGGTTGCATCTTTTATAAAGCTGTAGCCTTCCGAAATGGTTTGAGCACGATCATCCACAGCCAATCCGCCGGTTTTTACCTCAATATCCAGTTTTCCATCAAATCGTTTTGCGAGCTTATCCATTACCGGATGGAACCCGTAGCACCAACCACAAAGTGGGTCGTAAACGTATATAAGGGTGGGTTTAATCATTTATTATGCTCAGATTTTTTCACTTCAACTTCAATTTCAGGTACATCATCAGCAATTTCTGCACTCAATTCAGCCAGTCGTTCTCCGGCTTCTCGTATCGGGATGGATATTGCACTTGCGCCAGCTCGTTTCATTATTTCAGCTTCTTCTTCGCGCATAGTTAATACATAAATTAACCCTTCAAATCCGGAAAAACGAAGAGTTCGTGTAGCATTTTCTTTTACAGATTGATTTCCCATGGCAATCATAACAGATTTAATCTTACTTAAATCCATATTTGTCCACAAATCCGTATCCTGAATGTCACCATACACAACCCTTCTCCCTGCCTCTAAATTTCGCTCAATCCGGTCCGGGTCAATATCCATTCCCACTACCAGCCAGCCTTGTTCTTTTAGTTTATCGTAGGCAGCTTTTCCGGCATTACCCATTCCAATAATTAAGAATTCAGCAGAACCCAGCGAAACGGCTTGATGATCCGGGTGCTTTACATCACGCTCATATTTCAGGAGGTATTGCTCCCATCGTTTCCAGATTTTCTCCTCATTCATACTAATGGGGGCATTGATTGCATAAGAGATCGCGGTAAGAAGGCCTAAAATTACAAGCATTTCCTCAGGTATAAATCCGTTTTCAATGGCAACGGCACCAGCGATTAGTGTAAATTCACTATAGGCAGTAAGTGAAATAGACGATAAAAATCCAGTTCTGGCTCTAAATTTAAAAACCATAAACAAACCATAAAACAGAGCTGTTTTTAGGGGTAATATTAACAAAAGAGCAAAGACGAAATAGTACCCTGATAAAGAAGGAAATCCTGTTAAACCAACTTCAAGAAAGAATCCTACCAAAAATGCTTCCTTTACGCCCCACATCTTTTTTGCGATTTGATCAGCCCTCTCATCCGATGCCAAAAGCATTCCGGCAGCAAGAGCTCCCAATTCACCAGATAGATTAAACATTTCGAACAACGCAGCGCCACCCAGGGCAAGACCTAACCCAAAAAGCATCCAAAGTTCGTCATCTCTTATCACGCCTAAGAGATTGATCAGTACAGGGCGCAATACAGGAATAGCAAATAATGATAATCCCCAGATTGACGGAACTCCTCCACCTGTATAGGCAATGATTCCAATAGCAACAAGATCCTGGATAATGAGAATCCCAATGGCGGCACGGCCATAAAGCGCCCCTAACTCATTTCTTCTTTCAAGATTTTTTGCGGTAAGAACCGTACTTGAAAAACCTAACGTAATGGAGATAATGATGGCTGCCTGCAGACCGTATCCAAAAAAGAGGGAAATTGGGGTGAAAATCGCAGTGGAGATCGCAAGATGAATCAAGCCAATGCCAAGAATATCGTATCTGAGGATATTTTTTATCCGGATATGAAGGCCAACGGTAAATAGCAGGAAAAGTATTCCTAAATGAGAAATTTCCTTTAGCATATCTCCGGCTTCGTAGCCAAAGGCAGCTAAGGCAAGTCCTGCAGCCAAATATCCAACAAGTGGAGGCAAATGAAATCGTGCCACGCCTATCCCGAAAATAAATGCAACTCCTACCCAAATTATATCCATTTAACACAATAACTGTTAGAGATTATCAAGCCAATAATGTACGCATAGTTTATCAGGCATTCACCCTTTGTATCATCCTTGATACTTCAGCTATTTCATCTTCATTTACCGTGTGACCCATACCTTTGTAGATCTTCTTTGTCACCTCAGCTCCCAGATTTTTTAGAATCTTTTCCGATTCATCCACGCGTTCTTTTGGGATGTGAGGGTCAATGTTGCTACAGCCTAAAAATGCCGGAGTTCCTTTAAGTGAACCGGAGTAATTTTCTGTTGAAACTTCATCTCCAATAACCCCACCACTTAGTGCGGCAAGTCCACCATATTTTGCCGGATGACGGGCCACAAATTCTGTTGCTAAACAAGCCCCCTGTGAAAATCCAAGCAGGATAATTTTCTCCTTCGAAATTCCATTCTCTACCAATTCCGTAACAATATCGTAAATAGCTTGAAGACCGGATGACAGTCCCGGTTCGTTTCTCTCTGTTGGTGCTAAAAATGAATAGGGATACCACTGAAACTGATTTGCTTGCGGAGCTACCAAATGCAAATCGTCCGCATCAAATTCATCTGCCAACGTGATGATGCTTTCAGCCGTTGCGCCACGGCCATGAATCATAATCATGGCTCCATTTGCGTCTTTTATATCCACACCCGCATACACGATTTTACTTTTTTGATGGGGTCCTTCGAATCGATCTTCTTTAGTTGCTCTGAACATAATCTTTTTTGGTTTATGTAAATCAGGTCGCTGACCTGAAATGGTTAAAATTAAATTGATGCCTGATCATTCCCATCGCGGGTCAGCGACACCGCGTTACGTAGCTCAGGTCGCTGTCCTGATGTGGTTAATAAACTGATTCGAGAATCGGTCCAGTTCGCGGGTTGGCGACACCGCGTTACGTAATTCAGGTCGCTGACCTGATTGTATAAGTTAATTGACACGACATCATTCCAGTTTACGGATTCAGCGATGCCGCGCTACGTTTCGTTGCTACAATTCGGGCAGCCTGCCTGTTATCAGCGGAGAAGCTCTCCGCTATACTTAATCAACAATCAGTTCGGGTAAACGCTTCTCTACTTTTTGTATAAAATGCGTAACTCAGGTCGCCTGACCTGAGGTGTTAAATAAACTGATTAGAGAATCGGTTCAGTTCGCGGGTCAGCGACACCGCGTTACAGTTCCGGTAAACGACGCTCAATTTCATTCCTGTTTTTTTCGTACCAGCTTGGGAGTTTCAGGCTTTGACCCAAACTTTCAAGCGGTTCATCATTTGTGAAACCGGGAATATCCGTAGCGATTTCAAACAATACGCCGCCGGGTTCACGGAAATAGATTGAACGAAAATAATCACGGTTTTGAACCGGCGTTACCTGAAAGCCCATTCCAATCAATTTTTCCCGCCACTCGGCTTGTGCTTCATCATCAGGAACACGAAATGCCACGTGATGGACAGATCCGCGGCCAAATCTGCCATTAAGTTCAGGATCTTTTTTCAAATCCACTGCGGTTCCCAATCCATTTTCAGGGTTAGACTGATACCGAATAATTTCATTTTCCTTACCGGTCTCTTTCCAGCCAAACTCTTGTAAAAGTTCTGCCGTTCGCTGAGTATCAGTCAGACTCAACAGTGTACCAAAAAATCCACGAATGGCATAAGCATCATCCACTCCACCTTCACCTTTGGTCTTAAAATTGTTCACTCCTGAATCGGCTACCAACTCAAGATTCATTCCGTCGTTATCATTAAAAGCGATGGTTTTATGACCCAGATATTCCCGCTCATTTTTGATAGTAATATCCAACTCTTTAAGACGCTCTTTCCAGTAATCCAGAGAATTATCAGGAATTGCATACTGTATCAATGTCGCTTCGCCCACGTTCTTTTTTCCATTGGGAACATTAGTCCATGGAAAAAAAGTGATGGAACTGCCGGGCGTGGCGTCATAATTTCCGTAGTAAAGATGGTAGGTGAAAGGGTCATCAAAGTTGATGGTTTTCTTGGTAAACCGAAGTCCTAACTTATTTCTATAAAAATTTAAGTTTTCTTTCGGCGGACCCGAAACGGCGGTTATATGATGAAGTCCGTTTATTGTTGATGCCATAGTTTGTTTGGTTTTTGTATTATTGGCTAAATAACACTTAAAGATAAGAAATCGTTTAATATTAAACTATTGCCTGATATTCAAAAATGAAGTTGTCTGAAAGGGACTCTACAATTTTCGTTATATTTACACATCATGAATAAATAAAAGTGCTAAAACTATGAGTACAATTCACATCAGTAAAAAAGACTCCATAGAGGAGGTTCGAAAGAAGCTAAATATGGCTGATAAATCTAAAAAGAAAGGATTTGATGCCAAAAGCTTTTGTGGAGTACTTAGCCATAGATTAGATCCGCTTGATTATCAAAAATCCATAAGGGACGAATGGAATGAATCTTCTCGTTGATACTAAATTAAGTTTAGCATGATGCTCTTGCCTAACGATTTGGTATTTGAAAGAATAACTGAACTGAATTTGATCAATTACAAAGAATGAACATATTTACCATCATCATCCTTGCGGCAATCTTGATTGATTTTACGCTGGGCATTATTTCCAATCGTCTCAACCTAAAAGCGTTATCAAAAGAAGTTCCTGATGAGTTCAAGGATGTTTATGATCAAGAAACCTATGCCAAGTCTCAGGAATATACGCGAGTAAACACCCGATTTGGTTTCATAACCGGTACTTTTGATCTGCTACTTCTGCTTGCATTCTGGTTCGCAGGAGGATTTAACTGGCTTGACCAATGGGCTCGGGGTTTTGATTTTGGTGTGATTGGCACTGGCTTGATTTTTATCGGTGCGCTCATTCTGGCAAAAATTATTATCTCTCTACCATTTGGAATCTACTCTACATTTGTGATTGAAGAACGTTTTGGGTTCAACAAAACAGATGCAAAAACCTTTGTGATGGATAAGCTTAAAGGATTGCTTCTTACTGTCATCATTGGCGGACCGCTGCTGGCAGGGATTATCGCCTTTTTTGAATTTGGCGGAACCTGGGCGTGGTTATATGCCTGGCTTGCAGTCACTGCATTTTCACTGGGGATGCAGTACGTCGCTCCAACCTGGATTATGCCACTGTTTAACAAATTTGAACCTCTTGAAGATGGCGAATTGCGTCAGGCGATCGAGGAATATGCTGATAAAGTGGATTTTCCGCTGATGGGAATTTATGTGATGGACGGGTCAAAACGATCCTCAAAATCCAACGCATTTTTCACCGGTTTTGGCAAAAATAAACGGATCGCTCTTTTTGACACGCTGATCGAAAATCATACCACAGAGGAACTGGTTGCAGTTTTGGCCCATGAAATTGGCCATTATAAGAAGAAGCATATCGTAAAGAATATGGCAATCAGTACCCTTCATACCGGAATCATGTTTTTGCTGCTTTCTATATTTTTGCAGGTACCGGCACTGTTTGATGCGTTCTTTATGGAAGAGATGAGCGTGTACGCAGGACTTCTGTTTTTCGGGATGCTTTACTCACCGGTGGAAACCATTTTGGGAATATTTATGCAGAAAATGAGTCGCAAACACGAATTCGAAGCGGATAACTTTGCTGCTACAACTATCGAAAAAGGGGAAGAGATGGTAAATGTGTTAAAGAAATTGTCGAAAGACAATCTCAGCAATTTAACGCCACATCCGTTTTACGTTTTTCTAAACTATTCGCATCCGCCGACACTAAAAAGAATTGAAGCTATTCGGACAGGACGTAATTAGGAACCTGAGTTCGGTTAATAAATTATTTATTGGAAGTCCCCCTTAAAAAAGGGGGAAACAGGGGGATGTTCATCAGAATATCGCAAAATCCAGTGAACACCCCTCTAAATTTCGCTTACGCGTTCAAAAGATGAGCCCCCTTGTTAGGGGAGACTTTGTTTAAAAAATAACTTCCAGCTCCTTGCAAACATCTTCGCAAAGTTTACGAAGCTCGGGTGTGATGGCATCTTTTTTATGAGAATCGATATCAAGCTCGCCAACAAACTCACCATCTTTCATGATCGGCACAACAATTTCTGATTTTACATTTGCACTGCAGGCAAGATAATTGTCTGATTGACTCACGTCCTGAACCACAAAAGTGTCCATGGTTTCCGCTGCCTGCCCACATATTCCCGTTCCGTAAGGGATTCTTGTGTGATTTGTCGATTCGCCAACAAAAGGCCCTAAATCAAGCATTTTCTCTTCTGTTGTTGATGCGAGATAGAATCCGGTCCAATCAAATACATCCACTTTTCGATCCAGTAACTCACAGATCTCTTGTAATTTTTCATCACGTGTAGTGTCTCCTTCAATGATAGATCGAACATCAGGTAAAATGCTGGTAATACTCATACTTCTGTTTAAAATTTTCAAGATTTTATAGGTCAAAAATATACAAATTTTAAGAATTTGATATTCATCATTTATTAAAGGTTAAAAGGTCTCTATCTTTGTGGCATGTTTGAACTAATATCCGATGTTACACCAGACGGTAACTCATATTTAATAAGCAGTTTAGGATTGCTTGCAGCCAGTTTTACATCCCTTTTTTCCGTTGTAAATCCATTGGCGGCCATGCCGGTTTTTCTCTCTCTCACGAACAGATTTGAGGCAGAGGAACGCTCACGGACTGCAATCTGGGCATCTATTTACATGTTTGGTATTTTAGTGACGTTTTTATTAATAGGAACGTTTGTGCTTAGCTTTTTTGGAATAAGCTTGCCGGGAATACGTATTGCCGGTGGATTAATCATTATGCGCGCAGGTTATGCAATGTTAAATCCTGAAAGCTCAGGGAAAAAACTTACCGATGAGGATCAGGCCGCAGCCATGGAAAAAGAAGATATCTCATTTAGCCCATTAGCCCTTCCACTACTTTCAGGCCCCGGCAGTATTGCGGTAGTTATAGGATTTGCTTCTCAAGCATCAAGTATAGGTGATTATGTAGTAAACGCAATCTCCATTTTTTTAGTCGTTGTTGTATCATACATTTTGCTCAGGTTGGCACCGATATCGGCAAAATACATTGGTCAAACCGGACTGAATGTGATGACCCGATTGATGGGTTTCATTGTATTAGCCATCAGTGTTCAGTTTATTTTGAGTGGAATCTCTCAATACTTTAGGATTGCTATTTAATGGGACAAAGACAACAACTACAAAAATTATTTCAGTTTGATCTTTGGTGCACTCGTAAGCTAACCGATTTTATAGTAGAAGTAGGTCCATTTAAAGAGCGTACGGCATGTATTGCATTTTTATCGCACATTGTAAATGCACAACAAATTTGGTTTGAAAGAGTCATAGAAACGACAGTAATCAATGTTGATATTTGGACAGAACATGATGTTGAAGAGCTTAAATCAGAAGCGAAACTGGCTCATCAATTGTGGATTGATGTAATTGCAGATCATGAAATGGATTTGGACACCGTAATTTACTATCAAAACACAAAGCAGGTAAACTTTAAAAGTCCATTTATTGATATTTGTAATCACCTGATTATTCACGGTCAACACCACAGGGCACAAATTTCTCTTTTATTACGCCAATCGGGAATTGCCCCGCCACCCATTGATTACATTCACTACACAAGAAAAATTTCTGATTAACCAGCTTATATTTGTTTTAAAGTAAAGGATTCAATTTCTTAATAGTTCTCTCTAACGAAAAGCTCTGAATTCTGGAAGCAATAGAATCTTTTTTAGCTGATTTTTCATCCTTTATGTGGGGATACCCGCTGGTTATTTTACTGGTAGGTGGTGGCCTCTACTTTCTGATAATGTCCGGGTTTACCCCGTTCCGATTCTTATTTCATGCCATAGATCTGGTTCGCGGAAAATACGATGATCCTGACGCTCCCGGAGATATTACTCATTTTAAAGCCCTATCCATAGCACTTGCGTCTACAGTTGGTATGGGGAATATCAGTGGAGTGGCGGTGGCTATTTTTATGGGAGGCCCCGGTGCACTGTTTTGGATGTGGATGAGTGCCATTGTAGGAATGGCAACCAAATTTTTTACCTGTACACTTTCTATCATGTACCGAGGGGAAGATAGTTCCGGAAAAATTCAGGGAGGGCCTATGTATGTAATTCGGGAAGGCCTTGGAAAAAAATGGAAACCACTTGCTATTTTATTCGCACTTGCTGGTTTGTTTGGTCCTTTACCCATTTTTCAAACCAATCAACTTGTACAAATTTTACGTGATCTGATCTATATTCCCAACGGGTGGGTAGAAGCTGATACAGCGTTTACCGGAAACCTGATTACAGGAATTTTACTGGTTGGGCTGGTTTCGCTGGTTATTTTTGGTGGAGTTAAGCGAATTGGAACCGTAGCTTCAAAACTGGTTCCTGCAATGGTTGTCGTTTACGTTCTTTCTGTACTTTTTATACTGGTAGCTCACATTACAGATATTCCCTATTATCTTAAATTAATTGTAACTGATGCGTTTACCGGGCAGGCAGTAATGGGTGGAGCTGTTGGTCAGCTTATTATCATCGGAGTTCAGCGCGCCGCTTTTTCAAACGAGGCCGGCATCGGTACGGAATCGCTCGCTCACGGTGCATCAAAAACCCGTGAGCCTGTACGTGAAGGTATCGTAGCGATGCTCGAACCAGCTATTGATACCCTGATTGTTTGTACAATGACCGCCCTGGCTATTCTTGTTACAGGTGTTTGGCAGTCAACCGAAGCAAATGGAGTTACCTTAACACTCAATGCATTTAATGAGGCTCTGCCTACAGCGGGTACTTATCTGCTCTTAATTAGTGTACTTACATTCAGCGTAAGTTCAATGCTTTCCTACTCCTACTATGGAACCAAATGTCTCGGGTACTTAATAGGAGCTGAACGCCAGCACATGTACAATTACTTTTATGTTTTTTCCATTATTTTCGGAGCTGTTGCTTCTCTGGATGCAGTTATCAATTTAATTGATGGAATGTTTGCATTAATGGCTATACCCACGATGTTATCGGCTATTTTTCTGGCACCAAAAGTGCGGGACGCGGCCAAAGATTACTTCAAGAGAAAAGATCGTGGTGATTTTGATCACTACTAATTCCTGAACGGAGAATCCATTTGCGGACGAATCAGGAGCTGATAACCAATTTTGATCTCTTGTTAAATGAGGTGAAAACAGCATTCTGGGTTACATTCTTATAAAATGCTATATTTGGAGCAGTAAAAAACAAATGCTTCGCCCTATACACTCCATCTGTTTATGCAACTGTGCTTTATTCAGTCAATCATTTTCATCATCTATTAGGGTTTTATATACTACCAATTGTATAGTTAGCAGATCTATACCCGGTAACAAATCACTACACACCGCGCTAATTTTACCTGGAAAAACTACAAATGCAGGTAGTGTTTTTTATAAACATATTTCCAATTTTCGGGAAAAAAATATGGATGAACTTGAGACAACGGAAGGTCTGATTCGTGTCATCATTGTAGATGACAACCCCTACATACGAGAAGGTTGGGCAACAATACTGGATGAAGACCCTGAAATTTGTGTGATTAAAACATTTGCCGACTGTGGGAAAGTGTTAGCTTATGATGAAATTTTATGGTGTGATATTATCTTGCTTGATATTCAAATGCCCGGTATTTCTGGCATTGAAGGAGTAGAAAAACTACTTGATATCAATCCGAAATTATCCATTGTGATGGCTACCATTCTGGAGGATAGCAACCACGTATTTAGTGCGCTGCAAAATGGAGCTATTGGTTACCTTACAAAAAAAGTAACCCCAGATGAACTGGTACGGGCTGTAAAAGATGCTTATGTCGGCGGATCTCCGATGTCTCCGCATATTGCCAGAAAAGTGATTGATTCGATGCAGATCGGTATCAAAAAATCTCAAGAACTGCAGCTTACCGAACGTGAGCAGGAAATTCTTCAACATCTTGGGGAAGGAAATTCTTATGCAGCGATTGCCAAAGAAATTTATCTTTCTGTAGATGGAGTAGGCTATCATATACGTAATATTTACAGAAAGCTACAGGTAAACAGCAAAGTCGAAGCTGTGGCCAAAGGCATTGCAACAGGGTTGATTAAAATCAATTAGTCTCTATTAGTTTAAATCACAGCTCAATCTCAATTGAACCCAATGATTATGAAAATCACAAACAATCTAAATATTCCAATTCAGGCTTTCATCAAAATTGATGACAATGAAATAATACCCGCCGGAAAACCTGGCAGAAATGGACAACGCCAAAGCGATGTTGCAGCAGAAGGGGGAAATTTGAATATAGATTTAAACCGTTTCCCAATTAGGGAATTCATAATTATTGCTGAAATGAGTGATATACCTGAAAAAAACAATATTGAGGGGATAAAAGTTATTCCTGGAAGACAGTTTCCAAGAGCTCACCACTTTGAATTCAAAAAAGAAAATGATATATACAAAGCCGTGTTACATTTTGACCTGCAACACGTAAAAGATAAGAAAGATTTTATTACGCATATTGATCCGGATGTGTACCACCCGGAATGAGGTGAAGGTTAAAACATGACATCCAATTCATGAGCTACAAAGGCTTATTTGTTATATTATTTATATTATTAAAGCCCCTGATGCTACACAGTCAGGGGCTTTTTCATGTTCAGGAATACGATCCACAATCGTACAATAATTTTCGGCAAAATTGGGCCATTGAACAAGACAGTTCCGGTTATCTCTACTTTGGAAATAGTGCTGGACTGATTCAGTTTAACGGGGCACAATGGAGATCAATACATCTGCCATCACAGGAAATAGTGAGGTCGCTGCACTTCAATGATAGTAGAATGTACGTAGGAGGAAACATGGATTTCGGATATCTGGTTCCCGACTCTCTTAACCAGTTTCAGTTTCAAAGCCTGAGAAATCATGTTGACAGTCTATCTCGCGATTTTTCTCATGTGTGGCACGTTCTTTCAAATCGGGAGTCCATATTTTTCAGCACTTACGAAGGGGTTTTTGTACAGAATAAAGAAGATTCTATCACAGCAATACAATCCAGAGACGAGTTCGGTTACTTGTTCAAAGTTGATGGCCAGCTTATAGTAACTGTTCGTGAGGAGGGGCTTGCCTGGCTAAAAGGGATACAAACCATACATATACCGGGATCGGATATTTTTGCTGATGATCCACCTTATGTAGCACTTCCTTTGAACGGCGAAATACTTTTTGTTTCAAGGAAACAAGGATTTGTACGATTTGACGGCAAGTCCTTCAAGCCTTTTAATACCGATGTTAAAGATTATGTAAACCAACACCAGATCTATCGTGGCATCTATATTAATGACTCTGAAATAGCACTGGCCACACTCACCGGTGGAATTGTCATCATTAATACAACAGGAGAATGGATGCATACTATTAATGAAGAATATGGGCTGCCAACAGATATTATTTACAACCTATACTTGGATAGCGAACAGCTTTTATGGGCAGCCACCGATAATGGACTGGCAAAAATTCATGTAAATGATCCGGTTACCCGTTATGATGATCGAAATGGCTTGGGTGGAATTCCTCTTTTTATCGAAGAAATGGACTCACGCACATACATCGGTACCACCGAGGGATTATTTCGTGCAACGGACAATCACCGTTTAAAACAAGTCAGTGAAATACAGGGGCGTGTGTATGCAGCGATTTCCCTGCAGAATCGCCTGTTAATATCCGCGGATACCGGCACCTTTGCAATATCTAATGACTCGGTTGCACAAATTCACCTGGAAACGTTCCCCGAGCTTGCTGTTTCAAAAAATGGACAGGATGAGGTGTATGGAATACATCAGCAAACCATTTACCGAATCAACATTATGGGAAACCATGCAGAATCTAAATCACTTGCAGCTATAGACAGCCATATTTTTGACATCTATGCAGATAGTCGGGATGTTTGGGCCGCAGCAGCAGGCAGGAAGGTATTTCGAATTAGCCTGTCCGATTCAACGGTGCAAACCTACGATGTTGAACTGGATGAAAATCTTGAGTTAAAACAAATCGGTTATGCAGCAAATCAGATCCGTCTGGCTACCGACGACGGGTTGTTTGTCTTTAACCGGGAAGCCGAACGATTTGAAAAAGATTCAACTTTTGCCGATCCGGAAATGGTGACCGAGCAGGTTTTCCGGTTTGAGCAATGTTCCGAAAACGAAATTTGGTTTCGGAATGACCGCCGTATGAAAAAGGCTATACTCAAAAACAACCGGTGGGAAATGATTGAAGATCCTTATCGCGGTATTGCACGGGACGAAGCGGTTGAAGTAATCCACTGCCACAGTGATGGGAGTATTTGGTTTGGAGGGTCTCAGGCGCTCTATCATTTATCAGATCCGGAGTGGACCTACGAACACGATTTTAATACCAATATAACTGGTCTGTTGGTCCACAACGATTTACTGGTGTACGGCGGATACGGAACCCCGAAAACCAACCCGCGTTTTTCATTCAGTGAAAATGAGCTGCGTTTTACCTATGCCGCAGCCAGTTATATTAACCCTGAAGCGAATACCTACCGTACCCGGCTGCGTGGCTATGAAGACGATTGGAGCTCTTGGACCAATGAAACTCAAAAAGACTATACATTTATCCCCGAAGGGACCTACACATTTGAAGTACAGGGACGAAATATCTACAACAGAACCGGTACAACGGATACATTTACATTTACAGTGTTACCTCCCTGGTACCGTACAGTTTGGGCGTGGATTGGATATGTCGTGGTTATGGGATTGATGATTTATACGGGATATCGGGTCCGGATCAGGTCTATTTTGCGCGAACAGCGCATTCGTGACGATATTGCACGGGATCTGCATGATGAGCTCAGCTCTACTCTTAGCAGTATCCACTTTTTTGCCAGTGCTATCGAAGATCGTAACTTAAGCCGTGACAAAGCAGCACGGTTTCTTTCTTTGATCTCCAAATCATCCAACGAAGCCAAAGAAAAAATCAGCGATATTGTATGGGTAATCCATTCGGGTAACGACAATTGGGAAAACCTGCTGTTTCGGTGCAAGCGCTTTGCTTCTGATGTTTTGGAAGCCCGCAATATCACTCAAAAATTTGTAATCAAAGGATATGTACCCGGTAAAACCGATCTACGTATCCGTAAAAATATATGGCTGATTTTTCGTGAAATGATTACCAATATTGCCCGCCACTCCGGCGCCTCTGAAGTGGAGACTAAGGTTGCATTTACCGATAACGCCGTTATTATGTCCGTTTCGGATAACGGGAAAGGGTTTATCCCCCCTAAAGCTGATGAAAATGGACACGGATTGCAGAATATTGCCGACCGCACAGAGCAATTAAAAGGATCCTTTTCCCTGAAAACGGCTCCCGGAAAAGGCACACTTTGGGAAATTACGATTCCTGTCTGAGCAATAAAACCACTTATTTGTGTAGCGATCAACAAAATATGTTTGTTTACCATAAAGCATTAAATACTAATAAAAATGCTTCATGATGAACATACGATACTACACTATTGTTTTTGTGGTTTTTACAACAATATTTATTGGCTGCGAAGATAAATTTGAAGAACTACCCTCTGAACTACCCCGACCTGACCGGTTACCAACTGGTTATTTACAACACCGATGTAATTTCCAACCCTGATAATTTGACGGTTTCATCGCGTACGATTTACTATTTCCAGGATGAAAACACTATTTTGGGAGACGGGGAACACTCTGAACCTATCCCCGCTGAAAGCTGGATCTGGAACAACGATTCGCCTGGCGATATTATCAATACCGGTGTGCTTGACATCGACTACGGAGATGCAGGAGCCGAGCGGTTTGTTTTTACCTGGGATGGTTATGAAGAGAACGTTGAAAACGCCAAACCTTTATCTCTTGGTTTGCACTAACCGGAAGTGAAGTTGTGGAAACTGAAGGCCACTTCGAAATTGAGCAAAGATAAATTCCCATCGCAAAACCCGGTCTGTAACCCGGGTTTTTTGTTTATCAGTACCCTTATCTCATTACCATCCTAAAACTACATAATCAAGTAGTGCATTTTACCCTTCAGAGGGCTAAGATTTAGCTCGGTTTTACAACTACGGTTTTGTAAACCGTGAAATGCTGCACAAATAAACCTCAACAAACATAAAAAATATCGAATTATGGCATTACAACGTTACATATGGTTTTTTGTACAAGCAGTGTTTGTATTTGGGGCGCTTCTCTCGCAGGCAGAGGCTCAGGAAACGGAGGGATTTTATTTTTGGGTAGAACAACAGGTAGGGCCTGCAGACTCAAATACGTTTTATGATGTGCATTTTACTGACTCGGAAAATGGATGGATAACAGGTGCCGGTGGAAATGTTTTTTACACATCCGATGGTGGAGAAACCTGGAGTGAACAAACCAGCGGAACGACTGTACATTTACGGAGTCTGTATTTTCCGGATTCGGAGGCCGGATGGGCAGCGGGAAATAACGGAACCATATTGCATACATCCGATGGTGGAGAAACCTGGAGTGAACAAACCAGCGGAACGACTGTACATTTACAGAGTCTGTATTTTCCGGATTCAGAAAATGGTTGGGGTGTCGGTAATAACAGGGTTGTCTTAAAAGCAAAATACGTGGATAGCTTGGAACCTCCGGTACTTGCCGGCCCGGAAGATGAGGCAAATGTTCCGCGTGATAGTATTCAATTATTCTGGGAGCCTGAAGATTATGACGATTTTCTGGAGTATGAATTACAGGTTTCCTCCGAGCCTGACTTCAGTGATACATTGTATGTTGCAAATAACTTAACAAGTACCACACAAAATGTTACCACTCAAGATTTCTGGGAACTGGAGGCAACCTATTACTGGCGTGTACGCAATTATTACAAAGAAGACCAAGAGTTGATCAGTTCATGGTCGGAGGGCAGCTTTGCCGTAGAAATTCAGAAACCCGAACTCTTTGCATCGGAAAACGAAGAGATTGTGAAAATACCCTTTACGCTGGAATGGGAACCGGAAAAAAAACCCAATCATTATACATTCAATATTCAAATGTCGGGGGATGAAAATTTTAGTGAACTTGTTTATGAAAATTCATTGCAAACCGAATCGGAATTGCAGATTGATGAATTTAGCTTCAACTTCCTGGATGAAAATCGCCCCTATTACTGGAGAGTTCAAAGACAATATAGCCATTCAGTGGATAGTCTTGTAAGCGACTGGTCAGAGACGGAATTTTTGATACGGCCTACTACTATTTATCTCCGCCCAGATTCTGTGTTTACACTCGAACCGAATTATGTAAACATCATGCTCCACGCCGAAGCAAACTCGGAGGGGGTCACCTTCCTGGAAGATGATGAGTTCAGGCTTTTGGAAAATGGTTCGGAGATATCACCCACGGAAACAAAATACCAGGTTGACCGCCTCGACCGGATTGATTCGGAATTAAATACGATTTTGGTGATGGATAATTCGCAAAGTATCGGTACCGATAATCTCGAACTGATTAAAGAGGCGGCATCTGATTTTGTCAGTAATAAATCGTCAAATCAAAATATAGCAATTTATATTTTTGGTGATCAGGTTGAGAAAAAAATTGATTACACCAGCAACGAAAATGAACTGCTTACGGTGATTGACGAAATTGAGCTGACGGATATTCCCGGAACCAATCTTTACGGCGCTACTATCGAAGGGCTTAGGGATATGGAAGATGATCAGTTCGGACTCGATTTTATTTCCCAAAATTTTATGGTGCTTTTTACTGATGGGAGAGATTTAAGTGGCGAATATACCCTTGATGAAGTACTTGAAGAACGAGGCTTTAAAAATATTTATGCCATAGGTATTGAAGCTAACGAAGATGATTTTGATCAGGAAGCGCTTGAAGAAATAGGAAATGCCGGTACCATTATCGATCCCGATTTTGAAAACGTAATCAGTCAGTTTCAGCAGGTGTCAGAGTCTCTTGAACGACGAAGTAACTCATTTTATTGGCTTAACTATCGTACTACCCGTTCAAGTTCGGATACCGAATTAAGGGTAGAAATTAAAGAAAATGAGATAAACTCAGGAATCGATTATCAATTTCCGCTTGAAGCTGACGATTTTTATGGTATCCCAACAAATTCCATTGTTATAAATTCAGACCCGGATAATGTACGGGGTGTGGATACCCTTCGAATTGCAGCCGATTCTATAGCTGCGGTTAAAATTTTCACGGAATTTCAGTTTGAGGCGGAACCTTTTGAATTTCAGATTGAACCGCGTTCAAAAGAAGATAATTTATTTATTGAACCCAATGATTCACTCGATTTTGTATGGGATTTTCATGCCAATGGAGAAGTGGGGGAGAGCTTCAAGGTTGTAATTCAGGATACCGTTTACACAGAGGAATACCTGGAAAAAGAGCTGTTTATTGAATTTACAGAACCTTCCGGGGAACTTTTGGAACCCGAAATAGCTGAACTTGTCAGCCCGGAAAATGAGGCTGAAGATATTACATCCGTTCCCCAAATGATTTGGAATGAAGCCCAACATGCATTCAATTATCGGCTGCAGGTTGATGATAATTCATTATTTACGTCTCCGGTTTATGACGAAACTGTGCGGGATACAAGCTTGACAATGGAACCGGGCAAACTTAAAGATGATACTCGGTATTATTGGAGAGTGCAAAGTACCAACCGCGGCATCAACGCCAATTGGTCGGAAAGGTGGACGTTCACTACAGGGATTTCCGAGCCGGAGAGTGTTGATTTGCTCTACCCACTTGGCCCCGAACTTGAAGCCGGAGAAAGGGTTACCTTTTTATGGGATGAAGCCACTTCTTCCGTAGATGAATATAGGTTTCAACTAACGGATAATAATGATTTTGAAAATCCTGTTATCGATTTAATCGTAACTGAAAATACATTTAGTACTGATGAATTAACGGATGGAAACGAATATCAATGGAGAGTTCAGGTCATCAACAGTATCGGTGCAGGTCCGTTTGTAGAAGCCGCTGAATTTACTTATCAGTTTGTAGAAGGAAAACCAGATCTGGTTGTACTAGAGAGTCCATCGAATGGAGCTAAAATTTTTAAAGAGGAAACCGATTTACAGTGGCAGGTTCCTGAAAATGCCACTGATTATCAACTTGAACTGGCTGTGGATGAAGAGTTTTCTGAAGTATGGACCGATACAACCATTTCTGACACAACGTACACGGAATCTGTACTTTCTACGGGCTACGATTATTTATGGAGAGTACGGGCAATCAACGAAGATGATGGTATCACCGGAGATTGGTCGCCCCCCTTTCATTTTACGATAGAAGTTCTTTCGGTCCCGGAAGAAATTTATGCAAATGTTGCAATCTTGTTTGAAGGCTCTTCTTCAACTGAAGATTACCGGTTATTGGCTCTCCCAGGCCAAACCGAGGCCGCTTTGCCCGATATTGTTGAAGGGTCGGGAGGGGTAGAATGGCAGGCATATTGGGATAACGGAAGTGAAGAGAATTTCCTGGATCGTTTTGACGGTAGTAACACCTTTACGGTTGAACCTGGGAAAGGCTTTTGGGTAACTTCAAGCAATGATGTTCAATTTTCAGAAACTTTGCCCATGGTAGAAGTTAATGACGCAAACGAAGCAGTTATTGAACTTCACGAAGGCTGGAACATTATTTCAAATCCCTTTGATATTGATGTGCCTTGGCATGATGTTTCAAGTCTAAATGGAGGCGATCTTCAACCGGTTTGGCGATTTAATGGTTCGTTTGAGGAATCATCCGACTTTATTTCTGCCGTACGGGGTGAGGCTGTATATTTTCTGAATGATCAGGAACTCGAAGAGCTGCGAATTCCCTATACCCGTGCAAATGCCAAGCAAAAGCCCGACAGTTTAGCTGTTATTCGCCTGGAAACAATTATAAATAAAGAAAAAACCTCATCCGCTGAGATGGTTATAACGGGTGCAGACGATCAAACAAATCCTGATGTAATTGCTCCGGTTGTACATTTTGAAAATGCATCCCTTCGTTTTAATACCGAAGACCAATCCAATGTGGATTCACGTACTGATCGTTTGGGTAAAATTTATCGGGATGGATACCAATCCGGCCATACGCAACAAATGACACTTTATGCCGAGCATGGGAGCTCCGTAGATATTAATACTGAACTTTTAGAAGATGTTCCCTACCCTGAAATACGATTAATTAATGAAAACACAGGTGAATCATACGACCTAGCCGATGGAACGAATATTACTATTCGTCCGCAAAAAGATACAACACCAATCACATTGATTGCCGGAGATGCCCAGCATGTTCAACAACAACAGGAAAATTTTCTTCCGAAGCAGGTTTCTGTTGAAGAAAATTACCCGAATCCATTTAACCCGGAAACTACACTTCGGTTTTCTCTTCCCGAGCAAAATCAGGTTCGTCTTGATATTTATAATGTTATCGGTCAGCGTGTGGCAACTTTGGTTAATGAAGAGCGACAGGCCGGTGTTTATACAGTTCGGTTTGATGGAGCGAGGTTAGCCAGCGGGTTGTATTTTGCTGTGTTTGATA
Source organism: Balneolaceae bacterium (assembly GCA_040876545.1). Lineage (GTDB taxonomy): Bacteria > Bacteroidota > Rhodothermia > Balneolales > Balneolaceae > SW132. The sequence continues at coordinate 8,212 of JBBDPF010000018.1, read as the reverse complement.
TTGGTAATCAGCGGTTTACCCAAAAAATGACCTTAATCAAATAACTAATTAATCGGTATCAGATGATGAACATGCGATTTATATTATTTATTCTTTTTTCCGCCTGTATAATGATTTCTTGTGGGACCACCGATTCTGGTGAAGAAGTTAACGGTGGTGGCAACGGTGGTGGTAATGAACCTCCTCCAAGTGCCCCCCCTCCTGATGCTCCCGGTAACTTACAGGCAGAGTCGGGAGATGAAGTTATTGAACTTTCCTGGGATGCCAATTCTGAAGATGATCTGGATGGATATAATTTGTACCGATCCAGGGAAAGTTTTTCGAATGTAAGTAATTTGGATCCTTTAAATGACAATCTGCTTGATGATACCGGTTTTGAAGACAATGAGGTAGAAAACGGAGAAACCTATTACTACCGGGTAACGGCTGTAAATGAAGATGATGATGAAGGGGATTCCTCCGGAGAAGCTGAAGCCACACCGTTTGCAGAACCCCCAGGCAGACCGTAGCACCGCAAACAAGGCCTTGATCTCTAATTTTTTGACGAATCAGAGTACAGCAAAACAGGTCTTCTAAAGAAAAATCAGACCACAAAGAACCCTTCTTTCCGAGCTCATCCAGAATCCGTGAGAGCAAAATTTACCTAAAATTAAATGTCAACAGCAAAGTCGAAGCGGTTATCCGGGGGCGCTACCTGTGGCGCCCTCCTTCTGGATATTATTTTAACATTGGCTGTGTTTCAAATAGCCGAGCCTATTATATAAAACCTAATGTTTAGGAATCGAAACTATTCAGGATTTTAGAACAAATACTTAAATTAATTTTGTCTAACACCCCTCTGCGCATCAAATTTCTTTAATCAAATAAAATTTGGTAGCGATTTTACTTAATTATTTAGGTTGATAGAGGTTATTTTTTTACTCCTTTCTCACTTGACGATTTACTTTTGCTGTATTGCACTTTACCGCCTCAAAAAGTGAAACCTTCCGTATCTTTAAATCGTTTAAAAGACAAGATTTAGAGGCCGGATAAATACACAAAAAAATGCCTGAGAAAAACCCGGCATAATTTAATTAATCAGGGAAAAACAATACACAATAACACACAACAATGAAGTCAATAGTACTACTAACACTAACTACAATTCTCATTTCATTTACACCACCTATTGATGTATCTGCAAATGAACAGAACAACGAAATCATAGTCGCAGAAAATATCATTGAAGCGATTAAAGAAATCGATATAGTAAGCTTAAATGTGCTGCTTGCTGAGGGAGCTGCGGTTGATACCGTAGATGAAGAGGGTAACACACCGTTGATGATTGCAGCAAAGATCGGAAATCCACGAATGATTGAAATCGTTCTGGCTCACAATCCTGAGCTGAATGTTAGAAACAATCAGGGTGATACTGCTCTTATGATTGCTTCTGCACAGGGGGTTCTTGACGTAACAAAGCAACTTCTTGACAAAGGTGCTGATGTTACCATGGAAAATACCAGTGGATTTAATGCCGTGGAGATCGCGCTCAGAAATGGTCACAGAGATGTATCAAGGCTGATACGCGGAGAATCAAACTATTTCATAAGCAGATAGTTAGTGAGAAAAATCGACAGTACATTATAAGCCACACAGTTTTCTGTGTGGCTTTTTCTATGCCTATAAATCATCTCTGTATTCTATACTCAAACCTTTCAGGAAATACCGAAGAAGCTGATCGCCACACTCCCGGTAATTCCTATGATCTTCAGACCGGAATAGTGCATTAAGTTCCGGACTCGAAACGGAAAAATCAGCAAGTTTCAAAATTCGGTGGATATCTTCTTCTCGCAGTTTAAAGGCAACCCGAAGTTTTTTAAGCACCATGTTATTGGTAACCGGTGTCTTAATGGGACGTGGTGGATGCTTATCACTTTTTCCGCGCTTGTAAAAAATCAACCCATCAAGAAAATGAGCCATCAACTCGTCACTGCAATCCGGATTCTTTTCTGCCTCGGGGTCAGCTGGTGCCAAAATTTCTTTTACTTCGCCGCGTGTGGGTTGATAACCAGCCAGTAGTAATACTTCGCTGATCGTAGCATCATTTAAATCAAGTGTGTAGCGGATACTTTTTATTACATCATCATTTCTCATAAAAATTTGTTTTGTGTATCAAAATTGCGCTCAAAAAAAGCACGCTTCAGAAGGTGAAAAGATTAACGTATGTTGAAAATAAATTGAATAGCGGCCTAATCAAAGGTCAATATTGATTTCCCTTTCCTTATCATTTCACAATTTCGTTTCTTCTGTAAGAAATTAAACGTAATCTCATTCTATGAAAACCGCTCTTACTACGCTTTTTTTACTTTTTACGTTCTCCTTAACGCAGGGAATCAGTCAATCTATCTCCGAAAAAACCTCCGATATGGAGCATTACGAGGGATATTTGGATTTTTGGTGGGATGATGAAGAAGGTAAAATCTGGATGGAAATTGATAAACTCGATGAAGAAATCCTATATGTGAATTCCATGGCCGCCGGATTAGGTTCCAATGATATTGGAATTGACAGGAGTCAGTTGGGTGATACACGAATTATTTCGTTCAAAAAAGTGGGGCCAAAAGTATTGATGATTCAGCCGAATTATGATTTCAGAGCATCATCAGAGAATGAGCTCGAAAGAAAATCTGTAGAAGAAGCATTTGCCCAATCCGTGCTTTGGGGTTTTGAAGTAGAAGTACAGGAAGATGGACGTGTTTTGGTGGACGCAACAGAATTTCTGTTAAGAGACGCGCATGGCGTAATCAATAGTTTAAACCGGTCGGGGCAGGGTTCTTATTCTTTAGATGCATCCCGTTCGGCAATTTATCTGCCGGGGACATTTAATTTTCCCGAAAACTCAGAAATTGAGGCTACGGTTACATACACAGGATCAAATCCCGGTGGATTTGTACGATCGGTTACTCCCTCGCCGGAAGCCATTACGTTGCGTCAGCACCACTCCTTTGTACAATTACCGGATGATGATTTTGAACCCAGAAAATTTGATCCGCGATCCGGATATTTTGGAATAAGCTATCAGGATTACAGCGCTCCCATCGGCGATGAATTTACCCAGCGATATATAGCGCGCCACCGTCTCGAGAAAAAAAATCCTGACGCAGAAGTGAGCGAGCCGGTTGAGCCAATTGTGTACTATCTCGATAACGGAACACCCGAACCTATTCGTACTGCGCTTTTGGAGGGGGGAAACTGGTGGGCTGAAGCGTTCGAATCTATTGGATTTAAAGATGCCTATCGTGTTGAGATTTTACCTGACGACGCTCATCCCATGGATGTTCGATATAATGTAATAAACTGGGTTCATCGGTCAACTCGTGGCTGGTCTTACGGATCGTCCGTGACCGATCCGCGAACGGGTGAAATTATCAAAGGAAATGTACTTTTGGGATCTCTTCGTGTTCGTCAGGATTATATGATTGCCGAAGGATTACTGGCGCCGTACGAAGAAGGAGTAGATCCCGATCCCGAAATGTTGGAAATGGCGCTCGATCGAATTCGTCAGCTTTCGGCACATGAAATTGGTCATACTTTAGGAATTGCACACAACTTTGCAGCCAGCGTGAATGACTTGGCTTCGGTGATGGATTATCCGCACCCAATGACGACCATCAAACCGGACGGCACGCTTAGCCTTGCGAACGCCTATGATGTGGGAATTGGAGAATGGGACAAGTGCGCAGTTGCGTATGGGTATCAGGATTTTCCCGAAGGAACGGATGAAGATGAAGGGCTGAGCGAAATCATCAACGAAACTCTGGATATGGGACTTTTATATTTGTCTGATGAAGTAGGCCGTCCTCAGGGAGGTTCTCATCCAACGGCTCATCTTTGGGAATATGGAACGGATGTTGTTGATCAGCTCGATCATATTTTAGAAATTCGCAACATTGCGCTTAACCAATTTGGGGAACGGAATATTCGTGAAGGACGGATGATGTCTGACCTGGAAAATGTATTGGTTCCGATCTATCTGTATCACCGTTATCAGACCGAGGCAACTGTGAAAGTGATTGGCGGCGTGGATTATAATTACACCGTTCGGGGAGATCAGCAGTCAGCTCCGCAAATGGTAGATGGTGATGTTCAGCGAAATGCCATTAGCAATATGCTAAAAACGCTTGATCCTGAAATACTTGCCCTGCCGGAGCATTTGCTGGATATGATTCCGCCAAGGCCGGCAAGGGTTGCCCAGACACGTGAGCATTTTCGCGGCTACACCAATCCCAATCTCGATCCGGTGGCTATGGCCGAGCTTGCAGCCGATCACACCGCAGGATTGATATTTAACGCCAACCGTGCTGCTCGCTTGTTGAATCAAACTGCACGGGATGGCTCAAAGCCGGGACTGGATGATGTAATTGAAGAAGTAGTGAATTTCACGATATTGTCGGATCAGCAAGAAGGATATCACGGCTCTATTCAGCGGGCTATAAATACGGCCGTATTGCGAAATCTGATTCATCTCGCGGCAGACACAAATGCGGCTCCGGATGTTCAATCGGTTACTGGTTTTATGCTAAATGATTTGCAGGAAACCCTGCGTTCTCGTGGCGAAAATGGTGAGATGATTTGGCGTGCGCACTATCAAAATCTGGCCGATTATATAGAAGATTTCAAGGAAAATCCTTCCTCGTTTGAAGTTCCGCCGGCGCCTTATACTCCCCCTGGATCACCCATTGGCAGCGGGAACATAAACCATCTGTATTGCTCTCATTGATGATATAATTAATGCTCATATTTTAGAAAGAAGTTGTAATGAAGGGATTTACATTTAAGAAAAATGATCGTGGGTTTTCAAATATTACGTTTCCGTTTATGCGGAAAACGATTATACCTACAACAAAGCTCATATTTGATCCTAAAATAACGGGCCGGGAAAACATGCCTCAAAAAGGCCCGTGCTTTATTTTTGGGAATCACTCCAATTATTTTGATCCATTCATGATTAATATTGGCATGACCGAAGAGCCAACCGCCGGGGTGATGACCCGTGATCAGTTTCATAAAACCTTACCGCGTGTTTTTATGGACAGCATCGGAATTGTGCCGACCAGCAAGTACGTGCCGGAACCGGGCATTGTGCGAGATGTGATTCGGATGATTCAGCAGAAGCGCATGATTGTTATTTTCCCGGAAGGCGGCCGACGATGGGATGGTCGCCCAAAACCGTTTATTGAAACTACCCTTAAACTGTTTTGGAAAATGGGAATTCCGGTTCATCCGGTTCAGCTTCATGGTTCATATCTTTCCTGGCCGCGTTGGGCAGATAATTATCGCAAAAGCTCTGTTGAAAATCGCTGGCTAAAACCATTGATTCCGTCTGATTTTGAAACCTATGAGGAGTTCTCCAAAACCTGTAAAGACTTGTTTTCATTTGATGAATACAATCCCCCCGAAAGCGTAGACATTCACTCCGTTAAAAAACCCGCTTCAGGAATTCATCGACTTCTATATCGCTGTCCAAAAAGTGGTGAAACAGGCTCCATATATTCCCCTGATGGAAATAATGTGTACAGCCGAACCTCCGATTTTTCCTACAAAATGAACAAGCGGTCACGGCTGGTAGATTCGCACGGGCAAGAGCATTCTGTTATTGATATGTTTGATGCGATTCAGGAATTACCGATGGAGATGGATAAAGATTCTGTGATTCTCAAAAAAATGGGATGTCATATTTACAGAGTGAATAAACGGCACGAACGAATTGATGTCGGCAGCGGATACTGCGAGTTAAAGCCCGAGAATTTTCTTATTTCATCCGGCTCGGTTCGGTATGATCTTTCTCTTGAAGACATTCGATACCTGTCAGTAGAACAAAATCACAAAATCACTCTTACCACTACTGACCATACATTTCAGATATCACTCCATGGAGAAAGTGCTCTCCAGTGGCAGATTTATATTCGAAGGCTTCAAAAAGGAATTCAACCCATTAGAAAACAGTAAATGAGTTTTTGGACACTGGACATTTCTGTCGGTACTTTTTTCCTTGATTTTGCGTGGATGGGCGTGCTTCTTGCCGCAGCGTTTATCATGAGAAGCAGAATACCAATCCTGCAAAAGTATCTAATTCCCGCAAATTTACTGGCCGGATTTTTAGGTCTGCTTGTAGGTACAAATGGGCTCGGACTGCTTGATTTACCCACCGAGCGATTAGGCAGCTACGTGTATCATTTGCTGGCTCTGCTTTTTATCGGTTTGAGCTTACGAACTCCCAAACAAGAGGTGGGCCTTTCATCCATGAAATTCGGAATGGCGTTTATTATCACCTATTTGATTCAGGGAATTTTAGGGATTTTAATTGCTCTTGGACTTATCTATACAATTATGCCTGATCTGTTTGCAGGAATTGGGTTTTTGCCACCTCTTGCTTTCGGGATGAATCCGGGAATTGCCTATACCATTGGCGATAACTGGGAAGGCTTCGGGTTTGAATCGGGGGGCGTTGTTGGCCTTACTTTTTCTGCGATTGGTTTTTTAGTAGCCTATACGGCTGGAATTTGGATTGTGAAACGAGGGATCAAAAACGGAGAGGCAGCGTATATTTCAAAAGATCAGGTACTTTCTGAGGATCTCAAAACCGGCATACACAGCGATAGCAACGGTAATGACAGCGGCCGCCTGACCACCTCATCAGAAGTGATAGAATCCCTAACGGTTCACATTGCACTCATTGGGTTGATTTATATCCTCACCTATGGATTGGTACAGGTTTTTGAAACGGGACTGGTTTATGTGGGTGCAGAAAATGAAGTACGAACACTATGGTCGTTTCATTTTATTGTGGCCGCACTTGTTGCACTGCTTGTTAGAAAAATCATGGATATGGGCAGCATTTCTCAGATTATTGATGATGTTACCATGACCCGAATTTCTAATCTGTTTATGGATTTTATGATTGTGGCATCCGTTGCGGCCATAAGTTTGGTAGTTGTGGGTCAGTATTGGGTGCCGCTTCTTTTGATATCTATAGTTGTGGCGATTTCTACCTGGTGGGTCATTCGTTATTTGACAAAAAGTGCATTTGCCGGTTTTAAACTGGAGCGATTTGCGGCAATTTTTGGCAACATGACGGGAACGCTTCAATCGGGACTGGTTCTGCTGCGGATTTTAGATTCAGGCATGAAATCTCCGGTGAGCTTTAATTTGGTGTATGGAAGTGGAATGGCCCTCTTTCTTGGGTTCCCTCTTCTTCTTTTAATTAATGCACCGGTCCATTATTTCACAGATATCACTCAGGGATTTATTGCCGTAATGTTTGCAATGATTGTATATTTGGGTTTATTGCTTCTGGCCTGGAAATACATCAACAAAAAATAGAGAGGAAATAAAAAAAGCCCGAAATAATCCGGGCTTTTTGAAGAATTAAAAAATTACATATTAATCTTATTCCACAATAATTTTTCCAACCATTCCTGCACCATAGTGAGCCGGAAATGTGCAAATAAAATAATATTCTCCCGGTTCATCTGGAACGTTAAATGTGATGCTGTCGGATTCACCGTCGCCCAATAAACCTGTTGCTACAATTATGTTGTCTTCGTAATCAGCTGCAATATACTCGTTATCACTTGCTCTTGATGAAGCGCTGGCAAATTCTTCCACATCTGCATCAAGATCAAGAAGCACAAAGTTATGTGCCATAGCGGTTTTAGGAATATTACTGATAGTCCGCAGGTTAACCTGAATCTCTTCGCCGGGGCTGGCTTCAATTGCTTCAAGAATTATAAACTCTCCGGATTGTCCGCCGGTTACAAGTCCATCTTCTGCTTCTACAACCGTAAATTTCATTTGATCCGTACCGATTATTTCAATCGTTCTGGTAGCATTTTCAGTCGATTCAGCCGTAGTGTCTTGTTGATCTTCTCCACCACCACAAGCTGTAAAAGCAAGCAAAAGTGCGATAAAGAAGGAATTAAATAAAATGGATTTCATGGGTTTTTCCTTTATGATTTAAAATTATGACCTAAAGTTAAGCAGTAATAATCAAACAGTTTAAAAACAAATTACATTCAAATAATAAAGTAAATATACATCTGAAATTTGAAGGGAATGTAAATTAAAAAAAGTGCTTCCCCGGTATGGAAAACACTTTGGTGAAACTGTTCTATTTTGACCTGACAGGTACTGTGTTAAATATCAATAAATTTTTTAATTTTCACTTGTAAAG
>JBBDPF010000017.1:0-22465 GCA_040876545.1 Balneolaceae bacterium | reverse complement strand
ATCAGAAGATAAGCTCCTTTTTATTTCCTTCAAGTAACCTAATAGTACGGTCTCTGTAATGCGTCAAGATTCTTTAAAGGCTGTATTTTGAGAGTGACAACGTGATTATTACATTAAAAAATATGAAAATAATTTTATCCCTTTTCTTATTTATAATTAGCCTTTCATTTAATAATGTGAGCCTTTATGAAGTTCAAAACGGGCTAAAGTTATATGAAATACACAAAAATCCTTGCCTACCCAGTCATGAAAAAGCAGAAGAAGATGTCAAAAATTACCTGGCAAAAGAGCGAACGATAAAAGATTTAACAACTAAGTTTGGTATAGAAATTGACCATATCTCTCACAAAGATGTTTATGCTCTTGTAAACGAATCTGATTCAGCGGAATGTCAAAATCTGATTGATAATTTTGAGTGGCTGGTGGAGGAATCTAAATTTTCTTACTCGATTTATAAAGTGGCAGACCACTATTTCATAGTGCAGTTTCAAATTACGGAAAACAATAAATATAAAAGGAATTCAATTTCAATTAACAATAGTGAACTTGAACTCATAGCAGTTGGTATTGACATAGGCTAATCATAAACTTCCGCCACACAACAACGACCTCGTCTAGCTCAGATTTATCTAAAGTAACTAAGCTTAAACCCCGAACTCTACCAGGACCTCATTCCATTCGGACTCTGGCAGGTTCTAATTCCAACCTCTCCAGACATGGTATTTCTATTCTTAACCACACCTCGCCCAAGCTCTAATTAACCACGATATTGTTCTACATTCAACAGTTGAACAGAAATACCATGTCTTATCAATCCTTACTTCACTTTAACCGGATACGTCCAGCCGTGGCGATCTTCAATTTTGCCATATTGGATGCCGGTGATTTCATCATACATTTTTTTGGCAAATGGACCGATATTCTCCTGATCCAGCGTAATGTTTTTGCCTTCGTGGTGGATCAGTCCAACCGGTGAGATAACAGCTGCGGTACCGGAACCAAACACTTCCTTGAGATCGCCATTGGCATCAGCTTCAAAAATTTCATCAATGGAAATGCGTCGCTCTTCAACATTCACTCCCCACTCTTTTGCCAATGCAATTACAGATCGACGGGTAATTCCCCGAAGAACCGTGCCGCCCAATTTGGGCGTTACGAGCGTGTCACCAATCAAAAAGAAGATATTCATGGTGCCAACTTCTTCCACGTATTTGTGCTCTTTTGCATCCAGCCAAATAATTTGAGTATATCCTGCCTGTTGTGCTTTTTGAGCTGGCAAAAAGCTGCCGCCATAATTTCCGGCGGCTTTGGCTTCTCCTGTTCCGCCTTTCACGGCGCGCACAAAATTTTCGGACGTTGTCAATTTTACAGGATTGAACCCTTCCTTATAATATGCCGCAACCGGACTGGTAATGGCGATAAACCGATATTCTGAAGCAGCTCGTGCCGCAATATATTCTTGGGATGCAAAAACAAACGGACGCAAGTACAAAGAGTGTCCAAACTTTTTTGGCACCCATTGGTGATCCAGTTTAATCAGCTCTTTAATACTCGAAATGAACGCCTCTTTATCCATTTCAGGGATGCACATTCTCCTTGATGAATTACTGATGCGTTCGTGGTGGTCATCAAGCCGAAACAGATTGATGGTTTCATCATCCACGTAGTAGGCTTTCATTCCTTCAAATACAGATTGTCCGTAGTGCAGGGCGTGCATAGATGGATGAAAGCTGATCTGTCCGTAAGGTTTAATTTCCGGCGCTCCCCATTTTCCATCCTTAAATTTCATGTCGATCATGTGATCGGAAAACAATTTGCCAAATTCTAATTTATCAAAATCAACTTCCGAAATTCTGCTTTTATCTGATTTTGTGATCTGTATATTCATGAGTTGTGTTATTTGAAATTGAAGCGCACCTGACAAGATAAGACGTTTTTTATAAAACTCTCTACGCCCATTCCTTTAATTCTAAATTCATTGAAATATGCAAAAAAAACAGCGATTTTTATCACCCTAATTCTACTGCTGGCTACTCCGGTTTCTCTTTGCGCAGGTCTCAAAGGAAAACTTTACCTGCTTGCCAAGGCAAAAAAAAGGGATGATTCTATAAACTAAAAAGGAACCAAATATCTGAACATTTCTAAAAGTAGTAACTTGAGTTCGATTAATAATGTCTTTTAAAAAGCCCATTCGGACGGACTATCCTTTATCGTAAATGAGCAGAGATAAATAAGGCTGAAAGCCTGAGATAACTCAGCCCAGAGCGACGCTCTGGGGTAAGGTAATTTCCGGGATGGGGAGGCTGAAAGCCTCAAAACAGATAGTTCCAGAGATTCTAATTTGTACTATTTCAGGCTTTCAGCCTGCGGTGTGTTCCATCACCTTTGTTACCTATGGCGTTGCCATAGGCTGGGTTATGTCAGGCTTTCAGCCTGTCGGATTCGGATAGAAACCAAATATCAACTTGAAACCTGAGTTCGATTAATCATGAATTTTATAGTCGAACTCAGGTATATAGCCAAAAGATTGCGGATCGGGGTCCGCAATGATTACTTGCGCTATTTAAAAGAGAAGTGAAACCCGGCAGAGTTCATAGCGAAGCGGAGATCCTGCCGGAGTTGAACGGAGGGCATAAGTAATGGATGGAGCACAAGGGAGACCCTTGCGCTATTTTGTGCGCACGTCATTAAATTCTCATGACTCAATACTCAAATCTCAAGACTATTAGTGAATCATATCAAAAATCCGGTCAAATCGTGGGAGCCATCTTTCACCATCCCAAGAAAAGTAGATAAGGCTTGCTTTTCCAATCACGTGATCGTTCGGTACAAATCCCCAGTAGCGGCTGTCTTCACTATCGTCGCGATTGTCGCCCATTGCAAAGTAGTAATCCATCTCAAGAGTGTACTGATTGGTTTCTTCACCGTTGATAATGAAATTATCCCCATCTTTTTGAACATCATTATTTTCGTAGCGTTGTAAAATATCCTGATAAATATTCCAATTTTCATCCGTAAGAGTCAATTCCTGGCCTTTAAAAGGAACGGTAAACTCATACATGTTATCATGGTTGGTAAATCCTTCAGAGAAATTGAAATTACGTCTGCCAAACGTATCAAAATCATCCGGCAATACAAATGGCTCAATCGAATTTACTTCTGGCCATGATGATACTTCATCCGCTACTTCTTGTGTCATATTCATTATATGGCTTCCATTTCCGGATTGAACAATAGCCGCTCCAGCCTCTCGAACCTTTGAGGGGCTTAGTCGAATACGTTCGCGCACTTGAACTCTATAGTTCTGCATCATGGTGCTGTATTCTTCCGATAGCTCACCATTCACATACAGTTCCTTATCTTCAATCCGAATTTGATCTCCGGGCATGCCTACTGCCCTTTTAATATAATTGGTTTTCATGGAAACAGGTCCGCGATCTATCGGATAATTGAAGACGAAAATATCATCACGTTCGATATCCGTATAACCGGGAAATCTGAACCAGGGCAAATCTATTCCAGGCACGTAGATATTTGTGAAAGGAACGGATATGGTCATAGGACTTCGGGGGCCATACGCCAATTTTGTTACAATCAAGAAATCGCCGGTCAACAGCGTTTTCTCCATTGAAGGCGTCGGTATCCGGTAAGCTCCAAAGAAAAACGTCCGGAGTATAATTGCTGCAATCGCCGCCCAAACCAACGCATCTAACCACTCTCGTGCCCAGTGTTTAGCATGATTTTCTTCTTGTTTTGTTTTTTCAGGATCGTTGTCCCAAAATTTAAAGTTATCTGAAAAGCTCTTTTTTTTACTCAACGTAGGTTTTATCAGTTAGTTAAAGGAAGGGCGATCAATGGGTTCATGGTTAAATTCACCATCCGCATATTCTACTAAATACCATTGGTCACGTTCCGGTGAATAAAAATAGTCGCTAAAAGGTTGCATATCATCCCCAACTTGCATTAAATCGCGTGTAAATGTACGCTTTACCTGTGGCATTAAATCAATGTATCTGCTTGCACCAACATACACGAGTCCATCTTCGAAGGGCCCGTCTAAATCAAGAACCATCATTGGGATTTCGTCATCAATAATAAACCAATATTCAAACTGTACGGCTTTTCCCGGTCGATAATCATTTCTGTTGATCAGATCACCAATTACTTGTGTGGGGTCACCATACACAGCCTGAAGCCGGGACCTGAGTTCAATAGTTGGTATACGATCAATGGTAGTAGGATTGTAAAGTCCCTGTCCGGTCCAGCCAATTTCAGAAAACTGGCTTTGAAATTCACTTCTCTCCGATCGATCCACTTTTTGAATATCGGGATCTTCGAACTGAGCGTGAGCAGTTATTGTAAAAAATAGTGAGAATAAGAGCAGTAATAAGGATTTCTTCAGCATAATATTTTAATCTACATCGTCCATGGATAAAACGGCCAAAAACGCTTCTTGTGGTATTTCAACGGTGCCTACCTGCTTCATCCGTTTTTTACCTGCTTTTTGTTTTTCAATCAGTTTACGTTTTCGGCTAATGTCGCCACCATAGCATTTTGCGGTTACATCTTTGCGTAAAGCCCTGATTGTATCACGGGAAATCACCCTCGATCCAATTGCGGCCTGTATGGCTACTTCAAACTGCTGACTGGGAATAAGTTCCTTTAGTTTTGCACAAATCTTGCGGCCCTGTTCATAGGCTTTGTCCCTGTGCGTAATACTTGATAGAGCATCAACCGGATCTCCGTTCAGCAAAATATCCAAACGTACCAAATCCCCTTTTCGGTATTCTAAAAGTTCATAATCGAGCGATGCATATCCACGAGTTCCACTTTTAAGTTTATCATAAAAGTCGAATACCACTTCTGCCATTGGAAGTTCATAGACAATCTCTACTCGATTTCCCTGCATAAAAATCTGATTCACATAAATCCCACGACGATCCTGGCAAAGCGACATGATCGGACCAATATAGTCAGCCGGCGTAATGATGCTGGCCTTAATGTAGGGCTCCCAAACTGCTTCAATTTTTCCAGCATCCGGCATTTCGCTCGGATTATCGACAAATTTTCTGCCGCGCTCACCCTTGAAATTGGTTTCAACTTCGTACTGAACGTTGGGAACCGTGGTGATGATATCAATATTAAATTCCCGGTCGAGACGCTCCTGAACAATTTCCATATGTAGAAGTCCCAGAAACCCTGCACGAAACCCAAAGCCAAGTGCTTTTGATGTTTCCGGCTCATACTTCAATGACGCATCATTCAGCTGAAGCTTTTCAAGGGCTGATCGTAAATCTTCAAAATCTTCACTTTCTGTGGGAAAAATTCCACTAAACACCATCGGTTGCGAATCTTTGTAACCGGCAATAGGTGTTTCTGCCTTCCGTTTTTGATGTGTGATGGTATCACCAACCCGTGCATCTTGCAGCGATTTAACACTTCCCACAACATACCCAACATCACCGGCTTTCAGCTCTTCGCAAGGTTCTTTTTTTAACTTCAGATAACCGATCTCCTCGGCATCATACTCTTTACCTGAAGCCATGAACAGAATTTCATCGCCTTTTTTCAGTGTCCCTTCCATCACACGGATGTAAGCGATAGACCCACGATATGTGTTGAAAATAGAATCGAAAATCAACGCTTTTAACGGCTTATCTACTTCTTGTTTTGGAGCCGGAACGCGTTCAACAATTGCTTCAAGAAGTTCATCGACCCCTTCACCGGTTTTACCGGAAACCGTTAGAATATCTTCAAACTCACAGCCGATTAAATCAACAATCTGTTGCCCTACTCCTTCGGGATCAGCCCCGGGAAGATCAATTTTATTGAGGACAGGAATGATTTCAAGATTCTGATCGATTGCCTGATAGAGATTTGAAATGGTTTGAGCTTCCACTCCCTGTGCTGCATCAACCACCAAAATGGCACCTTCACAAGCTTTTAATGCCCGCGAAACCTCGTAGGCAAAATCAACGTGGCCGGGAGTGTCAATCAGGTTAAAGATGAACTCTTCTTTCTTCGACCGATTATACTTCATACGAATGGCATGACTTTTAATCGTGATTCCGCGCTCCCGTTCCAGGTCCATATCATCCAGAACCTGCTCCTGCATTTCCCGCTCGCTTATGGTTCCTGTTCGTTCCAGGAGACGGTCAGCAAGCGTAGATTTCCCATGATCAATGTGCGCAATAATACAGAAATTCCGAATTTGGGTCATTATATAGAGATGCTAAAAATTACAAAGCATTAAAGATACAAAATAGAAACGGTGTTTGCTCCGAATTCGTACAACGATAGTAGAATTAGAACGGCTATGGATGATTTACTCTCCTGTTGGACTCAAAAGCTCTACATGAAATCGAAAGGTCTCACCTTCAATGGCCATTGTGTCGTAAATTTCACGTATGAGTTCAAAAACCACTTCCGTATCCCCTTTTACACTGGTAGATAAATAATTTACATCCACTTCCACATCGTGTTGGGCAACAAATTCAAGCAAATCCTGAACCTTGTCTTTGGGGTGTTCGGTGTATAGCGGTATATATGTTAGCTGAGCGATTGTTTTCATAAACTAATTACTTTTCCTGATAGGTTTATTTCTACATAAAATAACCTGTTAATTACTCACAAAAAAGCAAAAGATAGCAACATTCTATTTACTTAACATTTATGGAATGTTGTTTTATTTGATTGAGTTTTAGCCCTTACAAAGTTGGTATTATAACCTTAAAACTCCTACTTTTACGCTCATGAAACGACGCAACTTTCATACCTCTTATCATCATCGCTATCACAACCTCGATAGCCACGGGCATTTTGCATAATTATCCCTCTTCTTTTTGTCCACTAAAAATTTTTACAACTATACTAACTTGTACCTATGAGAACTCTTGATTCTACTACCTCTTTACGTATTGCCGTTCAAAAAAGCGGTCGGTTAACGGATAAAACCATAAATCTTCTGGAAGGCATCGGTCTTGAATTTGATGATTATAAAAGAAGTCTGCTCGTAAAATGTCAGAATTTTGATGTTGAACTTTTACTGATCCGGGATGATGATATTCCCGAATATGTAAATGATGGCGTTTGTGACCTGGGATTTGTTGGCGCTAATGTTGTCGCTGAAGATGGCGTTGATGTAATTGTTTTACGCGGCTTAAATTATGGGGTTTGCCGTCTGTCTATAGCAGTACCCAAAGAGGGTGATATTAAATCTGTCAAAGATTTGAATAAAAAAAGAATTGCTACAAGCTATCCGAACATCACACGAAATTATCTCGAAAGTAAAGGTGTGGAAGCCGACATTATTACACTTTCGGGTTCTGTGGAAATTGCTCCACGCCTCGAAATTGCCGATGCTATTACCGACCTCGTTTCAACCGGCGGTACGCTGAAAGCCAACGGACTTGTAGAAATTGAAGAGATGTTTCAATCCGAAACACAGCTTGTTCAGACAAAGAAGCCACTGTCGGAAGGGAAGCAACAGTTGGTGAAAAAGATTTTGCAGCGGATTGAGGGATACCAGTTTGCGGCTAAAAGCAGATATATTATGATGAATGCACCGCAGGAATCCGTTCCTGAAATCAAAAAAATTATTCCCTCACTGAAAAGTCCAACCGTGATGCCATTGGCCGATAATGGAATGGTTGCTATTCATACAGTGATACCTTTGGCCACTTTTTGGGATGTAATGGAACAGCTTAAAGATGCCGGAGCCACAGGAATTGTGATGCTGCCGATTGAATCGATGATAGTTTAAATAGATACAAGTATTGAGTATGGGGTATTAGGTATTGAGTATCAGGTTTAAAAACTCAAATTAATAAAAATATCAACCCGGGGCTTATTGCTGAGGGACTTCTAATTTCAGAACTATTATTTTATCGAGTTTGACCATACTTGATACTCAATACTTAATACTTAATACTCAGAATTATCAAATGAAAAGATACACCTACAACTCACTCTCCACTGAAGAAATTGAAGCTCTGTGCCGGCGTCCAAAAATGGACTTTGCATCGGTGTTTAGTCAGGTACAACCTATTCTTGATGATGTGCAAAAAGATGGAGATAAAGCCATCCAAAAATACACCCAAAAGTTTGATGGGATTACTGTCGATCCGTTAGTTGTAAACCCGGCTGAGATGAAGGTCAATCTCGACCCAAACGTTCAGGAAGCGATTGACCGGGCGATGAATAACATATTTAAATTTCACCGCGAACAGTTTTCAGGATCTCTTGAAGTGGAAACAATGACGGGAGTTGTTTGCAGTCGGGTAGCAAAACCCATCGAACGGGTTGGACTGTATATTCCGGGTGGAACGGCTCCCCTCCCATCCACTACGATGATGTTGGGAATTCCTGCGCTCGTAGCCGGTTGTAAAACCATTGTGATTGCAACTCCTCCACAAAAAGACAATACCATTCCGGATTCCATTCTCTATATCGCAAAAAAAATTGGTGCCACTGCGGTTGTGAAATCCGGCGGAGCACAAGCAATTGCCGGAATGGCGTACGGAACTGAAACGGTCCCCAAAGTGGACAAAATTTTCGGACCCGGTAATCAATATGTTACCGCCGCGAAAATGATTCTCCAAAACAGTGAAGCGATGGTTTCCATCGATATGCCGGCCGGCCCGTCTGAGGTACTGATTATTGCTGATGAAACCGCTGACCCTGAGTTCATCGCCGCAGATCTGTTGTCGCAGGCAGAACACGGTTCCGACAGCCAGGTAGTTCTGGTGATTACCGAAAATGCTGATTTGGATGCAATTAATAACGAAGTGCAAAAACAACTCGATCAGCTACCCCGCAAAAAGTTTGCTGCAGATGCACTGGATCAAAGTTTTACAGTCCTTGTGGAATCAACCCGGCAGGCGATGGACTTTTCCAATGAATACGCCCCTGAACATCTCATCATCAACACAAAGGATGCGGATGATTTAGCAGAAAATGTAAGCAATGCCGGCTCCGTTTTTATAGGTCCGTGGACCGCAGAAAGTATGGGTGATTATGCCTCAGGGACGAATCATACGCTTCCAACTTACGGATATGCACGCATGTACAGTGGCGTATCACTCCACAGTTTTCAAAAATTTATTACCCTGCAAAAAATCTCGGAAGAGGGACTAAAAAACTTAGGTCCAACCGTGGAAACCCTTGCCGATATTGAAGGTCTGGATGCACATAAAAACGCCGTAACTTTACGATTAAATAAATTAAAATAACTGAATACCAACGCACCATTACCTATGCCCAACATTGATATCAAATCCCTGATCCGCAAAAATATTCTTGATCTCACTCCCTACAGAAGTGCGCGGGATGATTTTAATGAGGGAATTTTGCTGGATGCCAACGAAAATAGTTTTGGATCACCGGTGCGTAATTCATTAGATCTGCATCGATATCCATCCCCCACGCAAGATGTTCTTCGTAAGAAGATTGCGGAATACCGTGGCGTAGATTTCGAAAATATTTTTCTCGGAGTGGGAAGTGATGAGCCGATTGATCTGTTGATGAGAATTTTTTGTGAACCCGCACAGGATTCTATCCTCATCACACCGCCCACTTATGGGATGTACAAAGTTACTGCGAATATCAATAACGTTGGGATTAAAGAGGTTCAACTCACAAAAAATTTTCAGCTAAAACCGACTGAAATTATTGAGCAGGCAGACAGCACCACGAAAATCCTGTTTCTCTGTTCACCCAATAATCCAACGGCAAACGACCTAAAACGCACGGACCTGCTTAAGATGGTGAGTCAGTTTCCCGGAATTGTTGTGGTTGATGAAGCCTACATCGATTTTAGTCGTCAGGAGTCGATGGCAGAAATGGTACAGCAATTCCCGAATTTGGTGGTGTTGCAAACGTTTTCCAAAGCGATGGGATTAGCGGGTGCACGGTTGGGAGTTGCGATTTCCAGTCCTGAGATCATCAACTATATGCTTCGTGTTAAATCGCCTTATAACATTAATAAGCTAACGGCAGATACAGCACTGAAGGTTTTTGAAAATCTGGATCTGATGAAGTTCAACATCAAAAAAATTCGGGATGAACGGGATTATGTTGCTGACGAACTCAGCCACAGCGATGCGGTTGAAATTGTATATGCATCCAATGCTAATTTTCTGCTTTTTAAGATTAAGAATGCCAAAGAAATCTATCAAAAATTAGCTGAAAAAGGCATCATTGTTCGATATCGGGGAAATGAACCGCTTTGCGAAGATTGTTTACGGCTTACCATTGGTATGCCTGATGAGAATGTGAGGTTTTTGAAGACGTTGAAGGAAATTTTGGAATGAGGGGGCATAGATCTCCCCTTCAGGGGAGATGATAAAGCCGGACGTTCCCGGTTTTATCTGAGGGGTGTCCATGTGGCTACGCTAAGCCCAGACACCCCACCCATTCCAATGCTGAACGCTTTGGAATATCCTCCCCTCGAGGGGAGATCTTTTTGCCACGAAACCGAATAGAACTCCTATGAAAATATACATCCATCCCACTGCCCTTTCATCAACCAGTGATAACCTGCTTCCCGAAGGCGCACTTTACAGCTTAAAACAGCTGACTGAATCGAGCGCCGAGCTTTCATTTGATGTCGACTCGTTGACTGATCAGCAAAAAACGTTGGTAGAAAATGAGGGAATCAACAACAGTTCGTTTGATGAAAATGAGGCGGATGGTGTTATCAAAAAAGATTCATTGTATCAATTTGAATCAAATGGAAATATAGTTGAAGAATCAGACAACTGGACAGAGCTTTGCCGATCTATTCTTTTTCCGAGTCGAAAAGCTTCCATCACACGAAATACAAAAGAGACGAAAATTTCGGTATCTATAAATCTGGATGGAACGGGGAAAAGCAATATCAAAACCGGACTCAACTTTTTTGATCACATGCTGGATCAGATTGCCCGACACGGATTAGTGGATTTGGAACTTGTTTGTGATGGTGATTTGGAGGTGGATGAACATCACACCATTGAAGATACAGCCATTGCGCTGGGACAGGTTATTCGCGAGGCAATCTCGGAAAATAAAGCGGGAATTCAGCGATATGGATTTGTTTTACCGATGGATGAAGCTCAGGCAACCGTGGCAATCGACCTTTCCGACCGCCCTTACCTGCTATGGAATGTAGATTTAAAAAGAGAGTACGTGGGAGATTTTCCAACAGAAATGCTGGAACACTTTTTTTATACGCTGGCCATGAACGTAAAAGCGACTCTGCATGTTGATGCTATCGGAAAAAATGAACATCATATTGTAGAATCTATATTTAAGGGTTTTGCTAAAGCTTTACGTTTTTCGATTAGCCGAAACGAACGAATAAAGGGAATTCTCCCCTCCACTAAAGGAATCATTTAAATTGATTGGAATCATAAAATATCAGGCGGGTAATCTTGCTTCAGTTTCAAATGCATTAAACCGTTTGGGAGCTGATTACTTTGTATCAGATGATATAGAGAAATTGGAGAAAGCCGACGGAATTATTTTTCCGGGGGTGGGCCATGCCGCAGCGGCGATGGATGATCTTCGGGCTCGCGATCTTGATATTTGGCTTCAAGAAACCAAAAAACCTGTGCTTGGTATTTGCCTTGGAATGCAACTGCTATATGAATCATCTGAAGAGGGAAATTGCACAACGTTGGGAGTTATTCCGGGAAAGCTCAAAAAATTTGATCCCACCGTTGATAAAGTCCCGCATATGGGATGGAATCAATTTACCCCACTAAAAGATCATGATTTGTTAACCGGTATCGGTGCAGATCATTACCTGTATTATGTACATGGCTATTACGCTCCGATGGATGACTACACACTTGCATCCTGCAATTACATAAATGATTTCACTGCAGTGGTTGCTCATGAAAATTATATGGGCGTTCAATTCCACCCTGAAAAATCAGGCCAGGTTGGGTCGCTGTTGCTTCAAAATTTTTTGGCGATGGTTGACAACACACCGAGTAATACAACATCCTGACAGCGTACGAAGCGAAGCGTAGTTCCTGTCTGCGTTGTGGGTTATGGTGACTCTCGACGCTGACAGAAGCCCGTAAAAGCCCCGAGGATCGGGACCAGAAAAACACTGGCACGGGCATGCTGTCAGGTCAATTTAACAATGGCACTCAGATTCTAACATTTTAAATCCTTTGTTTGAATTAAGTCACGAATGAACATCCCCCTAATCCCCCTTTATTAAGGGGGACTTTTACATTCAAATCCATATCTTACCGTTTTTAATAACCCAACGATTTAAACATTTGCTCTGAAGCGCTGTGTGTTATGATATGCGCGCTGACAGGAACCCGTAAAAGCCCCGAGGGTCGGGACCAGAAAAACTCTGGCACGGGTACGCTCATCAGGTCTATTGAACAATCGAACTCAGGTTCTAAGATGCAAGATGAGCGCGGGTCAGCGACGCCGCGTTACGTTTTGGTTGTGCCCGTAACTCAGGTCGCTGACCTGAGGTTTCTATTATAAAATTGAATATCTTTAAAAAAAATTGCTCTGATGAAAGTTATTCCCGCTATTGATCTGCTTGATGGAGAAGTTGTCCGTTTAAAAAAAGGAGATTACCAACAAAAAACTGTGTACAATCAACATCCCCTAAAGGAAGCAGAATTTTTTAAAAAAGCTGGGTTTGATCATATTCATGTTGTAGATCTGAATGGTGCAAAGAGTGGAGCGTTTGAAAACCTCCCTATCATAAAAGAGATTATTAATGAATTGGGGTTGTCGGTTCAAACCGGTGGCGGGGTTCGGTCTCAAAATGATATTGATGTGTTGCTGGAGGCCGGTTTAAGCGGGGTAATCTGTTCATCCATGGCGGTAAAAAAACCAGATGGATTTCTGGAGTCGGTGAGAAATAATCCAAAGGAAATAATTCTTGGCCTGGATCTTAAAGATGGGAAAATGGCTTATGGCGGCTGGCTGGAAACGTCTGATAAATCCATAGAAGATTTTTTAAACCCATTAATTGAAGCTGGTTTACAAACTGTTCTCAGTACAGATATTTCTCGCGATGGCATGCTTAGTGGTCCTAATACTGAAATGTACATTGATCTACAGAAACGATTTCCATCACTGAACTGGATTGCATCGGGAGGCGTATCGAACCTGCAGGATCTGACCACACTGAATGAAAAAAACCTCTACGGAGTGGTGGTTGGAAAAGCGTATTACGAGAATAAAATTACCCTAAAAGAAATGGCTGGGTTTAAATGAGTTTATTTCATTGATCAAAGTTTGTTACGCAGCAGAGCTAAGTAACGAGATCGAAGTTAACAATTATTACGTTATCCATTTTTTACGTCATGCCGGACCCCGATCCGGCATCTCCTACCCCTTTTAAAGTCGGGAGATTCTGATCTCGAAGGTTCTCGGACGAGGACGTCCGAGCTACATATAAACTCATAAAGCTTCTGCCAGAGCACTTTATTTTCCGATAAAACTGCTATCTTATTTTCTAATTACATGCTCACAAAAAGAATCATACCCTGTTTGGATATTAAAGACGGTCGCACCGTTAAAGGGGTGAACTTTGTTGGCTTGCGAGATGCGGGTGATCCTGTTGAGCTTGCTCAAAGATACACTGCCGAGGGCGCTGATGAACTGGTTTTTCTTGATATAACAGCCACCAAAGAGAAGCGAAAGACACTGGTAGAGCTGGTTACAAAAATTGCCAAAGAAATTAATATCCCGTTTACCGTTGGCGGCGGTATAAAATCGGTGGAAGAAATTGAAGCCATTTTAAAAGCCGGTGCAGATAAAGTTTCTCTGAACAGTGCTATCGTTCGTGACCCGGATTTAATTACCCGCGCATCCGACGCATTTGGTTCGCAGGCCATTGTGGCTGCTGTGGACGCCAAACGTGTGGGTGACCATTGGGAAGTATTTGTAAAAGGTGGCTCTGAAGCTACCGGACTGGACGCAATTGATTGGATATTAAAAACGGAAGAGCTGGGTGCCGGAGAAATATTATTGACCAGTATGGATCGCGACGGCACAAAATCAGGTTTTGACCTGGAGCTTCTAAAACAAGTAAATGAACAGGTAACTATTCCTGTAATTGCAAGCGGCGGGGCGGGAACCAAACAGCACTGCTGTGATGCCGTTACCATTGGAAAAGCGAATGCAGTACTTGCGGCCAGTATTTTTCACTTTCGCGAAATAGAAATTGAAGATTTAAAATTAACAATGCACAACGAAGGAATCTGCGTGCGGCTCTCACCCAAATTAACCAAGTAACCTATTGTATGGCTAAAGAAGAAATTGAATTTTTATATGACCTCGAACGACTACTCATCACACGAAAAGCTGAACTTCCCAAAGGATCTTACACCAGCAAACTTTTTAAAAAAGGGATCGATAAAATTGCTCAAAAAGTAGGTGAAGAAGCCGTTGAAACAATCATTGCATCAAAAAATAAAAAACAGTCGGAAACC
Organism: Balneolaceae bacterium; assembly: GCA_040876545.1. GTDB lineage: Bacteria > Bacteroidota > Rhodothermia > Balneolales > Balneolaceae > SW132. The sequence goes on along the minus strand of JBBDPF010000017.1, from coordinate 8,009 downwards.
GTGGGCGAAAGTGCCGACCTCATTTTCCACTTGCTGGTTCTGTTGGTAGAAAAAGAAATACCACTGGATACGGTTATTCAAGAAATGATGGTAAGAAGTAAAAAATAAGTTATCCGAGAGTGCTCACACATCTTCTAATTTTCTTATTTGAAATTACACGGGTGCAAAACTTAAAAGCTCATTAAATACTTCCTGATTATATTTTTTTACTCGCCTTTTCTATTGATGGGCAATTTTACATGATATTTACAAAATCCTTAAAGGATTTTGTAAATCAATCTACCTGAATGTTGTTAATCTTATACACATTATCATCTCCTTTCAGGGGTACAAGTCAGCTAAAAAAAGGAGAATAACAAACAATCATTCAGGGGTAAACAAGATGAGAGTATTTCATTTTGCATTAACAATTCTCATAATATGTAATGTAGGTGCTTGTCAGTCGACAGGTTCAACTCCTGTATACAATTTAACAACCAAAGTAAGTCCGGAAGAGGCGGGTACAATCACTCCTTCTAATGGCACATACGATGAGGGGACAGAGGTTGAAATTAATGCACAAGCGGAAAATAACTGGATATTTGAGCGTTGGAGTGGAGATTTAGAGATATCTACAAATCCCGGCAAACTCACATTTAATACGGATAAGCAAGTCACGGCTGTTTTTAAACACAAAGATTATCCACTCACCATTAATACAGAGGGAGAAGGTACAGTTACAGAAGAGATTATAAGTGCATCCAAAACGGAAGATTATAAATATGGCACTAATATTCGTTTAACAGCAGAAGCTGCAGATGATTGGCTTTTCACCCATTGGGAGGGAGATTTGTCAGGTGAAGAAACTTCCAAAGACATCCTGATTAACGGGCCAAAAAATGTGATTGCTGTATTTGTGCCGCTTGTAAATACCTTATGGGCAACGGGCTACAATTTTAATGGACAGCTGGGTGATGGTACCCAAGATGACAGAAGTGTGCCGGAATGGAGTACCTTTAATGTAGAGAAAATAACAGCGGGATCATGGCACGGTTTATTTATAAAAACCGATGGAACTCTTTACGGAATCGGTTACAATCACCATGGACAACTTGGAGACAGATCAACTACAGACAGATATATACCGGTTGAAATCACTGTGGATGTTAAAGAAGTCGCCGGTGGTGAAATCCATAGTATGTATGTAACCAATAGTGGTGAACTTTATGCCATGGGGGATAACAGTGAAGGTCAACTTGGCGACGGAACAACCACATCAAGAATAGAACCGGCCCAAGTTTCGACAGGTATAAAATCCGTTGCGATTGGAGAATGGCATAGTCTGTTTATAAAGCAAGATGGTACTTTATGGGGCACGGGAAGAAATCTTAATAATCAGGTAAGCAGTAATCCTGAAGAGTTTATAACTACACCGGTACAAATTGATTCTAATGTAGAACAAGCAGCAGCAGGACAGCGACACACGCTTTATCTAAAATCTGGTGGGACTTTATGGGCTGTAGGAAGTAATGCCTCCGGTCAATTGGGTGATGGAACCTTGACGGGCCATCCAACCCCTGTACAAATAGCTTCAAACGTTAAATATGTAAACTCAGGAAGAGATCACAGTCTTTACATCACAAATGATGATGAATTGTGGGGAATGGGGAATAACAGTTCCGGACAACTTGGCGATGGAAGTACAGAGTTACGTACAAATCCAATATTGATAGATTCAGGGGTCAAACGTGCCGTTGGAGGAAACAGGCATACTTTATTTGTTAAAACCAATGGACAACTATGGGGAATGGGAGCTAATATACACGGCCAATTGGGGGATGGAACAACAGATTCGCATTCTACACCTGTTCAAATTGATTCGAACGTGCTGGAAATTGCTGCAGGAATTTACTTCAGCTATTATATCAAAGAATAATCTTTCCGAAAAATACAAAAGGGTACTTTATATCGATCCATTCAAAACATTGTTTGATACCGTTCGTCCCACCTTCTCAAAAACTTCTTCGGCCTCGCGGAGTTCCCCATAATTTTCGGCACAAGCTGCCACTACAACAGGATCTTTATCCTCCAAATAAACAATTCCCATATTGCATGCCCGTCCAATTTGGGTTCCGGTTTTATGTGCGAACTCCGTTCCATCGGGTAAACCTGCCTGAATACGGCGGGTTCCTGTGGTTACACTTTTCATGATGTCGAGCAGGATTGTTGTATGCTCTTCATTTAGATATTCTCCTTCAGCGAGTTTTTCCAGCATTACTCCCATTGCCTCTAAGCTACCCGAATTTAACTTTCTTTGATAATATTGCTCAAAAGCATCCGGAATAGAGTTTACAAGAATGTCATTCTCGTTGATCTCTAATATGCGAAGAAGTTCATCAAATCGGCTTGCCATTGGGGTTACGCCTTTCAATTCTATGATGTTCATGTTTGTAAGGTTCGCAGCATTCTCGTGGATTTCTCCATAAGCATCATACCGAACCTGTAAAATAGTTGTAATAGGCTCAATCCCATCGCTGATAATGCGTTCACGAATATGTTCATTTAATTTTTCTTCCTCGAGAAAACGGATGAGTATATCCGTAGCTGTACTGTCGCTATCTCTAATCATTCTGGTTAATAGTTCTAACAGGGAGTACGAAATTCCGGGATCCTGCCACATCAAATCACCGCTTCCATCTACAAAATCAGATTCCTTAACAACCAGTTCATCATCCAACGAAAGTTCACCCTCTTCAACCTTTTGCAGTATGGCAATTCCGATTGGAATTTTAACGGTTGATGCGAGGTACCAATCACGATCGGTTTGATAATTTACCGTTGCGCCATCACCCAAATGCTTTACATAAACACCCACACTCCCGGAAAATTCATCATCTATTTGTTTTAACTGATCCTGGAGATTTACATCCCAAAGGTTTGGAGCGAGTAAGAGAAAAATTAAAGGAAGGAAGAATTTCATAATCATAACCATTGAAGAATTCGTAAGACGATTAAACCATTTCCGAGCCGATCATCAACATGATGAGCATACTGCTTGTGATAAATCGGGCTCGCGTTCAGGCACCACTAACTTTAAAACTGCTAAGATGTTTCTTTCTTATTCAATCCGATTTTTTATGTAGCGCCCATATGTAAGAACGCGCCATATCCACTCAAGGGGACCATACTTGTACCGTTTTAACCACAGCTCGCTAATGATGACCTGAAATAAAAATATGATGACCACAAACAGGGTCAGCAACGCTAAGCCCAAATGCTTTCCAAGGCCTAATCCCACATCATAAAAAAGAAAAATGCCGAGGATAGATTGCAGAATATAGTTTGAAAGGGCTGTTTTGCCGACAGCGCTAAAAAGTCTGTTTAACAAATTTTTAAGGCCGGTTTGAAAAAGGAGCATAAACAGTGCAACATATCCTGCTGTAAGAATGATGTAGCGAAACGTGGTAAGAGTATCTGTAACCCAAGGATACCAACCATTTATTAGGTTGATGGGATCTTCCATTGCAAAGATAATATTCATCGGAATTCCCAACAGCAGGCCAACAACCGCTGTTTTGATCAAAAATGGTCGGTTTTCATGAATTTTATGTAAAAGCAACTGCCGGCCCGTCCAAAATCCTACAACAAAAATTCCCAGAACTTTAAAAAAGCGACCATCAAACGAATACATATACCCCCTAAGTAGCGGCCCCAAATAATTAAATGAGAAAAATGTACTCCACGAATCGCTTTGTATTACAGCTGCTAAATCATACATCCGAAAGGTGTAAAACTCATCTGATTCAACGGGTAAATCCAAAACCCGCCAACTTTCGGACAACCACTGATAAAGAGTTGTGGTGTAGCCGCCATCATACGCATCCAAATACCAGGAATTTAAGCCGGGCAGAAGCAGGATAAAAAATGCTGTCCATAGCAATCCACGGTTCGAAAATCCTTTGAATAGAATTAATAGATAGCCACAAATTGCATATAAAACGAGGATATCACCGAACCAGATCGCCCAAAGATGAACAATGCCAATCAATAAAAGGAAGAAAAGCCGGCGGCTAAAATGGGCTGTAAACGATCGGTCCGTTGATGAGGCCCTGATGAACTGGATTGCAAAACCAATTCCAAAAAGCAGAGAGAAAAGCGTATAAAATTTCCCCCTGAAAAATATGGTATGAAGTTTGTCAAAAAATGAATTCCAGTCGGCCAGCAGCAATTCGTTTTGAAGGCCATCCATCATGTAAGAATATCCACTAAATACCTGGATGTTGATCATCAAAATCCCAAAAATTGCAAATCCACGCAGCGCATCAAGAACGTGTATTCGCTCATCTTTCCCAACCGGATTTAGTGTAGATTTTTTTTCCATATTGACCAACTTGAGTACTACAAGAACGTTTCTTTTTTTACAACGCAGTTCAGCAGTACCATACGTATTTCTTATCCGAAAACCTTGGATAGCTTTCTTAAGCTAACTTTAATTTATTCAAAGAGTTCCATAAGGCATAAATTATGTAAACAAACAACCTGACCGCGTACGAAGCGGAGCGTAGTTCGACGTTGTGGGTTGTGAACAGCCATCCCGACGCTGACAGAAACCCATAAAAAAACGGGCATGCTGTCAGGTCAATTTTGTTTAGTATATTAATTGTAAATACTCAATCCTCCACGATGACTACACCCACCCAATCAGATCACAAGCGCACCCTCGAACGTCTTGACCGATTTAGCTATTACACCGACAGCAATATTCGCGTGCCGTTTACCAAATTCCGGTTTGGGCTTAGTCCCCTTATCGGACTTATCCCCGGCGTGGGTGATTTTGTCGGGTTGATATTATCCCTCTACGTATTGCATGAAGCCAAAAAAGCCGGTGCCGACCGAATTGTTAAACGAAAAATGATCCGCAACATGCTCATCGAATTTTTTGTAGGCCTGATCCCTCTGTTCGGTGATGCATTTGATGCCGTTTTTAAAGCCAACACCAAAAATACAACCCTCCTGCGCAACTACCTCTACAAAGAACTTGGCGAAGAACCCGAATGGACATTTCCGTGGGGTGCGTTTTTTCTGTTTTGCTTTGTGATGGCCCTCCTCTCGTTATTGATTATTTGGTTGGTGTGAATTAGTGAGACCCGTCAGGTTTATAAAAACCTGACGGGTCTTAGGCTATTAGCAAAATCTATTGACAAGTAAATCGTTCTTGACTATAAACCTAAAATTGATAGCTTTAAAGCCTGAACAAACCAATCACTATAGATAAATTGTCCACAGACGAAAAAAATGGAGCTCATGGAAAAACTTTGGGCTGATCTTTCAACCTCGGCGGATTATAAAACACCGGAATGGCACGGGAAAGAACTGGCAAAACGAAAGAACGCCGTAAAAGAAGGAAAAATAACCTATACGGATTGGGATAAAGCCAAAGAGGAGATTCGAAAAGAGATTTCATGACCATTCGGATTCTCGAACCGGCTAAGAGATTTAATACGAGGATTTCATTTCTATGAAAAACAGGGAGAAGGACTTGGAAGCTATTTTTTGGATTCCCTCTACTCAGATATCGATTCTTTGATAATCTATGCAGGTGTTCATCCGGTTAAATTTAACGACTACTACTGTATGTTATCAAAACGTTTTCTATTTGCTATCTATTATTATGTTAAAGAGAAGGTTGTTTTGGTAGATGCTATTCTTGACTGCAGACAAAATCCTGAGCAGATCGAAAAGAGATTAACTTGAAATACATGAGACCCGTTAGGTTTTCAAAAACCTAACGGGTCTTTTTAAGGCCTTCAACCCCAACAAAAGAAACCACTTGCGACATCCCATTTTTTCTGATACTCTGTGATGAAGAAAAACATCAAATTTGGAGAATGGCATGTGCTGTTAATAAGAAGAATTCATTTATGTAAATACTTTAGCTATTTAATCAATGAAGGGAATTCGTAAAGAGAAAATATTAAAATACTCTGGAATATTAAGAAATCTGGACGGACTTGTTCCCTACCTTAGGGAAGGGTTTGTATATGTAGAGAAAAACCTGCCTTTAACCGGAGATGCACCCAAACTTTTTATTCGTGAGTATGAATATGGTGCAGCTCCCAAAAGAACCCCAAAAAATTGGCCCGCTTATATTGCCAAGGTTGGTCATAAGTGGTATCCGGTAGAATCTATTATGGAACAACTACTCACGGATTTAGGAAAATTATATGGCCTCGATATTGCCGATTCTAAATTGGTAATAGCCTCCGGACAATTACGCTTCTTGAGTAAGTACTTTCTCAAAAAAGATGAGCGTCTTATGCACGGTGCTGAAATTTATGCTTCAAATCTAAATGAGGATATTGGTTTTGTAGAGGAAATCGAAGACAAAAAAATGTCACCAGAGTTTTTTACGGTATCTTTTACTCAGGATGCTTTTAAGAATTCTTTTCCTGAGCACTATAATGATCTGTTTTGTGACCTGCTCGAAATGTTGGCTTTTGATGCCATAACAGGGAATAATGATCGGCATTTTTACAACTGGGGCGTAATAACTGATATTCAAAACATTAAGCAGCCTACATTTGCTCCTATTTATGACACTGCAAGGGCTCTATTTTGGAATTTCTCTGATGATAAAATAAATAATGTTACCAGAGACAATAATTTGATAAGTACCCAAATTGAGAAGTATGGAAGGAACTCAAAACCTAAGATGGGAATAGAAAACCGAAACAATTTAAACCATTTTAAGTTCATAAAAGAAATTTATAAACATTTTCCACATCAGGCGAATTGCATTACAAAAGTGATCAAAAATTCACTGGATGTTAATGAAGCTAAACTAATTGATGATGAGTATCGTTATCTCCTAAGCAAGGATAGAAGAAAATTAATCAAAAATTGTTTACATTTTAGAAAGGCTAAATTATTAAAAATAGCCAAAAAGTATGACCAAGCTATTTAAAAAAATAAAATCATTTCTCCCTCAAGGCCTTGAGAATTCAACGGTTAAAGAGCATGAATATGCTCATTTTACTGTTTCTTTCAAGGAATTAGAAGTTGGAAGCCTTGAGTTAAAAAATGGTATGTGGCATTTTGCTTATTCAAATGAGTTTAAAGAGCAAGATCAGATTCCACCTCTTCCAGATTTTCCAAATGTACAAAAAGTATATACGAAGGATGAATTATGGCCATTTTTCATTATTCGCATTCCAAGTCTAAAACAACCCAAAGTTCAGAAAATCATCTCTAAAGAAGAAATTGACTCCTCCAGTCAAGCTGAACTACTAAAACGATTTGGTGAAAAAAGCATATCCAATCCCTTCCAGTTAAAGTTTGGGTGAAATTAGCCTGAGATTCGAAAGGATAAGCCTGAGACCCGTTAGGTTTTCAAAAACCTAACGGGTCTTTTTAAGGCCTTCAACCCCAACAAAAGAAACCACTTGCGACATCCCATTTTTTCTGATACTCTGTGATGAAGAAAACTACTGACATCAAATTTGGAGAATGGCTCTATTTCAAAACGCGGTACTGAACAAATACCTTGATTCCCTGCCTGATGATGAGCTGGATGAAGCCTGGAAAGCGTTCACCGCTCATTTCCACAACCCAGAGGTGCAGAAGAATATCCGCAATTCCAAAGAGGAGGAATACCAGGAAGGGTTTTTGGACGACCTGTTTGTGAAGGTGCTGGGATATACCAAAAACCCCTCGCCGGAATTTAACCTGAAGGTGGAACAGAAAAACCTCAACGATTCCAAAAAAGCGGACGGGGCACTGCTTGACGGTGAGAAAATCCGTGGAGTGATTGAGCTAAAAGGCACCGAAACCACAGACCTTTCTAAAGTTGAACCGCAGGCGTTTGGCTACAAGAACAAACAGCCGGATGCCCTTTACGTTGTTATCTCCAACTTCGAGAAGCTGCGGTTTTATATTGATAATGCCGTGGATTTTCTGGAGTTCAATCTTTTTCTGTTGACCAAAGAGGAGTTCAAGGTGCTGTGGCTGTGTCTTGGGTTTTCCAATTTTGC
>JBBDPF010000016.1:0-23436 GCA_040876545.1 Balneolaceae bacterium | reverse complement strand
TCATACTTACTGTTCAAATTGTCAATATACCCTGTGTGCATAACATATGAGCACCCACCGGATCTGACAGCGTTGGGTTACGAACTGAAACTACTTTAGAAAAGAGGCTCACTCTAAAAACCGACGCTGACAGAAACCGGAAAAGCCCCGAGGGTCGGGATCAGAAAAAACACTGGCACCGGGAATGCTGTCAGATCTATCAAACAAACCTGAGCACCCACCGGATCTGTCATGAGCGTTGGGTTACGACTTAAAAATTACTTTAGAAAATAGGCTCACTCCAAACCGACGCTGGCAGGAGCTCTCTCCGTTCGCACGCTGCCAGGTCTTCATGGTATTATAGCTCAGCCAGCACCTGTTCACCCATCTCTTTGGTTCCGATCAGAATTTCATCATTGCTTCCGAAATAAATATCACCCGAGCGAAAACCGGCAGCCAGCACCCGGTCAATGGCAGACTCAATATCGTTTGCCGCATCAACAAGATTTAATGAAAATTTGCAAAGCATCGCAGCTGATGCAATTGCCGCCAGCGGGTTGGCTTTGTCTTGTTCCGCAATATCAGGGGCAGATCCGTGAACCGGCTCATACAATCCGGTTTGATCTCCAACGCTTGCCGACGGTAACATCCCAATAGACCCGGTCAGCATGGAGGCTTCATCACTTAAAATATCCCCGAACAGGTTTCCGGTCAGGATTACATCAAACTGAGCCGGATTACGGACCAGCTGCATGGCGCAGTTATCTACCAACATATGGCTAAGTTCCACATCGGGATATTCAGTTGCCAATTCGGAAACTGTTTTTCGCCACAGTCGGGAGGTATCCAGAATGTTTGATTTATCCACCGAACAGACCCTGCCGTTTCGCTTTTGCGCGGCTTCAAACGCCTGACGGGCAACGCGTTCAATTTCAGAACGGGAATAGACCATCGAATCCGTAGCAACCACATCATCCCCAACGGATTTGGTATGACGCGGTTCGCCAAAATAAATCCCTCCGGTTAATTCCCGAACAATTAGAATATCCGTGTCTTCCAGAATCTCCGGTTTTAGCGATGATGATCCCATCAGGGCCGGATAAATTTTGATCGGTCGAAGGTTCGTATAAGTGCCGAGGACTTTACGGAGTTTCAGCAGGGCGGCTTCAGGTCGATGTTGTTTGGGGAGATCATCATACTGCGGGCCACCCACGGCTCCAAGAAGTACAGCATCTGCATTCAAACAGGCTTCGAGGGTCTCATCGGTTACCGGTTTGCCATGCTCATCATAGCTACACCCTCCAAAAAGATGGCTTTCGCTTTTTATACTGACATCATATTTTTTTGCGGCTTTTTCTAAAACGTTGAGCGCCACGGAAGTGACCTCAGGGCCGATTCCGTCTCCGGGAAGTGTGATGATTGTTTTGTGGGTCATTATTAGTTTAGTAAGATTAAAAAAATGTGTTGTATAAGTCCCCTCTTGAGAGGGGACAGATCAAGAGCGTCCAGCGATTGATCAGGGGTGTGTCCCCGGAAATGGAAACACACCCCTCGTTAAACAAACCGGCGTTGCCTTTTGTTTACACTTTCCCCTCTCAAGAGGGGAGGTGTTTACGTCCCCTTCGACGGAAAGTCACGCAGGGGGGATGACCTTGAGGGCTCTGAAAATCTTTAGTAGAACACCCCTCACTTTAATTCATCCTGCCGCAGGAACCATACCCGTTTTGCGGGCATAAGCAAATATCCCGCCGGCTTCCACAATATCTGCAACGCTTCCCAGCGGACGAATGGCATATTCCTCGTTTTGGGTGATATTTTTCACAACCTGCTTTTCCTGATCAATTTCCAGTTCATCATACGTATGCACTTTTTGGCTCAAATCCTCCAGACTTTCGTAGGGAATTACAAATCCTCCATCTACCGAGTTTCGGTAGAAAATCCGGGCAAATGTCGGTGCAATAATCGCCTGAACTCCGGCAATTTCAAGACAAGCGGGTGCATGTTCCCGAGATGATCCACACCCAAAATTGGGTCCGCCAACAATAATGTTGAAATCACTTTCGGTTTGATCTTCTTTCGTTAGTCGAATATTTCCCTCAGGCAATCCTGATTCCTTATCCGGCACGCCCGATAGCGCATATTTTCCATATAATTTTCGCTCCTCTGGATCGTCAAGACTGTACACAAGATGTGCCGCCGGTATGATTTGATCCGTGTCGACATTCTTTCCAAGAACGAATGCTTTTCCTTTGATGGTTTTTGTTTTGGTTGTCATAGCTGATTGTTTAGTTATTTAAAAAATTGGTGATAAAATGTCCCCTCTTGAGAGGGGAAAGTGTAAACAAAAGGCGAAGCCGGTTTGTTTAACAAGGGGTGTGTTCATGTTCATGTCCAGAATCTCTGCCAGACACACTCCTGATGATTTAGCTAAACGCTCAACCATCTGTCCCCTCTCAAGAGGGGAGTTTTTATGTCCCCCTATGAAGGGGGCTGCTCAAACACGTTCAGTGTTTGAGCCGGGGGATGTTTTCGAATTTATAGGTTATCAAAATGATTCTCAATCTTACCAACGCCCACGGAACACCCCTCACGAAATCATCTGAACGATGATTTCCATCTCCCCTAAAGGGGAGACCTTGAGCCCTGAACCTTGTCAAATCACTGTTTCTTGGATAAATACCCGCGGATCGGTAATCACCCCTGTCACTGCAGAAGCCGCAACGGTGTAAGGTGAAGCCAGGTAAACCTGTGATGCTTTTGATCCCATTCGTCCCGGATAATTTCTATTGGTGGATGAGATGCAAACCTCCTCCTGGTTCAGTCTCCCGAACGTGTCTGATGGACCACCCAAACACGCTGCACAGGATGCATTCCCGATTTTACAGCCGGCTTCTTTGAAGATTTCAATCAACGGAGTTCCCAAAAGCGTTTCCGTTTCCAGCGCTTTGGCAATTTCTGTTGTGGCAGGCACAATGTAGGTATCGATTTTCAGGCTATTGCCACGAATGATTTCCGCTGCTGCTACAAAATCAGAAAGCTTTCCGCCGGTGCAAGACCCGATGTAGGCGCGATCTAATTTCACACCCTCCAGTTCCTCAGCCGTAGCTTTGTTATCAGGGCTATGAGGCTTGGCAACCATGGGCACCATCTCCTCTAAATTATAAAAATGTTCGCTGTGATAGGTTGCATTCGAATCGCTGTACACACACTCAAATTCACGATCCGTTCTGGATTTCACATATTCTTCTGTGATGTGATCCGGTTCAACAACCCCGTTTTTACCACCGGCTTCAATAGCCATATTGGTCAGGGTCATTCGATCTTCCATGGTAAGAGCTTTAATTCCACGTCCGGCAAATTCCATCGTTCTATAAGTGGCTCCATCAACCCCAATATCCCCAATAATTTTTAGAATGATGTCTTTTGCCATCAAGTAAGGAGGCAGGGAATCGCCTTCAAAAATAAATCGCATGGTTTCCGGAACTTTCACCCAGAGTTTTCCGGTTCCCATAATAAAAGCCGCATCTGTATTTCCGATTCCGGTGGCAAACTGACCAAAAGCTCCGGCGGTACAAGTATGCGAATCTGTGCCGAAAAGCACTTCACCCGGACGGGTAAACCCTTCTTCGGGAAGCGCAACATGGCAAACGCCTTTATAGCGGTCCGTACCAACATCATAATAATGGGGAAGATCTTGATCAGCCGCAAAGGCACGGAGAATGTCCACATTTCGATTCGCATATTTATCATTCGTGAAAATATAGTGATCCGGAATGATCACGAGTTTGTCTTTATCCCAAACGCGGGCATCCTCACCAAACTCGTTCTTAAAAATTTGAATCGAAGGTGGTCCGCACACATCGTGTGTCATCAGTACATCCACATCCACCCAAACGCTTTCGCCCGGGGTGACTTTAGAGTTACCACTTTTATTTGCTAAAATTTTCTCGGTTAATGTCATTCCCATGATTATGGTATTGGTTTTTCGTTGGTTAATAATTTTGTGTTAAAGTCCCCCTTTGAAGGGGGATTGAGGGGGATGTTTATTTTTATTTAACAGTCATAAATAATTTCAAATCAAGTTCCAGATTCCGTGGACACCCCTCTGTGTCTCCCCTTTTTAGGGGAGAGTTGCCCCTCCGCCGGTTGACGGAGATTTTTCACCCACCGGCAACCATTTTAATATTCGTTGCTGAATTTTGGTTCATTGCTGAAATGATCGAAATCAAATCGTGATCCTCCACAACTTTTTTGTCATCCGCTAATTTGGTTACGTGTTTGTATGCCTGATTCAAATCTTCTTTGTTGAGTTCATATCCGAGTTGTTCAAACTTTTTGCCGAGAGCAAATCGTCCCGAATGTTTCCCTATGACAATCCGATTACAGGTTAACCCCACTGATTCCGGTGTCATAATTTCGTAGCAAAGCGGGTTTTTTAAAACGCCGTGCTGATGGATGCCCGCTTCGTGTGCAAAAGCATTCTCACCCACAATGGCCTTGTTGGGCTGAACACCTTTTCCGGTAATCTGAGCAAGCATTTGGCTGGAAGGATAGATCTCCTTCGTATTCACAGCCGTTGAAAAATTCATGTTGTTTTTTCTTGTTTCAATGGCCATCACGATCTCTTCGAGTGATGCATTTCCGGCACGTTCACCAATTCCATTAATGGTACACTCAATTTGCTGAGCACCATTTCTGATCGCAATAAGCGAGTTGGCAACAGCAAGTCCAAGGTCATTGTGGCAGTGAACACTCAACACGGCCTGATCAATATTTGGTACATTTTCTTTGATTCCTTTTATCAATTCGCCAAACTCCCAGGGAAGGGCATAACCCACTGTGTCGGGGACATTAATGATGGAGGCTCCGGCATCAATCACCGCCTCAAAGATTTCATACAAAAATTCAGGATCACTTCGAGAGGCATCCTCAGCAGAAAATTCAACTTCATCACAGTAGCTGCGTGCTTTTTTGACTCCGGTTACGGCTGATTCAATCACTTCTTCGCGAGACATCCGAAGCTTGTATTTCATGTGAATATCAGACGTGGCGATAAATGTATGAATACGAGGTTTTGCTGCATTTTCTACTGCTTTAGCAGCGGTTTCAATGTCGATGGGCGTTGTACGACAAAGTCCCGCAACGGTACTTTCGGTGATGGTTTCAGCGATCTTTTTTACGGTCTCAAAATCGCCATCGGAGGCAATGGGAAATCCCGCTTCGATAACATCCACGCCAAGACGTTCAAGTTGTTTGGCCAATTGAAGCTTCTCGGCCTTGTTCATACTATAGCCGGGTGATTGTTCTCCGTCGCGGAGGGTAGTGTCGAAAATTTGAATGTGATTATTCATAGTATTGAGATTTTTTTTGTGGTTGATTTCTGATTTGTTTGGGTCGGTTTACTTGGTTCTTAAACCTGCCAGAAGATCAACCAGGATGAACAATCCATAGGGTTTAATGAATTTGTATCTCATCGGGCTCCTCACGTTTTTTAAGGTTCTCGGTTGAGTGATTCATCAAATAAAAATTCATGCTGTCGGTGATGGCCTGCCAGCTTGCATCCACAATATTTTTGGATACGCCGACGGTGCCCCAGGATTTTCCTTCGCGCCCGGAGTCGATCAATACGCGTACTTTTGCTCCCGTACCGTCTTTTTCATTTAACACTCGAACTTTATAATCCTTGAGGGTTACGTCTGCAATGTCGGGGTAAAATTTGCATAGTGCCTTTCGTAAAGCGTTATCCAGGGCATGAACCGGCCCGTTTCCCTCGGCCGCGCTGTGTTCCATCTGTCCACCCACATTTACGCGGATGGTCGCTTCAGATCTGGAGACCCCGAAAGAATCCCGCTCCATTATGACGCGGAATCCTTCGAGGTCAAAAGGTTTATCACAGGCTTCCGTCATATTTTTAACGAGAAGCTCAAACGAGGCCTCAGCTGCTTCAAATTGATATCCTTTATTTTCAAGCTGCTTCAATTTTTCAACAATGGCGGGTACTTTTTCCTTATGATGCTCCAAGTCAATCCCCAGCTCATCAGATTTATAAAACACATTGCTTTTTCCGGAGAGATCAGAAACCAACACCCGCCGTTTATTTCCTACCGTTTTCGGTTTGATGTGCTCATAGGTCTGTTCATTTTTGATCACTGCACTCACGTGAATTCCTCCTTTATGAGCAAAAGCACTTCGTCCCACATAAGGAAGCTTATTGTCGTGAGTGACATTGGCGACTTCGCTTACAAACCCGGAAAGGGCAGAAAGCTGAGAAAGATTTTCATCAGGAATACAAGAGAAATTTTGCTTGAGCTGAAGATTGGGAATCACCGAACACAAGTTGGCATTTCCGCAACGTTCGCCATATCCGTTGATGGTTCCCTGAACGTGTTCACATCCGGCATTCACGGCAGCGAGACTATTGGCAACGGCAAGTTCAGAATCATTGTGAGCGTGAATTCCCAATCGGGCCGTGGTCGCTTTTTTCACCTGTTCAACAATGTGGGCAATCTCGTGGGTAAGCGTTCCTCCATTGGTATCGCAGAGGGTTAACACATCCGCACCGGCTGATTCAGCCGCATGCAACGTTTTCAGGGCATATTCAGGATCATCCTTGTAGCCATCAAAAAAGTGCTCGGCGTCGTAAATAACCTCTTTGGCATGACTTTTAAGAAATTCAACTGATTGGGAGATCATCGCCAAATTCTGTTCAGGAGTGATGTTCAAGGCATCCGTTACATGGAGAATCCACGATTTCCCAAAGATGGACACAACTTCTGTTTCGGCATCTAAAAGTGCCTGTAAATTTGCATCCTTTTCGGGTGGAGTCCCATGCCGGCAGGTGCTTCCAAAAGCCACGATTTTAGCGTGATGAAACGTTGTGGATTTCACCTTCTCAAAAAACTCAAAATCCTTTGGGTTTGATCCCGGCCATCCGCCCTCAATATAGTCCACTCCAAATTGATCAAGCCGCTGAGCAATTCGCACCTTATCCAATGCAGAAAAAGAAACCTTTTCGCCCTGTGTGCCATCGCGAAGTGTGGTGTCGAATAGTTGGATTTTGTTGAGCATGGTATGTATTTGTTCAAATTTGTGAGTAAAAAGTCCCCTCTTGAGAGGGGATTTAGGGGTGTGTTCGTGGAACTTCGGTAATGCTAATATTTGACTTGAAGCTCGTGCATTACACCCCTCGCCTTCGCTGCGCTTCGGCACTCCCCTCAAGGGGAGATATTTCTACTCCGCAGGCTCCGCTTCTTTTTTCGATTTCTTTCCATCATCAATCCAGTTCATCATCGAACGAAGGTCTTTTCCTACTTTTTCTATTTGATGATCTCCCAGTGTGGAGCGCATTTTGTTCAGGTTTGGTAACCCATCAGCACTTTCCTTCATCCATTCTTTGGCGAATTCGCCTTTTTGAACTTCAGCTAAAATCTGCTTCATTCGCTTTTTAGTGTCTGAGTCAATAACCCGGTCGCCGCGACTTAAACCACCATATTCGGCCGTTTCACTTACAGAGTAGTACATCCGTTCGATGCCGCCTTCGTACATCAGATCTACAATCAATTTCAATTCATGGAGACATTCGAAATACGCAATTTCAGGTTGATACCCGGCTTCGGTAAGGGTTTCGAATCCGGCCTTGACCAATTCGGTTGCGCCACCGCAAAGCACTGCCTGTTCTCCAAAGAGATCGGTTTCGGTCTCTTCTTTAAAGGTGGTTTCAAGAACTCCGGATCTCGCTCCGCCGATAGCTTTGGCGTAAGCAAGAGCGGTGTCTTTTGCTTTCCCCGAAAAATCCTGATACACAGCAAACAGACACGGCACACCTGATTCCTGAGTAAAAACCCTTCGCACCAAATGTCCCGGGCCTTTGGGGGCTACCATAAAGACATCCACATTTTTCGGTGGCACAATTCCATCAAAATGGATATTGAATCCGTGGGCAAACGCCAGTGCATTTCCTTCTTCCAGATGAGGTTCGATCTCGGATGTAAATACTTCGGCCTGATGTTGATCGGGAATCAAAACCATAATGATATCCCCTTTCTTTGCAGCTTCGGCTGTTTCAAAAACATCGAGTCCCGCCTCTTCGGCATCTTTCCATGAGGAGCTGCTTTTTCGCAATCCAACGATTACATCTACCCCGCTGTCTTTCAGGTTCAGCGCATGTGCATGACCCTGACTTCCGTAGCCAATCACGGCTACCGTTCTGTTTGCCAGGTGATCGAGATTTGCATCGGTGTTGTAATATACTTTTGCTTTCATTGTATTTGTTTTGTTATCAGGTTTAAGAATTTAAGTCCCCCTTTGAAGGGGGATGAGAAAGCGCGTTCAGCGCTTTCTATGGGGGATGTTCATTAAGGTTTATATATTGATATCAATTTCGAATTTTTGTTAAAACTCATCGGACACACCCCTGATCAATCGCTGAACGCTCATGATCTGTCCCCTCTCAAGAGGGGAGATTTTACTCTCCCTTATCAAAAGGGGATTTAGGGGAATGTTATTTTCGGGTTTATGAGTCATTCTAATATTTAAAAATCGTTTCAGGGTTCATCGAACACCCCACCCTCTAGGGGAGATAGATCAAGCATTTCCTTTAAATTCGCGTTTGGTGGCTACTGCACCCGTTCGGGCAACAGAGGATATTCCGTGTGGACGAAGAACTTCAATTAAGGCATCAATCTTATCGCGGATTCCGGTGACTTCGAGAGAAATTTTTTCGGGACTGAGATCAATCACTTTGGCTTTAAAAGCCTGGGCAATCAGCATAATCTCGGTTCGGTTTGCTGATGAACTTGCCACTTTAATCAGTGCGAGTTCGCGTTCTATAAATTTTTTGTTGGTCAGATTGGTCACTTTTGCCACATCCACTACATTATGGAGGAGTTTGGTGATCTGTTCTACAACCTCTTCGCTGCCTGTTGTGGTAAGGGTAATTCTCGCCATTCCGGGCTCTGCTTCCGAGGCAAAAGTGATGCTGTCGATCTCGAATCCTTTCCCACTAAAAATCCCAATGATTCGTGAAAAGGTGTTTAAATTGTGCTTTACAAGAACAGAAAGAGTGTTCTTGGTTGAATCTGCCGAAGATGTAATGGAGTTTGTGCTCATTCTGGTTGGTTATTTATGATCGGATGAGACATGGTATTTCTATTGCCTGCAACATGATTATGATTTATGAAGGAGTGTAATGTTGGTACGGCGTGTTGATCTACATCGAGAAATACCATGTCTGGGTTGGTACTAACTAACTTGTGAGACATGGTATTTCTATAGTTTGTCACGTGAAAACCTGACACTCGCGGGATAGTTTTGGAATCGGTGTGAGTTGTTTTTTTGAGAAATACCATGTCTTTACTTGCACTCCTCATCCGATTCTACCATTTCATTTAGAGCAGATCCCGATGGAACCATCGGATAGCAATTTTCTTTCTCCACAACCCGGAAGTCCATCAACACGGGCCCATCATCAATCTTCATCGCCTTCTCTAAAACATCCCGCATTTCGGCAGGATTTGTAGCCCGCATTCCAACGGCGCCATAACATTCTGCCATCTTCACAAAATCAGGATTGTTTTTCCCGAATACGGAATAGCTGGTTCGGTTCTTGTAGAAAAGTTGCTGCCACTGACGAACCATGCCAAGGCAATTGTTATTCATCAGCGCAATTTTAATGGGAATTTTATATTCCACGGCGGTCATCAATTCGTATGATGACATTTGAAATCCGCCATCACCTGTAATACAAACCACATCTCTGTCGGGGCACGCCATCGCCGCACCGATTGAAGCAGGAAATCCATAGCCCATGGTTCCAAGTCCACCGGAGGAGATCCACGATCTTGGGTGATTAAATTTGTAGTGCTGTGCCGCCCACATTTGGTGCTGACCCACATCGGTAACCACAATTGCATTTCCATTGGTTATTTCAGATATCATCTGAACCATGTGCTGTGGATAAATTTTATCATCGGCTTTTGGCACAACCAAAGGATGGTCTTTTTGCCATGTATGAATTTCATCCCACCAATTCTTGGTGTCGGGAGTTTTGATCATTTGATCCATCACCGGAAGTACATTCTTCACATCACCGACAATGGGCACTTCTGTCGGTACATTTTTGCCAATGCAGGAGGGATCAATATCGATGTGGATTTTTCTGGAATTGGGGGAGAAGCCATCAAGCCGGCCGGTCACGCGATCATCAAACCGGGCGCCAACGGCAAGGAGCACATCGCAATCGGTCATGGACATGTTTGCGCACCAGGTTCCGTGCATGCCGAGCATCCCAAGTGCCTGAGGCTTGCTTTCGGGGAATCCGCCCAAGCCCATCAAAGTAGTGGTGACCGGAATATTGTGTCGTTCAGCCATCGCGGTCAATTCTTCCCAGGCTTCTCCTAAAATCACGCCACCGCCCGCATAAATAAGTGGTTTTTTTGCATTGCTAAGCATATCGGCAGCTTTTGCAATTTGGGTGTGATGTCCCTGAATGGTGGGTTTGTAACTCGGAATCTTCACTTTTTTCATGCCTGTAAAACGTCCCGTTGTATTAAGCATATCTTTGGGGAGATCAACCAAAACAGGACCGGGCCGTCCGCTGGTGGCAATATGAAACGCTTCGCGGAGGCAATGCTCCAAATCATTTACATCGCGAACCAAATAGCTGTGTTTGGTGATGGGGCGCGTAATCCCAACAATATCCGCTTCCTGAAAGGCATCATTCCCAATCACGCCCGTGGGAACCTGGCCCGTTAAAACTACCATGGGGATTGAATCCATGGCGGCGGTGGCAATTCCGGTTACGGTGTTTGTTCCACCCGGTCCGGACGTTGCTAACACAACGCCGGGTTTTCCTGTGGCCCGTGCATATCCGTCTGCCGCATGGGTTCCGGCCTGTTCGTGACGAATCAGAACGTGATTCATGTCGTGCTCATCAAAAAGAGCATCATAAATGGGAAGAACCGCACCGCCGGGATATCCAAAGATGGTATCCACCTTCAAATCTTTCAACGTGTTGATAAGAATTTGGGCCCCATTATATTCTACACCGGTTTTTGGTGATGATTTAATGGACTCAAGTGAATGAGGTGCTTGGTTTGGGTCGGGCTTTGATTGTTTGGCTGATTTCATAAGACCTTAGTGGATATACGTTTCCCGCCGGAGGTCAAAATTAAGATGTGATAAGGAATCTGAATTCTAATCTCCGGCTGTTTGTTTAGCTCAGAATTAGAATTAGAATATTAATAATCAGAATAGATAGAATTAGAATAGGCAGTAGAATGTCTATTAAGTCAGTGCTGATTAAAGAAGTGAACCGTAAATTATCAATCGTAGGTAACAATACTGAATTTGTCGGGGCTAAAGAAATCTCTTGTACGTCGGCGTGTCCGAGAGTAAAAGAAGTGATATTTTCTGCTGTGTTTGACAAATCAACGATTGATTAATTATTGCTTGAAGTATTATAGAGAAAGCCCTTTACCGTGTCAATTAATTTTCTATACATTATTATATGTACAATTACACAGGAAAAACAGTGCAGTGAAAAGCGCTTACACAAAAAATTAAACTTGCTCGTAAACAAAGCAAAAACAGATAAATACAGAAGAATAATTCATGTCGAAAAAAATCAACAAATTTAGTGCTCGTTTAACGCAAGAAAAATCTCAAGTCGGCTCAAAAGCGATGCTTTATGCCACCGGTTTGAGCGAGGATGACATGAAAAAGCCTCAAATTGGAATTGCAAGTACCGGCTGGGACGGCAATCCGTGCAACATGCATTTGAATGATTTGGCCGCCGTGGTGAAAAAGGGTGTGTGGGAAAATGACATGGTTGGATTCATGTTCCATTCCATTGGAGTGAGTGATGGAATCTCGATGGGAACGCAAGGGATGAAATTTTCCCTGCCATCGCGCGATATCATTGCCGATTCCATAGAAACGGTGATGAACGCGCAGTGGTACGATGCCAATATTTCTGTGGTGGGCTGTGATAAAAATATGCCCGGTGCCATTATGGCGATGGCAAGAGTGAACCGTCCGTCGATTATGGTTTATGGCGGAACCATCCGTCCGGGGAATTTAAATGGGGAGAAGCTGGATATCGTTTCGGCATTTGAAGCGTATGGTTCGTATTTGTCAGAAGAGCTGGATGATGACGGATTGGATCAAATCCTGAAACACGCTTGTCCCGGAGCGGGAGCGTGTGGCGGAATGTATACGGCAAACACAATGGCATCGGCGATTGAAACGCTGGGAATGAGTCTGCCGTACAGTTCGTCTATTCCGGCAACCCACAAAGAGAAAATTAAAGAGTGCGAACGAGCCGGCGCTGCCATCCGTGTGCTGCTCGAGAAAGACATCAAACCGAGTGATATTATAAACCGGACATCCCTTGAAAATGCCATTACGATGATTATTGCCCTCGGTGGATCCACCAATGCGGTAATGCATATGCTGGCGATGGCCCATGCGGCAAAAGTGCCGTTTTCGATTGATGATTTCCAGGAGGTGAGCAACCGCACGCCATTTATTGCAGACCTGAAGCCGAGCGGAAAATATGTGATGGAAGATCTGTACAATGCAGGAGGAGTTCCGGCCGTGCAGAAACTTTTGCTGGAAGAAGGATTATTAGACGGGAGCTGCATGACCGTGACCGGAAAAACGCTGGAAGAAAATGTAGCCGATTTGCCGGGACTGTTGGAGGAGCAAAACGTGATTCATCCCGTTTCAGATCCGATTAAAAAAACGGGTCACCTTCAGATTTTGTACGGGAATCTTGCAGAGGAGGGATCTGTGGCTAAGATAACTGGAAAGGAGGGGACCAAATTTTCGGGAACGGCCAAAGTGTACAACTCCGAAGAGGAGAGCCTGAAGGGAATTCAGGGCGGGGAAGTGAAAAAGGGGGATGTGGTAATTATCCGCTATGAAGGCCCCAAAGGCGGACCCGGAATGCGGGAAATGCTTTCCATTACCGGAGCGATTATGGGTGCCGGCCTGGGGAATGAAGTGGCACTGATTACAGACGGACGATTCTCAGGCGGAACACACGGTTTTGTGATTGGTCATGTTACGCCCGAAGCACAAGTTGGAGGTTTACTTGCCCTTGTAGAAAATGGGGACCACATCATTATCGATGCCGATGACCGATCCATTGATGTAGAAATTTCAGACGAAGAGATCGAAAAGCGTCGCAAAAAATGGAAAGCACCCGAATCAACATTCACCACTGGCGTTTTGAGGAAGTACGCGAAACTGGTTTCAACTGCGAGCGAGGGTTGTGTGACGGATTTGTAGGTGGGAGTGAGAAGTGAGAAGTGAAAAGGCAAAAGACCCGTCAGGTTTTTGGAAACCTGACGGGTCTGGCTTATTTCTTGTAGGAGGCCCCTCAGACATGGTATTTCTATTTAATCCATCAACAAAATACATTCTCTTGTTTCTTATTAGAGCCATCGCATTGTGCAACTTAGAATAGAAATACCATGTCTTCATCACATTCTCTTCGTTCTTATTAGAACCAAAGCCTAGTGCAACGTAGAATAGAAATACCATGTCTTTCCGATTACCTTTTCAGGGAATAAACCAGCCCCCGTTTCGGGGCGGCATATCCGTAGCACCCACAGGTTCACAACGTGAATCTGTGGGTGCAAGGAGACCGAAATTTTTGGAAGCGCCCTAGGCGCGGCATCATCGAACTCTGAATTCAATCTTAGTATGCCGCACCTACGGTGCTCCCCATTTTGTCATGCTCGCTGGTACTCATGGCCACCGCTTCGCATTGACCATGGGCTACGGATATGGCGTCCCGTAGCGGGGACTTGTTATGATCTCAGTTCATTTTTTTAACTGTTTCACTCTTAAAAAAAGGGTATGGGAAAACGTCTAAAAGAACAGGATTGCTTGATTGAAGGTCCCTCAGACATGGTATTTCTATTCAATCTATGAACCAAATACATTCTCTTCGTTCTTATTAGAGCCATAGCATGGTGCAATGTAGAATAGAAATACCATGTTTTTCCGATAACCTTTTCAGGTGTAAAACCAGCCCCCGTTTCGGGGCGGTATATCCGTAGCCCCACAGGTTCACCACGTGAATTTGTGGGGTGTAAGGAGACCGAATTTTAAAGAAGCGCCATAGGCGCGGCATCATTTGAATTCTGAATTTAATCTCAGTCATAAAATTCAAACAGATATTCTGAATCATATTCAATAGTGAACTTCTTCAGCAGCTGAATATATTCTTCTTTGAACGTTCGGTGTTTGTGATGCTCTTGTTGATTTTCGATATATCGAATCACATCGGACACCTGTGATTGCCCGTAACTGAAAGCACCAAATCCTGATTGCCACTGAAATTTCTGTTGAATAAACCTCTTTCGGTTAACAAAGGCTGAAGAGTTGGATTTGATATCTCTCATCAGATCAGAGATTGAAATAGAAGGTTTAAACCCGATCAGTAAATGAATATGATCGGGCATTCCTCCGATTGAATATAGCTTTTGAGATTTTCCATTTACGATCCCGGAAATATATTTAAAGAGTTCGTCCCTCCATTCATTTTGAATGAAATTAGATCGTCCCTTTACGGCGAATATAATTTGTGCATGTAGTTTAGAGTAGGTATTTGGCATAATATGTCCATTATTAATAGTTAGTAGCTGTTGATTAAATAAATTGTGGGTAAAGATGGGATGGTCGTCGTGCAGGGTTATGTATATGCCGCACCTACGGCGCTCCCATTTGTCATGGCTCGCTGGTACCCATGGCCACCGCTTCGCAGTGATCATGGGCTACGGATGTGGCGTCCCGTAGCGGGACTCTACTCGCTCTTACATTAAATGATATAGGCATTGTACTTGTATTTAGTTACGGTTTATGAGCATTTGTATGATGACTATATAGGTAGGAACCCCTTAAACGATATTCCTTACACTTTTTTTTGAAGAATAGAAGTACCATGTCTTTCCGATCATCTTTTCAAGGGTATAAACCAGCCCCGTTTCGGGGCGGTATATCCGTAGCCCCACAGATTTACAACGTGAATCTGTGGGGTGTAAGGAGACCGAATTTTAAAGAAGCGCCATAGGCGCGGCATCATTTGAACCCTGAATTTAATCTTGGTATATGCCGCACCTACGGCGCTCCCATTTGTTATGCTCTCTGGTGCCAATGGCCACCGCTTCGCATTGACCATGAGCTACGGATGTGGCGTCCCGTAGCGGGACTCTCCTCGCTCTATTACATTAAATGATATAGGCATTGGACCTTGTGTTACGGTTTATGAGCCATTTGTATGATGACTATATATGTAAGAACCCTTTAAACGGAATTCCTTACACTTTTTTTTGAAAAGACGGAAGACAGGGGACGGGAAACACCGGTAGCAGTTTTGAAATTGGTTTGGCTTTAGTTTCCATCAAACTGTTAAGTAGTGCTGGCTTTCCTTGGCGAGTGGTTTTAGTTCAAAAATTACTCTTTGAAAAACATTATTACTTCTTCAACAAAATCTTTTAAATCTTGACTCGCATTATCTTGGTGAATTTCCTCAAGAGCATTCACTATCCATTTATTCTTTTGTCTTGTCCCCAAATCCATCCAGCCTTCTAATTCTCCAACCTGAGGAAGATGAATTCCAATTTCTTTAAGGTCCTCAATTTTTTGTAGAGCCTCTTTTTTTAATTCAACTGAAAAAGCTTCAACTCCAGCTACCTTCATTATTTTCCAATCAGAGGCATCTTTTTTGAGTCTGTTTAATGCACCTCTTGCCCCTGACAATTTATGTTCATCGTTTTCTAATTGTTTTAAAAAATCTTGAATTTCACTTTTCAGATTATCAAGTATTTCTTGGTTTTCAGCTCCTACAATTTCACCGCTCACTTTCTTCTGAAATTCTTTAAGGTCTTCAATTAAATTTACATCAGCGTTGCATAATTCAACTAAATCAATGAGTGATGGTGAATTTATCAAATCCAAATCTACAATAGCACAAACAGGTATTGAAGCATCTTTAAAAAGATTCACTACTCTTGGTATAGTTTGTTTGTTATGAGCATGTATAAAAATTAAATTATTATTACCAAACTCTTTGGTTGCTACAGTTTGATAAACAGCGCGATCCGCATCAGCTTCACAAACAACTACTCCAGTGTGAAAAATAGCATCTAATATTCTTTGGCTTGAAAGGAGAGGTGATTTTGCTAAATTTTCTGTCGCTTGTGCGGGCATTAAATTAAAATTTGTGTTTTCACTGTCTCGATTTAACCTGTAAATATCTACCTCTTGACTGCTAGCGAGTATACCTGCTAAAAAATTTGAATTGTGTGTAGCAACGATTATTTGCCCATCAATTTCTGAGGAATGTTCAGCTATCCAATATCCCAATTGTCTTGCTTGGGCAGGATGCAGAAAAGCTTCTGGTTCATCAAGTAAAACAACTCTATTTTTTGATAATAAAAGACTTAAAATTACACCGGCAAAACTTTTATATCCATCTCCTTGATCATCAAGTATTTGATATTGGCTTATTACAGGAAATGCTTCTCTTGGGTCTTGAGGTATTTCTTCAAATTCATCAGCAATTCTCAGCACGAACTGTGTCATGCCACTATAATCAAGCTTTATTTCCGTTTCAAAACTTTCAATAAAAGCTTTTTGTAATTCAGTTTCTATTTCACTATTCCCGTAAAGTGCCTGCAATAAATTTTGTGGGGGATTTTCATGAGGATTATATGAACCTGTTTTCTTAGCTACTCTTAATCTTGATTCTGCATCAAGATGAGTGATTCTTAATTTTGCAATATTTCCAAAACTAAAACTATAATCATCTGCTTGATCAAACTGTCTTTCAAAACTTTCTACCCTAAAACTAATTTCTTCGATATTTGTTAATTTTGGTCCAATATCTCTGATTATTTTGTGACCTACAGAGTTTGGATGATCCATTAATTGTAGATCAGCAAGTACCTCTTCAAAGCTTTGTGGTTTAGTTGTGCCAATAGATTCAATTATAACAGGTTTAGCATTCTTACCATTAATAAAATGTTCATGAATATCTCTTAAAGTTCTAGATTTACCAGCGTTGTTAGCTCCAACCAATACCGTAAACTTATTTAAATCTATCCGCTCTCCATTTTTATTTTCTAGATAGTCAATTTGCATAAGCTATTTTTTTAAAATTTATCATTAATAGTCTCTATTATCCCCCCTTCACAACCTTCCTCTCCTCCTCACTCAACCCATACAATTCATACACCATCGCATCAATCTCATGATCGGTTTGTGAGATTTGGGATTTTAGTTCGTCGGCTTTGGATTTTTCTTCATTGAAGTAGTTGTTCCACTCGTCTTGTTCAATATGAGCTACTAAAGCGTTTTGATGGAATAGAGCCATATTTATTTGTTTCTCTTTTGTTTTTAGGACAATAATCTTCCAAACAGTATAGTGAATGCTATTCTAATCGGAAACCTTCAATTTCTTTGGAAGAAAACTATGTATTAGCTTCTAAAATTTCTTCTACACTTTGTGAAGCAAAAAGCATGGTAGCTGAAGTGATTAAACAAATTGAATACGCGGTAAGCAATAACAATCCTGATAATCCTTTTAAGTATTCTACTCCAATAATCAATGGTAAAACAGACATTATCAAACCAATTAATAAAAAAAATACTCCAAGATAAGTTGTGTCTTTAACTTGTTGGTAACATTCCCATTGGTAATAAACCTTTTTCTTAGAAATGTTGGGTGATAAAATCTTTCTCATATTTACAACCGAAAAGGAAAGCAAAGCAGCTGGGGCAATAGGTGCATATATAAGTAACTCATTTTCTAATAATTTATCTGCAATCCATATAAATGGCTGACTGTTAACTAAATAAACTAAGTATAAGAGAAGAGTGCCAATCAACTCTGGTGAAATGAAAAAATTTACTAGGATATGTTTTAAACGTTCCATCAATGATCTAAATGCCTCTCGTCATTAATTCGAACAAGCTCTTCAAGTGCAAAATTATATAACTCTTGTGGATCTGGGTCCCTGTCAAACCTAAAGTTTTTACTTGTTTCTGAAGTTTTAATCACTACATATTTGTTTGTTTCCGTGCCCTCAATTTTCCCATTTCCATATCCATCAGCAGCCATTAATATAGCTGCATCACTAATATCAACATCCTCTGGCATATATGGATTTTCTTCAGTTTGATCAATAATTCCTCTTAAGTGATCGCCAATTTTAGAATTTAGCGAAGAGTTGCTATCACTTTTTTCATCTAAACTAAGGTTATTGGTATTCCTCCTCTCCAAGTAATCCTTTAGCCTTTCCCAAAGTGGTCCATAAAGTGGATTTGGTGGATTAATTTTAGCAAAAATACGGTCTATAGATCTTAAATTAATAATTCTTTGGGCGAATGCTCTCATATCAACAATCATTTCAACTTCACAATCAACAAAGAAATCATTGTTTGTTTCCTTTACAATTCTTGAAAAATATTTTCCAAAATTGCTGTCATAAATATGATTGGAAACATTCAAAAAACAGATACCGGAATATTCAGGAATGTAAATAAATGGGCTTATTGCTACTCTCAAATTTGGTTCAATTTGTTTCTTCTCTGTTTTGTCTTCATCATCAACTACAAATACCTCACCGGAAGGTTGAAATTTTACTAATTTTGAAAAAATAAATTTTTCAAATCCTTGGCTTTCAATAAAAGTCCACGCATTATTTCTTGCGACAATAGTTTTTGGATTCAAAATTGATTCAGACAATAAATCATTATCTAATTCGCCACCTTTTTGAACTCTTCCTAGGTAATATAATCCTTGATTTTTTTCCATAATCTAAAATACAATGAGTTATTAATATTTAATCTACACTCCCTCGACAACCTTTACCTCCTCCTCACTCAACCCATATAATTCATACACCATCGAATCAATCTGCTGATCGGTTTGGGTGATTTGGGATTTTAGTTCGTCGGCTTTGGCTTTTTGTTCGTTGAAGTAGTCCATCCATTCGGCTTCTTCGTTGAGGGAGAGGGTTACCTTTTTCTTTTTTAGCTCTTTCAGGAACTGCTTAAAGGTGAGCTCGTGCCAGCTTTGGAGTTTCCGGCTGAGCTTTTCGATGTCGAATTTGGATGCACTAAAATGAACCACTGTTTGATTTATCTTGTAACATTCGGAAGAATCTACCGACATCATTTAATTACCAGTTGAGAAAAGTTCACTGAATTTACCAACATTTTCTCTCTCAATTTCTCGCTCTTCTTCCTTAAATAATTCCCATGGCTTAAGCACAAATTGTCTTGTGGTATCATGCTCTAAGTCATATATAACATCTTTCTGTTTTTTACCTTCTGGCTCATTGAAATAGACAACATGATGTCCTTCTTTAGCTAAATCTAAATGACCGGATAGTTCTATTAAACCATCAATTAATGCACGTATTTGATATACTTTATTCTCAATTGTGTAATGATCGGTAGTCGTATCTATCACATTCCCAGAATAGATTTTCCCATTCGCTCCGATATAATCCACTTCATGATTTCTTAAAATTGATTTTACCCGGTCTTTAGAAACCCGATATTTGATATCTACTCGCTCTGATACTCTGGATGCTCTTAACGTTTCTTCAACTTTATTTCTAAATGTAACAACCTTCTTTACTTCAAAACCGTAATCCTTATCCACCAATAGTTTAAAAAGAGAATCAAAATCATTCAGCTTAAAGTCACCAATATTCTCTTCCGGCTTGGAATAAAGAATCAAATTGTTACTGTAGCGATTTAGATAATCGAAATAGCTGCTTGTAAATGGATTTACATCGAAAGCTTCTTTTTGATTTTTATCATGCGATAAGCTATCCACCTTCTTTTTTATATTCTTGAGAAGTCTTTCAACAGAATCTACAGCTTCACTGTCAATTATTTTTGAGGCTGCTTTTAATTTGTTCTCAGAATAATCAAACAGCGGTTTCCGGTCTGCATTCAAAAACATACCCACGGCTATTTTTTCATCTGAAATAGATTCCGACTTTAAGTATAAAACGCTGTAGAACGGTTTCATGTTTTTTGGTGTAAGTAGTTAATGTAATTGGTTACCTGATTTCGTATTTCTTCAAGCCTTCTTTCTGATGATAAAAACCGATTGATATAATCTGCGGTTTTCAGATCATTATCCCAGCCCGGTGGATACGTTTCAGCTATTGACTGTAACATTTCTTCAAGATCAATATTTTCAATAGTAGAGAAAAAATTATCCAATTCATTCTTAAGATTTTCTTTAGATACCCAACCCAGCATCTCATAAGCATAATTTGTACTAAGAAAACCATCAGAATATACATCTATTTCTGTTGTTATGTTTTCAAACGAATGTTCGGCTATTTTATTAAACGCTTCAAAATGATCAAATACTACTAATTTCTGTGTTTTTCCTCTTGTCAGAAACAGGTTATAATTTTGGGCAGTACGGTCATTATTTCCAGTCCATAAATCAAATAAACCAATTCTGAGTAAATGTTCCGGGAATTCTATTCGGTTGAACTCATGTTTGCTGAATATAAACTCAAGCTGAGTCAGTTCATCTTCTGTGGTTCGTACTTTCTTTGAACCAAAGGCGAACTTTTCCTGTGTTAAATAATTAGCGTATTGAAAATTTTCCGGTATAGGATGATTCCCAATCTTAACATAAGCAATATCGGGTGTTTCAAGATGTAATTGTTTAGCTAAAAAATGGCAGACAATTTCTGCGATTAAACCATCTATTTCTGATGCTGCACGATTATATTTTATAAAATAAACATCCAAACCACTTTCTGATCTGCAGATAGCTTCAACCGGATGATTATAGGTCTTTTTTTGACTTACTAACTGTATGGAATAAACGGTGTTAATCACTTCACATCCCCTCCACAACCTTCACCTCCTCCTCACTCAACCCATACAATTCATACACCATCGTATCAATCTCCTGATCGGTTTGGGCGATTTGGGATTTTAGTTCGTCGGCTTTGGTTTTTTGTTCGTTGAAGTAGTCCATCCATTCGGCTTCTTCGTTGAGGGAGAGGGTTACCTTTTTCTTTTTTAGCTCTTTCAGGAATTGCTTAAAGGTGAGGTCGTGCCAGCTTTGAAGTTTCCGGCTGAGTTTGTCGATGTCGAATTTGGAAAGTAATAGCTTTGAAAATTGCTCAGTAAGAATATGAAGTTCACCATATAATTTCTGCATTGTGTCTGCAAAAGTGCTTAATCTCGCGGATGTTGCTTCATTTAATTTAGGAACAGGAAACTTCTCCAACGTATTTACATTGATCTTTGGATAGGCTGCCCTACTTAAATTTATATTTTCAAGTTTGAAGAAAGTCGCACATAGTTTACTGAGAATTAAAGGTAGATAAGCCTTTGGACTTAAGCTGTCTTTTATTGGAAGTAAATTTATGATGTCCGTGTTATTAATTATCTCATCTTCTAAAAATAGACCATCAATTTTTTCTCCAGATAAAATTCTGTTTAGTAATATTCTTTCTCCTTCAAATAGATCTTTACTTCGTGGTGCTGCGAGGTTCTTACCGTACTTTATATAACCGCTAATGTCTTTTTTTAAATATCTCTGCACATTTCGAGCTTTTAATAACGGAAAATAGGAATTATCTACTTTTTTCTCGGAATGATAAACTTTGTCATTCATCATTTCTCTTGTTTGAGGAGGAGTTCCCTTTCCTTTTTCATAGGGTTTCATTCCTTGATAAAATTCAAAGTGATCTTTTAAAGTAGTCTCTCCGTTTAATTCAAGTGTTGGATGAAAACGAACTTCGATTTCTTCTTTATTTTTACTGAAAGACTGTTCTTTATTAAAATGCCATTCATTTGTGCTGACAGAAAGTAGTCTCTCTTGTATCGACTTGATACTTGGATCAATACTTTTCACCTTTGTTTTCTTTGGGAAAATTTCATTATCCATTCTTTTCCCAACAAGTATGCATGTATCAACAGTAGCATCCTCGAAAACTTCAAAAAGATTAATAATTTCTTCCGCCTGGTTCCGATGGAAAACTAATTTTCTGAGTTTTGAATCATATTTAGTGGAGAGCCAGAAATTTGGAATAATGATTCCGTAATATCTTTCATCTTTAATCAGCTCAAGAGCTTTCTCAGTAAAAATCCCATAAGTATTAATCTGATATTCAGCAGTTTCAAAAGTATTATAAATAAAATCCTTTGTTCCTTGATCTAAAGAATGTGACTGAACATAAGGCGGATTCCCAATCACCACATCAAAACCGCCGTTGTCGAAAATGGAGGAAAACTCGGTTTCCCAGGTAAACGCTTTGTCGCCGGCCACGTCGGGATCATCAATCAGCGAGTTTCCGCATTTAATGTTGTTGTTCAGCGAGGTGAGTTTTCGTCCCTTTTGCGCGGTGCGCAGCCAAAGGGAGAGCTTGGCAATCTCCACCGACTCCTCGTTAATATCTACACCAAACAGGTTGTTCTCCAAAATCTGGTTTTCAATATCCGACAGCACCAGCGATTCCCCGTGGTATTTGGCCTGCAGTTCATCAATATAGTTGTGTTCAGCAATCAGGAATTCCAGCGCCTGGTTCAGAAACGCACCGCTTCCACAGGCCGGGTCGCAAATGGTCAGGCCCAACAGCCATTCCCGGTAGTTTTTTAGATCACTGATTCCTTTTTGGGTTCTCCTTTTAGATTCAATGAAGCGCTCATCCACAATATCCAGCTCCGCTTTCTTCTCCTCACACAGTTTCCCAACCGTATGCTCCACAATATACTTAGTGATGTATTTGGGCGTGTAGAATACCCCGTCTTTTTTGCGGCGCGTTTTGGAGGTGTCCACCTCTTCGCCCTTCAGCTCGGCATTAATCTCCTCAATCTCGTTCAGCGAATGCTCAAAAATATGCCCGAGAATGTTGACGTCCACTTCGGTTTCAAAATCATATTTGCTGAGCTGAGAAGCGTGTTTGTACAGCAGATCGTCATCAATGGTGAGATGGTCGAGTACCTCGTCTTCGGCAAACAGTCCGCCGTTGTAGGCAAAGATCTCTGCCTTGTCGGGTTCATTTCTCCCGGAATTCAAATATCCAAAGTAGAGTTTAAAACGGTCGTACAGTGGGGCATAGGCATCATATTTGTCCCGCAGGTCTATCCACTGCTTGATGATCTCGCGGATGGAATTGGGCGGAAGCAGCAGCCGGTCTTCGGCAAAAAAGATGAACAGAAACCGGTCCAGCAATTTCTGCGTTTTTTTGAACAGTAGCAGCGGATCATACTCGGGATTGTGCTTTTTAATGCTCTCGAAAATATCACGCCTGAAGTCGGAATAATCCTTGTACAGCTCTTTGGTAACGTTTTCCTCTTCCGTCAGCGAAGCATCTTTGATCTTCTTCGGCAATCCCCTGGCAAAATTGGAAAACCCAAGACACAGCCACAGCACCTTGAACTCCTCTTTGGTCA
>JBBDPF010000015.1:0-24339 GCA_040876545.1 Balneolaceae bacterium | reverse complement strand
GTCATTAAAAAACAATGACAATATTTTTTACATCAAAAAAGTGCGGAAGTCAGGATCAGACAACGAGCTGTACCTTTTTTAGAGAAATTTTTCATCCTTCCATATTTCATATTAACGAAAAAATCTAAAACTGAACCTGTACACTTATCAGGTTATAACTTTAAGATGACTCTTTTCTAAAGATAATTCTAAAGACCACTTATTTCACCACTTCTACGGTACCATCTTTATAAATATTGAATTCACCGATACAGTTCTCAAGACAGTCGCCCCATCTAGAACCAAATTGAAAGCGAAGGAAATACTCCATGATATCGGCATAAATTGTACTTCCACCGCCCATAATGCTAAACTGACCATTTCCTTCTGCATTCGTAACACCTTCAATTTGTCTAAATTTTGCTGCTACAGGTAGTACATTTATAAGCTTATCCGTTTTCATATTTACCATTGCAAAGGGCATGCTTTTAAGTTCGCTAAAAGAGATAACTGAAATACCATATTCATTTATAAGTGAATCCACTTCAGAATTACCCGTCATGGCTTCTTTATTTTGCCAGTGTTCAATTAACTCAGCAGCTTCTGTTGTATCAGGAAATACCAAAATTTCTTTCATTCTAAATGAGGACTTTGCATTAATCTCTTTTTCATGAATCACTTCTTTTGCCTCTGAAAAGTTTGAATTAGCCAAATGAACCAATCCGTTGTAAAATAGCTCAACTAATTTATCCGGAATGTCTATCTGTGTGGAATCTTCACTAATAACATGGTTTACTGCAAGCACCTCAGCACTCTTTTGAAGCCGATCTCTCACTGACGCTGATAAATCACTGTCATCAGCCTCGATTATCGTCTCACCATTTTCCCAGCTGAAAGGAATATAACCTTCATCAAAGGACGTGACATCACTACAGGAAGTAAATGTAAGCAGAAGGATTAAAATCCCTATAGATGATGATATAATGTACCTCATAGCTTTTTAGATTATTTGGAATCTGATTATGTTTTCAATCACTATACAGTTCATAGTTCAAATGTACCTACTTTAATTTCATTTTTATAATGACTTCGATTACTTCAAAACTGAACCTGCACACTCATGGTTGGATAAAACCCGGGTAGCTGTCTCTCGTCAATTCTATATTCTACAGATTCATCAGAGCTGATTATCGGCACCAAATTCTGATCAAGGGTATTTCTTCTGTTCAAAATATTGATCAGTTCAAGTCTCACCTCTAAATCAGCAACCCCAATTGTTGGTTGATAAATCATCGATACATCTACCTGATGGAAGGCTGATAGGTGATCGTTTTCCGGTGAATCGAAAGTAAATTCCCCGGCAGTATTCACATCGCGAAATCGCAGGTAGTTATAATATGAATCACGAAATCCCCATTTTCTTCCCCAAATTCCTTGCCATTTTACCACAAAAGTGATTCCCTCTGCTACAATATAAAAAGCCCTGAACTGAGCACGGTGTGGCTCATTCCAGGAAGATGGAACACTTCGCCCAAACTGGGATTCCAAATCCAACCGTGTATAACTGTAGTCGTACCCACCCAGAAACCGGATACGGGAATTTGCTGTTTGTCTGAACCGAAAACCTGCCCCAAGTGCATTCAATTCCGTTAACTCAGCAAAAGCACCCGTTTCTGCCCGATTTGGATTATCTCCACTCACCAAGTTTCCATAAGAGGTAACCGGAGTTTGGGGCTGCCATTTATAAAAACCTTCGATGGTTAATGATGTACGAGCTGATGGTTCTACTAAAAACGATCCGGTTACATGAGTTGCCAAAGGAATGTTCATCTCTCCTGCGTGCGACCAAATAGAAAAATCAGGAACCAGAGAAGATGCCCCGACGTTGGTAACCCGATATTCGTTGATGAATTGTCGGTAAAGTCCTCCCGCAAAACGAACCGACCAATAGCCTATTCGGGATTCTGATTTATCGTATTGTACGGAAGCCCTCGGTTCGGCATAAACTCTGTTCTTTCTGTTTAGCCAGGTAAATCGTGAACCGTAATCTACGCTCCACCCTTTGCTAAAAGAATGATTATTTTGCAAGTATCCGCTAAGCAAAACCGACGATTCCTCCGTATTTGCAGGGAATACGGTTTCCTCTGAAATCTCCACCTCCGATTTTATAAAATCTGATTTCAACCCACCATCAAACGAAAACATGGGGGTATAACTGTACGAGAAGTCTGCTTTTAAAAAAGTATGGCGAATGGAATTTTCATCCACCTGTGTTGGAAGCACACTGCGATACCCTTCAACTTCATCATACGCAAATTCTGCACTTGTATTAGTCATACCCAAAGTTGGACGGGTCTCCCTTGTGCTCAGGATGTTTTGATGGCCGAACTGATTTTGGCTATATCCGACCTTAGCGGAAATATCCAGCCGGGGGGAAACCAGCTGTTCCCACGAAAGCTGACCTGCCAAATTACTCCACTCATACGAGTCACTTGCGTATAAATATCGGGGAGCATCCTGGTTCGTTCTATTTTCACTTAATAAATCAGATCCCAAATTGTTTTCAGCAAAATAGATCGATCCATTCAATCTGCTGAACGGTCCCGGTTCGTACGATGCTGCAAAATGGGTATCAAGAAATCCTACATCAGCTTGTTGCAAGGTGGGGCTATAGTCGAGTGCGTTTTCATTTTCGAGATGTAAATTTGCCAACAGAGGATCTATTTGATCCCACTCTTCCATCATTTGCGACAGTGCCGGATCTTTATATAAATCCCAAAGGTTCGTTCGTACAGCCATCATTGTTTGAACGGACTTTTCATCATTAACAGGAATGGCTACATCTCCCCGAAAATTTATACTTAACGGATCAGCCTGAACTACAGCTTGGTTCTCATTGGCATTCGAAATATCGTGCGAAAGATCGATCATACCCGCCATTTGGCTACCTTGTGCTACTCCGTAACCGGCTTTATGCAAGGTGACATCTCCGATTGCAAACGGACTAAATGAGCTGAACATCCGCCCAAAACTGTATGGGTTATAAATCGGAACTTCGTCCAGATAGATCCGGTGATCACCCCGCTCTCCTCCCTGAATATGAAGATCCGAAAGCGGAAGTCCGTACTGTACGCCTTGCATCAAGCTTAAATTACGAATGGGATTTTTCATCACTTCAGCTGTTTGCCAATCTTCGCCAGTGGACGATGAAGAGCTGATATCAAACCGTGGGCGATGAGTTTCCACTAATAGTGGCGTAATGAATATGGGTTTGGATGAAAGTCCGATCTGTTCCTGAACATTCTCACCCGGTGGAATATAGATCGATTTTGTTACCGGTTCGTATCCAACATAACTGACGATAATTTCATAACTGCCGCTCATCAACTTATTGAGGGAAAAATTACCGGATGAACCCGTACTTGTGCCACCGGTTGCATCAGCCAACATAACGTTTGCCCCGGGCAGAGGTTTTCCTGTGTGATTGTCCATTATTTTTCCGGAGAGGCTCCCAAATTGCGGGGAATCCAGCGTTGATTTTACAATGACAATCGTCCCCGAAGAAAGCGTGATATAATCCAAATAAAACTCACCAAGTAAATTCGAAAACACCTCTTCTTTGGTTTGATCCCGAAACCGTTTAAACACATTCATTTCATGAACAAGATTAGGATCATAAACCAGATCAATCTCCATTACGTTGGCAAGCTGATCCAACACCTCCTCCATCGATTCCCCCCTGAATTCGAACGTAAATGTATCGGTTTGATGCTCCTGTGCCCGGGTTGTTGTGGCGGCACAGACAACCATCACCAAAACGAGAAGATATTTTCCAAGGGAATTCATAGGAGTTACTGCTTAAATATTCTGTAGCCATTGGCAGTTTGTGAATATTGCACTCCCTTTACCATGCTGATATCATCCAAAATAACAGATATTTCGCGGGGATTACTGTAGTAAGCGGTCAGGGTTTCTCCGGCCAAATCTGTCGCCTCAAGATCAATTCGAACATCAAACCGACGCTCCAAATCATTAAGAATGGAAATAAGTGCCCGATCATGAAAAACCAACCGGTTATTCCGCCATGCGTTAATATCATCAGAGGATATTGAATCCGGTGAAGTAGGATGTAGCAAGCCTGGATTCCAACTGCTTCGCTGACCACTTTTTACCCGGACGGGATCTTTATCCCCCATCGTATAAAAGCTCACCTCTCCTTCCGTAACGGATAATTCTGTTTCCCTGTTCAACTCGTCTTCCCATGACCGAATATTAAACTGAGTCCCTACCACTTCCGTAATCACTCCGTTTGATTCAACTCTGAATGGTTTGTCTGCATTATTTTCCACCGAAAAATACGCTTCCCCATTAAGCGTTACCGAGCGGACATCACCCCAAAAAAACCGTTGATAACGTATCGTTGATCCGCTATTGAGTTCTGCCGTTGAGCCATCAGGCAAATTAACTGAAGCCATTTCCCCGTAAGGAACCGTCACCGTTTGTGGCACAAAATAGAGGTACCCGCCGATAACCAGTAGGACGGCCGCAGCCATCATAAATCTACTGGCCACTAAAAATTTATCAGAAATCAATCCCTGATTTGATCGTTTTCTTGAATCCATTTTACTGCTAACCGATTGCCACGCTGCATCCACTTCGGTTTCAGATACTGGATTTTCCTTCGTCAGTTTTCCGCTGATGTCCCAAATTTCATGCAGGGACTCATCCTCCGGAAAAGAACTCTTATATCCATTATTTTTTGAATTTGATTTCATCAGCTTTCCTGCTCTTGTTTATATTGATCATACTTTTTTCGCAAATACTTTAGCGCCGCTACAATGTGGTTATTTACCGTTTTTTCCGAAATGCTCATTACCGCAGCAATTTCGGTGTGATCCAGTCCGTCAAAACGGCTCAGCCTAAATGCTTCGCACTGCCTTTCGGGAAGCTCACTAATCCAGATTTCCATTTCCGATTTTAATTTTCCGTTACTGTTTTCGATATAAGCTTCATCATTGTGCTGCTGAATGGTGATAGAATCTAACGATTCGCCCTGATTTGCTTTTTTATCTAACCAGTTCAACGAACGATTTCGGACAGCCCTGTACATATAAGATTGTATGGATTGATCGGGATCAACTGTAGATCGATTTTTCCAAAGTGCCATAAACACCTCCTGTACTATATCAGATGCGGTAGATTTATCATTCACATATCGTATAACAAACTTTACCAACCGGGGATACAGGAATCTAAAAAACTGCTCGAATGCACGATGATCCGACCGCTTGATCCGTGATGCCCAATCCTGTAATTGTTGGTTTTTGTTATTCATGATCCGGTTGTACAAGTTATACAGATCTGCATGGAAGGATACCTATCAAAATTTTAAAAATCCCATAGTTTGATTAAAAAATTATTTATTGGAAGTCCCCCACCGAAGTGTCGGCATCAAAAGAGACTTAAAAAAGGGGGAGACAGGGGAAACTTTTTCATATGTTTTTTATTAATCGAACTCAGGGTAAAGATATAATCCCGATTCACCTACTCGTGGAATTAAAACCAGAGAATGTATAGTTTTGCTCTTTTTACCCAAACACAAAAAAAGCCACGCTCTTGAACAGAACGTGGCTTTTTTAAATATCTATAGGCGACTATTATCAAGTCGCTTTATTATTGAATTAGCTTGGATCCAAAATGTTATCAATCCGTCGTGCTACATCATTCAAGTGAACTCTTATTGCACGATCGGATACACTATTTTGTGTACTTTGAACATCAGAGAGTAACTCTTCAAGTTGCTCACGAACTATTGGACGAATATCGGACTGGCTAACGTTTACCTGAGTCCATCCAATAAACTGGCGAAATTGAGCAGGAATGGATGGCAATTCTTCTGTCATCAAATACTCCATTCGTTCGATATATGCACGCTGCAAGTTTCTTCGATATACACCAATTGTTGAATTATCATCGAGTTCTTCCCAAACAGCATTTCGCACATCATCCATAAATTCAAACGGAGAATATACATCATCAGCTCTGTATTGATATTCAATCAATCGACCTAGTCTTTGTGGATCGAGAATATTGTTAAGAACACTGGCTTGAGTTCCTCTAAACGAATCAACAAAGTCAGCTTGGTTGATTCGACTCAGAATCTCATCATTGTACACCCATGTTGGTGCAGTAAAAGCATGTTGTTTCAGAAATGCCATGGCTCGTTTCTGTTCTTCAGCTTCTACAGGAGTATACACTGCCCCGTCTTGTTCAAACGTTTTATGATCTTCGTATACACCGGCAATATTTGATGCTACGTGTCCCATATATCGGCTCCATTGGGCAATTACATTCATGTAAAGCTCAGAAAGTTGTGAAAAATCTTCACCATCTTCGGCAACCCAATCCATTAAATTATCAGTAATGACCTGTAAGTTTGCCAAGCCGTATTCACTTGCACGAACGACATCATCACCAAGGTTTTCGTTTTGAGATCGTGGATCAATTTTACTGGATGTTTGTCGTCCATAAAAATATCGAGGATCATCTGCACGTTCGATTACCCATTCATTGAGTTTTTCACGTCGTTCTTCTTCAGACATATCTCCCATCCAGGTATATCCCCATTTTACAGACCACTTATCGTATTCTCCAACCCGTGGATCAAAGTTTTCAACTCCGTCACCGGGCTGTGCGATATAGTTAAATCGAGCATAATCCATAATGGATGGAGCCGTACCATGATTAGCGGTATACGTGGGAGATCGAAGAGAATCAACCGGAGTTGCATGGCTTGATCCATAATTATGCGGAAGCCCTAATGTATGACCCACTTCGTGAGCGGATACAAACCGGATCAATTCGCCCATTACATCATCATCAAAATCCACTTTCCTGGCATCTTCATTTGCCGCTGCCGTTTGGATGAAATACCAGTTCCGCAGCAAGCTTGCTACGTTGTGGTACCAGCCAATGCTTGAGGTTACAATCTGTCCCGATCTTGGATCGTGAACGTGAGGACCGTATGCATTCGCAATAGGAGAAGCAAAATACCGGATCATGGAATTGCGGATATCTTCGGGGCTAAAGTCAGGATCTTCTTCCGGGGTTGGAGCCATTTTACCAACAATAGCATTTTTAAACCCTGCTTCTTCAAAAGCAACATTCCAATCATTTACACCCTGAATCAAATATTCACGATATTTTTCGGGGGTTGCGCGATCGATATAAAATACAATCGGTTCTTCCGGCTCAACCAGTTCTCCACGTTTGTAGGCTTCTTTATCTTTGGGAACCAATTTCCATCTGGTAACATTAGATGTTTGCTCTGCACGATGAACATCTAATCCGTAATCTCTTTGGGTAACACTAAAATAACCTACCCGCTGATCCATTTTACGTGGTTCCATCACTTCATCAGGCATCAAAATCATGCTGTGATTTACTTCAAGTGAGATAGAGCCCGTTGAAGAATTAGATGGAGGTTCTCCGGCTTCGTATGTTACAATATGACGAGCTTCAACATTTCTTGGATAACTGTTCACTCCTTCAATAAATGTTCTGCTCGGATCCAGCCGACGTACCTGAAAACTGCTTCGGCGATTTTGCTGAAGTCCCAGTGCAGGTACATCTGTTTTAAACAGATTGGTAACATCAATGACCGTTCCTGTAGAATCTTCATTCAGTGCATCGATGCTGAACGACATGATAATGGGCTCAAAGTTTGAACTTCTTACCGCTTCGTAAATTGGAAGGGTATCGCTTGCTGTATTCTCGAATGAAACACGACGAAGAAGGAGATCATCATTCTTTCGTTCCCAACGAAGAACCTGAGTTCCAAGTTTTTCGCCACCATAGCCAATTCCATCCGCTGTTTTGGCGATTCGGGAAACCATCAACATTTCACGACCCAAAAGTGAATCGGGAACTTCATAGAAATATTTGTCTTCGTCTTTATCAAAATAAACGTTGAACAAACCATCATCTTTATCAAAGCTTTCTTTGATAACTTCACTAAACGGTTTCATTTCGCCGTTTTCCCCTTGAGCCATCGCGGCTCGTTCAGCCGCAGAAGGACCATCGGATTGATCTGTAGAAGAGCCGAAAACTCCACAGCCAGATAATAGCAGAGCCACCATCAAACCTGTAATTAATTTAAAACCTGTAATTGTTTTGGACATACCTGTTGTAATTATTTAAAATTATAGCATTGTAAAGTCTTCTTTAGCAAACTCTGGTTCAAGTAAAAAGAGCAGAATTTTGTAAAAGGATGATAACTTACAAACGAATCGGCACAAAGTGAGAATATTTTTGTTTTTTACAATAATGGATTAGATAAAACGGAACCATTTTATACTAAACATTATTTATTAGTTACACCTAATCATCAACAATTGATTTGGGAAAAATCATGCAGGCAAAATCAATCCAATTCACCGGTGCTTTTGGTGATACACTTTCGGGGCGAATTGACCATTCTGAACAAAAAACGGTTCGCTCCTACGCTCTGTTTGCCCACTGCTTTACCTGTTCGAAAAACCTGAAGGTGGTTGGACATATCACATCCGCACTGGCTAAAATGGGTATTACAACCCTCCGGTTTGATTTTACAGGACTCGGCGAAAGCGATGGTGAGTTTGCCAACACCAATTTCTCTTCAAATGTAGATGATCTTGTTGCAGCTGCTAACTACATGAAAAAAGAACTGGAAGCGCCTTCTCTTTTAGTGGGTCATTCATTGGGGGGAGCCGCAGTAATCCATGCGGCATCGCAACTATCAACAGTAAAAGCCGTTGCCACTATTGGAGCGCCGGCCGATCCAAAACATGTAAAAGAAAACTTTTCAATGCATCTGGATGAAATAGAAGAGACCGGCGAGGCAACAGTAAAACTCGCCGGAAGGTCATTTAAAATTAAAAAACAGTTTCTTGATGACCTAAAAGGAACTACGATGGAAGATAAAGTTGAAAATCTCGGAAAAGCATTGCTTATTATGCATGCGCCCATGGATAATACTGTTGGGATAGATAATGCGGCCAGACTTTATGAAAAAGCCAAACATCCAAAAAGTTTTCTTTCGCTTCATGAAGCAGATCATTTACTTACGAATGAAATTTACAGTAAATATGCAGGGAAAATAATCGCACAATGGTGCGATATTTATCTGTAAAAAGTAATC
This sequence comes from Balneolaceae bacterium, assembly GCA_040876545.1. GTDB lineage: Bacteria > Bacteroidota > Rhodothermia > Balneolales > Balneolaceae > SW132. The sequence continues at coordinate 15,182 of JBBDPF010000015.1, read as the reverse complement.
ACAAATTAATAATCGACATTAACAGTAATACAAAACCAAAAAATACCATGAAAACTATACTAACCACACTACTACTATTTTTAATGATTGGATGCGCCGAAACCGAAATGGAATCTCAAAATCAAAACGACCAGACACCAACATATGATGAACTCGTTGTTGTGGTTCATCCAACAGAAGGAAACGATGCCAATGGCGTTGTTCGATTTTTAAATGAAGAAGGCGGAGTACAAGTTGTGGCCGAAATTCATGGTTTGGAAGCAAACAGCAACCATGGATTTCATATCCACCAATATGGCGATTGCACCGCACCGGATGGCACATCAGCCGGTGGACATTTTAATCCCCAGGAAAATCCCCATGCCGGTCCTACAGATAGCCAACGTCATGTAGGTGACCTCGGGAATCTTGAATCTGACGATGACGGACTTGCAGAGTTAAACTACCTGGATACTGAAATATCCTTCGAGGGAATCAACAATATTCTTGGACGCGGAGTAGTCGTTCATGCCGGAGAAGATGACCTCGAAACTCAGCCAACAGGTGATGCCGGCGCACGGTTAGGATGCGGGGTTATTGGAGTGGCACAAACCGAATAACCATCCCACAATTTAGAAATAAGTAACCAAGCCTGTTCGTATATTACTGCGACAGGCTTCTTTTATTTAACTCTCATCTTTTTTTATGATTCGTGCACTTTTGCTTTTGATGCTTATTCCAACCTCACTAATTGCTCAGGAAAACAGTGGAATTGAAGGGGAATGGAACGGATTTATCAATATAAACGGACAGAAATTAACTATTTCCCTCACGTTTATGAACACGTACGACGAACTGGATGGCAGTATTGATATACCTCAGCAAAATGCATTTAACCTGCCAGTAGAAGTCACTCTTAGTCAGCCTGATTCTTTGGAGTTTGAATTTCAGACAGGCACAGGATCTGCCGTTTTTAATGCTTCATTAAATAACCCATCACCCGATAGTATCAACGGAATGTTTACCCAATCGGGCATGAGTCTTCCTTTTTCCCTACAACGACCGAATGGAAATACAGCTTCTGTAGACTCCCGCCTGAACCAACAAGAAATTACCATAGAGCTCGAAGATCAACAAATACAAGGAAGTTTGGTAACCCCACCATCACCGAAAAGTTCTTCCCTAATTATCATGATAAGCGGAAGTGGAGCCAGTCCACGGAATAGTCCGGTTGCCGGATTTGAGGTATTTAAAGAGCTGGCTGTTCTATTATCCGATGGCGGTTACCATAGCTTTCGGTTTGATGATCCCGCTGTTGGCGGATCTACCGGAAATGCAGATGCAACCCTTCAGGATCTTGCGGCAGATGTGGAAGAAATCATCACCTATTTTAGAGAAAATGAAGAACATTTGTTTGATGAGATTATTCTATTGGGACATAGCCAGGGAGGAATTATTGCCTCTTTAGCCGCTCAAAACAACGACTTATCAGGATTGATTTTAATGGCTTCCCCATCTTTTACCGGCGAGCAGATTATCAATCAACAGATTCGAAAAATCTCTGACGTTGAAGGCATTCCCGAAGAAATAGTGGAAGAGAATCTTGAATTCCAGGAAAAGATTTATGAAGTGGTAAAAACAAATGGCGACTGGGAGGAGATTGAAGCCGATCTTGAAAACCGGCTTCGGGAGCAGATCAACCAACTGCCTGAGCGTCAACAGGAGGCACTGGGAGATATGAATGAATTTATAGACAGCCAGATAGATCGCCAGCTGGGCTCAGCAAAAAGCCGATGGTTTAAATCATTCATCGAAACCGATCCACTTGCTACCCTCGAACAAACTGATGAACCGATCCTCGCCATTTTCGGCGGAAAGGATAGTCAGGTTTTAGCAGAACCCAATGAAGCTGCTTTTCCTGATGATTCAAGAATTACAACAGTCATTTTACCGGATGCCAACCACCTGTTCCAAAAAGCAGAAACCGGAATGACGGGAGAATACCCAATGCTTGAAAAGCAGTTTATTGATGGTTTTGGTGAAGAGCTACTTCGGTTTTTGAACCAATAGATTGAGATCCCGTTCCGAAGATTTCAAGGAGGCGTTAAAGTTGGCAGCGGCAGTCTTCAGTTTGCAATATTTCTTCAGGGCAACCAATTTATCATTAATGAATGCATCTATTAATGTAGAGCAATCAAAAGACATTTACCCCCTAATCAAAGAAAAGCTGTCTGACGAGAGCCGGTATATAAACCATAACAAAGTTTAGATGTAAATACCGGAGCGAGGAGTTCTTTTCTTTGGCACTCCTGTGGAATAGAGCTCCATTCCACAAGGACGTGCTTTTTTCATAACTGTAGAATCATCATTAAAAAATCTGAGCGTTGATCTTGCGAAGGCATGCTTCGCGGGCGAGCAAAAAAGGACAAAGGAAAGAAGTTGTGAGGGTTTATGAATTTTATTCAACTCATTTATCAAATTAAGAAAATCAGTAACCCTACTCTGCTTTCCAGCTTCGCATTTTTTCGTGAATTACAGCACTTAATTTAGCCACAGAAACCCTCTCCTGCTCCATATCATCACGGTAGCGGATGGTTACGGTGTTGTCATCAAGCGCCTCAAAATCTACGGTTATGCAAAATGGAGTTCCGGCTTCGTCTTGTCGGCGATATCGTTTTCCAATAGATCCGGCTTCATCATACCGAACGGTATATTCCTGTTTCAGCTCTTCTTCGATCTTGTGGGCCAGCTCCTGCAGTTCCGGTTTTTTCATCAGCGGAAAAATTCCAACTTTAGTGGGTGCAAGCTTTGGGTGCAGTTTTAGTACGGTTCGCGTATCGCCGTCTACTTCCTCTTCGCGATAAGCATCACACAAAACCATTAGCGTTGTTCGATCGAGACCAATGGAGGTTTCAATCACATAAGGCACGTATCGTTTCTGCTCTTTTTGATCGTAATACTCCATCTTTTTACCGGAATACTCTTGGTGCCGGCTCAAATCAAAATCGGTACGATTGTGAATTCCCTCCACTTCCTGCCATCCAAATGGATAGTGGTATTGAATATCAGCAGCAGCACGGGCATAGTGAGCAAGTTTATCATCAGGATGATCTACAGACCGTAGATTCTCCTCACGAATTCCAATCTCTTTGTGCCATGCCAAACGTTTTTCGTGCCAGGTATTGTATTCTCCTTCATCTTTGCCCGGCTCCACAAAATATTGCATCTCCATCTGCTCAAATTCCCGCATTCTAAAAATAAACTGTCGGGCAACCACTTCATTTCTGAACGCTTTCCCAATCTGAGCAATCCCAAATGGTACCTGTACACGGGCAGTATCCATCACATTTTTGTAGTTCACAAAAATTCCCTGAGCTGTTTCCGGCCGCAAATAAATAGCGTCTTCATCTTTGGTTGATGTGGCTCCGTAGTGAGTTTTAAACATCAAATTAAACTGACGAACCTCAGTCCAGTCAAACGCTCCGGATTCCGGTGCATTAATTTCTTCCTCCATGATGATGGCATACAGATCCTCGCATAATCCTTCGCGGGTTCCGGTGGTATCAAGCTTTTCCTGAAGCTCATCTGCCTTCTCTTCTTTACCTTTTTCGCGTAGTTTTAGAATATGCTGTTCAATCAGCATGTCTGCACGATATCGTTTTTTGGATTGTTTGTCATCAATCATCGGATCGTTAAATCCATCCACGTGTCCACTGGCTTCCCACACTTTGGGGTGCATAAAAATGGCCGCATCAACCCCAACAATATTATCATGCACCTGCGTCATGGATTTCCACCAAAGATCTCGAATATTTCGCTTCAGTTCTACCCCGAGTGGTCCGTAATCGTATACGGCAGCCAATCCTCCATAAATTTCTGATGATTGAAAAATATATCCACGGGCTTTGGAGAGTGATACAATTTTATCGAGGCTGTCTAAGTTTTTGGCTGACATGGGTTATTTTTTAATCGTTATTGATAATGATGAAATGAAACGTTTCTTGATTGGTGACAAAGATAGGAAAAATCTACCCTTAGATGAATCGTTTGTCGGAATGATTTGTTATTTTCAGCTCTTCGAATCCTTTTTTAAGGAAGAAAGTTTAATACTCAATTTTTTTAACCGATTAATAACGAATTTCAATGCCAAATTTTAATGTAGGAGTTTTAGGTGCAACCGGTGCTGTAGGACAAAAATTTATTCGCCTGCTCCAAGATCATCCATGGTTTACAATCCACTCTTTGGGAGCCTCGGAACGATCTGCGGGAAAACCCTATATCAAAGCCGCAAATTGGATTGAAGCGACAGCCATGCCGGAGTCGGTTCAACAAATTATAGTGAAAAATTGCACCGCAAAAGAGTTTGCCGGAGTAGACTTTGTATTTTCCGGGATGGATGCATCCGTGGCAGGAGAGATTGAGCTGGAATTTGCCAAAGCCGGAATTCCCGTCATTAGTAATGCGCGAAATTTCCGGACTGATCCCTCCGTGCCGCTCCTCGTTCCCGAAGTGAATCCCGATCATACGGAACTGATTCATCAGCAATCGTTCACCGAAGACGGCAGTGGTTGGATTGTAACAAACCCTAATTGTGTAGCCGTGCCGTTAACCATGTCACTAAAACCGCTTCATGATGAGTTTGGAATTAAAAGCGTTATTTTAACCTCAATGCAGGCCATTTCGGGCGCAGGATATCCCGGTGTACCAAGTTTAGATATTCTTGGGAATGTCGTTCCGCTGATCAGTGGCGAAGAGCCTAAAATTCATGCCGAACCTTTAAAAGTGTTTGGCTCGCTTAAGGATGGCAAATTGACCCATGCAGAGATTCCGATTCAGGCAACAGCAACCCGGGTTCCAACCATCAACGGTCACCTGCTTGCCGTAACTGTTGGACTGAATAAAAAACCATCCTCTGCCGAAGAAGCGATTCGTGCCGTAAAAGAGTGGAAAAGCCCGATTGCAAAATATGATCTGCCTACCGCTCCCGTATTCCCGATTTTTTATCATGATGATGAGCGATATCCTCAGCCGCGGCTCCATGCCGATAGTGAGCGTGGAATGCGTACTGCGGTGGGACGAATTCGGACATCTAACGTTCTGGATTTAACGTTTGTAGCGATGGCCCATAATACGGTTCGTGGCGCAGCGGGTGGAGCCATTTTAAATGCGGAATTACTTGTGGCTAAAGGGTTTATAAAGTAGGCAGCGGCAGTATACAATCTACAGTATTTCTTTAGATTAATTGTTCATCATTAATTGAGGCTAAAATAGTTGTAATTCAGAAGGCTGTCCAAAAAGGGCGCAGTATTGCAGTTTTCTTATCAATTCCGTCATACCGGACCCCGATCCGGTATCTCCTACCCTTATCAACGAATGGAGATCCCGTCCCGAAGGATTTCGGGAGGATGACGCCACTTTTCCTAATCCTCCATAGAATTCAATCTTTCCTCTGAAATTCGCAATCTCACTCTACTTGCCACTCTTTCCGCATCCTCCCGATCTTTTCTCTTTACATTCATCACCAATCGTCCCTGTTCGGCACCCGGAACTTCACTCAGCGATCTCATCGTTTTTCCTGTTAATATAATTTTTGATCTAAAAAACCCTTTTTTCCACTCCAGCTCCTCTAAATTTGAATAGGGAATTCGTGCTTCTTTTAATCCCGATTTAAATACTCCGATAACAGCATCTTTTCGCTCAAATTCCAATAAAATAGACTCTTCATACACGCTCAAAAGTCCTTTCACCTCCGCAAATCCCTGATTTATATTTGGAATTTCAAAGGCAACAGAGTAATTATTCATGACTTAAGTATTTGATTTCATTTGGATTACAAAATAGTTTAAAAAAATTAAATAAAAACTGTAAGGAATCATCTGTTTTGTGTTCATACAACTGAGAACACGATACACGTAAATATATTGAAATATGTTGAGCAACATTTTCAATATCCTTTTCAAAAAAGCCGGAATTGATCTTCCGGCTTTTTTATCTACTACAAGCCTCCATTATGACAAAGTGTCTATCATTTTGCATTTTATTGCTCTTTTCATTTTCAACACTACAAGCCCAAGTAGTTATTGTTGATGAGGATTTTGAAGATCAAGACCTTACTCAAAATACGGAATGGACCGGAGATACTGGCAACTTCTCTTTTTTTGATGACAATGGAAATACATTACTCCGTTTAACAGCTCCCGAAGCCGGAAACACTCAATTGCGAACATCATCAACAACGGCCTATGGAAGCTGGGAGTTTTTCATTGATCAGGATTTCTCCCCATCGAATGGTAATCGCGGATTTATCTTTTTGATGTCTGACATTGAAGATTTGGATGGAAATGTTAACGGTTATGCCATTCGATCCGGTGAAAGTTCGTCAGACGATAAATTTAGATTATTTCGATTCACAGACGGATCGTCAACAGAAATTTTAAGCGGTGATCTTGATATTTCTGGTGGTGGTCCGTATCAGGTTAGGGTAACGCGGGACACTAATGGAATCTGGTCATTATATGAGTCCGAAGACTATAACTCTATTCCTATTTTTGTTGATGATGTGGAAGATAATAATCATACCGTATCTGATTTTTTCGGCTGGCAGTTGGATTATACAGCGACACGAGCTGAAAACTTTTTCTTTGATAGTATCCGAATTTTGGATGGTATTGAAGCGGTAAAAATCGCCGATGTAAATGTGGAAACCGGCAACAGTCTTCGTGTCGTATTTACAGAACCATTAGAGGAAGCATCTCTTGAAAACTCAAACTTTGAATTAAACGGAACTCAACCAACCGATCATACAATAGACCCAGTAAATAATAACCAAGTCGTCATTGAGTTTCAGGATGGGCTTGATGAAGGCGATAACACTCTTTCAGTAAATGATGTTGAAGATTTTCGAGGAAATATCATCGAGCCAAACTCACAGCTGGACTTTTCTATTGAAAACCCATTTACTTCAACCGGAACGGAAACCATCAGCAATAGTGAAATAGATCTGTTTTTTACCGAAGAAATAGATGCTTTATTTGTAGATCCTGCCAATTTTGAAATTGATGGTGAAGGCAATCCCGATCAGGTAACCCAGCCTGAAGCCGGAACCCTTCGGCTGGAATTTAACACACCGCTCACTTCAGGAGAATACACTTTATCAATATCTGACATTCAAAGTATAAACGGCTGGAGTTTGGTTGGAGATGATACATTCGACCTCTTTATTTTTGATGACTTTGATGAGGGAGATCTGATCATTAGTGAGTTTTTTTACCGCGTCCCTGTCGATTGGCGGACAGATGAATTCGATCGACCCCGATATGTTGAGCTGTTCAATTCATCAGATAAATTTTTAAACCTCCGGGATTTTACCTTCAATGGCGAAACCATCAGTTCAGTCGATTTGCCTATCTCTCCCAACGAATATCTGGTGGTAACACGAGGTGAAACGGTTTTTCTTGAACAATTTGGTGAACGAAACTTTGTTGAAGCTGAACATTTCCCTTCTCTAAATCTCACCACCGAAAATGAGATTGTAGTCCGCTCAGATAACGATGTTGCCGTAGATTCTCTTTTTTACCGATCCACGCTCTGGGGAGGAAACGGAAGGTCATTAGAACGAAAATCTTTCGGTGTTTCACCTGTTTATAGCGATAACTGGGGTGAATCGGAAGATGCTCTTTTCGGCTCGCCGGGTTTATCAAATACCGTTGCCATTCCTACCGATCCACCGGAGGTTACAGAAATAACGTTTCCTGTTCCCAAAGAACTTCGGGTTGAATTTTCCCGTGCGCTGTCAGCAGAGAACGTTCAAGAATTAAGTAATTTTAGCTTATCAAACAGTACAGTCTTAGAGTCTACAGCTTATAACACTGACGATCGAAAAATCCTGATTTTTAACGTGCAGGAAAACTTGCTTGATCAGACCGACTATACGTTTACATTCAAAAATACAGCGGATATTTTTGGAAATGAGATATCAGGAACCGAAGAGTTTGAGTTCCGGTTTTTAAATCCCTTTAGAGTTCTGAGTGGAGATGTACAAGAAAACAACGATGTACTTGTGCAATTTACCCAACCACTGAATGTTTCTACGGTATCTGCTTCCAATTTTCAATTAAGTGATGGTACAAATCCGACATCCATTGAATTCCCGGATTCAGAAAATGCACGCCTACGTTTTCCTGATGAGTTCGAAATTGGTTCCTATTCCCTGCTAATCAACGACATCGAAAGCATTGTTGGATGGGCCATTGAAACCAACACAAAACTCGACTTTTTTGTCTTTGATGAGTACGAACCGGGCGATATTGTCATCAACGAATTTATGTACAATATACCGGACGGATACTCACAATATGTAGAGTTCTTCAATACTTCAGATAAAGTTTTAAATATACGCGACTGGGAATTACGGCGTGCTGATGGAGCTACAAATAATGGTAGCGTGATCAGTGAAAACTCGCTTGCAATAGAACCCAATGGATTTTTGGTGATCGCTGATGACACCACTCAAATGGCTAATAATTTCGGGCAGGCAAATTGGCACGAAATGGCTGATTTCCCGGGCATCACACAAACACAGGATGACGATATTCGACTTTTTGATAAGGAAGGGAATATGGCTGATTCACTTCGATACGTAACATCCGAATGGGGTGGAACCGATGTAGCGCTCGAACGAAGATCGGCCAATGTAACCCCTCAATTTGTTGAAAACTGGGGCGAATCTCCCAATGAGCTTTTGGGTACACCCGGTTTCGCCAATGAAATTGAACCGGACAATACCCCTCCCGTTTGGGAAAGCATATTTACATCAAATAATAATGCTTTTATTTTACGGTTTGATGAACGTTTAGATGAAGAGTCTGCCATTCTTTTAGATAATTATTCAATTAAACCCTCTGTTGATATTTCGACAATAAAGTATGAAGGAAACGAAGTGCGAATCAACTTAGGTACTGAACTGGAAAGTGATACTGAATACGAAGTGACTATTAGCAGCATTGCCGATTTGTTTGTGAACACGATAGAAATTGAATCCCGTATTATTGAATATCTCGAATTCGAAGAAGCGAAACCCCGGCAAGTAGTTATCAACGAGGTTTTATACCGACGACTGCAGGCGGGGAGCCCCGAATTTATTGAGCTATATAATAATTCGGAACAGAACGTAGATTTGAGTGAATGGACGTTATCAAACACATCAGGAAGCACACCTCTACCTGAGGGTACCAGTATTCGAAAAAATGACTACATCGTATTTACGGATACGGAAACATTTGCGGCAGATTCCGACAAGATTGTTTATCTATCGGGATTTCAGTCGCTCAGTAATGATGGCGATGCCGTCGTATTGAAAAACAGAGATGAAGCCGTTATTGATAGTCTTTATTACCTCCCAACATGGGGAAATAATACTCAGGGAATTTCGCTTGAACGCCACGATCCTGATGCAATTTCTGTAGACCGCGCCAATTGGACTCCCAGCAGTGCAGAAAATGGTTCCACACCGGCAGCAGAAAACAGCCGATTTGAGCCGGACGAATCTTCCCCGGAAATCATTTTTGCAAACCTCTTTCATCCCGATTCTCTTGAGGTAAGATTTAGCGAATTCATCAATCTAAATCCGTCTGAACCTCCAAAAAGTTTAAGCGGATTATCACCCAGTACTTCCAATGAAGAAACGGCAACCAAATTTTTAGTCAATGGACAAGAATCAGAGTTACTCGTTTACGACCCTAATCGTGGTGACCGAATTGTACTTGATTCAGAAAATGTAATCCCCGGTGAAGAGGTAACCATTAGTATTAAGAACTTTGGTGATTTTCAGGGAAATTTTACATCCGGTCAGGAGCAGCCCATTGCACGACCGGTTCAGGAGGGAGATTTGGTATTTAATGAAATTATGTACGATCCGATTCGGGATAATCGCGAAAACCTCACCAATCAATCAGAGTATATTGAGATTGTAAATCGCCGGCCATATGCCATTTCTGTTGAGGGAATGTTTTTGCACGACCGTCCGGATGATAATGATCAAATAACGGCATTACGTCCTGAAAGTACGGTCTCTAAATGGATTCCTGCCAATGGCGTACTTCTGTTCCATGCCGAGGATAGAACCGATGTGTTTGCAGAAAGTTACGCTTCTGTCTTTTTTGATCTGGACGCGGAACTGGAAAGTCGCTCACTCCGTATAAACCGCAGTACGTTAAGCCTCACGCTTTCCGGACGAGAAATTTATCTCGCTGATAGTACCCGTACCACCATTGACAAGGTTGATTATCGGCCCGAATGGCACAATCCCAATCTGATTGATACCCGTGGAAAATCACTGGAACGTGTGAGCCCCGATGGAGATACGAACGATCCGGTAAATTGGAGTACAAATACTCAGCCTATCGGTGGCACGCCGGCCACTGAGAATTCAATATTTCAGGAAACACCCCAGCCGCTCACAGAAACCGGAATTTCATTTGATCCCAATCCCTTCTCTCCTGACGGAGATGGATTTGATGATAATCTGTTCATTAACTACAAGTTTGACGAACCTGACTATTTGATGCGAATCCGTATTTATGATCGCTACGGCAGACTTGTTCGTACGCTGGTAGATGCCCATCAGGCAGGATTTGAAGGCTCCATTATTTGGGATGGACTCAGCGATGATGGACAATCAAACCGAATTGGTATTTACATTGTTTATGTAGAAGCTTACAACAGCGCTACCGGTAAGAATCAAAATTTCAAGGAAACCGTTGTGGTTGCGCGACAATTTTAGGGAAGCAAAATCGGTTTCAACCTAATTTTTGATGAAGCCTTCGAACCAATTCCGGGATAAAATCGAGATGTTCGGGCTTCATTAAAACGCTTCTGAGAATAGTTACTTTTTCTTTATCGGCTGAATAATTTGGGAAACGGGTGATGAATTCTTCTGCTGAAACGGTAAAGAGACTCAAATGAAAACCCTCTTTTTTGTCTTCCATTCCGGCTTTAAAAAGCTTTTTACTCAACGCTGAAACTTCACTGGTTTTCCGGTTTTGTGAAACTGGAAAATAAGCAACGATATCCAGCTCAGGTGTTTGATAAAGTTCAATTTCGTTCGACTGTTCAATCTTCACCGAAAATAGATTTGCAGCGTCAACTGTTTGTTGAAGTAGTTCTCCCAGTCCGGTTTTATTTAAAGGCAACAGCTGCAAGGTTGTCCAAAGTGCGGCCGCTGCAGCTCCTGCCCGCGAACACTCCAGGCTGATCTCTCCAAGGTGAAGATCATCAGACGTAAAATAGGTATAGGGGGAATCATGCTTGTAATACTGCCCTACACTCGCATCCTTAAAAAGGATGCTACCACATCCATATGGTTGTAAACCGTGTTTATGCGGATCAATGACAATACTATCCGCTTTTGAAAGTGCATCCCAATGGCAGGAGCTGGTTAACTGATCGGCAATAATTTTAAAAAAACCACCATAGGCCGCATCAACATGAATTCGAATTCCGTGTTTTTCTGCCCAGTTCACCAAATCTGCCAAAGGTTCAACAGCACCCAACCCTGTAGTTCCCATCGAAACCACCAAGGTTCCAATTTCGTGCTTACTCTCCTCCAGAAGATCCATTTCCGGTTTTCCATGAACATCAACGGGAATTTCGAGAAAAGGCGTATTTAAAACACGGCACATTCTTTGATGGGTATAGTGAGCCTGCGAAGTCGCCGCAATTTTTTTGTTGGGATGAATTTCTCTGGCCACAAACAAGGCCTCCAGATTGGCAATGGTTCCGGCGGATGTTAGATGTCCTAAAAATGGTTTTTCGTATCCAATCATTTGGGCGAAACCATCAACCACTTCCTTCTCCATTTCGGAAGTTGGAGGTCCGCCATCCAACGCATGATTATTTGGGTTGATGGTTGCCGCAAGAGATTGGGCAATCCACGCGGCGGGATGAGGAGGTTTTAGCATTTGTCCGGCATACTGCGGATGATGAAACGGATAATTCCCTTCCAGCTTTTTTTGAAGTGACTTGATGACTTCCTCAATTCGCTCCATCTCTTTTGCGGATGATATTGGATCACCAAAGGAAGAACGCCACACATCCGTTTTGCGCAGCGCCTTTTCTAAAATAGGCAAGTATGGGGAGTACCAGCTCAATGAATATGATCTTAAATTAGAATAAATGAAATACCAACTGAAATAACCTGCATAACCTGAAGCTCTTTAGAGAAATCATCATCATAAACCAAATCCACGCGGACGCTGGCATTTAGCAGATCATTAATTTTCCCGGTTACCTCATTAGAAAAGTATACATCTGTACTTGAAAGGGCTCTATTCACATTTGTAAATGTTTCAACACGTGATTTCAAAATCAGATTTGAGGCAAATTCCTGATTATAATCAGCGCCTAAATTTATACCGGCTTCGTTGCGAAATTGTGTTCCTTCATCCAGTCCATATAAGGGAGCAAGTTCTTCGTCTTTCACAATGGTTTGCCGCATTCCAACACCGGCTTCGAATGAAAAGTGATCTCCGGGGCTGTAAGCTAAACCGACATTTTCTGAAATATAAGCCGGCGCTAAAAAGTCAGAAATCAGTACATCTTCTCCGTTAGGTCCGGCACCGAAATCGTATCCTTCATCAAATTGAGTACGGAAATTTAGATTTCCAAATAGAGAAAAGTCACTATTTTCATCACCAATATCATACAAAAACCGATTTCTTATTGAGAGCAGATCATCCGTTTTACGTGTGCCTTCTCCCTGAATTTTGGATTGACCATATCGGGTATCGAGAGTAAAAGAATAGGAAAATCGATCCTCTCGAAATAATGCAGTTAAATTTGATTTACCTGAAGCACTAATGTTATTCGATCCACCTTGCGACCAATTTGAATACGAAGCCTGGGACCCGTTGAGTCCGGCTACCCATCCATACTCCCAACCATCCAGTGTATCACTAACTGTAGGTTCATTTTGAGCATAAGACTGAGAAAACAAAAATAATGTTAGTCCTAATAGTAGGAGTAATTTTTTCATAAATATTGAGCTTATTTTTTAAGTAGAATTACTTTGTGGGGTTGATTTTCTGATAGCTGAAAATCTACGTGTTCATTTAATTTTGTAGGAACTTTTAAGCCAACAATTCCTGCTTGCACCGGTAATTTACGATGCCCCCGATCTACCACTGCAGCTACACAAACATTATTGAAGGATGTGAGTTCCGGAATTTTGTTCAAAGCTTTAAACATGGTTAATCCACTGAAAATAACATCATCAACCATTACCAATACAGTATTCTCTTCAATTTTATCATCGAAATTGAACGTTGAATCATCTTCAGCCCAAAGTTGATGGACGGTAAATTCTGAGCCTAACGCTTCTGAAACATACTCTTTCATTACTGAAACAACAGCAAAACCCCTTTCATTTAATCCGATCATGCAGATGGGTTTTCCCCTTGCCTCTTCTACAACCTGATAAGCCATTCGTTTAATGATTCTCGTTAGCTGGCCTTTATCCAATAAAATCATACATTTATTATAAGATGGGATTAACCTTGAAAATGTGGTTCAAATTTATTCAATTTCCATTGAAGTATGAAACAGAAATTGGATCAAGTCGTTAAACAGAGTGAATTTAGAACAAAATGTAAACAACTATGTATCATTCATCACGTAAATCATTGAGTATGGCATTTATCCTGGGATTAGGGGCAGGAATATTCATCAATGCTCTTTTCCAGAAAAAATCAACGTCGGCAGACTCTCCGAAATGGTTTTTGGAAGGCAAAGAAGAGTTTTTAAAACCGTTAAAACAAAAAGTTCAACATTTTAAAATTCTATCGTTGAACCTGTTTGTTAATCCTATTCCTGATCTGTACAAAGCAACAGATTCACTCACACTTAGCGAAGCAGATCTTATTCATGGCTCAGCATAATTTCCCATATAAAGAATCGCTACTTCAGTGGATTTGGCAGAATCTTGAATTTTCTGTGGAAAATCTGCGAACAGTTTGCGGAAAGTCTGTATCGATTGTGAACCATGGAACAATCAATAAGGGGGCAGGTCCCGATTTTTTGGGTGCTCATATTGTTGCAAATGGAATTTCCCTCCACGGGAGCGTAGAAATACACACGTCCGAGTCGCATTGGAATGATCATCGGCATCAGTATGATCCGGCATTTAATACGGTTGTTTTACACGTTGTTTATTCCAAATCTTCAGCATCACAAACGATTCTCCGCAAAGATGGCACCCGGCCGCTAACCGTACAGTTGAAACCTTACCTGCATAAATCATTGCAAACGTTGCTTCAATCAAGCAAAAAAGATGTGGGGTTACCTTGCCGGGGTGATGTTCGGTTCATCAACCAAGCGGCTTTTGAAAAACAGATTCAACAAGCACATATAGAGTATTTTAATTATAAGGTAGAGGAAATTTTAAAAACGTATGATGCTTCACAATCCGCATCAAAAGCGTGGCTTCAGTGTTTGATTCATTCTTCGTATAGAGCCATGGGAATCTCTCAAAACACGCAACCAATGCACCAACTCTTTAAGATGGTGATCGAAAAAGAGTTGAAATCAAAGAATATTGAACAGTTTGTCAGATCTATAGAAACCATAGCTTTCGCCCCAAAAAATGCACCTTATTTAGATTGGACGCATTCAGGAATTCGTCCATCAAGTTACCCCGAAAACCGTGTGCAACAAGCCGCAGCTCTTCATTTTGCACTATTGCAGTTTCCCTTTAAAAAGATGCTGTTAACAGGCACTCCTGTTTGGGAACCTATTTTCAAATCCATTCCCGATGCTCTGCAACCCGGTGCTCAAATGAAAAGCCTGATCTACAATACGGTTTTCTTACCCTCTATTTACCTTTTGGGTGATCTTTTTTGTTCTAAAAAATTAAAGGAAGATGCCCTTTCTAAATGGGGAAGTTTTCCTCAAAAAGTTCCTCAAACTATACAAAAACCGTTCAGGGAGTCAGGTTTCGATATATCAGGGCAGGCAAAAAGATTGGGGCTTGCCCATCAGTTAAAAAGATATTGCAACGAACTGGAGTGTCATCGGTGCGAGATCTTTAAAAATGCAATTTCCTCTTGACTGAATTAGAATGACTTTCTATCTTTGGGGTCTGTATAATTTAGCAATTATTGCCCGGTCGTCTAATGGCAGGACACCTGGTTTTGGTCCAGGCAGTGGGGGTT
>JBBDPF010000014.1:0-24697 GCA_040876545.1 Balneolaceae bacterium | reverse complement strand
TAAGTGAATATTTATGTCAACCTATTTTAGGCACCTACAGGGTTCAGGGTTCAGGGTTCAGGGTTCAGGGTTCAGGGTTCAGGAAAAAAGCTGGTGAAATATTTTAAAATTACAAATTTAGGCGCGTATTTTGCATTTTCGGACCTCCTGAAAAGTTTAAACCTTCCTGCTCCGGAGGCGCTTATTGCGGTGACGTATTTTAGGGAAGCTTCAAGCGGGCGCTGTCAATAGCATCAAAAATCGTTCCGGCCGCAAATTTTGATCTACTGTTAAGAGTAACGGTGATCTTTGAACGCTTACCTACTCATGAGCAACTATACCTAACATTATCTGCTAAAGTTTATTAGTTCTGCACATAGGAATTACACCCTTATTATAGAATCTGAGCGTTGTTGCTGCGAAGGCGTGCTTCGCGGTTCGTTTTTTGTCAAGAAAAAATGAACGATGAGTATACAAAGGCATATAAATTGGGTGAGGCTAAAAACCTGATCAACGAAAAAAGAACACGTTTGGATTCAATCCAAACCCTTCTCATATTCTCATAAGTCACTAAAATATTACCTTTATGAAAATAGCGATCATCGGTGAGGCAAATCGGGCGGAAGCCTGGGAAAAACATCTCAGAGGTTTGTCTGCCGTTCAGGAAGTGATCATCTCCCCTGTTTTGTTACAAGATCCTGTGGATGGCTGTATCATTTTGGATGATTCCATCAACAACCTAAACCTTTTGTTTGATGCAGTTCGAAGAGGGTTTCACTCCTATCTGGTAGCCCAAATGCCACTCGATGAGTCCATGATTGAAAAGATCTATCATGCTTCGGAAGAAGCCCAGGTAAACGTACAATTTTCGCATTGGCCGAGTCATTCTCCATCGACTCAATGGATCAAACAGCAGATGCCAAAGCCCACCCTGATTCAAATTAAAAAAGAGTTATCGAGTAATGGAGGTTCCGAGGGCAGCCGGTCTTTCGAACAACAGTGGGTAGATGAACTGGCATTTATCATCCGGTTTTATCAAAGCAGTATTCAACATATTGTTGCCAAACCCATTCGAATCGAAGACAGATGGCTTGGGCTACAAATTACCCTTCGGTTTGATGATGGAGCTGTTGCATCCCTTCAGTATAATACCGCTGCAGAAAAGGAGGTTCATCAGCGAATCCTTTCATCAAATAATATGATAATTGATTGCGATGTCATCACACAAAAATCTCGCAGAATTGAAGTGAACAAGGATAAGCGGATTAAAACAACGAACAAATCATTCGATCCCACAGAAACGGTTCAGCTTTCGGTGATGAATTTCATTAAATCAATACAGATCAAGAAAAAGAGTGAATTCTCTGCTTACGATGCCCTCAAAACGGTTCAGGCACATGGAAAAATTATCGAGAATTTGAGACGGTTTTAAAAATAGTCTTAAGTCATGAGTCCCGATAAATATATCGGGTTTCGCTACGCTCACTTGAGTCTTGAGGTACTCAAGACTCATGACTCAATACTCACGACTATCATCCTTTCATTATTTTAAACACTTTTTTCAGCTTGCTTCTCGACATCAGGGAATCAATAAAGTTAAACTGGCCCGCGGATAGTTTTTCTCCTCCATCGATGGTAACGCATTCGCCTGTAATGTAGGGAGCCAGATCACTCATCAAAAAGGAAGCAAGATTGGCAAGCTCTTCGTGGTTTCCGTATCGACCGGCCGGAATTTTGTCGAGGTATTTCTTCTCAAATTTCTTAGTTGGAAATAGGCGTGTCCATGCCCCCTCGGTTGGAAAGGGTCCCGGTGCAATGGCGTTGACCCGGATATCATACTCTGCCCACTCGAAAGCCAGAGATCGGGTCATAGCTAACACACCGGCTTTTGAACAAGCCGACGGAAGAACGAATCCTGATCCTGCATCCTCGGCATAGGTGGTTACAATGTTCAGAATATTCCCTTTCGTTTTTTGCTTGATGAGGTGATTCCCAAAATGATGCGTACAGTTGAAACTCCCGTGAAGTACGATATCTACAATTGCCTTAAATCCCCCGGGAGTAAGATCTTCGGATGCACTCAAAAAATTCCCGGCGGCGTTGTTTACCAGTCCGGTTACCTTTCCCATATCGTTGATGATTCCCTCAAACATTTTACCTACAGCTTCATAATCACGGACATCAGCAACGTAATAATGCACTTTCACCCCATGTTCTTTTAACTCCTCAACAGCTTTTTGAAGCTTCTTTTCCGTTCGTCCGCAAATAGCAATATCGGCTCCGAGCTCTGCAAATTTATGAGCCATAGAAAGCCCCAGTCCACTTCCCCCGCCGGTGATGAGGATGGTTTCGTTTTCTAAAGTGTTGTCTTTAAACATATTATTAGTCTTGAGATTTGAGTCGTGAGTCTTGAGATTAATTCTTTATGTAAAATAAATATTGAGTAGTGGTAAAACCCCCTCTCGAGAGGGGAAAAGTGAAAGCAAAAGGCACAGCCTGATTTGCTGATCGAGGGATGTGTTTAGTAAGGTTCATGAGTTTATTTAGATTTTTGGCTGTTTCATGATTCATCAAAC
The DNA here is from genome assembly GCA_040876545.1 of Balneolaceae bacterium. Lineage (GTDB taxonomy): Bacteria > Bacteroidota > Rhodothermia > Balneolales > Balneolaceae > SW132. Next base: position 22,142 of record JBBDPF010000014.1, on the reverse strand, counting down.
ACACCCCTCAGTCCCCTCTCAAGAGGGGAAGTTAATTCTAATATTTTTTGAAGTTCATCATAATTGATACGCTTCACAACCTTTCGCATAGTTTATAATCAGCGAGAATCTGCGCTAAACACTGCGAAAATCTGCGAGGAATAATTCGTGGGTTATGTAGGGCTCATGAACTTAATAATCATTCATTTTTCGCTTTCAAAGTTCATCAACACCTCACGCCTACGCAACGTTTCGGCACTCTCCCCCGACTGGGGAGAGATTTTCTCAAGACTCAGGACTCAATACTCATATCTATAATTTCTCAAATATCCCCGCAGCGCCCATTCCGCCACCGATGCACATCGTTACCATGCCGTAGCGTTTATTGAGTCGCTGAAGGTCGTGCAGGATTTGTGTTGTAAGTTTAGAACCTGTACATCCAAGCGGGTGCCCCATAGCAATCGCACCTCCGTTGATGTTGACAATATCCGGATTAAGTCCGGTTTCGCGAATAACGGCCAGTGATTGAGCAGCAAACGCTTCATTCAGTTCAATCAGATCGATATCCTCCAGTTTGAGCCCGGTCTGCTTCAGCACTTTTGGAATGGCCTTCACCGGACCGATGCCCATAATTTCGGGTGCTACTCCGGCCACGGCAAATCCGAGGTATCGGGCGATAGGTTTGAGTCCAAGCTCGTCCGCTTTTTTGCGGCTCATCACCAACACCCCCGCAGCAGCGTCGTTCATTTGCGATGAATTTCCTGCTGTTACGGAACCTCCCTGTTTAAACACAGCACGCAATCCTCCCAATGCTTCCATATTGGTATCTTTTCGGGGACCTTCATCTTTATTAAAAGTGAAGGTATTTTCTTCTACCTCTCCCCCTGCAGTCACAAATTTATGAGTTACTTCAACGGGAGTGATCTGTTCATCAAAATAGCCTTCTTCCCATGCTTTTATTGCTTTTTGATGACTTTTAAATGCAAACTCATCCTGATCTCCCCGATTCACGTCATATTTCTTCGCCACATTTTCTGCCGTGAGCCCCATATTGATGTAGACTTCAGGTCGTTCATCAGCCAGATCGGGATTCGGCTGAAAAGAGACACCTCCCATTGGTACCTGACTCATGCTTTCTACTCCACCGGCGATTATAATTTCAGCGCCTCCGGCCATAATTCGTTCTGCGGCCATGGCAATGGTCTGTAATCCTGAAGAACAAAACCGATTGACGGTCATCCCTGGAACGCTATCGGGCAGTCCACCCAAAAACGCACTTTGACGAGCCACATTCATCCCTTGTGAACCCTCAGGAAAAGCACATCCTACAATTACATCCTCCACCATTCCGGGATCCACTTCCGGTGAATATTTCAAAAGATCTTTAATAATTTCTCCCATCAGAGAATCCGGTCGGGTAAATCGTAAGGATCCCTTGTTGGCCTTTCCACATGCGGTTCGTTTAGCGGCGGTGATGACGATTTCTTTATTCATTGGATTATGGTTTTAAAAAAGTTTGCGATTTAAATCCCCTCCTTCTAAAGGTTGGGACTTAGGGGTGGTTCACTCTGGGAATTACGACTTTAATTTTTTGATTAAAATCCCCTCTCGAGAGGGGAAAAGTGAAAGCAAAAAGGCAAAGCCTGATTTGCTGATCGAGGGGTGTGTTTTGTAAGGCTCATGAGTTTATTTAGATTTTTGGCTGTTTCATGACCATCAAACACACCCCTCAGTCCCCTCTCAAGAGGGGAAGTTAATTCTAAATTTTTATTAAAGTACATCTTACTTAATACGTGTCTCCAAACTTTCGCAGAGTTTTTAATCAGCGAAAAAATCTATAAGTGTTTAATATGGTTCGTGAGTTAATTAAATGTTTATCGGTTGTATCAAAGTTCATCAAACACCCCTCGCCTTCGCTACGCTTCGGCACTCCCCTCAAGGGGAGACTTACTCAAGACTCAAGTTGAGCGACAGCGAAATCCCGATACCTCGGGGACTAATTCCTCAAAGGTTTCCCAGTCTTCAACATGTGCTCCATTCGTTGATGCGTTCGTTCATCCTGAAAGCATTCTAAAATTGCTTCGCGTTCGAGTTTGAGAACGTACGATTCGGGGACTTCCTGTGGTTCGCTGATATCTCCTCCGGTCATAATATCGGCGACCTTTCCTGCCAGTACTTTGTCGTAAGGTGATGCCCACTTTGCTTCGGTCATGATGTATAACGTAACGTCCAACACACTCTTGCCGGTCTGACCCATTAATTTAATCTTCGGCTCAGATGGTGGTCTGTATCCGGCATCAGCCATCGCTCTTGCCTGCTGTTTGGCGGTGGATAGCAACAAATCCCGATGCATCACAATCATATCGGTATCACGCAGATAACCGAGCTCTTTTGCTTTTTGGGCGCTGTCTGATACTTTCGCCATTCCTATTGTTTTGAAGGCATTTTTCAAATAGGGCAGCGGATCAGCCTCTTCAGATTCTTCCACTTTTTTCATGGCCCGAAGCAGCAATTCTTTGGTTCCACCTCCGGCAGGAATGAGTCCAACGCCCAACTCCACCAATCCGCAGTACAATTCGTGATGAGCCACTACTTTATCGCAGTGCATCATAAACTCCACGCCGCCACCAAAGCATTGACCTGATACGGCACCAATCACCGGAAATGGCTGATATCGTAATCCAACAGCCACCCGTTGGAAGTTCTCAACCGCCTCTTTAACTTTGCTAAAATCACCATCCTTCAGTGCCTGGCCCGCTTCACCAAGATTGGCTCCATAGCTAAAGTTTTCATTGTCGTGACCAATCACCAAAGCATCAAACTGTTCTTTCACAATTTCGCAAGCATGATCTACCGACTTCACCAGCTCGAACCCAAGGGTTTGCTGTTTGGTTCGGAATTCGAACAGGGCAACACCATCACCCATATCATACAGGGCGGCACTATTGTTGCCCCACACTTCTTTTGCATCTTTTTTGAGAGAAGCAACGGTAATCGCTCCTTTAGCAGGTGGCGTTAGTTGATCCACTTTCCCGGTTGCAAGATTATAAACGGTTCCATCTTCCTTATAAAATGAATCGCGTCCGCTTTCCAACATCTTTTTCACAGAATCGGGCACATCCCTTCCCTCTTCTTCCATTCTTTTGACAGATTCCTCAACCCCAATGGCATCCCACCGTTGAAAAGGTCCCAGCTCCCAATTGAAGCCCCACTGCATGGCACGATCAATAGATTCTACAGACTCCGTGATTTCAGGAATTCGATGGGCTGAATAAAGAAGTAAATCACAATGGATTTGCCACAAAAACTCTCCTGCTTTATCTTTCTGATTGACCAAATACTTAAGCCGTTCGCCGGAGGTTTTATGCTCCTTTTTTGCTTTATCAGCAGATTCAAATGATACATTATCCTGCTGCTCATAATCCAGGTTTGCAGGGTTTATTACATGGTAATTACTCCCTTTATCAGTCTTTACCTTTTTATAAAATCCTTGTCCTGTTTTATTACCATGAGCTCCTTTTTTCACCATCTTCTTAAATGGTGTAGGTAAATCAAATACTTCCCTTCTCTCATCATCGGGTACGGCAGGATACAGATTTTCTGCCACGTGATTCAGTACATCCAGTCCGGCCATATCTGCCGTGCGAAAAGTTGCCGCTTTTGAGTAGCCGGTCAGAGTGCCGGTCAAGAAATCGATCTCTTCTGCACGGAAATTGCCTTTAAAAAACCACGGCATCATCGAAGCCATCGAAAACACTCCAATCCGATTGGCAATAAAATTGGGAGTATCTTTACAGTGAACCACTCCTTTCCCCAAAATTTTCTCACAGAAGCCGGTCATGTAATCCACAACAGCCGCATCCGTCTTTTTTGTCGGTATGATCTCCAGCAGTTTCATATAGCGTGGAGGATTGAAGAAGTGCGTGCCCAAAAAGTGTCTTTTAAACTCATCAGAAACATCCTCACTGATATCAGAAATCGGCAGGCCCGATGTATTTGAACTGACAATCGTGCCGGCTTTTCTCACCTTTTCAATCTTAGACATCATGTCTTTTTTGATATCCATCCGCTCCACAATTACCTCACAAACCCAGTCAGCGTTTTCAATCCAATCGAGGTTGTCTTCAAAATTTCCCGGGGTGATTCGTTCAGCCCACTCAGGAAGGGCCAGTGGTGCGGGCTTCATTTTTATTAGCTTCCCGATGTTCTCTTCTGCGATTTTATTCGGTCGCTTGGGATCATCCGATTTTAAATCAAGTAGTTTTACGTTCAGTCCCGCATTAATACAATGGGCAGCAATCTGACTTCCCATCACACCGGAGCCGAGTATTACAACATCTTGGATGTTAAACTTTTTTGATTTGTATTCTGATTCTTGAGTCATGTGTTTTTTATTCTTGATTGAAATTTTCGCTCAATTTAATATTTCTAAAATGAAATCATAAGCCTTACAACTACCACCCCCAGCTTCGCTGAGTTTTTTAATCAGCGAGAAATAGCAAAGTGTGTGTTTTAAGGCTCATTAGTTTACTAAAATTTCTCAGCTGTTTCATGATTCACCCAACACACCCCTCAGTCCCCTCTCAAGAGGGGAAGATGATCCTTCAAATTTACTATTTTTCCCTTCACGAGAGGAAAAATACTCAATACCTGCTACTCTATACTCAATACTAGATTTCCTCACTACTTGAGCGACAGCGAAACCCCGATACCTCGGGGACTCACATCTCAAGACTACTCCTCCACATACATCGAATCGATCTGCTTTTTGTACTTTTCGTGTACTACGGGCCGTTTCACTTTTTGGGTGGGAGTTAATTCACCTCCATCAATAGAAAGCGCTTCCTCGAGCAGTACATATTTTTTGATGGTTTCCCATGGAGACAATTGCTTATTTGTCTTATCCACTTCTTTTTGAATCAGATCCTTAATTTTTTCGTCCTCACTCAACGGTTTGGATGGTTTGTAGCCATCTCTTTTCAAGCGTTTGATTACATTATCATACGATGGAACAATCAAAGCTGAACAGAATTTTTTATGATTTCCAATCACTACCACTTGGTCGATATATCCGCTGTTGATCAGTGAATTTTCAACATTTTGTGGTGATACATATTTTCCGGTGGAGAGTTTAAACATCGATTTTATTCGATCTGTGATAAATAAGTATCCTTCATCATCAATATGACCTACATCACCGGTTTTAAACCAACCATCTTCGGTGATTACCTCCGCTGTTTTATCTGGCAGTCTGTAGTAGCCTTTCATTACGTGAGGACCTTTTGTAAGAATTTCTTTATCCTCTGAAATTTTAATCTCAACATTTTTCAGAGCTTTACCTGATGATCCAATTCTCAGCGTCTCCGCTGTTTGAACGGTAATAACGGGTGATGTTTCCGTCAGGCCATATCCCTGCACACAAATAATACCAATGGCATTCATAAATTTAAATACCTCCGGTGAAAGTGCCGCTCCACCGCTGACCATCCCGTGCAGGTTCCCACCAAACAATTCTCGGATTTTACTGTAAATCAGTTTGTCCGCAATTTTATGTTTTACACCTGCCAGTCCGGTTGGCGGTTTTTCAGGATTATAATTCTCCGTCATATAGATGGCCCAGTAGTAAAGATTCTTCTTCAACCCCGACATCTCCTGTCCCTTCACTTTTACACCGGTATGGATTTTTTCCAGCAGACGCGGCACCGTAGCAAAGAAGAACGGTTTTACATGTGCAAAATCATCTTTAATCTCATCAATTATTTCTATGTAATGAATTTTTGCGCCCATTGAGATGTACATGTAGGTGATCATACGTTCAAACACATGCGATAGTGGCAGATACGATAAAACCGATTCACCCTTAAACCGTTCTTGTTCAAAAGGCAACCGCTCCAACGAAGCCAATACATTAGATGCAATATTGTTGTGGGTTAGCATTACTCCTTTTGGAACACCGGTAGTTCCCGATGTATAAATAAGCGTAGCCACATCATCCGGTTTGATTTGATCCGTTAACTCACTTAAAAGCTCAGGCTTGTTTTCCCGCAGTGCCTTGCCTGATTCAATAATCTGCTCAAATGTCTTCAGTTTTTTATGCTTCGATCCAAATAGGGTAATAATTGATTTTACAGACTCCACCTCTTTTATGATCGGTTTTGTCTCGGCAAAAAGTTCATCCGTAGAAACAATGTGTACCTTCGACTCAGAGTTTTCAATAATATATTTGATCTGATCTCCCGGCTGAGTTGTATAAATAGGAACGTTTGCAGCCCCAAGACTCAAAATTGCCAAATCACAGATTAGCCATTCTGTACTGTTCTCGGAATGGATAGTTACTTTATCGCCCGGACGAACACCCAACTCATAAAGTCCGTATGCAAAATTCTGAGCCTTCTCACGAAATTCAGATACGCTGGTATTTACCCAGTTACCCTTTCGTTTAGTAGAAGTAAATAATCGGTTATCAAATTGATCAATGCCTTTGTTGAGAAGAGAGGGTAATGTTGTTGGTGGGTATATCATAGGTCAATAAGATTTGTTTAAAGCCTGATGAGTTAGGTTAACACTGTTACCCTAAATTTACACTTTGGAACGACATTTAAAAATTTGTTCGAAAAAAATCTGATTATACTTAAGATGCAGCCGATAATACTAAGGAGAAGTGTATAATATGGAGATGATTAACACGAGAGCTTTCGAATTAGGTTCGTCCATTTTGCTATATTCACTATCTACTTCAAATATCTATAAAATAGCAACTCATGCAAATTGAAGATCAAATCAAGGAAAAAGTTGAAAAGATGCTTTCATCAACCCGAAAAAATATGGGAGATGCACTCGGCATTGAATTTATTACGTTGAGTCGTGATTTAATGAAAGCCAAAATGCCCGTAGACGAAAATACGATTCAACCATTCGGGATATTACATGGCGGTGCATCTGTGGCATTGGCTGAAACCCTTGCTTCGATTGGAGCTTATTTGAATATTACGGATGAATCTAAAGTAGCTGTGGGTCTCGAAATTAATGCCAATCATATAAAGTCTGTCCGTTTGGGTGAACATGTGATCGGGATTGCAAAACCCATTCATCGGGGTGCTCAAACTCAGGTGTGGGAAATCCGAATAGAAACGGAAAGCGGTAAATTGGTAAGTATTTCGAGGTGCACGTTGGCGATTGTGAAGAAGAAGTAGTTTAGAGTATAAAGTAGAAACCTGAGTTCGATTAATAATATTTTTAAAAAAAAAAGCCCATTCGGACGGACTATCCATTATCGTAAAAGGGCAGAGATAAATAAGGCTGAAAGCCTGAGATAACTCAGCCCAGAGCGGCGCTCTGGGTAACGTAATTTCCAGGATGGGGAGGCTGAAAGCCTCAAAACAGACCGTCCCTGAGATATTAATTTGTACTATTTCAGGCTTTCAGCCTGCGGTGTGTTCCATCACCTTTGTTACCTATGGCGTTGCCATAGGCTGGGTTATGTCAGGCTTTCAGCCTGTCGGATTCGGATAGAAACCAAATATTATCTTGAAATCTGAGTTCGAGTTAGAACACTTTATTAACCTGATTTACAATCGAACTCAGGTTATACTCTATTTACTATCTACTTTTGACTATCTACTGTTGTCCAAACGTAAAAAATTTGTACAAATATGAGATCTTTTTTGTAAGCGGTTCCGGTTTTTAGTTTCTTATTCCTGTCCGGTTAAAAACTTTGTAATTTGGTGGGCGTTTAAAGCTTCCAGTTAATTTAAAAATAGTGTTCAGATGAATGTAAAAGGTAAAGCTCAAGAAAATAATACATACGAAGCAATTGTAGTTGGCTCAGGAATTAGTGGCGGTTTTGCGGCAAAAGAACTATGTGATAAGGGAATTAAAACGTTGATGTTGGAAAGAGGCCGTCCGGTGACGCATCAGGAAGATTATCCCACAGCAACGCTGGCTCCATGGGAAGTACAGAATGCGGGTAGAATTTCACAGGATGTGCTTGAAAAGAATCCAATTATTTCGCGATGCTATGCCTATAATAATACAACTGACCACTTCTTTTTAAAGGATGAAGAACAGCCTTATATCCAGGAAAAACCTTTCGATTGGATTCGAGCCTATGTAGAAGGGGGGAAATCTCTTTTATGGGCTCGTGGCGGACAGCGATGGAGTAAATATGATTTCGCAGGACCCGCACGTGACGGTTATGGTATAGAATGGCCAATCACTTATGATGAGCTTGCACCCTGGTATTCGCACGTAGAGCATTTTGTAGGATGGAGTGGTGGAAAAGATGGGATTGAACATCTGCCCGATGGAGACTACCTCCCTCCTTTTGAAATGAACTGTGTTGAAAAGGATATGAAAAAGAGAGTTGAAGCGGCTTATTCTGATCGGTATTTAGTTCAGGGACGCTGTGCTCATCTTACAGAAGTCCGTGAAATACATCGGCAACAGGGCCGTGGACTTTGTATGGCAAGAAATATGTGTGACCGTGGATGTCCTTATGGTGCCTACTTCAGTTCAAACTCTTCTACTATACCTTGGGCCGAAAAGACCGGTAATCTTACCAAAAAAACTCATTCCATTGTTCACTCTATTATTTATGATGAAAATCAGGAGAAAGCAACAGGAGTACGAGTTGTGGATGCCGTTACAAAAGAGATGACAGAATATTATGCTCGAATTATTTTTGTAAACGCTGCCTGCCTTAATTCAACGGCAATTCTGCTTAACAGTACATCTAACCGATTCCCAAATGGTTTGGGTAATGATAGTGGTACACTTGGCCGTTATGTAGCTTTTCATAATTATCGGGCACGGCTGGGAGGCCAAGTTGAAGGCTTTGAAGATGAATATTACTTTGGCCGAAGACCGACCGGTCCAATTATGCCCCCTTTCAGAAATGTATTCCAACAGGATGATGTAGATTTTCAGGGAAAGTATTTAGTATCAACAGGTGCAAGCCGTCAGGGTTGGGGACATGCCATTAACGATGCTACAATTGGCAGTGAATTAAAGAAAAAAGTTGCAGAGCCGGGACCATGGAATGTTTATATGTCCATGCAAGGTGAAACCATTCCCAAGTATGACAATCATATTCGTTTAAGTGAAAATGAGACAGATCCATGGGGAATTCCTCAGGTGATTACCTCAGTAGATTATGATGATAACGATGAAAACATGATTAAAGATTTCCATGAACAGGGAAAGGAAATGCTTGATGCAATGGGTGTGAAAAATATTTATACCAGTGACAGCAAGCAGGCTCCGGGACTGGATATTCATGAAATGGGAGGTGCCCGAATGGGTAAGGATCCAAGTAATTCTATCCTAAATAAATGGAATCAGGTTCATACCTGTAAAAATGTTTTTGTAACGGATGGGGCATGTATGAGCTCCGTTGCCGAGCAAAATCCATCACTAACATTTATGGCTTTAACAGCACGTGCAGCAAACTATGCTGTTGAAGAGATGAAGAAGGGAAACCTTTGATAGTTGATGTGTAACAATAATATTTGAAAATGAAATAGCGCAAGGGTCTTCCTTGTGCTACCGTTAGTACTAAAAATAATTCAGCACTTTTTATGGCAAGTTGCTTTACCTAAGTCCACTTACTTCTAATAATTTTATTTCTCATACATGTTATCCGGATCTATTTTTGCGAATTCTACATAGAAACCAGCCAGTTTATCTGTTAGATCGTTAAAAAACCTCTCTCCTTTTTCCTTGCTTGATGCAGAGGGATTTCCAATACCGGTATCACCAGAAACTTCAGACCATTCCCTTTCTTTCCAAGCCCAGGATTCACGAAATGCCTTTACCCTACTTTTCTTCTCGGAGCCATCACCGGCTTCCGAAAGTGGTTGTACAAGATCACCTGCAAGATACATCATTAAGCTGGTTTCCATTTCATCGGCGTGATCTCCTTCGTATTCAAAATATTTTGATTTATCCATGGTTTTAAACCAGTTACAGGCAGATAAAACCATATTGGGGTATCGAACGCCTAACTCTCGAAGCATCATTTTAAAATCGTTTCCTCCGTGACCATTCAACACCAACAGCTTGCGAATTCCTTGTCTGTCTAAAACTTCAATCAGATCATTCAATACAGCAGCCTGAGTACTTGGGTACATATTGATATCCAGCCGGATGTCAGTTTGACCGGTATTTACCCCAAATGGAACCGTTGGCAATACCATTATTTTCGCATCCTTTTCCCATGCTTTTTTAGCAGATTCAGCAGCTATATGATCAACCTGAATATTGTCGGTAGCATAGGGCAAGTGATAATTGTGTGCTTCAGTGGCACCCCAAGGTAAAATCACCAAATCAATTTCTTGATTTTGAATGTCTTTCCAATTTGATTCTGCAAGTATATATGGTCGCATTGTAATTTTTTGTTGTTCATTTCATTAGAAAAAACAGGTTCCAAATAAAAAAGGGAGTGAAATCTTATCGATTACATTCCCTTTTAACCTATAATTCGATTAATAAATTATTTATTGAAGTCCCCCTTAAAAAAGGGGGAAACAGGGGGATGTTCATCAGAATATCGCAAAGTCCAATGAACACCCCTCCCCCGAAAGCGTTCGGGGCCCTTGTTAGGGGAGACTTTTTCATGTGTTTATTATCAATCGAACGCAGGTTTGTAAACAATTACGTGGCCCATGTACGTCCGATCTCTTCAAAAGGTACACATCCATCGTATCGACCTGGAACAGGACTGTAGCGAAGCACCTGAGTAGCTCCCACTTCGGATGTAAAGTAACCAAGCATAGTTAACTCCCTAAAAACCATAATGAAAGGAGTTTCTCCTCCTCTGTTTCGGGATCGATCTTCCACTACAGCCTGATTAATACCATAGGTATAGTCAAATTTTACTTCATCGGTAAGATCATAGAAATTGCCCTCCAGCTCACTACTTGAATCTACCCCAAAACCATCAAGCCCTTCAAGAAAGTTATTGCGTTGCTCTTCATTGTACACATTTTGAACCATTGATTCGATGAACGCAGGTACACCGGCCTGACTCGCAGAAGGTGTATCATCTTCCGGCAAAATTACATCAGCCAATGCTGATACCAACCTTGCCTGATCACTACTAAACAGAGTAGGAGTCCAATCTACACCCGGAGTGGCTGTACAGCCTTTTAAAACCCCAAGAATGCTCGGAGCAAATACAACCCCACCCATCAACATTCCGGTTCTTTTGATTGCTTCTCTGCGGGTCATATTGTTTTTAGAATCCATCTTTTAGTATCTAATTGTTAAAATTTTAAAGGGGCTCTGCTTCTGCGAAGAAGTAAAATGGGTCTAATGTCATTACGGTCTGTAAATGACATTATTTTATCCACTGTAAGTTAATGTTTTAAATTTTATTCGCAACCTAACTCAGGTTTTCTCCCACTTTTTCCAGTAATTCTTTTGTGGCGATTATTCCTTCATCCTCGCTCATTTCAGCGCCTTCAAATTCAATTCCTACATATTCGTTATAGCCTGCATCTTTAACGATTTGCATCAAGCGTTCATAATCTAAAACGGCTTCATTACCATCTTCATCAAATACATTGGTTTTAGCACTGACTCCAAAGGCAAACTCCATCATCTCTTCCGTTCCCTTGTAATTATCATACTGTTCATCTTCTGAAATTGTGAAATTACCAAAATCAGGGAGAGTTCCACAGTTTGGTAAATCAACCATTCTGATTGTATCCACGAGCCATTCGGCATTACTGGATAAACCACCGTGATTTTCTACAATAATATTAATGTCCTCGGAGGCTGCATATTCGGAAATGGATCGGAGACCATCAGCACTTCTCTCCATCTGTTCTTCATACGATCCCTCGCTGGCTGCATTCACACGTATTGAATGGCACCCTAAAAATTTTGCCATATCCACCCATTTATAATGGTTTTCGATGGCTTGGGTTCGCGCTTCTGTATCGGGATCACCCAGATTGCCTTCGGCATCACACATAATTAATACACTTCGAACACCTTCATTATCAGCTACATTTTTTAGCTCGTTTAAATATTGCTGGTTCTCGGCTTTATCGAAATAAAATGTATTTACGTATTCAATAGCATTAATATCAAATTTTTCTCTCGCATATTGAGCAAAGTATAGTGGGTCTTCTGTTCCTTGTAAAAGATCTTCGGGATTATTTTGAAGAGTTTGTCCAAAGTTAGCAAACCCACTCTGAAGCGAATCTCCAAAATAAGTTTTATGCAATGACCACTGAGCAAGTGAGAGTTTAAAAAAAAGTTCGTTTTCTGCTTTTGAGCAACCGGTTAATCCAAATGGTGAAGAAAGGATTGCAGTACCACCAATGGTAGCGAGGGTAAGTTTATTAATAAATATTTTACGGTTCATCATTTGTGTATTTGTTTAGATTTAGATTTTTACACATTAGATTAAAACCTGAGTTCGATTAATAAAAAAACATGAAAAAGTCTCCCCTAACAAGGGCCCCGAACGCTTTCGGGGGAGGGGTGTTCATTGGACTTTGCGATGTTTTGATGAACATCCCCCTGTTTCCCCTTTTTTAAGTCTCTTTTGATGCCGACACTTCGGTAGGGGACTTCCAATAAATAATTTTTTAATCGAACTCAGGTTTAAAATAAAAGAGACATACAAAATTGTATGTCTCTTTTTACTATTAGCAAGTATTTCAACTATTAATAGAGAGGTTGTGTCAATTGAGGTACTCCATCAACTGTACTAAGGTCAATCTGGTTTTGAGGAATCGGGAAGTATTCATTTCTACCGTCAGTGAATGAACTTCCACTTAGGTAAGTTCCTTGACTCCCACTTGCGGCACTGCTTTCCCAACTTATATAGTCGTTCAGTACATCAGCGGCAATTCCCCATCTTGCGAGATCGAAAAACCGATGGCCTTCCATTGCGAGCTCTAACTTACGCTCGAAACGAATGGCATCAATCGGATCAACACCACCCCAGCCAACAGGATATTCAGCAATTTCGTAATTGGGTTCTTCATACTTATTCCAATTATTAATATCACCTGCATCACCACCCAAGAACACATAGGTTGAATTATCGTCTTCAACGACAACCCAATCTCTGGTGCCTACATCAAGAGATAATAGATCATTTTCTGTAGGTACAATGTCAGTTGCATAAGCACGATTCATATCATTATCCACCCATCCATCAGGATTTGCGGCTCGAGCACGTACTCTATTAACATATTGGCGGGCATTTTCGGCACTTCCACCTTCAGCTTCTGCTTCTGCTGCTAATAATAATACGTCTGCAAACCGGATAACGGGATAATTTATGGATGTTCCCGGTGCCCAAGATACATTATTCCCAACTAAATCTTCTTGAGATTGCCAGTAAACATGTTTCTTGGGAGAATACGGTCCTGCATAATTTTGATCACGGATCCATCCGTCATCACCCGGGTGTGGTCCCCAATCGTGATAAGCTACTCCACGACGGCCAACTGTCCAGTCTAATCTGGAATCTAATTCACCATCATAGAGATCAAATTGGGCATTCGCAGAAACACCCTGATCACTGTTTACTAATTCAGAACGGTAATCGCTTGGATCTAATAAAGGCAAACCATTTTCAGTTCTGTAAGAGTTTACAAGATCTTGTGTTGGTTGATAAAAACCACAGCATCTAAACGGGCTACCTGAGTAAGGAAAACTTAACATCAAACCCTGATTAGAATTGGAAATCGCTACGGTTCCATCTTCTGCCACCATCTGCAGGTAGAAAATGTTTTCTGGATTCCCACTTTCCATTTCAGGGTTCCATATATCCCTTTGGTTTTCCAATAAATCATACGCTACCCCTTCTGAAGTAACACCTGAATTGATTACATCCGTTAATACAGTTATTGCTTCAGGCCATTTTTCCTGATAAACATATGTTTTACCAAGATAAGCGGCAGCTGCCCAGCTATTTACCCGAGCTCTTTCTGACTGAGTTGGCGGTAAGTTATCGTAAGCAAACTGAAAATCTGCTTCTATATCTTCCCAAATTTCCCGATCGTTTGGTTGATTAACATCTTCAGTATTTTCGTCAATCCAAGGCACTCTATAGAAGAACCGTCTTAGTTCGAAATAGTAGTGCCCTCTTAAGAAACGAGCTTCAGCTGCTGCAATCGTTTGCGCTTCTGCACTCATGTTTTCTTCCTCAACTTGTTCGAGAAGAGTCAATACTGAATTTGTACGTGAAACCCCTTCGTACAACGCTTTCCATTTACTATCAAAAAAGCCAATACTTGGATCAGAATCGAAACCCTGAATCGTGTTAATGGGAGCTTGATCACCGGCATCGCTGCCTTTGTGGGCATCACCACCGGTAACACTACCGTAAATCCAGTTATCCGGTGAAGTTTCCCATGGACCTCCTCCGGCAATGGCTACTCCATTACCTTGTCCATCAAGGGCAGCGTAAGCACCAATAAGTAAGGATCTTACACCTTGTTCATTTGCTAATACATCTTCACTTAGAGCACCTTTGGCAGGTACGTCTAATACATCGTCGCAACTATACAGTATAAAGGCAAAAGCCAATACTGTAATTAAGCCTATTATTTTTTTCTGTAAATTCATTTTTTCGATTTTTTAATTTATTAATTAAACGAAAGATTTACACCAAACAGAAACTGCTTGAATGTGGGATACTGTCCTTCATCAATTCCAAAGTTAGTAGATCCACCACCTGCTCCTGAGCCGGTATAGAAACCTACTTCTGGATCAATTCCTGAATAACCTGTTATTGTAAAGAGGTTATTACCCTGTACGAAAAGCCTTGCATTTGAAACACCAACCCTGGCAAGTAAATCTGCCGGTAAGGTATATCCAACCTGAAGTGATTTAAGCCGTAAGTATGAACCATCCTCTACGTAATAAGAGTTGGGTGCAGCATTCGTGCTAAACGAATTTTCATTTTCCTGAATTGGAGCGGTTGCATTTTGATTCTCGGGAGTCCAGGAATCGTGTAACGCAGTTTCACTTTTTCCGCCGCCAAAAGATGGATAAAAGTCTGTCCACCATTTTACCTGGTTCCAGATATCATTTCCTTGTGATCCATAAATGAATGCACTAACATCCCAGTTTTTATAGTTCGCACCTAAATTAATTCCATAGGTGAAATCAGGATTGGGATCACCAAGAAACGTTCTGTCATCAGCGGTAATTTCTCCATCCCCATCTACATCTGCGTATCGGAAACGACCCGGTGCAGCATCTGTTTGGTATTCCCCACTTGGTGCGGATGCATCTGCATCATCAACTTCACCTTGTGAGTTCCAAAACCCTTCGATTTCGTAGCCATAATAGGATGAAACAGATTGTCCCACTTCATTCCGGACAAAGTTTTGTCCGTCAAAACGTCTGCTTTCCTGACTGAAATAATCGATACCCTCAGCAATCTGGGTTATTTCATTTTGGTAGGATGTTAATGTAAGCGATACATCAAACTGTACATCGTTTCCGATTGTCCCAAATGTACCAACGCTCATATCAATACCACGGTTAGACATATTGGCAATGTTTACCGTAGGAGCTGTAGCAGATCCTGCAGTACCCGGTAGTTCAGGGGCATAAAGCAGATCCCGTACATCTTTCCAATAGTATTCGAAAGAGACTTCCAATTTGTCATTTAGAAACATCCCGTCAAATCCAACATTGGCACCTACATTAGATTCCCATTGTGCATCGGGATTCCCAATTCTATCCTGTGAAAATCCTAAATCAACGGCTGTGTTACTACCTGTGATAGGGTAATAAGAAGATTGTGTAACACCCGCATAGAGAGAGTAGGGATTATTGGAATCTACGTTAATTTGGTTACCCATAATTCCGTAACCGGCAATAAAACGTAAATCTGAAACCCAGTCTACTTCACTCATAAACTGCTCATTACTGATTCTCCAACCGACACTTGCAGCCGGGAACCAACCCCACTGATTATTTAAAAATCGTGAAGAACCATCACGTCGAATGGTACCACTAAGGATATATCGGTCATCATAACTGTAATCCAATCTTGCAAAACCGGATACCAACCCATCTTCATAGAAGGAGTTGAAATTCGTTTGTCCACCCGAACCGGTGTTTAAATTTGTATAGTCTGGATTAAAAGAGAAATAACTTTGAGTTGTACCTCCAACATCACTTCCCCAGTTTTGATAAACTTCGCTACCCACTAAAAGCTCTACATCATGAACACCTGCAAATGTATCTACATATTGCAATGTATTCGTCCATGTGTAATTACGTCCGGTATAAGAGCCGGCAGAAAATGAGTTTGTAGTTGCATTTTCAGCACGTTCGTATGATGGGTAATTAAACGATCGCCAAGATCCGGTAGTTATCACCCCACCAAAACTTGTTTTGAACATCAATTTTTCGGTAAAATCGATTTCAATAAATGCATTACCAAACAATCTCTCATCAGAGGATTCATTGTTACGGGTTCTATACATATTTGCAACAGGATTTTGAGCATTTCCAAGACCTTGAGCCGAAGTACCGGCAAAATTCCCCATTACATCATATACAGGAATAATAGACTGGTTTCTATATGCCATACCAATTGCGCTTCCTTCTGTTAAGGATGCAATCTGAGGGCTTTCGCTAACTGTATAAGACAGGTTTTCTCCAATCCGTACATTTTCACCAATGTTGAATGATGTATTTGCACGAAGACCGTAACGTTGTCTAAAGGTATTCATCAATGCTCCTTCCTGATCCAAATAATTTACAGAGAACATATAATTACCAATTTCACTCCCACCATTTACTGCAAGCTCATGGTTTGTGCTCAAAGCAGGTGAAAATATTTCATTAAACCAGTCTGTTCCTTCTTTATTAGCCCGAACGATTCTGTTAAAACCACTTAAATCTCCATCAGTGTATTCCGGATTAACAAAATAATCATCGAGGTCAACATCTCCTTCCATTTGACCGGCAGGTTGAATGTAATCAGGAAGCCTTGGCTCAGCACCATTACCATATTGAGCATCACCGGTTGGATCACCCCCTGAATTTCTAACAGCCATATACTTCAATTCAGCTTGTTCAATCGGAGAAAGTATTTCCCATGGATTATCCTGCCCGGGTACGTCAAACGTCATAGAAGCATTATAATCTACCTGAACACCACCTGCCCCGCGATTGGTTGTAATTACAATTACACCGTTCGCTGCACGAGATCCGTAGATAGAAGCCGCAGCAGCATCTTTAAGAACCTGCATAGAAGAAATATCTGAAGAACTAATATCATTAATACTTGATGTTGGAACACCATCCACCACATAAAGAGGTGCATTATTTCCAAATGTATTAATACCCCTAATTCTTACATCGGGTGATTCGCCCGGTTGCCCTGATGAAGTTACAGAAACCCCTGACGCTCTACCTTGAAGTCCTCTGGTTACCAAATCTCCGGCAACAGATGATTTCTTAAAGCTTTCCATATCTACGGAAGCAATAGAACCAGTAATATCTTGTCTTTGCTGTGAGCTGTACCCAACAACTAAAAGCTCTTCGCCACTAATAACGCTGGCTGACATTGAAATAGCTATTTGTGCTCGTCCATCAATGTTTTCTTCCACCGTTTCATAACCGATATATGTAAACCGAAGTGTTTCATCTTCACTGGGTACGGTTAATGAAAAATTACCTTGTCCATCCGTAGTTGTACCTCTATCGGTACCCACTACTAAAACATTTACTCCCGGCAAGCTTTCGCCTGAAGCAGCATCTGTTACATTACCTGAAACTTCATGCTCACTTTGTGCCTGCACTTGATTCACATTAAATCCAGCCATCAAAAACAATACCAATACACCTGTTAGTATATGTTTTGTGAATGCTGAAGAAGTAAATCGATTCTTTCCATTTGTATCTGAACTAAAAAATGGAACCTTACAATTACGTAACCTCTTTTCTTTCATATCACCTGTTTTTAATTAAATGTTATAGATCATAATTCGAAGTGATAATACCTCGAATTATAACCTTTAAACCTTAATACTGAATTTGAGTCTATGCCAACAATTCATTTTAACTAAATGAACAGGGAATAATTTGACCTAAATTTAATACCGTGGTTTTATTTGATTCATTATATGAAAGCCCTTCCAAAAAACAAATTTCAGTTAACAATGTTTATTGAGCCCCTAATTACGTGAGCGGTTGTTTTCGATCCGCTTCTTTTTACAGTTGATGTTACCATAGAATTGGAAGCGCTTTTTTATATTTTAACAGCCTATTTAGATCTTCCAAAGAGTAGTAAAAAGATGTAATGTTTTACACTCAATTTACAAATCCATAATCACTAATTTTTATGTACAAGCACAAAAGTGACAAAAATTATTTTCTATCGAACATCCGTTTTTTGTGCACAAAAGTTTTTCGATGAAGGAATACTCTATGTCTCAACAAAATTTAGTGATCAACAATAAATTGTTTGCATCAGTTTTCTTTTCGCCACAGGCAGTAGAGTTTGGTGAAAGGAAAAATCGAGCCGTGTATCGAAGGAAAAAGTAGCCGGGTTGGGAAGCTCTTTTTCTTCATTGATTAAATCGAGTTTAATTGAACCGGGTGAAAGTTGGGCGCTACCTTGTCTAAGCGCTTTCAGAAATGTTGTTTTAAGCGATCGGAACTGATCGTCCGAACTTTGGAAAATAGATACTTCAAACCGAAAGAGGTTCAATTTCTGTTTACGATTATCAGGCAGGAAGAAATATCCTTCTTCCCTGTAGTTTGGTAAAATTCCAACATGTTCTACTGTTAAGTCATTCTCTACAAATTCGTGGATTGATATCCCCTCTCGAATAACAACATCTATATGTGGAAGCGCCCACTTTATAAGATCTTCAACGGATGTAAGATCGGTACCATCTACAAAAACCACCTCATGCTCAATAGTTTTATTCACCCAATCGATCTTCCCAATTCGTTTGGGGAATTTGTTTCGTAGATCTGCCAGGCGATCCGTGATCTCCTTCAGTGTTTTAAAAAGTTCTATGAGTTCACTTAAATGGGGATAAATTTTATAGTACTGAAATTCTTTCGAATTTTTTTTCAGCTCGCCCAGAATGATATACTGACGTTTTTCAAAATCATCCTGAACTTTAGTGAAGAGATTTAAAGTAAGTTTGGATTCTGAAATCATACCTATCCTCCTTTGTTGGATTAAATGAGTAGAAAAGAAAACACAATTACAACGCTACTTAAAGGAATCCATTTTAGCAATTTTTTGGAAGAATTAAATTAGTTTGAACCTGAGTTCGATTGTAAATCAGGTTAATAAAGCGTTCTAAATCGAACTCAGTTTTCAAGATAATAGTTGGTTTCTATCCGAATTCGACAGGCTGAAAGCCTGACATAACCCAGTCTATGGTAACGCCATAGGTAACAAGGTGACGGAACACACCGCAGGCTGAAAGCCTGAAATAGTGCAAATTAATATCTCAGGGACGATCTGTTTTGAGGCCTTCAGCCTCCCCATCCCGGACATTATCTTACCCAGAGCGCTGCTCTGGGCTGAGTTATCTCAGGCTTTCAGCCTTCCTTACTCGTCTCTGCTCACTTACGATATAGGATTCCGTCCGTTCGCCCTCTCAGAAAGAGGAGTATAAACACATTATTAATCGAACTCAGGTTATGAGGATAATTGTCCTCCTTCCCTCCTTTGAAATACCCGTAAATACACCTCTCTCCTTTGAACTGAATTTCTTATATTTCTGTTATCTGCATAAACGAATTATTTAGATACCATACCAAAAAAGCGCTTTTTATGGATACTCAAAAACAGTTGGACGAATTTCAGAAACGGATTGATAACGGTGAGACCATTGAGCCAAAAGACTGGATGCCCCAACGATACCGGAAGCAACTGATTCGGATTATGAGTCAGCATGCCCATTCCGAAATTGTGGGAATGCTGCCGGAAGGGAACTGGATTACCCGTGCCCCATCACTAAAGCGCAAAATGGTACTGTTAGCCAAAGTTCAGGATGAAGCCGGTCACGGACTCTATCTTTACAGCGGCACAGAAACACTTGGGGTGAAGCGCCAAGACTTAATTGAAGGTTATATTTACGGAACCGCCAAATACTCAAGTATTTTTAACTATCCTACCCTCACCTATGCAGATATTTGTGTGATTGGCTGGCTTGTGGATGGAGCAGCGATTGTAAATCAAACCATGCTAGCAAAATCTTCTTACGGACCGTATGCCCGTGCAAACCTTAGAATTTGCAAAGAAGAGAGTTTCCACAAAAAACAAGGATATGAGATGCTGGCCAAGATGGCAAGCGGCACACCAAAGCAGAGAGAAATGGCACAGGATGCTGTCAACCGATGGTGGTGGCCAACCTTGATGATGTTTGGTCCCAGTGATAAAAATTCTCCTAACAGTGCCGAGTTGATAAAATGGGGTGTAAAGAGTAAAACCAATGACGAGCTTCGTCAGCATTTTGTGGACAGATCTGTAATGGAAGCTGAAGCTATTGACCTGACACTTCCTGATCCGAAGTTGACCTATAATGAAGAAACCGGCCACTGGGAATTTGGTGAAATTCCGTGGGATGAATTCTGGAGTGTTGTAAAAGGTGATGGCCCCATGAACCGTGAACGGATTAAAGCCCGCAGAAAAGCCTATGAAGAAGGAGAATGGGTTCGGGAAGCCGCAATGGAGTATGCCCGTAAAAAGAAATTGAAAGTTGGAAAAGCATCTTAATTCAGAAAACTGAAAACAGGTGTCAGAATTCAGATCTCAACTATTTTATTTAAACAGATTACATTTTTATGAGCAATACATCAGAAAACGGTAACACAGAATGGCCTCTTTGGGAGGTTTTTTATCAGCCAAAAGACGGCAAACCTTTTGAGCACGCCGGAAATGTTCATGCCCCGGATGCCGAAATGGCACTGCAGAATGCACGTGACACCTATGCCCGCAGAAATGAGGGGATTAGCATTTGGGTAGTTCCATCTGACCAAATAACCGCCTCTACACCGGAAGACCAGGGACCCTTTTTTGATCCGGCTAACGACAAACCCTATCGCCATCCACAATTTTACAGCGTTCCCCGAGCAGTAAAGAAAAGAAAATAGAAATGATAGTAGAAAGTATCAGGTATCGAGTAGTGAGATAAAACTCTACTTGATACCCAATACTTGATACCCAATACTTAAAAAATGAGTACAACAAACACATTCCCACAAACAAAGCAAGATATCTTGGTAGAAGTTTTGCTTCGTCTGGCTGATGATCGCCTTATTCATGGACATCGTTTATCAGAATGGACCGGACACGGACCGGAACTGGAAGAAGATTTGGCGCTTGCAAACGTCGCTTTGGACATGATCGGACATGCATCATCTTTATATGGATATGCAGCTGAGCTGGAAGGGAAAAAGGACGAAGATCATTACGCCTATTTCCGGGATGATCGGGATTTCAAAAACATCGCGTTGATGGAGCTTCCACGTGGTGATTTTGCCTTTACAATCGCCCGGCAGTTTCTGTTTAGCGCGTTTAGCTACTTCCTCTATCAAAAGCTGATTGAAACCGTTGAAGATGAACAGCTGAACGGCATGCTGCAAAAGCACTTTAAAGAAATTAAATATCACCTTCGCCATAGCCGGGAATGGGTATTACGTTTGGGTGATGGAACTGATGAAAGCCATAAACGGGCTCAAAACGCTTTTGATGAAATCTGGATGTATACCGGCGAGATGTTTGAGATGGATGATGAATTCGAGGAAGCGATCAAACACAATCTTTATGTAGATGTAGAACAGTTTAAGAACGATTGGAAAGATTTGGTGAACTCTACTCTTGAAGAAGCGACTCTGACCATTCCTGATTACGATCAGTATATGTTTACAGGATCGCGAGATGGACGACATACAGAACATTTGGGACCTCTTTTGGCACAAATGCAGTTTTTGAGGCGATCACAGCCGGATGCGGAGTGGAAGTAATGTTAGAGTATCAGGTATTGAGTAGCAGGTATTAAGTATTTTAATCGATGCTTTTTATCAGCATATAAAGCATCTTTTGAATTTCGATTATTGGTTCATTAAGTGAATCAAATTCATCATCTGATATCAATAGTGTCCTAAACGTTTCAGGGGTTCAATAAATATAGCATTTCTGCTTATTC
>JBBDPF010000013.1:0-25202 GCA_040876545.1 Balneolaceae bacterium | reverse complement strand
CAGCGCCAATGGTACTGCTTCGGCGGTAGAGTAGGTCGCTGCCTCATCTTTTTTTCCCAAGGCCCCTAACGCCCAGCGTTCAGGGGCCTTTTTTTTGTTTTAACAATCCACTGATTATTGATAGGCTCTCACTCTTTTTTAGCGAATTTATATTTTCTCTTCCAGCCTTAAAGACATCTCTTCGTGCCATTCACCAAATGTATCATCAGCAATCTTTTCCCGAACCAATTCCATCAGCCATAAGTAAAACGTAAGGTTATGCTTTGAGGCTAACTCAAGTCCCAGCAATTCATTGGCTTTGAATAGGTGATGGAGATAACTCATATTATATCTTTGGCAAAGCTCACTTGGAAAATCTAAATCAAGAGGTTGATGATGATGTTTCCACTTTGCATTTCGTAAATTAATTTTCCCATTCCTTGTGAATATACTGCCATTACGAGCATTTCTAGTTGGCATTACACAATCAAACATATCAACACCTCTGGCAATGCTTTGAAGCAGATCAGCCGGTGTACCCACACCCATTAAATATCTGGGTTTATCTTCAGGTAGAAAATCTGTATTAAAATCAGTGATTTCATACATAATGTCTGATGGTTCTCCAACACTCAAACCACCAATTGCCAACCCTTCAAAATCTAAATCCACCATATGTTTTGTGGATTGCTTTCTTAAGTCTTTGAATGTCCCTCCTTGTACTATACCAAACTGAAACTGCTTGTGTCCATAATTAGGTTGTGAACCTAAAAAACTTTCTCTTCCTCTTTTAGCCCATCGATGGGTTAAATCCATCGATTTTTTTACATAATCATATTCTGCAGGGTAAGGGGGACATTCATCAAGAATCATAATAATATCTGATCCTAATACTCTCTGTATTTCTACAACATTCTCAGGCGTAAAATTATGTTTGGATCCATCCAGGTGACTTTTGAATTGAGCACCTTTGTTACTCAGCTTTCTGTTATCAGATAAAGAAAATATTTGATATCCCCCTGAATCTGTCAAAATAGGACCATCCCATCCCATAAATTTGTGTAGTCCACCGGCATCTTTCATGATTTCTGTGCCGGGACGGAGATACAGGTGATAGGTATTTCCCAGTATTATTTGAGCTTTTACTTTTTCTAATAAATCATCCTGATTCACAGCTTTTACAGATCCGACAGTACCAACCGGCATAAAAATAGGAGTGTCTATTTCCCCATGATCTGTAACAAGTTTTCCGAGCCGGGCTTTTGTTGTAGAGAGTGTCTTTTTAAGTGTAAACAAGTAATTCTGGTTTTATAATTTTAATCAAAACGCTTCTAGTAACGTATTTTTTTAGAGGTATAAAATAATTTAAATTGATAGGACAATATAAAAGATAGCATCGACAAGTGCGTCGAAAGAGAGGCTATTTGTTAAGAGAGAAACATAAAATCATGAGATTCATCACCGATAAAATTATCGATGTAACAGGGAGACTGTTAAGAAAAATACCAAACGTACCGGGTAAACATTTCTATTGTAAGAAATTACTAAAACCTGTTATTAACAGGTTAGACATAGAAAAAACGTTGGAAATAAATTCAGGAAGTTCAAAAATTATCTGTCGCTTACGAGACTGGATACCCTGGAATATATATTTACACGGCAGCTATATTGTTGAAGAAGCTTACGAAAAATTTATGTTGAGCTATTGTGATCAAAGCAAAATGATCTTTGATGTTGGGGCAAATATTGGGTATTACACGCTACAGTTTGCACAAAAAACAGATGGGCATGTGTATGCTTTTGAACCGATGTACTATCAGTACAACACGTTATTGAAGAATATCGATATTAATAATTTGTCGAATGTATATCCTATAAAACAGATAGTGTCAGATCATGCAGGTAAACAACGAATCTATTTTTCCGGAATGGATAACACAGCTGCATCATCAGTAGTCAATCAAACGGATTACTATGAAGATGTGCCATCTGTTAGTTTGGATAAATTTTGTAAGGAAAAGAATATAGAATGGATAGATCTAATAAAAATAGATGTAGAGGGATATGAGTTACATGTGTTGAAGGGGTTGTCGGGGATGTTAGAATCACATAAAGTGAAACATTTGTTTATTGAAATCGCAGAACAACATTTACAAAAAGCAGGAGACTCTTCAGAAGAGTTAATTAACTATTTAAAACAATTTCAGTATAAGGGATACTCGATCAAAACCGGAAAACCGGATGAATACGAATTGGGCAACAACGAATCTCTTGTATATTTTACAGATGAAATCACATAATGAAGTAGGTCGTAGAGAATGCTGTCTATTAAATTTGTCTAAAATAGGCTGAAAATCACTGAGAATAGATATGGAAGTAGTATATTCTGCATATAATTTTTTAGGTGATTTTAAAAGCAATGATCAACGTCACACAGAAAGTAACAAATAGATTGGTAGATTTATTGGTTTCATGTATTGTCCTTATTATACTATCGCCACTTTTTTTTATGATTGCATTGGCTATTAAAATCACATCAAGAGGTGGTGTAATCTATACTCAAAAAAGAGTTGGTTTTGAAGAAAATACCTTTCAAATGTACAAGTTTAGAAGTATGATAAGCGATGCAGAAAAAGGTTTGGGACCCGTTTGGGCTGCTGAAAATGATCCCCGGGCAACATCGGTGGGAAGTATACTTAGAAACTCCGGATTGGACGAATTACCACAATTGGTTAACGTTTTAAAAGGGGAAATGAGTTTAGTTGGACCCCGGCCTGAGCGTCCTTACTTTGTACAAAAATTTAAAAAAGACATACCATCCTATAAAAAAATATTTAATATTAAGCCGGGAATAACCGGTTGGGCACAAATTAATTGGAAGTATGATGACTCCTTAAAAGGAGTAATAGAGAAAACAAAATATGATATCTATTACGTTGAAAATATGTCTCTAAAATTAGACTTAAAAATACTGTACAGCACTCTTATATCACTATTAAAGCCCGGGAAATCGATAATATGAGATCAGATACTCTTGTTACCATTCCCACTTACAATGAGGCATCTAATATATCCAGACTAATTATAAGCTTGATGAAGCTTGAAATGGAGGTAGATATTTTGATCCTGGATGATGGATCTCCCGATGGAACTGCCGAACTTGTAAAGGAAAAACAGCAAGAATATCCTAATCGGATACATCTTATAGAGAGAAAAGAAAAAATGGGTCTGGGCAGTGCCTATATAAAAGGATTCCAGTATGCGTTAGAAAAAGGGTATCAGTACATTTGTGAAATGGACGCTGATTTTTCTCACAATCCGGAGGATATTCCCAAACTGGTAGCTCCTGTAAAATCCGGAGAAGCGGATATCGCAATCGGGTCTCGTTATTCAGATGGAATTAGCATCGTAAACTGGCCATTAAGCCGGTTAATATTATCCTATGCTGCGAATCTTTATGCCCGTTCGATTACCGGGCTTCCGGTTAAAGATACAACTGCCGGATTTAAGTGTATTCACAGGGACGTTTTGTCGAAAGTAAACATCGAGAAAATCCGATCGAACGGATACGCCTTTCAAATTGAAATCCATTTTAGAGCTTGGAAAGCTGGATTTCGTCTTAAAGAGGTGTCCATTATTTTTAGGGAAAGAGAAGAAGGCGTTTCAAAAATGTCTAAGACTATTGTTCGTGAAGCTATTTGGCGCGTTTGGACTCTAAAACTTAGAAGTATTTTCGGTAAACTTTAAGCTGAATTTAGTAGAGAATAGAAGAAAAGCTCACCGCACTTTCTCTCTCTTTTTCATCCCACCATTCGTAAGACAATTCCTTTCCTTTATATTCCGGAAATGCTTTTAGAAATGTTAGCATCGGTGGAAATCCACAAACCCGATAAGAATCGTAGTCACTTGTCATATGAGCTAAAAGCTGATTCGCATTATTTTCTGTAGAGGCTTTGATGAATGTTTTATCGGATTTCTCAACATCAGACCTCAATTGCTCAGCCGGCAAAGCATCACCAAATTTCTTTCCAACATGCGAAAGATCTCCACTTATCAGGTAAAAGGTGTCTTCGTCATCAAGTGATCTTAATGTTGAAGAAAAAGACTCCAATTGATTACCTAAAAACCCATCCGGAGTATATAAAAGCTCATCAAAACCAGATACCAAAATGGGGACAATCGAAAAATCATGTTTCCAATATCGGCTCGCCAACAATAAATGTGTTTCAATGCTGTGTTCAATTCGGTGGGCACGATCTTTAACTGTAAATCCATTCTCAGCATTATCCTGAAGCAGAGATTCCACATAATTTTTGTCTGTATCAAATATTCTTCCCGGTAGTTCATAATTCTTGGTCGACCCTATAAATGGAGATTTTGAGTAGAGATTTCCGTAATACCCGGTGTAATGGGCAGTTGCCAAAATTACCACTCTCTTCGGTTTGATGTCTTCCAAAGAAGCGAAGGCTTTTGCATAACTTTTCTTTCCTATTCTAAGATCTATATGTGGAGCGTATAATGCTTTTTTTGGGGCATTTTTTTCTGAACCATTCGTTGGCAAATAGTCATTTAAAAATTTAGAAAGTTCATCTTTATTTTCAGGGTAGCTTTGATTTACTAATGCCGGTTTTCGAACAGTTGAAGCTTCAAATTTTTCTTCATGATGTTCAATTTCTTTGCGGCTGAAATCGGAATCTAAGATCAGATTTTCATCTAAAAACTGTACAAATTGGAGGAGTTGCTCAGCATCAATAGCTCCATTCAGCATTTTTACAATTTTGTTGATACTGTGACGCCCTGTAATTAAAGACAAAATGGGCTCCACTTTCGCGTCCAGTGCAAAACCGTTTTCGATGTGTTGCAATGAATCATGAAAATAGATGATGCTTTTCCCATTTTCATTGAACGAAATAACTTCAATATCCCTGCGTACTGAAGGAATGGGTTTGGTAAGTGAATCAAAAATCATAATTACGAATCCTTTTCTTGGCCTCTCATTTTCCAACACTCACACTTCTTTCCATACTTTATGCAAATAGGGTGTTCCGGTGGAGATGATAATCTTGCTTTGCAGGCATTTCTGCCGTGGTGAATCATCAAATGGGAGAGGTCTGTCCAGCTTTTCTGCGGGAACAGTGCCATTAAATGACGTTCAATTTTATCGGTATTTTTCTTTTCGCGTGTCAATCCAAAACGATTCGCTAACCGTTTAACGTGAGTATCAACAACAACCCCAATATTTTTATTAAAGGCGTTACCCAACACAACGTTTGATGTTTTTCGTGCAGCGCCTCTAAGGGTAAGAAGTTCGTCCATTGTATCGGGGACTTTACCCCCAAAATTATTAACAATGGTTTGTGATGATTCCTTCAATGAAAGAGCTTTATTTCTATAAAACCCTGTTGTTCTAACTAACTCTTCGAGATGTTCCAAAGGTGCTTCTGCCATTAATTCTGCCGTTGGGTACGCTTCAAAAAGATCCGGCGTCACTTTATTTACACGAACATCGGTGCACTGAGCACTTAAGATAGTCGCGATTAAAAGTTCGAAAGGATTTCGATGGTTAAGCTCGCAGTGTGGATTAGGATAATATTCATACAACTCAGCAAGGAGTTTTTCCGCCCGCTTTTTTTGATCTTTCGTTTTTCTTGGAAGCTTGGTTTTTGCCATCTTACTCATTCTATAAGTGTATTCAACATTGCAGCCATAAGGTAAACGCTATAAAAATTGATTGAAAATGTGAACTCAAGAAATTTCTTTATCAAATGCTTGCAATGTTTATTTTTGATGCATGAAAAAATACGCCGCATACGGGACACTCATCCTGTTAACACTTATTTATATTAATAGCTTTTTTGTCCGACAAATAGTTGCCGTACTTGGAGTGGAAATCCGCGATGCATTTCTTCTGAGTAATCTCCAGGTTGGCTTGCTCTATGGAACCGCATTTTCATTTATTTATGCTTTTGCGGGAATCCCCATGGGCAGACTTGCTGACAAAACGTCCAGAAAATGGATGATCTGTATCGGGCTTTTTGTGTGGACATTAATGACATTTTTGAGCGGATTTGCTACATCTTTTGCCTTTCTGATAACAGCCAGAATGCTGGTAGGATTAAGTCAGGCAATGCTGAGTCCGGCTGTGTACTCCTATCTTGCCGATCTGTTCCCACCCGAAAAGAGGGCGACCATATTTTCACTTTATGCCAGCGGGATTTTCTTGGGGATTGGCTCCTCGTTTCTAATTGGCGGAACTATCGCTAATGAATACGATTGGCAAACTTCACTCATTGCAGTAAGCATTCCGGGATTGTTGCTGCTTCCTTTGGCGATTTGGTTTATAAAAGAACCCAAAAGAAAAACCCGTCACCATTCTATTGAGGCGAGTATGATTTCAGACCTTTTGGAAATCGTACAAAAGCGGACGGTTCAATATCATTTAGTTGGATTTTCCCTGCTTGCTTGCACGGGATATACAATTTTAGCTTTTGCAGGCACTATTTTTAATGATGTTTTTAATCGCCCTGATTTAACACCACATTACGGCTGGTTCATATTTGGAGTAGGAATAACAGTTATTCTATCAGGTCGAATTGCTGATTATTTAGCAAAGAAAAATCCATCACGCCGATTTATGATGGGAATTGTTGCAGCTCTGGCAGGATTGCCATTTTACGGTGTTGGATTCTTTACAAGCAATGCAGAAGTGGCTTTCATTTTAATAGGAATTGGAGTGCTGTTTTCATCCTCTTACAATGGCGTTGCTGCTGCGCTAATCCAGTATTTTGTTACAGAAAAACAGCGTGCCTTAGCAGGAGGTTTATACCTTTTTGTGATTAGTATTGCCGGTTTTGGATTGGGACCGCCGGTGGCTGGCTGGATGATGGATTCACTTTTCGCAGGACAATATGCGGCATCAAAAGCTGTATTTTTTATGATGATAATTTGCAGCACCGGTTCAACCATCGCATTTTTGATGGCTATGAAAACGTATAGTCGAGACATGCTTGAATAATAGGACTTTGATCTTGTATGAAGCAGATTAGATGCTTAACCTTTGTCAACTTTTGAATAAATAAACAGACTTGGAAGACCCGAAAAATCCATTAGATAACAAAGATAAAACCACCTGGAAGGAATCCCCGTATTTAATTATAAAAGGATTTTTGATGGGGTCGGCGGATATTGTGCCGGGTGTTAGCGGTGGTACCATGGCGTTGATTACCGGGATTTATGAGCGTTTAATTAACGCCATTAAAAGTGTTAACGGGTCGGTCATCAAAAATACTCTTCAGTTTAGATTCGGGGCTGTTTTTGTTGAATTTCACTGGAAGTTTTTCACGCTTTTATTTGCGGGTTTATTTTCAGCAGTTTTCTTTTTTACCAATGTTGTACCTCTACAGGTTTACATGTACACACATTCTGAAATTGTGTACGGATTGTTTTTTGGATTGATAGTAGGTTCTATCTTTTTATTGATAGCAGAAGTGGAATCAGAAAGTAGAGGCTGGAAAAATATCTTTCCCATTTTGGCAGGAGCTTTATTTGGATTTTGGGTTGTAACACTTGTTCCCGCCGATACACCCGAAACATTTTTGTTTGTGATGTTAAGCGGATCATTTGCAATCTGCGCAATGATACTCCCGGGAATTTCCGGATCATATATTTTACTGATTCTTCGAAAATACGATTACATCTTATCAGAATTAGGGGATGTTTTTTCTGCCAATCCAATAGATCCACTTCTTAATTTACTTCCCTTTATTATGGGAGCAGTATTTGGTCTTGCTCTTTTTACCCGCTTACTTTCATGGCTGTTAAACAATTATCACGCTGTAACGTTGATGGTTTTGGTTGGCTTTTTAGTGGGATCACTTTATGTGATATGGCCCTATCAAAACCGGGAATACGCTGATAGTGTTCGTTCGGTAGAAGTGCTTCCTTATTCCCATTCCTTGGTTCAGGAATTGATGGAAAGAGAGGAAATTCCTGAGCTTCCTGAGTATAAAAGAATTGGGGAAATCAGTGAAGAATCAACTGGAGAACAAATGGTAGAAGTGGAAACGGTATCAAGAAAGTTACTGAAATCTCAACCTTTTATTCCTGATTCATCTGATGGAAACGTAAACCTTAAAGGGGGCATTTTTGGGATGATTGGCGGTCTGTTTATGATTTGGTTTATTTCGCTTCTTCGTAAAAAATGATTGGGCTAAAAGTGTTATAAATCAGTTGGTTACACAAATTATTCATAATTTTTTGTTACACTATAGAACAATCAAATACTAACTGATGAGAGGGTTAACATGATTCGTTTTAAAAAGATTTTAGTGCCAACTGACTTTTCTAAAAATGCGGAAGCTGCTTATACGTCCGCTCAAAAAATAACAGATGTATTTGGGGGAAGGGTCGACTTCTTGCATGTAGTGCCGACTATTAAATATTTAAATGAGAGTTTAAAAACAATGGGTGTACCTCTTGATATGGATGAGGATGTTTACCCCAAAATTTTTAAAGAATCAGAGCAAAAACTGGAACAGGCAATGGATCAGTTTTTGAAAGATGAGAATAGAGGGAACCACAAAGTAATCATCGACAGAAAACCCTCGGAAACAATAAGTAAATATGCCTCTTCGAATGATTATGATTTGATTGTGATGGGAGCAAAAGGTAAACACGAATCCAGTATGATGCGTGGCAGCACAACCGAAAAAGTGATCCGTAAATCAAAGGTCCCGGTATTTTCAATTGAAGGGGATCTGGATGAGAAAAACATCAAAAATATTGTGATGCCAACAGATGGATCTGCATTGTCTTTTACCGCATTTCCAATGGCGGTTGCTCTCGCTGATACGTTTAATGCAAATTTGACGCTTTTTCATGTTATGGAACTTTACGGAAGTAGTTCGGCGGTAGTGAAGCCCAATGAAGGTGAGCTCAACTCAGTGTATAGAAATTTGATTGAGCGGTTAAATACGTTCCTTGATTCCCAGAGCATTGAGCTTATTCACATACACCCATCAGGAGTGGTTTTTGAGGATTCCGTAACCATTACAGATGGTGATGACAGCAGATCTGTACAACTTCATACCAAGATTGTTCGAGGAGTTTCTGCACATTACGAGATCGAAAATTATGCAAGTGAGGAGGCAGATTTATTGATTATGGCAACGCACGGACACAGTGGATTTGCGCATCTTATTTTGGGATCTACAGCGGAGAAGGTTGCGCAATACGTAAACAAGCCGGTGATTACGGTTCGGCCTGATAAGGAGTTGTTCGAGAATAAATAATAATGAAGAGATGAGCGAAGATCTTAAAAAAACTTAAATCCAATTAGGCGAAGCGTGGCCTTTCTTGGCTATCCTCAGCTCTGATGGAGCGTTATGAGTACCATTAGTTTAACATGCCTTTCTTATCAAAAGATCATTCGTAAATGAGGAAACATTTCTGGATGAACTCTTTTGGGTCATCGTGACTAAAAAAACATATTTTTTGCAATTCTAATTTTAATCTAATATTTAGAGAGTAGTACTATAAATATAGTTTTTAATAGTTTGAACAAAAAAGTATAGAGGAATTTTTTAACCCCTCTATTACTATTGTTAGTGGAAAAACTCGAAATAGAAATAACCATTCACCCTTTAAAATTTGTACTTATGAGTTTAAAGTTAGATCAGCTTAAGATTTTCATTCTCTTGGTGCTTTTTTGGGGAGGAATTAGCTGCACTGCCCAGAATGAAAGTGAGATACCCGAGAATTTGAACAGCGTTGAAAATCTGACGGTAATTCAGCCAAATAGTGAACCGGCATTTTCTATTGAACTTATTCAAGAAATGGTTATTGATGATAGCAATGCTGCCGATACATGGTTTAAAGATATAGCAAGTGGGGCGGTGCCATTAACTGGAGTTTTTTGGTTTGCAGGACTTGAGGTGGGCGATTCCGGCAGGATATTTGTCGGTAATCAGCCTGAGAAGACAATCCAGGTTTTTGATTCTACGGGTACACACCTAACAAACATAGGTAACGAAGGGAATGGACCGGGTGAATTCAATAGTATTTCCGATATGAACATTCAGCCTAATAAAATTCAAGTATTTGATTTTATTCAATTTCGATCCGCCTTTTTTTCTCTTGATTCGTTTAACTTAGATGAAGTTAAGAATGTCTATTTGAATCGTGATCCTGATGTTGAAGAATTAAGCGGCTGGCTTGGCAATGGATTTATGCTTATCGATGATGAAAGGTTTTTGGTTAGATACATGAGTGAGTTTAAAAATTCAAATGTTGGAACGGAAAAATATAACCTTGATAAACCGAGGCCTAGCAGATACTACATTGTGGACCGGGAGGGAAAGATTGTATCGAAGATGCTATTTGAATTAAAAGATAACAAGATTATTACAGCCGATGTTGAAGGACGCCATTTAAGGAATTGGGTACCTGTTCCCTTTCTGAATCAACCATTGGTATCTATTTCTGATGATGGTCACATTGCATCAGCAAACAGCGAAGAATCTCACGTCAATTTGTATACTCCAAATGGAGATTCTCTACGAACATTTTACATTCCACTGGAGAAAAAGACCTTACTGAGGGATGAACTTTTAAGCCTGTACGGGGAAGGGGATGAGGAAAATGAAAATTTTCTGCAGCACGCAGAACTTCCTGAAAAATGGCCAGCGTTAGGGGATATCGTCATAGATGATGAAAGCCGGGTTTGGATTTCTACAATTCCTGAAGATGATAATCTAACCTATAAATGGTGGGTACTGCAAGATACCGGAGAACTTCTTGCAACATTCAGTTGGCCGGGCAACCGATCTATTGAAAAAATTAAAGACGGTTATCTCTATGCCCGTGAAACCGAAGAGTCAACCGGTATGCAAACCATTGTGAAGTATAATATTGAAATGAATGAATAAGAGTTAAACAGTATATTTTTCATTTCAAACAATAACTTTCAGAGATAGTATTTCGTTAGATATGAATGACATCAAGCCTAAACAGTAAGCATTATGAATGAAGACCTGAAAAAGAAATCATTTTCCGAGATCATAAAAGGAGAAACTCCTGTTTTGGTAGATTTTTATGCTGATTGGTGTGGCCCCTGTAAAATGATTCCTCCAATATTGAAAGAACTGAAAAAGCGAATGGGAGATGCCATTCATATCCTGAAAATTGACACCGAAAAGAATCCGGATGTGGCCATCAGATATCAGGTGAGGGGGATTCCGAATTTCATCTTATTTAAAGATGGAAAAGTGATTTGGCAGCAGGCCGGAGTGATTCAAGCGGGACAGTTGGAACAAATCATCAATCAAAAGTTGAAGGAGTACGACAACTCCTGATTGATATAAGGTAGAGTTTATTTATTCAGTGTCGAACCCGGAATTCGCAAGATCTTCAAATCCGCCTATATTATGGACTTTTTCGAATCCCTGCTTTTTCATCATGTCAGCAGCTTTGCCACTTCTGTTTCCGGTTCTGCAGTAAAGATAGTAGGTTTTATTTTTATCTAAATCATCCAGATTGTTTTCAAAATCACCATTCATCAAGTCAAACTGATGATCGGCTACGGCTAAGTGGCCTTGATTGTATTCATCATCGGTACGGACATCAATCACCACACCGGGTTCGTTTTCAATTTGTTGTTTCCAGTCACTCATATCTCCGTTTCCTCCGGATTTAGATAAAAAATTAAATATTACGATTCCCGTAACTGCAATTAAGATGGTTATTATAAATGTTGATTTCATACTTGAAATGTTATTTCGATTAATAAAAAAGTCTCCCCTAACAAGGGCCCCGAAAGCATTCGGGGGAGGGGTGTTCACTGTATTTTGCGATATTCTGATGAACATCCCCCTGTTTCCCCCTTTTTTAAGTCTCTTTTGATGCCGACACTTCGGTGGGGGACTTTCATTAAATAATTTATTAATCGAACTCAGGTTAAAAAAGTTATTTCGTTAAACATTTGTCTGTATTGGTGAATAGTCAATTTCCTGCTTTTGTTCATTTTTGAAGGCTAAAATGGCACCCTCAACATCAAAGTGAAAATTCTTTACACTAAGTCCTTCAGTAATGCCGCAGATCTTAAGTTTATCTCTCAACGGACCGATTGCACCTGCGAAATAAAGTTGAATATCTTTTTCGTTTAGATCGTTAATTAGTTCCTTAAGAGTGTGAATACCGGTCGAATCTATATTATTTATGGCTGATGCATCTAATACAACCAGTTGTAAATGATTTTCTTTTTGATCGATTAATTCATCAATTGTATCTCTAAAATGTTCTACATTCGCAAAATACAGTTGTGAGTCAAACCGATAAATAAGAACACGATCTTCTGTTTTGGCCTCTTTATATCGTTTAACATTCCTAAAGGTTTTCGATTCACCCAATCGCCCCAGTTCAGTACTATGAGGTTTTGAGCTGCTATAAATAACAGCAATGAGTGAAATCAAAACTCCTACAGCAATTCCTTCCTCTATCCCTAATGCTAAAGTAGCGGCGAAGGTTATGACTAACATCGCCAAATCTTTTCGATCGGTTTTCCACAGGTGTTTCATCTCTTTTGTATCAAATAAACCCGCAACCGCAACCATAATGATAGCTGCCAATACAGCACTTGGCAGATAATAAAAGAGAGGAGTTAGAAACAACACGGTTAATGCAATAACACCTGCACTAATAATGGATGACATCCCTGTGTTGGAGCCGGCCTGATCATTCACCGCCGTTCTGGAAAATCCACCCGTAGTAGGATAAGACTGAAACAAAGCCCCACCAATGTTGGCGATTCCCAAACCAATTAATTCTTGATTTGGATCAACTTTGTATCCGTGCTTATTGGCGATGGTTTTGGCAACTGCGATGGATTCCATATATCCAACTAAAGCAATCACCAGAATGGTGGGAAAAATGAGCTGAAAATCTGAAGTGCTGAAACCCGTTAGTTGGAAGCTTGGAAGACCTTTTGGGATGTCACCTACAATGGATACTCCTGCTTGGTTTAAGCCAAAAACTGCCGTAAGTATGGTTCCTATGGCAACCACAACTAACGCGGAAGGAAACGTTTGTTTCCACTTTCTTATCAAAATAATGGTAAAAATTGACCCGATTCCAATGGCTGCTGTAAAAGGCTCAATCTCTGAAACTTGCTGGATTGCTCCCCAGATAATTTCATGAACATAGTTGGTTCGGGGTAAATCAAGCCCAAGTAGATTTTTAATTTGGCTCGCTCCAATGATTAATGCCGCTGCAGAAGTGAAGCCGCTTAATACCGGGTGAGAAAGAAAATTCACCAAGAATCCCATTCTAAAAACACCCATCAGAAACTGAAAAATTCCCACTCCCATTGCAGTCATAATTGCCAAATGGATAAACCGATCACTACCGACTTCTGCTACCTGACCCACGCCGGCAAGAACCAAAAGCGAAACCATTGCCACGGGTCCGACAGCAAGCTGGCGTGATGTTCCAAAAATGGCATAAAGAATTAGCGGAACGATGGATGCATATAATCCATAAATAGGAGGGAGTCCGGCGAGCATCGCATAAGCCATTCCCTGGGGGATCAGCATAATTCCTACCGTAATACCCGCATTTAAATCACCCTTGGCTTCCTTACCCGAATAGGATGAAATCCAGTCCAGTATGGGAATATATTTGAATCGGGTTGATCTCTTTTTCATGAATTTGTAATAGATGAGAGCAGTGAAATTCTATAGGAAAGAGCTGTAGAATGAATCCCTCCTCTGTAAAATCAGTTAACTCGCTTTCTGTTTCTCATAATTTTCAAAGGCGTCATCAACGGTAATTACATCGTATCCTTTTCGTTTTAGAAATGCAGAAGCTACCGACGCACGCGCTCCGGCCTGACAGTGAACCACCAGTTTTTTATCAGGAACTTCATCTAACCTTGATAGTAATCGGGTGTGTGCAATATTCTGGGAGCCGGGCACGCTCGCCTCACTATGCTCTGTAGCTTTCCGGACATCCAATATTTGATAATCTTCTTTATCTACATATTGATCAATATCAGCAAACGTTTTTAATTCGAATTTATCTAATTCGCCTTCATTTTCAGCAAAAAGTTTAAGATCAGCGGGAGTTACATATCCTACAATTCTGTCCAGCCCAATTCTGTATAAATCTGTTACCGCTTCTTGCAGTTTATGTTCGTCAACCACTAAATAGATATCCTCATCTTCCGTAATGTACGATCCTGCCACGGTATTGAACTGCTTATTTAAAGGAGAAAGTAGTGATCCCGGCAGATGACCTTCGGCGAACTCCTTTTTCTCCCGGGTATCCAATACGGCTACGTCTGTATTACCGGCTAATTTGTCCAACTCATCTATGGTCAGGTGTTTGGGCTGCGGAAGCTTGCTCATTACTTTTGGTCCGAGCTTGTTATCTCGTTTCATTCGGGCAAAATACAAGGGAGGTTCCGGCTGTCCATCAAGAATAAAATTCACAAAGTTGTCTTCTGATGAAGCGGATTTTATTGAAGCATTGTATCGTAATTCGTAGCCAACAGTAGATTCAGGGATTGCTCCAAGTGCTTTTCCGCACGCACTTCCAGCTCCATGCCCCGGCCAAACTTGTAAATATTCAGGCACTTTTTTAAACTCTTCAACAGATCCAAAAAGGGTGCGGGCTGAGGGTTCCATAACATCGGTTTGTCCTGCGGCGGATTCCAGTAAATCCGGACGGCCCACATCACCCACAAAAACAAAATCTCCTGTTGCAATACCCAGCGGTTCATTTGCTGTGGCGCCATCGGTGATAAAGTAACTTAAGTGTTCTGGTGTATGACCCGGAGTGTGCCATGCTTTAATGGTGATGTTTCCGATTTTGAATTCATCTCCATTATTCATCAACTGATAATCGTAGCTGCTATTTTTCAGCCACTCATATTTCCAGTCTTTATCCCCTTCGTCAGATGCGTAGACTTTTGCACCCCATTCGGCAAATTCCCGAAGTCCTGATATATAATCTGCGTGGATGTGTGTATCAGCGGCGGCAACGATGGTTAAGTTCTGCTTTGTTGCGTGCTCAATATATTGATCAATGTCTCTCATTGGATCAATAATAACCGCTGTTCCGTTTGCCTGACACCCAATCAAATAGGCATACTGGGCTAATTTTTCGTCAAAAAATTGTTTGAAATACATATTCTCCGTTTAGTTATTTTAATAATAGTCTTTGATTCGTAAGTCTCCCCTTGAGGGGAGTACTTCCGGCGCATTCCCGGAAGGGTGGGGTGTCGAGGAACTGTAACTTTGTTATTATCAATGTGGTAATTTTTCGCGCAACATTCCATACGTATACGTTCCTGCGATGGCTGCTAAAATGGGAACAATCATAATTGTCAATCCACTGCCAAGCAATGCAAACATAGGTCCGGGGCAAGCTCCTAAAAGTGCCCAGCCCAATCCAAACATGCTTCCACCGATAATATATCGTTTGACCTGTGATGGATCCTTAGGAGGAATGGAAATTGGTTTGCCCTGCGCATCCTTCATATTATTTTGTTTGATGATCTGCACCGAAATTATCCCCACAATTACAGCAAGACCAATAATTCCGTACATATGAATCGAATCAAATCGAAACATCTCCTGAATTCTAAACCAGGATACGACTTCTGATTTTACCAGCACAAAGCCAAATGCTGTACCGATGAGTAAGTATTTTAAATATTCTGTCAATTTCATTTTGTAAGTAATTTGAACCTGCCAGAGTGCCCGTGTCTTTCGGGCTCCTGGTAGAGTTCGTTTTAAATTTGTTACTGGTTTTGTTACTTATATTTATTTGCAGTCGACGCTGTCAGGACCTTGCGGACGCTGACAGGTCTAACATTGAGACTCTGTCAGGATCCCGCCAAAAGCTCGCGGTACTCTGACAGGTCTTGTTTCATCCCAATAAAACAGGGTACAGTAAATAGGTCATGATTAATCCACCGATAAAAAATCCAATGACGGCGAGGAGTGAAGCCAATTGCAGATCAGATAATCCTGAAATAGCATGACCTGAGGTACATCCACCGGCATATCGAGCTCCAAATCCGACAAGGAATCCGCCGACCACTAAAACTGTGAATCCAACTCCGGTTCCCAAAGAGTTCCATGCAAACAGTTCATTCGGCACAAGTCCGCTGAAATCCTGAATGCCCAGTGCCTGTAAATCCGTTATTGTTGATGAGGCCAGTGCAATCGGTTCGGGATTTGCGAAAATATATCCACCTAAAAAGCCGCCAAGAACAGACCCAATCAGAAAAGTAAAATTCCATTTTCCGACGGATTTCCAATCGTAATTGAAAAACTCAACATTGCCGAAATTACAGGCTGCGCAGACATGCCGAAGATTGGAAGACACTCCAAACATCTTTCCGCCCACAAGTAGAAGAATGGGAACGGTTAAACCAATAATGGGTCCGGCTACATACCAGGGCCACGGTTCGTATAAAATATCTAACATCACTTATTTGATTATATTTTTGTTTATCTGACCTAATATATGGGTATTTGATTTGCCGCTAAAAGAATTTGTGCCTGTTTTTACATCATAAAAAAATAGTGATAAGCGGCTGTTCTCAATTATTAGGAATTGTTTATAAGGATTGACTTTTTCACCTTGGATGTGCATTATTTGCACACAATGAAAAGAAGTCATTTTCATGAGAGGGAGAGAGGCCCGAAACATTTACAAGGTGCTTTCGTAACCCGTTCTTATAACCAACTCATATCTAACCTAATCATCAATTATATGACATCATTAAAACTATGGGTGTTAGGAATAGTTTGTGCTGCTGCTCTACTGGCTCCGGCATCTGCTCTTTCCCAAAACCTGGAAACATTTGAAGAGAACGTTACCGAGTTTACGCTCGATAATGGACTGCATTTTATTATTGTAGAACGCAGTGTAGCACCAACCGCTCATTTCTTTACCCTTGTGGATGTAGGGGCCGCAAATGAGCCTGTAGGACGAACCGGAATTGCTCATATTTACGAGCACATGGTTTTTAAGGGAAGCAAAACCATCGGAACAACCAATTATGAGGAGGAGTCTGCTTATATCGATCAAATGGACGATGCCTATAGTGCCTGGTTAACCGAACGAAATAAGTTTGAAACCGATGAAGAAAAACTGGCAGAACTGTGGAATGCTTTCGAGGAGCTACAAGAACAAGCCGGAGAATATGTAGTAAATAACGAGTTTACCCAAATTATTGAACGAGAAGGTGCCACAGGCGTAAATGCTTTTGCATCAATGGATGCAACAGGATATTTCTACAGTTTGCCACAAAATAAAGCAGAGCTGTGGTTTATGCTCGAAGCAGATCGTTTCATTAATCCGGTAATGCGAGAGTTTTACACAGAAAAAGAAGTGATTTACGAAGAGCGAAGACAACGTACCGATTCAAACCCATTTGGACGACTTCTCGAAGAATTTGCCGCAACGGCTTATTCTGCACATCCATATAAAAATCCGGTAGTTGGATGGCCATCCGATATTCGGAATACAACGATTGAAGATACTTGGAAATATCACGATGAGTTTTATGCGCCATCAAGTTTTACCGTAACTATTGTGGGTGATGTAAATCCCGAAGAGATGAGAGCCCTCGCCGAGAAATATTTCAACCCGATGCAGTACAAAGATCCCGCACCGGAACTGCTTGTAGAAGAACCGGAACAAAGGGGCGAACGACGATTTGTTATTGAAGAACAATCTCAGCCAATTTATATAGAAGGATATCACACCGTAAGTAATCAGCACCCGGATTATCAGCCATTAAATTTATTAGCAAGCATTTTATCCAACGGACGAACATCCCGATTGTATAAAAAAATGGTGGTTGAAGATCAATCAGCCCTCCAGGTTTCAGCTCAAAACGGATATCCGGGAAGCAAATATCAGGGAATGTTTATCAACTTTGTCGTTCCCAATCAGGGAGTAGACATGGAAGATGTGGAAGCTACCCTTCGTGAAGAATATCAACGAGTTATTGATGAGGGTGTAACTGAAGATGAGCTCGAGCGAGTACGAACCAATGCACGAGCAAGTCTGGTACGAACACTTACTTCCAATCAGGGAGTTGCACAAACCATGGCATTTGCTCATGTAAATGGAGGAAGCTGGAAAACAGCCTTTACCGATATTGAGCGGTTAGATGAGGTTACAGTTGATGATATTCAGCGAGTGGCGAGAGAATATATCAAGAAAAATAACCGCACGGTCGGGATGATCAAGAACGTGCAGGATGATGAAATGGCAAGAAACTAACTACGGGGGATTATTTATTATGAATATCAAAACTATGAAACGTAACACGATTCTGATTTTTGCGCTGATGTTTGCAGCATCATGTGCCACACAAGAACAAGCGGTAGACAGAGCACAATCTGTTGACGTAAGCAATCTGGAATATCCGGAGCTTAACCCTTATCAAATTCCCGAAGTCGAAACTTTTGAGCTTGAGAATGGGATTACTTTTTATCTTATGGAAGATAATGAAGTGCCGTTGATCAATCTGAACATGATTGTAAAAGCAGGGTCATTTATGGAGCCCGATGATAAACTTGGGCTTTCCTCTATTATGACGAATGCGATGCGAAATGGAGGATCGGAAACCTATCCCGAAGATGAGCTGAACCAACTGCTTGAAGATTTAGCCGCTCAAATAGAGTTTGGAATGGGAACTACAAGTGGATCAATATCCATGAGTAGTTTGAAAGAGGATTTTGCTAATCTGCTACCGGTTTTGGTGGATGTTATGACGAATCCGTTGCTTCCACAGGAGAAAATCGATCTTGCGATAAGACAGCAGCGATCAGGGATCTCACGTAGAAACGACAACGCTCAACAGGTGGGATTTCGTGAATTTGGGAAATTAATTTACGGCGAAGATTCTCCCCAGGCCAGGGTAACAGAACTATACACTCTCGATGCAATTACACGCGAAGACTTGGTGGAATTTCATCAAAATGCCTACACCGGTGAAAACCTGATGGTTGGTCTGGTTGGTGATTTTGATGTGGAAGAGATCAAACCGATACTCGAAGAAGCATTTGCAAGTGTACCGGCCGGTGAAGAGAATGAACTCGACTTTCCTGAAGTAGATTATGAATTTGATTCATCGATTCATTTTGTGGATAAGCGAGATGTTAATCAGTCTGTTGTTTTGATGGGGCACATTGGCGGAATGCGCGACAATCCTGATTACGCAGCTCTGCAAGCAATGAACGAAGTATTGAGTGGCGGGTTTTCCGGCAGACTCTTCCAGAATGTTCGGTCTGATCAAGGCTTGGCCTATTCCGTATTTGGAAATTATGGAAGCAGTACACTTTATCCGGGACAGTTTTTTGCAGGAGTATTTACACGTAGTGAAGCAACGGCTGATGCAATTGAAGCAGTTCGAGCGGAAATGATTAAGCTACAGGAAGAGCCGGTAAGTGAAAGTGAACTTCAGGATACGCGTGATGCAATTCTAAACTCACTTGTTTTCCGAACCGATAGCCGGCGCAGTGTGCTCAGCCAACGCATGAACAATGAATATCTGGGATTACCTGCAGATGCTTTTGAAACGTATATCGATGACCTTCAGTCCGTTACTCCTGAAGATATTCAGCGCGTAGCCAATGAGTATATGCAGCCAAACCAAATGAAAATTTTGGTCGTTGGAAATGGGGAAGAACTGGGTGACCAACTTGAGCAATTTGGCGATGTACAGGAAGTGGATATCACCATTCGTGAATCTCTCGAAGAAGAGGAAGTCATTGCCGGAGATTCCGAGGCCGGACAAGAGTGGATGGATCGAATGGCAAACGCGGTGCTTACAAACGGTTCGGTTGATGGAGATTTTACCTTCGAAGCTGATAATACCATCCAATCTCCACAGGGCGAAATGGTTATTGGGTTGAAGCAGACCATCAATTTTGAGACTGAAAAATTAGTTTCAGAATTAAATGCTCCGATGGGACAAATCACCATGCAACTTGAAGATGGTGAAGGCACAATGATGATGGGCGGAAATGAAATGCCGATGCAAGCTGCACAAAAAGAGCAGGTTTTGGCTGAACTTTATCGAAATCATCTCTATCTGGCACTCAACAAAGATAATCTTAGCGTAGATTATATGGGAATGGAACAGATAGATGGCGAGGAATACGCACATCTGCGTATCAATGATGAAATTACCCTGAACCTTTATCTCGATCCTGAAACAAACTTACCAATGATTACCGGCTATCGTCAGTTTGATCCCCAAGCAGGCGGGAATGTCGATGTTAGAATGGTTTCCTCCGACTGGCGTGAAGGCAGCGGTGTGATGATGCCTTACGAAATGACAGGCTACGCGGGTGATACTCAACAATCAAAAACCGTATTGAAATCTCACTCGATCGAATAGACTGGATTGAGAACTATCCTATGAATCTAACACCCCTCTGAATTTCGCTTACGCGGGAATCGCTAACGCTCGGAGCCCCTTATTAGAGGAGACTTTTACTCCCCCTTGGAAAAGGGGGACTGAAGAGGATGTTATATTGCGGGGCTTTTTTTATTTGATGAACGAAAACGGTAACCTGTTGATTAAATAAACCAAAGACCTAAAAGGTAAATATGAATAGTTATACATTTGGTGATGATATATCTGCAGAACAAATTTCATCAAACGAATACGGAGCTTTTTACAGCACCTATATTCAGCACTGTAAAGGTATATCGTTGATGGAGCAACTGGAATTGGGAGAAGAAACTCTTGCTGATTTAATATTCGGGCTATCAGATGAAAAAATGATGTACCGCTATGAACCTGATAAATGGTCGATAAAGCAGGTGATTGGTCATATCATTGATACGGAACGTGTAATGGCATTCCGGGCGCTCTCTTTTGCAAGAGGAGAAAAACAGTCATTGCCTGGCTACGATCAAGACCAATATGTAGAACAGGCAAATTTTGAGGAAAGATCAGCACAAGGTTTGTTAATGCAATACAGGGCTGTTCGTGAATCAACTATTTTACTTTTCTCTTCTATGTCAGCTGATATGATGATAAAACGAGGAACGGCCAGTAATGTTGAATTTACCGTTCGCGCTTTGGGGATGATCATTTGCGGCCACGAACTCCATCACATAAAAATATTGAAAGAGCGCTATCTGAATTCTTAAGCAGGTACGGTTTTCCCTGTGGCGTATTTGATCAATTTTTGAGTCAACCTTTTGGTATCGGCAATTTCCGGCAGGTTTACAATGGTTGTATCTTGCAACCAGTTTTTAATAGCCTCATCAAACTCTTTACCAAGGTTATATGCTACCTGAATACCCATTTTTTCAAGTGCGGTTGCATTACATAGCTGCTCGTACTGATTTTTGATTGGCAGAACCATCAGCTTCTTTTTTAGATACATAGCTTCGGCACAGGTTTCAAAACCGGCGCTGGTCATCACACCTAAAGAATTTTCAACGCTTTCTAAAAAAGGAAGATTTCCCACCGGCTTTACAATTACATTTTGCTTGATGTACTCTTGTTTGCACAACGGAGAGAAAATATGCCATTCCACTTCTTTATGCCTCTGAAAAATGTTGGTTAATGTTTGATGATCAAATGCCGGCAAATAGACTGAGATATGGCTGCCGGTTTGGGGTGATAAATTTCGCACATCCTGCCGAATAATCGGTGGTTCTATAAAACGATCATAACGCAAAAAATGAAATCCTATTGATGTATTGCAGGGCGCAAATCGTTTCATTACCTGTTCTGCAAGGATGGAAATTTTTTCAGGCCGGGGACTTCTGTCGGAAATAAATGCGGATTGATGGCTGAGTCCCACCGAGGGTTTCCCTGCTGCTGAGGCAGCCCATGCGGTAATGGGTTCGTAATCAGAGATGATAAGATCGTAGCGGCTCACATCAAGTTGATGAACGTCTTTCAAAAAAGTAATCGGATTGATCTGCAATGCAGTTTGTAAATAGGAAACTCCACCATTGGAATCATACGCTAAACTAATTCCACGCTTACGTTTTATTTCAATATCATCAATACTCATGTGGCAATTGTAGCCGCTGATCAATACTTCTACATTGGCTTGCTCAGCCAAAAGCGGAAGAATTTCCCGAGCCCGGCTGATGTGTCCGTGTCCCGTTCCCTGAATACCATATAAAATGTTCATCCAATTACCATTTTAGAACTGCTTTTGCGATTAAAAATAATCTTTTCGATCCGTTCATCCTGTTGAAATTCCTCTTCCTTGTATCGATACATACTCCATGATCCTTCCACATATTCGAGGGAGGTTAGATTTTCGATCCAGTCGCCGGA
The DNA here is from genome assembly GCA_040876545.1 of Balneolaceae bacterium. Taxonomy (GTDB): domain Bacteria; phylum Bacteroidota; class Rhodothermia; order Balneolales; family Balneolaceae; genus SW132. The sequence continues at coordinate 2,890 of JBBDPF010000013.1, read as the reverse complement.
GTTCATGTAAATCACAGAGCCTTTTTCAGTTTCGTACCCACGGATTTTGGGTTGATGAATATGTCCACAAATCACATAATCATACCCTTGATCGATAGCGAGTTCAATGGCGGTATTCTCGAAATTGTCGATAAACTGAACCGCCTTTTTTACGCTATCTTTGATACGTTTTGAGATCGAAATTTTGCCTTTCCCCATTTTGATAGAGAACCAATTGACCAGGCGATTCAGCACAATGAGAAGGTCGTATCCCCGGGCGCCAATTTTTGCAATCCATTTGGAATGTTTGATGCTGATATCAAATATATCCCCATGGAAAATCCACACTTTTTCTCCATTCAGTTCAAGTACCAATTTATCACGAATGATGAGCGGTCCCAGCTGAAGACTCGATACTTTTCGTAAAACTTCATCATGATTTCCGGTGAGATAGTAAACATCAGCGCCGTTTGTCATCATCATTAGCAGCGTTCTGAGGACCATCATATGGGCTTCGGGCCAGTAATACTTTCGAAAATTCCATACATCAATAAAGTCGCCATTAAGAATGATCACTTTTGGATCAATGGAGTTGAGATATTGGAGCAATTCCAGAGCGTGGCATCCAACCGTCCCCAGATGGACATCAGAGAGAATTACAATGTCGAGTTTTCGTTTAACCATAATAGATGATTGTTTTCGAACAAGTAACTAATCGTCTGTTATGGAATCATGGCGGGAATGTTAGGCTTTTGTAAACTATATGTTAAATTATTGCGACAGGGTATTTTTGAGGTGTTAGTTTTAGGTCAACGCTTTTTCTATTTTTATTTACTTATTGCTCAAATTCTGAAAAGTAAATGTAGAGAGGTAGTTATTGAAAACTCAAATAATCTAATCGAATTCAATGAAGAATAGTTTTCTGATTTCGAACCTCAAAAGGTTTTGGGGTGCTTACAAGGAAAGAATTTATGTGAACTGTACAGAGTTGGAACACTCAGAGAACACTCTTCAATACTGGAGAAATGACTTGTTTGCTGCAACACTTACATACCTGATGCCTCTGTGCCTTATTGCTTTGGTTCCGGGATTTTATTTGGCTGTAACTGAGGGGGCAATTTTTTTAGTGATTGCTGATCTTATTGCTGTTGTTAGTTCATTGACGATCGCTTTTGTACCGGGGATTTCTGTGTATCTTCGAAAAATTGTATTCTTTATATCACTGATTCTTATTTCTGTTGCACTTCTATATTACCTCGGTACGTTCGGCCCGGGGCTGATGTATTTACTGGCAATCACTGTATTTGTAGTACTAATATTTGATAAAAAGTATGGTTATGGAGCAGTGGCTTTCAACACAGTGGTATGTATTGGATTTGCAGTAGCTATATATTTTGATTGGTGGACCAGTGAGCTTTTTACCGTTTATGACCTGAAAGATTGGATTGGGATTTCAACCAATCTCATTTTTCTTAGCTTCCTTTCCGTGCTCCTAATTCCAAAACTTTTTAATGGTCTCGAGGATACCATTCGCGAGCAACACCGCTTAGGAAACGAACTGGAGACAAATCAGACAAAACTTGAGAATTCTCTTTTAGAAGTTGAATCTAAAAACAAAAAATTGAAGGATTCAAATAATGAGAAAGAAGTATTATTGGCAGAGATTCATCACCGTGTTAAAAATAATTTAGCCATAGTTTCAGGTTTGATGCAGATACAGGCTTATAACGTGGAAAATGAAGAGGTTGAAAGAAAGTTGGAGGATAGCATGTTCCGAATTCGAACAATGGCATCCATTCATGAACTTTTGTATCAATCAAAAAACTTTTCGTATGTAAATGTAAGCGGTATGCTGAGGAAGCTATCGACTGATATAAACCAAGCTATGAAAGGAGATAAAAAGATAGATATTGAGATTGATGAAGAGCCGGTTCAGCTAAACATTAACCAAGCGATTCCCTGTGCCTTGATGATTAATGAAGTGTTGACAAATGCATTTAAACACGCTTTTGTAAACCGGAAATCAGGAAGAATTCAGCTTCAGGTGAAGTCAAATGGGGATGAAGTTACAATAAATGTGCAGGATAACGGTGTTGGAATTCAAGAAAGTGAAACAAATAGCAGCTCTTTGGGAATACAATTGTTGGAAATATTAACCAACCAGCTAAATGGGGAAAACCGTTATTTTGGGACGGGGAATGGAACTCATTTCTCAGTAAAATTTATAAAAAAAAATACAAAGGGATCTGCAAGCACTATTGTTTTGTAGCCTCTTCTAATTTTTAATAAACGGGAATACCATGCCATCCAATTCAGCCAAAAAAATAGTTCATGTTCACCACGGAAAAGAAAATTTCAAAACCGTTATGACGGCGGGGAGTCATGAGCTGGTCGCTGATGAGCCGAAAGATGTAGGCGGGACAAACCAAGGGCCAGATCCCTACGATTATTTGTTGATGTCTCTCGGGTCCTGCACCGCCATCACTTTGAAAATGTATGCAGATCGGAAAAAGTGGGCTGTGGATGATATTTATGTAGAGCTTCGTCATGTTAAAGATCACGCCAGTGATTGTGAGCATTGCGATGAAAACTCAGCAAAGATTGATTGGATCGAGAAAGAGATTATTGTAAAAGGAGATTTGAGTCAGGAGCAGCTGGATAAACTGTTGGAGATTTCCCATAAATGTCCGGTAAACAGAACGCTTAAAAACGACATTGAAATGAAAGCAACGATTGGGCAAAAGTGACTTTTAATGAGCCTCTTTTAAACGCCTGAGGTTACTGAGACATGGTATTTCTGATCAAGAGTTGTACTAAGATCTATTTTTTGGTTTGTTAAAAGCTATGTAAAGTGTTATTGGAAATAGAAATACCATGTACCTGTAGGCTAAAGTCAAATGTAAGAGATCAA
>JBBDPF010000012.1:117902-121865 GCA_040876545.1 Balneolaceae bacterium | reverse complement strand
TCGACTAAAATGTTACATCTTAATTAAAAACGTCAACCTTATTTAGGCACCTACATTTAGGCACCTACAACCTGTCCCCTGTCCCCTGTCAACCTGTTCCTTGTCCCTTGAACCCTGCCTCTTGAAAACCCTTGCACCCTGAACCCTGAACCCGTACATTATTTAAAATGCTATTGAACCTCTGCTATTGATCCCCATGAGATTTACCGGCGCCTGTTTTTTATTGATTGGATCTTTTCTCTTTGCACAAGCTGCTGTGGCACAATCTCTTCCTATTGGAGATCCGTTTGAGCAATATTTGAGGGTTGTCAACACCGGTGAGAATCAAAAGGACATATCTTCTTTTAATCTTCGATCTATAGATCCGGAAAGCCTTACCGAGATTAAAGCCCCTCACCCATGGGAACAGACACACTTTTTCAATCAGCCCAAAAAGCGTTTGTACGCTTTTTATGCGCCAACATTATTTACCACCTATAATAGCCGTTTTCCTGCCGGTCAAAATGATGGGGCGATATGGCAGGGAAAAGGACTTAACACGGCTGTTTCTCTCGGTGGAACATTCCGGTATGGCCCGTTACATATTTCCCTTCGTCCACAATTCGGTTACAACCAAAACCGTTATTTTGAACTTTCCCCTCTTCCAACGGCATCACAGGTTTCAGAGTTTGGAATGCCTAAACCCAATTACCGTTTAGACAACCCTCAGCGTTTTGGGGATGAATCATTTTCATGGGTGCATCCCGGACAATCATTTGCACGTCTGCAATATAAAGGGTTAGCTACGGGTGTCTCTACTGAATCTTTCTGGGCAGGGCCGGCCCTCTATAACCCGCTTATGTTCAGCAATAATGCCCCCGGTTTTTTTCATGCATTTTTAGGCACTTATCGTCCGGTAAATACACCCATTGGGAATATTGAAACCCGGCTGTTTGCAGGAGGTGTCAAGGAGTCAGATTATTTTGATGCCAACCCGGGCAATAACCGACGGGTTCTTACAGGCCTTATCTTTAACTACTCCCCATCATTTGTCCCGGGGCTACATATTGGTTTTACGCGAAGTTTTATGGAGTATCTGCCGGAAGAGGGTGTTGATCAAGAACAAATCTTCAAACCTTTTGAAGGGACTTCACAAGAAAATTTTGCTGCAGGTGGTGTGAATGACAATAACCAAATGATCTCCATTTTTGGCCGGTGGGCTATTCCGGATTTCGGCTTTGAAGTCTGGTTCGAATATGGAAGAAATGATAATATCCGCGATTCCCGGGACTTTATTGTGCATATCGATCACGCCCGAGCCTATGTTCTGGGCGCCCTCCAGCGGATTGATTTATCCGATAATCGATTTCTAATGGTTAACTACGAAATGACCCACCTTCAGGTTCCCCGAAGCGTTGTTGGGCGTACAAATGGTCCGTACTATCAACATACCCCCATTCGCCAAGGATGGACAAACCAGGGACAGATATTGGGTGCAGGGATTAATTCAGGTAGTAATAATCAAAAACTAATGAGCCGCTTTTATGATACATGGGGAATGGCGGGACTTTCGATTAACAGAGTGGAACATCTGAATGATCGTCTTCGCAGATATTTCTCTACAATTCGCGGATACCAAACTGCCGAAGGAGTCACCTTCACAGAAGATAATCTTCGGGAAATTGAGTTTCGCCTGGGTTTCCATGGGGTCATATTTTTGCCCAACAATCTGGAACTCCAGGGAGATATCTATCAAAGCTTTTTTAGAAACAGAAACAATCTCTACAAAAATTATGATCGTAATTTAAATGTACAGCTAACGCTCAGGTATCTTCTTCCCGGATTTATGAGGTGAAATGATAGTAGTGAGTCTTGAGTCCTGAGAATTGAACAAATAAATTGTATGAAACGAATTATAATTAAATATCATCAACTACTTCTAAATTGTCAAAAGCAGAGGTTTGAATACTCACGACTCAAGACTCAAACCTCAAGTCTATTTCTCCTATTTCTATTCCTTTCAGTCTTCATTGCTCCAATTCAAGCCCAACAATCTGTCCCAATTGGGGATGTTTTTGATACCTATTCCAGGTTAGTTCCATCTGACTCAGCATCAGCTCAGATGAGATCATCCTTGTTCTTTCGAACATCATCCACTGAAAGGCTGAACCTTGATGCGAATTTACTTCCTCATCCGTGGCAGGATCATCCCTTTTTCAAACGGAAAGGCAGCTTTTATTCTACGGGACCTGTTTCTTATGATATTTTCACTCCCCGGATTACCTACAGCCGTAATACCCAATACCCGGGCGGACAAAATGATGGTGCTTTCTGGCAAGGCAGGGGTGACAATACGGCCTATTCTTTAGGAGCTAAAATTCAGTCTGGCCCTATTGAAGTGGCCTATCGTCCCGAATTTGGTTACATCACAAATCGGGTGTACGATACATATCCCTCCCCCCCATTTTTTCAATATCCTGAGGCTCTGTCAGAATATGCTCAGGGCCTGGCACGGATAGATCAGCCACAACGGTTCGGGGAAGATAATTTCCCCTGGTATCATCACGGTCAGTCGTATGCCAAAGTTCGTTATTTTGGGGCCTCAGCAGGAATTTCAACAGAGAATATGTGGACCGGCCCTGCACTTTACAACCCGCTTACGCTCAGTAATAACGCACCCGGTTTCTTCCATGCGTTTCTTGAAACTGACGGTCCTGTTGACACACCTATCGGGGGATTAGAGGCTAAAATATTTTGGGGCGGATTACAGGAGTCCGATTTTTTTGATAATGATCCAACCAACGATCTTCGGTTTATTAATGGGCTTATTTTCAGTTATACCCCCTCTTTTTTCCCTGAGTTTAGCATCGGTTTTTCAAGAACATTTTATGAGTATTACCCTGATGATGGTCTCTCTTTTTCAAACCTGACAAGAGTATTCCAGGGGTTTACGGAAGACCGGTTTTCCCGCGAACAAGAGATTCAGCTTGTAAATGAAAGCTCCCCAAGAACCGTCACCGCTGATGAAGTCATTCACATGTTTACCTTTTTCGGGCGTTGGATGGTTCCCAATCATGGATTTGAAGCATGGTTTGAATGGGGCAAAAATGAAAACAGTAACGATAAGCGAAATATATTCACTGAACGGGTTCAAACACGTTCGTATGTGATAGGATTCTTAAAACGGATTGATATAAATGACCGCCATTGGGCCACGTTCGACGTTGAATTTACCCAGCTTGAAAATCTGGAAAACCCAACCAGCCTTGACTACCCGGTGTGGTACGAAAGTTTATTGGTGAATCAGGGGTTCACCCATCAGGGACAGGTTTTAGGGGCCGGAATTGGACCGGGTTCAAACAGTCAGAAGTTGAACCTCAGCTATTATAATAAATGGGGAAAACTGGGAGCGTCGATAAACCGGGTTGTGAATAATAATGATCGTCTATATAGACACGTTGATCACATCCGCAGAAATCAAAAAAAAATACTGCGTGATCACTGGGATCATGATATTCCCCAATACCCAAACCTTTATGATTTGTTTGATACAGAGTACAGGTTCGGAATGCATCTGCTTGCTTTTCTGCCCTACAACTTTGAGATCCAGGCGGATATTCATGCCAGTTATTACTTAAATCACTATAACATAGTAAATAATGATTCCAGAAATACCCATACCGCCATTACACTCCGGTATCAGTTTGATGAGTTTTTACGATAGTAAAACGGGTCGCCCCGAAAGGTCGGGACCAGAAAAACACTGGCTGACCCGTTATTGGAGCCTGATGTACGGTTCTGGTCATCTATGATGAATATTTCTAAAGTGACGGTGAGGATCAACCTGACTGAGCACCCACTGGATCTGTCAGCGTTGAGTTTTGAGGTGAAGGGACATACAACCTGAGTTCGATTAAGGGTTTATACCGATTCCAAAGGTCTGCGGATCAGCGATCCGCGTTACGTAACACAGGTCGCTGACCT
>JBBDPF010000012.1:1323-117802 GCA_040876545.1 Balneolaceae bacterium | reverse complement strand
AGTAAACGGTTTACTTAAATTGAACCACTATTTAAAAGGAAAAAGCCGCTTTAAACTTATTCCAAAGGTCTGCGGATCAGCGATCCGCGTTACGTAACACAGGTCGCTGACCTGTACCAGCACAAGCCATATACGAAGTTGAAACAGAGATGGAGAAGTAAACGGTTTACTTAAATTGAACCACTATTTAAAAGGAAAAAGCCGCTTTAAATTTATTCCAAAGGTTCTGCGGATCAGCGATCCGCGTTACGTAACACAAGTCGCTGACCTGTACCAGCACGAGCCATACTAATTAAAATGAGAAAGCTTCTTTAAACTTATTCAACTCATCCTCAAAGGTATTTCCGGCCTGTAAATACTGTTGAGGCACATCATCATCCAACTTAATTTGAACTCCATCAAGCACAAGATTTTGAGAAATATAGAGGGTCTCCAAATCCGGGTATACCTTTTTTAGGCCTTCAACGACTTGATCTATACTCATATTTCGATTTACAAAATCATACACACCGGGTTTCACTGCTGATGCAGGCAGATCGGATAAAAAATGGGAAAGCCGGTTGATATGAATAAAAGGGCGTTGCTGATTCCCTTGTCCATACACAGATACCCTGTTCCGATAGTGGGCATAAAACATAAATTTATTGATGACCGAATCGAACCGCATACTCCTGCTGTACCCATACACATTTCCACTGCGTATAATGTAAACGTCTTTTTCGGCCTGTAAACGACGGATCATCTTTTCGCCATGATATTTCGAAATTCCATAATGGCTTGTAGGGACCGGTTCCTCTGATTTACCGGTTATTTTATTGTGCAGGCCATAAACGGAGGCCGAACTTAAATAAACCACTTTTGATACACTACTTTCTTCCAGCAAATAGCTGACTTCTGCGGTTCCCCAGTGATTAACCTGTTCAAACTGATGTGGTTTTTCGTTAGAAAACGGTGTTAATACAAAAGCTGCCAAATGATAAACCACATCCACCCCGTCCAGCCATTTTTTAAGTCGCCGGGTGTCCAGAATATCCGCTTCTACAAATGTAACTTTTTGATCGGGTAAGTCTCCTTCCAGGAAAAAATTATAGTTCTTTCTGGATAAATTATCATAGATGATGATCTCATCAACATCCGGATTTTTTGCCAGATGATGTGTTAATTCTGTTCCAACATATCCCGCTCCGCCTGTAATCAATATCCTCATGCTGCACTTTCATCTTTTGTTACCGTATGTAACCCACATTCCGTTTTATTTAATCCATTCCAGCGCCCTGTGCGTTCATCTTCACCCGACATATATTTTTGTGTACACGGCTGACAGCCAATACTTAAGTAGCCTTTTTCTTCCAACGGGTGCCGGGGTAAATCGTAATGGCTAAGATAGTCGTAAACATCTTTGTTGCTCCAATCTATAATGGGATGAAAGCGAGTAAGATCTCCCTCTTTTTCTTCAAACCCTTTTTTTGTCCTGTTTTCATTTTGGTCGCCCCGAATTCCACTCATCCAAACATCATGATTCTGTTTGATCGGTTCCAGCGGCTGTACTTTATTCATATAACAACAATAATCGGGATCAGAGGCATACATCAAACGCCCGTTGGCATCCCTCTGCTGATTTTTGGGTGTCTGGGGGGAAAGATCAATTACATTTATATTCAAAAGCCGTTTAAGATCACTTTTAAACAGAAGCGTTTCAGGAAAATGATATCCCGTATTTAAAAAGTAGATAGGAATTTGATTATCAATACGACTGATTATATGCAGCAATAATACGCTATTGGTCTGGAATGATGAGGTCGCAAAAAGGGTAAGTCCGCTGCTTTTGTAACCGTGTATTCGATCTTTGATGCCTGAAATTCTATCTGCAAACACTACTGATTAATTTTATTGGTTGAGCAAATTCTATCAGCTCTTAATGTAACTACTTTATAGATTTTCTCAATACTTCTTTTTATTTCCACAATTTCCGTCGGAGAAGTCCTGCCAGGGTCGCGAAGTAACCACGGAGCTCACGGAGAACACAGAGAAGGAAGTGTCAGGGATTGTTACTTCATCATTGTTAAACAGTGTATGGAATTGGGAATTTGAGTGGTTATGGATTTTAAAACTTTTCCGAAGGTTAGGAACTGCTCCCCCTTAATAAAAAGCTCATTTTTTGAATGCGTAAGCTGGTGCTTTTCCAGTCCTGACTATTGGGGCGAATTTGAGGGGAGTAGTTTGAGTACCGTATTTATAGGGAAAGAATCAGCGTCAGTCCTCACTGCTCAAGACTCATATCTCAAGACTAATGAACGGGTCAGCCAGTGTTTTTCTGGTCCCGACCTTTCGGGGCGACCCGTTTTACGTTAGTCGTACAGCTTCAAAATCGTCGTAACAATTCGCTCTTTTTCGTCATCAGTAAGGTTCGATCCTGAAGGCAGGCATAATCCATATTTAAATATCTCTTCAGAAACGCCACTTTTGTAAAACGGATGTTTAGAGAAAACAGGCTGTAGCTGCATCGGTTTCCACAAAGGACGGCTTTCGATGTTTTCTTCTTCCAGTGCTTCTCGGATATGATCGGATGTGATACCGTTTTCATTATCCGGTTTTACAATAATAGTGGTAAGCCATCTATTACTTTTATAACCAGCCGGTTCCTTTAAAAAGTAGATCCCTTTACCATTTGCCCCCAGCTTTTCTTCGTTGCTGCTTTCACCCAGCCATTTTCCACCCAGTTTTTCGAAGTAGTAGTCGTGAATTTCACGGCGTGTTTTAATTCGGTCTGCCAACACTTTCATTTGTCCACGCCCAATTCCGGCAAGGATATTACTCATACGGTAATTATAACCAATCTGGCTATGCTGATAGTGAAGAGCTTTTCCACGTGCTTGTGTGGCATAAAATCGGGCACCATCAATAAGTTCTTCATCATTGCCTAAGAGGGCTCCACCCCCTGAAGTGGTGATAATCTTATTTCCGTTAAATGAAATGACTCCAAGTTTTCCAAAGCTTCCACACTTCTTTCCCTCAATTTCAGACCCCAGGGCTTCGGCGGAATCTTCCAGAATAGGGATGTCGTATTGATCCGCAATTTTTTGAATTTCCTTCATTTTAGCAGGCATTCCATACAAATGCACTAAAATAATAGCCTTGGGCTTTTTCCCTTTTTTAATTCTGTCTTTAATGGCTACTTCTAAAAGGTCCGGATTGATATTCCATGTATCCGGTTCCGAATCCACTAAAATTGGGGTAGCGTTTAGATAATGAATTGGATTTACGGATGCTGCAAAAGTAAAAGACTGGCAAATAACTTCATCCCCTTCTTCTATCCCTAAAAGAATCAGTCCAAGATGAATAGCAGCCGTACCTGTTGTTACCATAGCTGCATGGCCAACACCGGTATATGATGTTAAATCATCTTCAAATCCATCAACATTTTCTCCCAATGGAGCAATCCAATTGGCTTCAAATGCCTGATGTATATAATCTAATTCTTCGCCTCCCATATGTGGAGGAGATAGATAAATACGTTTATTCATTATAAAATTTAATCGGTTTTGCAGGAACTCCTACAGCTACACAGTTTAACGGAATATCCTTTATGACACAAGCCCCGGCTCCCACTTTACTCCATGCCCCTACGGTTTTACCTTCAATTACACAGGCGTTAATACCAATAAAGGCACCTTCACCTAAGGTACAACTTCCGGCCAGGGTAGCATTCGCTGCAATATGAGAAAAATCACCTAACGTACAGTCATGTTCAACAACAACACCACTATTTACGATTACATGATCCCCTATTTTTGAGCCCGGTTGTATAATGGCACCCGCCATAATTACTGTTCCTTTTCCTACTTCAACCCCTTCACTGATAATAGCGCTGGGATGAATGAGCGTTTGATAATTAATGCCTTTGCAACAATTAGCTATTTTTCTTCTCGTTTCGTTATCACCTACTCCAATAAATGAAGTAAATTTATCACTGTAACTTTCAATTGAGCCTTTTATGGGAATTCCTTCGTGTAAAGTACCATGTAGATCTTTATTATCATCAAGAAAATGATCCACAGATAAATTAATTCTTTTAACAAGCGACGCAATTGCGCGAGCATGACCTCCGGCCCCAATAATAGCTAACTTTTTTTCAGAATTAATTTTTGTCAATACTACCTCGAAATTTAGGCATCGTTTTATGATTTTTTGCGTTGATGCCTTTACGTCTGATGATGGCATTTAATGTCAAAAATAATACTTTTAAATCCAACCCTAAACTTTGATTTTCTACATACCACACATCAAGCTCAAATTTGCGTTCCCAGCTTATTTCATTTCGGCCGTTTACCTGTGCCCATCCCGTAATGCCGGGTTTTACTTCATGCCTTCTTTGTTGAAATGTATTGTACAGTGGTACGTATTCCATCAACAGTGGACGAGGGCCTACAAGGCTCATTTCCCCTTTTAACACATTAAACAGTGATGGCAACTCATCCAAACTCGTTTTCCTTAACCATTCGCCATATGGAGTCAGGCGTTCAGCATCCGGTAATAATTCTCCGGTTTGATCTCGTTCGTTTGTCATCGTCCGAAATTTATAGAACATAAATGGCTCCCCATTTTTACCGGGACGCACCTGTTTAAAAAGCACCGGCGAACCATGCATAAAATAATTAATGAGAGCAAGAATGATCAACAGCGGCCAGAGCAACATCAGTCCGACAAGAACTATAATTACATCAACAATTCGTTTGATCATGCCGAACGATATATTTTTTCGAGAAAATCAGCAAACTGATTGGACAGGTTTTTACGGTTGAATTTTTTCTCGGCCAATGCCCTGGCATTTTTGCCCATCGTAACTACATCAGACCTATTCTTCATTTTAACCAGTGCATCCGCAAACGTCTTCGGAGAATCCGGTTCTATGGCCATTCCGCACTGATATTCTGCTATCAACTCGGCCACCCATCCCGGATAGTTATTCAGAACCGGTAGACCTGAAGAGATATAATCAAAGAACTTATTGGGTGATGTGCCGTAGTAAAAAGCGGGAATATTTTGGAGCAGCATCAACCCGACATTGGCTCTTCTCAGGAAAGCCGGAAGTTCTGTTTTAGGGACCGGATCAAAAAACAGACAGTTCTTTAGCCCCATTTCTTCCGAGCGCCGGATCAACCGTTCTTTTTCCCTTCCATCACCGATAAACACCATTTTAATATTTTCCTCTTTCCTGTTTTGTAGTTCAGAAGCGGCATCAATGGCGGCATCCAGTCCGTTGGCAATTCCATGCGCGCCGGTAAACAGGGCTACGAAATCATCATCATTTACTCCGGGTATGTTGGCTTTGTCGCCATTTGGCGTAAAAAGATCAAGATCACATCCGTTGGGGATCATTTCTATGGGTTTTTGATTCGATCGTCGTTCTATTCCATCTTTAATACCGGGTGAAAGGGCAATACACCCATCCGCCGATTTATAGGATGACCATTCCAGGAAATCCATTCCTTTCAGCACAGCAGGATTGGTGATCACACCCATTTCCCTTGGCAGTTCCGGCCACAGATCGCGCACTTCAAACACGAACTTCTTTGATTTGAACCGCTTCATGATAATTCCCGGAATTCCGGCCGTTAATGGCGTGGACGTGGCAAACAACAGATCAAACGGTTCTTTAAAAGGCAAAAGCGAACTTTTTAACGAATACTTAAGAAAAGTATACGTTCGCTTTAAAAAAGAATCGTTGTTTGAGTACGGAAGCTGAAATTCAATCACATCAATACCATCAACCACTCCCCGTTTAACCCCGGCTTGATCGGCTCCCGGGCCTAAACCGGATTTAGCCAGCTGATACGACCCGCACACCATTGTTACCTTATGACCCCGATCAATCAACGCGCGGGCCATCTCGTACGAACGCGTACCTGTAGATCCTGCCGGAGTTGAAAAATGCTGATGAAAGTATAGGATGTTCATTGATGGTATTGGGTTGGGTAAAACGATGGGCTAAAATACATGCAATGGAGATTAACCACAAAGGGCCGGGGAAACAGAAGAACAGACAAACCGACGAACCGACGAACCGAGAAAGTATAAAATCAACTATGATGAATGTTGAAAAGGTGATGAACCAACCTCCCCTCCCCGATTGGGTCGGGATTTCGCAAAAAGCACCTCAACTTGAGAGGGGATTGAGGGGTGTGTTGAGTAAGTAAGAGGCATCTAATTTAAATTCTGTAAGGAAAACCAAATTCATGGTTCATACTATAAAATGGATCGACCAATTATACCATACAACCCAAAACTAAAAGAACTTGCCCGAAAACTCAGAAACAACAGCACAAAAAGTGAAGTGCTTTTGTGGAAGTATCTGAGAGGAAAGCAAATGCACGGATTTGATTTTCATCGTCAACGACCGGTAGATAATTTCATCATCGACTTCTTTTGTCAAGAGTTATATTTGGGCATAGAATTAGATGGTTATTCACATCTGTTGGACACAAATACAAATCGGGACATCAAAAAAGAAAAGGGGCTGAAAGAGTTAGGCGTAAAATTAATACGATTTTGGGATGAAGAAGTTTTTAACGATTTGGAAAATGTATTGAGAGTGATTGAATTTTCGGTGTTGGACAGACGTGAATTCTTTAATTTATAATTAGTAATTCGTACAAGTCCATCTAACACACCCCTGTGTCCCCTCTCGAGAGGGGATTTAATGAATACCCTTTTGCTAGTATTTATCCAATATGATTAGATTTTCTTGAATTATTTACCGCTTCAATAAAGTGACGGACTAAACCTCCCCTCTTGAGAGGGCTCATTTTTTGAACGCGCAAGCGAATTGAGGGGTGTGTTCACGTTTTAAACGTAGTCGTTACCAACTCTTTTGAACCAAACTCAACAACCACACAAGTACACTCTTCTTTCTGGAAATAGTAAAGCGACCTCTCCGCTTTTTCCAATGACACTTTCGCATCGGAGTTAAACGATATCACACAATTTTCAAGCTCTATTCGGTTTTTCTTCAATTCAACCTTTTCCATCTTTACAGGCAGATGCCATCGCACAACCACCTTCTCCCCGTCACTTACCACATGATCCCGAATTTTCCACGTATTGTCGGTGACCGAAATCTCCCGGTGATGCTGATTTCCCCTGAAATCACGCACCTTCCCTTCCCAAAATTTTACATCGCCCTTTGTACGAAATACCTGCTCCTGAATAGACTGCACCCAATGGGTATGCAAAAACTTTCCAATTTTTGGCATCGGTTCTGTGTTTCCAAACTGAACCGTATTATGACTTTTCACCGAAGTGAACTCCTCTCCTGCCGGATCTGCATAGGAATACGATCCCGCATCACAGGCTATATTTACTCCATCAACCCAAAGGTCGAAATGAAACAGATCGTTTTGCGCCGGACGAAAATCAAATCCCGGAAGCCGCAACATTCCCCACGCATTTTTTTCGTTAAGAATCAGATATCGATCATCCAATATTGCGGTTTTCTTTTTGATGGGTTCCACATTCATTTTGGTAATATCCGCATCAAACCAAAACAGAGACTCATTCCAAATTCCATCATCAAACCGTAGTGATTCATTGAGCAGTACACGTGCAGTTTGCACCGTAGGTCGATAATCTATATAACTGCAACTATGTGTATTCAAAAGTCGTGATCCGTCGTTATGGCCCAAATTTAACGACTGTCCGGTAGATGTATCCATCATCTGCTCGACCCAGTCAACCGCCGCTTTGAACGTTGCATAAAATTCATCAGAGAATGCCTCCAGATTGTATTCCCTTCTGCACACTTCTACCAGCGAAAGAGTATCAATCAGCATTCGGTGATAGTTGATGGAGTGCTGTGAAAAACTTCCGTCTTCAGAAATCAGATAGTTGATTCGCTCTTCCAACAGATCCCTCCCTTTTTTGATCCATTTTTGAGCCTGTTTTTTGACTGATGAATTCTGTGAGTTCGACTGAAGAAATGCTCCCCCGATGATGAGTCCCGCGGCTTCGCTGGTTCCGTGATTGTTATCCTGTGCCACGGCATATCGCAAATTTGCCGCTACTCTTTTCACATGTTGTTCTATAATTGTACAAAGAGCCGATTCACACTCTTTATGCTGATCCAAAATCTGTGCGGCCTGCACCAGATTAAAAATCCGAATGGATGTTTCCTGACCACACTTCCAGTTCGGCCCAACATTCAGCGGATTATTAGCAGACCAATCTTCCAGCCATTCGTTGATAGTTGTCAGATACTCTTTCTTCCCATACACTCTGTACGCTCTGGCAAGATTAGTGAGCCAGTAGAATCGCGAGGGTTCCCAAAGAATTTTGATATCTCCGGTATTGAGGTCAAAATCACCGAGTTCGGTCCAGTGCTTTCGTTGTGTTTCTGTACTCAAATCAGAATCATCAAACGGATTGTTGAACCACTTTGGTGGGCTGCCCGCATCAACCTGATGAAACCAAAACCAGTGTAGTTTACCATCAA
Source organism: Balneolaceae bacterium (assembly GCA_040876545.1). GTDB lineage: Bacteria > Bacteroidota > Rhodothermia > Balneolales > Balneolaceae > SW132. Next base: position 109,314 of record JBBDPF010000012.1, on the reverse strand, counting down.
CAATTTCGTCTGCACGTTTTCGCAGCGCCGGCATCCACACCTTGGGATAATTGTGCTCCTGCTTGCAGAGTTTAAAAAACGGTCCCTCAACAGATTCACCCACGGGAAATAGCCACTTCCGAAGTCCTGATTTCAAGCTATACCGATACCATGCCATGTAAGCTACGTTTTTATAGCCAAGCTTGGGAATGGTTTGTATAATTTGGAGGAGTTTGTTCATAAAGGGGAACCACAAAGGGCACTAAGATCACAAAGTTTAAAATTACCAAAAATTAGTTCTGATGATAAACCAGCTTCCTCTCGATAGGGGAGTAAGGGGTGTGTTCAACCGATTTATAAAACTACTCTTTTAATTCCACTTTTCATTAGCCTCACGTTGAAGTTAAGAATCATACCTAATTTACATTTAGATAATTTTAAATACGTGAGTATTTGTGCCATGTGAATATCATTTATAGACTCAACAGCTTTAAGTTCTACAATTACTTTTTCGTTTATCAACATATCCAACCTATAACCTGTATCCAACTCAACATCTTGAAATGTGACCGGCTGTGGTTTTTCCAACTCAACTTTATAACCTTTCTTCACCAGCAAATGAGCCAAACTTGCCTGATATGCTGACTCAAGTAAACCCGGACCTAAAGCACGATGCACTTTTATAGCACCATCTACTACTGCCCTTGATATCTCATTTTCCTCTTTCATAATCATTTAGTTTTTATTTCTAATACATCTGCACTAATTAACAACTTATACCAGATTTTCAAAAACCTTCATTTAAAATCTATTGAAACAATAAAACAACTCAAATTCATATCAACTCTACCCCACAAACTATTCCTATTTGTGTCTTTCGTGCTGCGCGTTTTTCACTTCGTGGGAATCGCTTCCCTCAGAGCGCAGTCCCGAACTCGCTTTCGGGACCCTTTTTGGTTAATCTTACCCAAATAATTATAGCACCATTACCCACTCAAATCCCCACAAACCTCCCTCCTCAAACAATACCTCTTTGTGCTCTTAGTGTCCTTTGTGGTTCCCCCATTTCAGCAACCTTTCCACAATTCTCCCCGCTGTTTTGCCATCCCACAGCGCCGGGATTTTACCTGTTTTCCATTTGCCGGCAAACAACTTATCCATTGCGGGTTTGATCGCTTTTGGATCCGTGCCTAAGAGTTCGTTTGTGCCTTCGGTAATTGTTTCGGGGCGCTCTGTGTTATCGCGGAGGGTCATACAGGGAATTCCCATTACGGTGGTCTCTTCGGTGATACCGCCCGAATCAGTCACCACGGCTTTGGCCCGTTCCACCAAATAGTTGAATTCCAGATAACTGAGCGGTTCTATTTTGTGCAAGCGTTTATATTCAATACCCAGGCTGTTCAATATTTTCGCTGTTCTTGGATGAACCGGAAATATCAGCGGCAGATTTCTGGAGTGGTTCACAATTTCATTCATCAGTGATTTCAGGGTCTCCTCTTCATCCACATTGGCGGGACGATGGAGTGTCATCACAATAAACTCTCCCTCTTTTAAATTCAATTTATCCCAAATGGGCGGTTTAATAAATCGTGAGTGATTTGCGAGCAGCGTATCAATCATCGTATTCCCCACAAAGCAGATTTGATCTTCTTCTGCTCCCAGCTTTCTCAGATTTTCATTGGCCGTTTCGGATGTTGTAAAATAAAGATCAGTAATACTATCCGTTACCATTCGGTTGATTTCCTCGGGCATGGACTGATCTCCCGATCGGATTCCGGCCTCCACGTGTGCCACCTTCACCCCCATCTTTTTTGCCGTGATGGAGCAGGCCATTGTTGAGGTGACATCTCCGACTACCATGCAAAGATCTGATGCTTTCTCCTGAAGCACTTTTTCATATCGAACCATAATGGTAGCGGTCTGCTCAGCCTGCGTTCCACTTCCCGATTCCAGATTGATATCCGGCATGGGAATCCCCAGCTGTTCAAAAAATGAGCCACTCATGTTCTTGTCGTAATGCTGACCGGTGTGAATGAGCCTGTAATCGATACCCTCCCCTTTCTCGCGAACTTTCTCTATCTCTTTGATGATGGGCGCAATCTTCATAAAGTTGGGTCGCGCACCGGCAATAATGTCTATCAGCATAGGAATTGTTTTGGTTTGATGTGTTGGCTTAAAGTAATGGTTCTGGAGGAAAAGACCTGACAGCATTCCCGGTGCCAGTGTTTTTCTGGTCCCGATCCTCGGGGCTTTCCCGGGCTTCTGTCAGCGTCGGTCACACCCCAAATATGGTATGTCTGTTTCAACTCTGGAACTCAGCTCTACTCCTTATTCCAGTCTGGATCATTACTTCATACAGCATACAATAGACATACCATATTTCATACTTACCCCAACGCTCAGATCCAGTGGGTGCTCAGTCAGGTTTAATCAACCAACGAAAGAAAAAAATCTCCATTCCAGTATTCCGATGAAAACTGATTGCGCTTCTGATGTAGATTTTGGTGCATGTCTTTAAGCTTTGAACGGTCACGAATAAGCTGTTCTATTTCAGAAAAAACCTTTTCTTCTTCTTTGAAATCAACCAAGAGCCCATCTTTGTTGTGATCTATTAGTTCTTTAATCGAATCCATTTTGGTTGCCATAACAGGAAGCATTACGTTAATTGCCTCAATAATCACTCCGGGGTATCCCTCTCCTGCATATCGGGTAGGAAGTACCATTAAATCTGATTTTCTCAATACATCATACACATCTTCCGATTTTACGACCCCTTTGTATTTTATCACGTGTTCGGGTAGTACATCGATCTCCCTAATGAATGCCTCATCAAACACCTCCCCATATACACTGATTTCAGCTTTCAGATCGTTTTCAGAAAGATAGCCTGCAAGTTTTATCATTCGATCAATCCCTTTACTCTGTCGTACCTGACTCAAATAAAGAATTTTCAGTGGTTTGGAATCATCAAAGCTTGATAGATCTTTTGGGGCTACATCAGGACGCGAATTGGGAAACCATTGAACATCATTTAACCCAAATTCATCTTTTGATTTTTTTACAATCGCTTTGGTTTCGAGCAGTAACGTATGACGCCGATAGCATTTTAAAACTCTGTTTTTTAAGAAGCTTTTTTTCTTTCCAAGAAAATCCAAGTGCTGTCCGCCAAATACTCTGATGATGAGCCTTGACTGTGTTATTCGGGCAATTACATCTAAAAGAATGGTATAAACAATCGCGCTGTTATTGGATGCATGAAGTGAAATTACACTATCTTTTTTTATAATTTTTGCAAATTGAATCAAGTAGGACGCAATCATAAAAAACCGTTTGAACGAGTAGTTTCCACCCGGCATATCAATGCAGGTGTAGGAAATATTACGGCGATCCAGTTCATCCAAAAGATAATTGAATGCTACATTCGCTCCGCCTTTAATTCCGGTTTTAGGCCCTATTAAAATGAGTTTTTTTGTCATGATTTTAATTTATTCGATTTGCCACTGAACAGACCCGTGAGGTCTTTAAAGACCTCACGGGTCTCCTTATTTACTCAACAACTTATCTATAAGTCTCAAATACTTTTCACCAGCTTTCTCCGCTGAAAAATCACTCGCCCGGCTTTTTAGCTTATCTTTATCATGCTCTTCTTCCAGACTTTCAAGGATCGCTTTCGTCAATGCGTCTACATTTCCAACCGGAACCAGTTTACCATACTTGCCATTCTCCAGGATTTCTGCCGGACCCGATGGACAATTTGTACTTACCACCGGACATCCACAGGCCAGTGCCTGAACCAGGGAGCCGGGAAGTCCTTCATAAATCGATGAAAGCACAAACAGAGAAGCTTTGCTTAAATACGAAAATGGGTTCGGTTTAAATCCGATGAGTTCAACTGAATCTTTAATCCCCAAAGTTTTAACAAGTGCCACCAATTCAGCCGCATACTCAGGATTTTGATCCTTATCGCCAAGTACAAGGAGTTTAGCTTTTTGAACTTTTAATACCCTTGCAAAAGCGTTCATGAGCAACTTATGGTCTTTTTGCGGAACCACACGCCCCATTGCAATAATTACCGGAATCTCATTCTGTGCCAGCCATGGATGATCGGGCATTTCTTTCGACTTCTGTTCTAAAGTTGCATCAACCACGGGGTTGTAAATAGTGGTTATATGTTGCTCATCAATGTTATAATAGTTACTGATTGCATCTTTCACTCCATTGGAAACTGCAACATAATGGTCAGAAAATTTAAACCCTATTTTGAATAATTGGTTTGATATATATCCGGTTTCTGAGTATTTACTGTCAGGAGTGTTGGCTTCCCTGAAGATTAACAAGGGTTTATGCTTTAACCCAATGGTACAGAAACCAACTACGGAGTTTATATGAGGCTGGGTGGAAATAAGAACATCCAGTGAGTTGCCATATAGGAGTTTGCGCAGCTTAAAAAAAACTGATTTCACACCTGATTTGGCTTTCAGGTCTACGATTTCGATGGCGGAGTGTACTTCTGCAAGATAGGGACCGGTTTTATTTACCAGAATGAGCTTTACAGCCATGCCTTGTTCATGCAGGCTGTTCGCCAAATTTACCATCATTCGCTCGGCACCTCCGCTGTTAAGAGTGCCCACTAAAAGACCGATTTTTATCTTGTTCTTTTGAATCAAAAACTACGTTTTAGGGTTAAACTTTGAAGAAAGAATCACAAAATCACAACTAAAGTAATGATACATATTAACTTTAGTTACCGCGCTATTAGAATGCCATTAAAAAAGGGAGTAATAAATTCTTTTTCAGGAATTTTTGTGATATTAATTCTTCTGTGTTTCCCTTTTGTGATGCAGGCACAAACGCTTGCATTTCCGGGAGCTGAAGGATACGGTTCTTATGCCGAAGGTGGAAGAGGTGGCGAAATTTTAACAGTCACCAATCTTAACGATGATGGACCGGGCAGTTTAAGGGAAGCCATTAATCACCCCGATCCCAGAATTATTGTTTTTGAAGTTGCCGGCGTTATTAGCCTAACATCACCCCTCGAAATTACCGATCCCTACATTACCATTGCCGGACAAACGGCTCCTCCTCCCGGAATTACCATTCGCGGAGAACAAACCGAAATTAAGACCAATCACATAATTATACGATTTATTCGATTTCGACCGGGTGATTATAATGATCGGGTTGAAGGAGAGAATAACTGGGATGCTGTGGATGCCGTGGATATTGGGCTGAGGGATTCTGATGAGGTTCACGATATCATATTCGATCACTGTTCATTCAGTTGGGCAACGGACGAAAATATTGGAATTTGGCATAATACCCGGAATTTAACCATACAAAATTCCATCATCAGCGAGCCTTTGCATCTGTTTCCTGAACACAATTTAGCGTCATCTACAGGGAAGGGAATGCTGATTGGTTGGCTGTCAAATAATATATCGATCATCAAAAATCTGTTTGCACATAATTATAACAGGCACCCATACATGAATGCCAATGGACACCTCGATTTTCGAAATAATCTGATATACAATCCCGGAGATGCCGTGGTTCGATTTAACAATCATCAAGGAATTTTACAGACGGTTAATGTTGTAAATAACCTGATCATTCCGGGACCCAATAGTACATTCGAAAATGAAGTAAATGTTCGCAGAACAACTATTGGGATTTATAATGGGGAAATTCATATTGATGGAAATATATCGCAGGGAAAAAATTCCAGTAACCGGGATAATTGGTTAATGGTGGTAAATGAAGAGACAAGAAGTACATTTACAAGAGAGGTTCAATCTATAGATCCATTTGAGACTATCAATACGGAAACCGTTTCTGCCAGGGAGCTTCCAAGGTTGTTGACTCCGTATGTAGGAGCGTTTCTTCCGCAGAGAGATCAGATAGATAATCGAATTATTGATGACTTTACTAACAGAAGCGGCAAATTGATATCGAAGCCATCAGACGTGTTAGGTTGGCCCAAAACTGATCCTGTAAACCGTTCTATCGATCCTTTTAACCAATGGCAAACAACGTATAATATTGATTTCTCGAATCCCGATGAAGCCAATGCTGATTACAACAATAACGGATATACTAATATCGAAGAATTTTTAAATGGTACAGATCCACTGAATGATGAATCGGATAAAGTTATTCGGGATATTTATCCTCCATCAATGGGTCCATCCACTGCAAGTACAGGTCAATTTTCCATAATGGATTCCAATCAACAATCATCAGAAGGGTTTGCCCTCAATAATAATTACCCAAATCCATTTAATAGCAGCACCAATTTTCATGTTTCGATCTATGAAACCGGAGACTATAAACTTGAAATTTTTAACACTGCAGGCCAAAAAGTGACTACAATTCTTAACCGAAGACTTTTGCCTGGAGAATATGAAACCCGGTGGGATGCAAACGGGCTTTCATCAGGTGTTTACTTTGTTCGACTAACCTCAGCCGACAAAGCCGATACGGGAAAAATTATTCTGATTAAATAGATAAAATCATTACTGCTGAACGATGGCTGTAATCAAATTATAAACTTTATCATCAATTTTAATTTTTTCCGGTTTCGTCTTTAAAAGTAACTCGATTAAAGTTTTGCACCGGCAACAAGCACACATAGCAAAACATCATAAAATAGAGGGATGCAAATCGAAAATCAGTAACAAATGGTTCTTTTAATTCCAGTATAAAAATCCAGATACCAAACGTTACAATAAGCAGGCGCTCGGTAAAATGGTGTTGGTTTTTGAACATTTGAACAAAAATATTTCCCACAAAAAGGTATGTAAGGGTGAGTCCGATAAGGCCAATTCCAAAAATTCGGCGTACAAAACCGATATCAGTATCCACTCGGTTCACTAAGTACGTTGTAGGATCACCAACTAAAAATAATCCTGCTTTATCAGGGAAAAAAAGGTGTTCGTTTATCAATGCATCAACCGTACGGGAACGACCTGAAACAGCTAAATCCTGGAACTCGCTAAATGCCCAGCGGTTAAAGCTTCGGAATACATCATAATCAAATTGGGTTGCAACATACGCTTCAAAAAGCAACTGAATTCCAAAATACGCCCCAATAATAAGCAGAGGTAAAATGGCACCGGTAAGCATCGGATTTCGCGGCAATAGTTTTTTACGTAATACATAAAGGGTATAAAATGCAGCAACAATAGGAATGATTAAAAAACCGGTTCGTCCGGTCATAAACACGGATATCAATAAAATCCCTATGCTAAGAATATCAAAAATTAACCAGTTGCGGTTTTTTGCTTTCAACATTAGGTACGCCGTAAATAAAATGCCTGATGCTTGTTGTGCAGCAAGTTTAGCTCCCGCTCCATTCGTTAAACCACGAGATCGAAATGGGTGCAGTGCTGGCAGGTTTCCTCCCTCAGGAATAAATAATAAAGTAAACTCTTTAAACTCCCAGCTGAGGAAATAGATAATGATGAAAATTCCCTGTACAACGATGATCATTTGAACCAAACGAATCATATCCGCAAACGTAAATCCCTTCAAAAACATCCAAAGCGTAAAAAACAGAGCTACGATAAAAACCTCAAACAAAAGAACTGTATTAATAAGAAGGCTTAGATCTTGAAAATCTGTTTGAATGGTTCTCAGAAAAACCCATATAAACAATATAAACCAAAGCAAGAGAACAGTTTTTGCAGAGTGGTTCATCGAAAAATCTACATCACCTGCATATAAAAAAAATGCCACTCCAATCAGTACAACGGCGCCACCCAAAAGCTGTGATGTAAACATAGGCAAAAATGAAAACTGAACACTATAAACAAAGAAAAAGAGTAGAAATCCCAGTATAATCCGTTCAAAAATACCCATATTTTTGTGAAACGATTTCATATCAACGAAAATTTTAATCGTTCAGCCCGTTGCTTCCAGCTGTAGGAAGCCTTAAAATCGTTAAGCGCCTGATTTCCCAGCGCGGTCCTCTCATCAGAATGATCCTGACAATACCGGATTGCCTCAGCCCATTCCCTGGGCTGATCAGGATCACATAAAAGAGCATTTTTCCGGTTGTTCAAAACCTCTCTTATCACGGGCAAGTCGGATGCGATGATCGGTTTTCCAGACGCCATATATTCAAATATTTTTAACGGAGACATCCACCCGGAGATATCGATATCCCCATTTTTTACAAATACTTTTTTCAGATAAGGAGCCAGTACTACATCCATCTTTGCCAGATATTTATTGGTTTGGTGATGCGGGACAAAACCGGTGAATTCTGCATTTTTTTTATCCTTCAGTTTCTCCTGCCAATATACAAGATCTTCCTGTCGACCACCTACAATCAAAAAGTGAATTTCCGGGCAAATGTAAACCAGTTCTTCAATGATCTCCATCCCCTTTCCCTTGTACAAATGTCCTACATAACCTACGGTGAAGGTTTTGTTTGATGGAGATGAAAATTCCGGTTTGGGATCGGCCCCATCGTGAGCGACAATCATTTTGGAGGAAGTATCAGGAAATTCCTCCACATAAGCCTGCCTAAGTGCTTCGCTGATGACTATAATATGTTTACAGGTTGTTGATTGAGCTAAATAGCGAATCATGCTGTAATGAATCCGGCTTAAATTAAACTCATCGGTATGGGTTTCGAGCGTAACAGTTTTTCCCATTTTGGCGGCAAAATATACACCGAATAGGTAACGCCCGTAAATTACATCCGCACGGGAACGCACCGCCCACCATGCACACATCAAAGCATAGACAAAATACTTTCCGGGAAGTTTAGCATACCAGGGAATTCGGGTGATTTCAAAATTCGGTTCCACTCCATAAAAGGAAAATGGATCACTGGATTTAAAATCCATTTCATTGTTAACCGGTGCCGCCAATTCTACCTCAAATCCACTCTTGACAAACGCACTGCACATTTTCATCACATGAATGCTGTTTGCCGATCTCGAAGGAATATCAGAATTGGAAATATATGCCAGTTTCATTTTATCACTCCCGCCTTTATATATATTTCCAGATTGAAAAGAATCTCAAGAGCTTTTGCAAATCCCATATCCCCTTTTTGAACCTTTTCAAGAGCAATCATTGGGTTTACCGAAAGTAGAGATCTCTTCGATAAATCTTCAATAGTTTTTTCCGTTAGGACTGATGTCGCTTTATTTTTCACAAAAAACCAGTATGGATCTGTATAGTTTTGAAGCTGATCTTGAATTCCCAGCTTAGGAGAATTTCGATTTATAAGCCGTCGGCCAACCATAAACTTACGCATCAATTTTTGCCTAAAAGTACTCGACCCTACCGGTGCACCAAAATTATTTTTCACCCCGATATCAAAAAAGTCGGGGTAGTACGTACGTGCCATAGTAAAAAATAATGACTGATGGTTTCTGTAAGCCGAATCAATAGAGTAAAAAAAGCTTACAAAATCGGAATCAATCAGCGGCTTTTGGATATCTGAAAACGAGCCTAAAACAATCGGGGCGGTCATATTCATCTGCCGAATTCGGTAATCCAGCTTTTCATAGGGTGACAAGAATGAATATAAATCATCAGAAACGTGCAGCTCTTCCGGATTCATTTGGGGCAAAAATCCTGATTTATCGGCACGATTTTGATCTATAAAAACCGTTTTAGCTTCATCGAACGATTCAATTTTCCGCAAATGTTCAGGCACCGATCCGGTAATGCGATCTCCGATAAACCCGCTGAAAACCGTTTCATCAGCTTCCATTTCTTTCCACATCGAATGACTCCAAAATGCTTCCATAAGATTTGAAGGGGTCCCTGATTTTCCTGCAAATTCCACCAATTCGTTTTCTGTAAACGAAACGGAACGTAAATCGATAAATTGATGATTGATATCAAATATTGAAGTAACCTTTGCCGCAAGTTCTACATCCAAATTACCGGGTACGCCAAACGTAATGGTTCTTATCTTCTCTCTTTCGATTTGATTGAATATCTCTGCAAGAATCAGCCGGCTGTCAACCCCACCTGACAATGGAATCAATACTCTTTTTGAAGTCAGTTTTTTTTTGATGACATTTTTAAAACACTGAAATGCCTTCTCTTTTAACTCATTCTCATCTCCCTGAATTTCTGATATCTGTATTTTTTCGATTTCAAACGGATATCTATTTTTATGAATTGGCAGATATCCAAAATGCAGAAATTCGTTCAAAAAAAAGTTATTCATTATGTGTTTAACAGTTAAAAGGAAGCAACATTGATTGTGGAAAAAATTTTATCGAGATTGGATGTCAAGTCATGACTGCACTGGGATATTTTTACAGAAAAATTATACCTGTATTGTTTAAATATCAAAAATATACATGGATTTATTGCTTAATAATATTTTAAAAACCCAACCAATAACGGAATATGTTAAATAAAAAGGTTATTGTTTTAAGTGGGTATGCAAGAGGTGGAACAAATATTGTATGGAACATATTACAATCACATCCTGAAATTTGTTCACCAATATATGAAACCGGGGAGTTGTTTAAAAAATCGTTGCCTCTTTTATTTAGTCGGTTATTGTCTAATATAGTTCCACTTCATAAAAGGCAGCACCTCATAGATTCTCAATTGTTTAAGTATAAATTGAAAAACCTTGATCATGTTGATAATAAATACTTTTCTGAAGAAGAATTATATTCACATGAGCAACTTGTTAATACAACTCTCTGCCTTAAATCTGTAAATAATGACATTTCACTAACCGAACACCTCATCAAAGTATATCCGGATTTATATTTTATAGCACTTTCCCGGAATGGATATGCTCTTGCTGATAGCTACATTAGAAGGGGGCAAACCGTGCAGGAAGCAGGTAGAATGTATTCAAAAGTTTCAGTAGAGATGAAAAAATATTCGGATACTATTGATAATTTTAAATTAATTAAATTTGAAGACTGTCTTCAAAAGCCATTCTCTATAGCTAAAGAGCTGTTTTCTTTTGTTGATATTCAACCCACAGAGGTCGAAAAAATCCGGTTAAAATCGAAAAAAACGATTAATAAAAAAGGTGAGCATACCCATAGGTATGGTAAAGAAAACCGGAAATATTGGTTTGATAAAAAAAGTATTAAAGAGATGCTGGATCCAAATATAAACACTACACAAGCCGCCAGATTATCGGATAAAATGATTCAGGAATTTAATACAGAAGCAAAATCCGCCCTTGATTTTTTTGGGTATGAAATTCATTAAATTTGTATTTGATTTGAAAGACTTTCCATACCTCTCTTTATAAGAAATTTTGTGATTAATCAATTATCACTTAGTGATTTTTACAGTAATCTAAAACCTGAGAGGTTAAATCACCAAATAACGGCCCATTATTAAGTTGATGTATATTTATACCCTGCTCTTTTACATTCATTTCAATAATCAATATTTCATTTTCTTCATTAATTGCAACATCCCAGGAAATGATTCCAATAAATGGAATTTCAGCATGTAATTTTTTTACAAATGACAATATCTTCGCATAAAATGGCACCTTTAAATTATTTAAGTGATAATCACTATCAGGTTTTTTGAATTCAAATTTTTCAAAATTTTTATTATAAAGATAGTTTTTAGTATAACCATTACTGTCAATTCCTATTGTAAACCCGCCGCTACTCTGATTATCTACAATCTCCCCTTCCTTTCCAATTCTTATAACTCCGGATAAAACTGTTATCAATCCATTAAATGACAATGTCATTATTCGAATTGTGTTTAAAGATGTAGAATTTAATTTTTTAAAAAAATTATGTTGACGAATGTATTTTTGTACAATTATATTATTTCTTTTTTTTAAAACAGTTGTAAGTGAATCATAATTATTAATTTTAATAATCCCCTTCCCCCCTTGTGTTCCAATTATATCCTTGATAAGTAAGGGGTATTTTAGATTCAATAAATATTCATTATTAGTAATCTTATTGTAATTATGGTCATATACCTCATTATTAATTTTATACAAAAGATCATTTGAATGAACATTCAAAAGTCTATGAAAGATCATTTTATTTGAATAAATCCAATAGTAATTATAATCATTTAACTTGGGTTCAAGTTTTAAATAATACAAATTTTCAGGTATATATTTTTTATCCCTAATCGTATTTGAAAGATAATAAAGCTTATGCCACGTTGTATCTATTTTATATCCAAAATTTTTAAAATATTGTTTAGATTCCTCTTCTAACCCAAGTTCTTTTAATTTTAGATTGCTGAAAGTTTTTCTTTCAATTTTGGATATTTTTCTAATATATCTTCTTTTATTTTTATAAAAGAAGTATGGTTTTAAAAGAGTTAGCAGGAGTTTTTTAATTGGGCTGTCTCTCATCGGTCAATGTAACCATTACCTTTTCAAGGTTTTTTATATTTTTGTTTTTATCAAACAGTTCCTCACTTATCCTTTTTGCATTTGCCCCTAATTTCTCTCTTAAAGATTGATCTGTCAAAAGCTTTTCCACATCATCATAAAATTTATTTTCTGTTTTAGAATAAAATCCCAATCTCTCTTTTTCAATTAATCCATCAGGATCATAAAACAAACTAACAACTGGTTTTTTGTAATACCATGCCTGAATAAAATTATTGGGGAAGCCTTCAGGATTACAAGTATGAATTAAAAACATTGATTTTTCAATTATACCATTTACTTCCTCAATATTTTTCTTACCTAAGTATTTTACATTTTCGGGTAATTGGTGCGGATCTGACACAAAGGAATAATTACTATCTTGAACTTCACCAACCATTAAAAAATCAATATCATAACTCGAAAATTTCCTTGCTAAATCTATATATTTATCAGGATTTTTTCTTTTTTTTAAATTAGATACCCAAACACAATAAGATTTATTCCAATTAAAATTATTTTTCTCTTCGAACATTGAATTAGGGAAATAAAACTCTGGGACATTTCTGATTTTTCCCATAAATGCTTTACACTGATTAGCAATAACAGTTACGTTTTTAAATCCCTTATATTCATAAATATTTCGTGCAAACTTTCTTAATGACCTTGCTAATTCTCTTAGTGATTTTACTTTATCAAAAACTTTCCAGTTATATTTTAGCAAATCTTCTGCATGTGAAACTGAAAAAATTATTGGATAACCTAATATTTTTAACTGTTTAGACGTCTTATAAAATTTACGTTTATAATATCTCCAATAAATAACATCTGGATTTACTTTTTTTATGACACTGTAAAACTCATCAGTATTTACTTCAGTAATTGGAATCACTTTGTATGATCTTATGTATCGATCTTTACTTCCCCGCATTGCCAAATAAGTTACATCATGTCCAAGTTCTGTTAACTCATTTGCAATAATATCACACTGCAATTCGCTACCGCCAAGTGTATCTTCAATGTGTTCATTAATGATGGCAATGTTCATAGTTGGATATGAAATTCATTTTCGAAAAGTGTAGGCAGATCAACGATTACCAACAAAAACCTTCGGGCGGATAAACACCCATCCCACGGCAATTAAAAATCCAAAAAATGTATATAAAACGGTTATCACACCACGTGCAGGTTTCGAACGTACCGGTGGGATTGTAACTGGTTCAAGAATGTTAAAAATCGGTGTTTCTTCTTCCAGATTAATTCGGGTTTCTTCTCTTTGTTGGGCAATACTGTTAAAAATATCGAACTGAAGCTGATATTCTGATTGAAGACGTTGTTCCTCTGATCGGGCGCGTGCAGTAGCAATATTAACATTTCGATCTCTGAAATCGGCCAGTTTTTCCTGGATCTCGAAAAACTCCTTTTCCGATTCTTTATACCTTTCATTTATAAACTCCAAATCGCGTACCAGCTTTTCTGTCCTATATTCAGTTATATAATCTTTCAGATAGGTTATAACTGCATCATTTAACTGAGCTGAAATTTCTGATTCCGGCATAGACACGGTTATAGTAAACAGACCGGTATCGGTATTTCTTTCTGTTTGAATTTTATCACGCATCCCCACAATAAAGTTGTACTCTTCAAAAGTCAGCTTTCTTCCTGTATTACTCCCGTCGGGCAGTTCGGTGCCTTCGAGTTGGTCGGGTGAAACGTTATCATTTGCACGAGGCTCATCGCTACCCAAAATCCATCCCAATACACCTCTAAATCCATCGAAAACTCCATTCACAATCGTAAACGGCAAATGCACAGTGTACTTAAGCAAGCCACCGGTTACCTTTACCAGTGTACTATTTTCGCGGTATTCCAGCATGTAATCTTTAACCGTAACTGTGGTATCGAGTTGAGGTGAGTAAATTTCGGTATAGATAAAATCATACATTGCCGGTGTACTGTAAATTATTTCAGGATAGAGGGTTACATCAATATCGTTACCCTGACCTGAGTCAAGCCCTGCGCCGCCAAGCAACCCCGAAAATTGCTGAAGAGATCCCGTAAGTTGTGCACCTCTGTCCACATTTGGCATCATTGTAGATCTTGAGGTAAACTCTTCAGGCGTAGCAAGCGAACGAAAAATTCCATACATGACAAACACAGCCGTAATAATGAAAATGGTTTTTCGGGCATCCCACAGTATTGAAATAATATCTGAAATACGAATACGATCTGATTCGTCATCAGCATCAAATGGAATTAACCGGTACTCTTTTTCATCACTCATAATATAATTATCGGCTTAAATTCTGTATATCAAAACAATCCTGAACATAACAAGATTTAAACTCTAAATCTTTTTAAATATGGTATGAAGCTGTTTCAGACCTGACAGCATTCCCGGCGTATTTCCGGGTTTCTGTCAGCGTCGGAAATAAAAGAGATAATAAATCAAAAGATAAAACAACACTCAACGCTGACAGATCCGGTAGGTGCTGTCAGGTTTCTTTTATAGACCTTAGCATTCTCCCAAAATATGGTATGTCTGTTCAACTCTGGAACTCAGCTCTACTCCTTATTCCAGTCTGGATCCATTACTTCATACAGCATACAATGAGACATACCATATTTCATACTTATCCCAACGCTGATCCCGAAGCCTCGGAAGTGGGTGCTGTTAGGGTTAATTAAACCTGAAGCACACCTGTTTTAAACTCAGGAATTTCAGGATTTTGATTAGCAGCGTGAACAGCGTTCGAGATCTTCTTACGGGTTTCGGTCGGATCAATAATTCCATCCACCCAAAGCCGTGACGCTGCATACCTCACATCCGTTTGCCGATCATACCGGCTTTTAATTTTCTCGAGCATTTCAACCTGATCTTCTTCACTCAGTTCTTCGCCCTTCTTTTTAAGTGATGAAACCTGAATTTGGGTCAGTACTTTTGCCGCCTGTGTTCCCCCCATCACGGCAATTTGCGCGGTTGGCCAAGCGTAGATAAATCGTGGATCGTATGCTTTTCCGCACATAGCATAATTACCTGCTCCATAGCTGTTTCCGATAATTATCGTAACTTTTGGTACTGTTGAGTTTGCCACAGCATTTACCATTTTTGCTCCGTCTTTTATGATGCCGCCGTGTTCACTTCTCTTGCCAATCATAAAACCGGTAACATCCTGCAAAAAGATGAGCGGTATTTTCTTTTGATTGCAATTCATAATAAATCGGGCAGCTTTATCGGCACTATCGGAATAAATCACACCGCCAATCTGCATTTCCCCTCCTTTACTTTTTACCACTTTTCGCTGATTTGCCACAATCCCTACACTCCAGCCATCCACCCTGGCATAACCGGTAACCAATGTCTGACCATACCCTTTTTTATATTCGATGAATGATTCTTTATCGATAATCCCTTTAATGATTTCCATCACGTCATAGGGACGGTTTCTGTCAGTTGGAAAAAGCTCCATCATTTTTTCCGGTGAAATTTCCGGTTCGTTAGATTCGTGACGGGTAAATCCGGCTGTTTTATTGGGTCCTAAATTCTTCACCAGTCTTCTGATGGTTTGAAGACACTCGGTATCATTTTTCATCTTATAATCCGTAACGCCACTGATTTCGGTATGCGTTGTGGCACCGCCCAGCGTTTCGTTATCAATATCTTCACCGATTGCAGCTTTTACAAGATAGCTTCCGGCCAGAAAAACGCTTCCGGTTCCTTCAACAATAAGAGCTTCATCACTCATAATTGGCAGGTATGCGCCACCGGCAACACAACTCCCCATTATAGCTGCAATTTGCGGAATTCCCTTCGCGCTGATCACCGCATTATTGCGAAATATTCGTCCAAAATGTTCTTTATCAGGAAAAATTTGATCTTGCATGGGCAGGTAAACGCCGGCAGAATCCACCAGATAAATCAGTGGCAGATGATTTTCCATGGCAATTTCCTGAGCCCGTAAATTCTTTTTTGCCGTCATTGGGAACCATGCTCCGGCTTTTACCGTAGCGTCATTGGCAATAATCATGCATGATCGTCCATGAACGGTTCCAATTCCCGTAACCACACCCGCCGACGGACATCCTCCCTCCTCTTCGTACATTTCATAGGCAGCCCAAAGTCCTATTTCATCAAACTTTGTGTCATCATCCAGCAAAAACTGAATGCGTTCCCGTGCCGTCATTTTGCCCTTTTTGTGCTCTTTTTCAACTCTTTTCTTTCCGCCCCCTTTTTTAATGGTTTCTTCTTCCGCTTTCATTGAATCCATTAATTCTGATAACCAATTTTCAGCCATTTCTATCTTTTTATCATTAATTTGTTGAAGGATTGATAATACATACTATTTTGGTGACGTTTGAAAATAGTGAATTTGTACTACTTCGAAAGATTTTTCATTAATTATATTATACACCGTTATTCATACATACAATCAGGCATGAAAAAATTACTGCTTCCTCTACTTTTTATTTTCCCGCTACAACTTGATGCTCAACGTGCAACCACGTACGAATCTCTGCTTCAGCGGTCAGATCAACCCAATGCTTACACCAGCCATATTGTGATACCAAAGAACGATGGGTCCGCTTTTTTTGGTGTCACGTTCCGGCTTGATCACGATTTTATTCCATTTCTGCGAGTTCGAAGCGGCATGAATCCGGATTCGGAAAATGCTCAATATTTTGCGCCTGTACGGTTGGGAGTCGAAATTAATGAAGGCCATGTGAGAGAATCCCGAAGATCTTCCAGAAATACTCAGGGACGATCCGTTTATCGATCTACCTATCAAGACACCGTTTTTGTTGATACATTTGAGGAGACAAAATCACGATATGAGCACGCCCAGGGATTTTTGACCACAACTCTTCAACCCGGAGAATATCACTACAATTTACAGCTGACCCGCGGAGAATCCGTTCGTGAGCAACCATCTCAAAAACGAAACATTTTAGTGCCGGAGTATGCCACGCTTGATTCTGCAGGTTTTACCTTAATGGCTGAAATGAACATATCGGAACAATCTGCTGAGGGAACGCTGCTTAACTACGGAAACAGTGTTTTATATGGTCAGGATTTTGATGCGCTGTTCGTTCTTCCCCAAAATTCTGATCAAACCTATTCCCTGAAAATGTTTAGAATGAGACCCGGTAATTCATCAGATACAGAATCTGACCCAATGTATGAAACCACCGTTGAAGAGAGTGATATTTTCTTTGGTACGAATACCACCATCAACAAATCAGGAGAAGAGTTACATTTATCGATGGATAAAACGGATTCCGGTGTGAAATTTGCAAAAGTATCGGTTCCGAATTCTCAATTTCCTAATGCCCGTTATAAACTGATTCTTTCCACACCAAATAATCCCGAAGTAACTGAACGGATTATAAATTCCCAATGGCTTGATATGCCCGTGAGCCTGCTCAATATTGATGTAGCGATTGATATGATGAGGTTTATTACTGATAACGATCAGCTAAAAGAGATCCGGTCAGGATCAGGATCACAAAAAGAGCAAAAGTTCAGAGAATTCTGGGAAGAGCGAGATCCAAGTCCGGATACTGAATATAATGAGTTGATGACGGAATACTACTCCAGAATTGATCAGACTTACCAGCGTTTTACTTCTCCTCAACAACCGGGGTACGAAACCGACCAGGGACAAGCGTTAATTCTCTACGGAGAGCCACTCAATATTACCCGGGAATTGCCCACGAATAGTCCCACACAAGAAATTTGGGAGTACAGAAACCGAACGCTCGTTTTTGAAGCAACCACAGGATTTGGAGATTTTCGGTTAGTTGAAGAAAGGTAATTCGCTGAAAGATACGGCCTTACAGGTATTCCATCTGACGGTTGGTTTTACGTCTGATGGGTTTCTTTAGCTCATGTTCTCCCTTCTGACCGCAACTTCAGCGTTCTGACGGGGCAATAATGTTAAAACCTCTAATAGTAGTAAAGCTACGATCAGTTTTCTATTTTCAGACCATGAAACCAATTATTGCTATCAGCATGGGCGACTATAATGGCATTGGGCCTGAAGTCGTTTTAAAAACCTTATCAAGCCAAAAAACGAACAGGGCTACACCGGTGGTTTTGGGTCATATTGATGTATTAAAATATTATAACAGTTTAGATCTTGAGCTTCATTTGATTGAGGATTCATCACACATAAAACATAGTGTTGTGAATGTTCTAAATTGTGTGCCTGATGAAGATCTGGACATTACTCCCGGTAACATCACACAGAATACCGGCTTGTGCTCAATGCTTGCCGTTGAACGTGGAATTGAGTGGTGTATGCAGCAAAAAGCTGATGCGTTGGTTACTGCCCCAATTTCGAAAGAAGCCATTCATAAAGCGGGGTATCATTTTCCGGGTCATACCGAATTTCTTGCCGAAAAAACGGAAACATCAGAATTTATGATGATCCTTGCCAGTGAAAACCTTCGGGTTGGATTAGCCACAGTGCATGTACCTCTAACAAAAGTTGCTCCCCTCATCACGCAGAAAAATCTGATTCGTCATCTGAAGGTTCTAAATGATAGTTTGAAACAAGATTTCGGAATAGCTGATCCAAAAATTGCTGTATTTGGATTGAACCCACATGCGGGAGATGGTGGGGTTATTGGATCAGAAGAAATTGATATTATTGATCCGGCAGTGAAACATGCACAGACAAATGGAATATCAGCGCAGGGACCATTTGCGGGGGACGGCTTCTTTGGGAATTCCATGCAAAAGGAGTTTGATGCGATTTTAGCGATGTATCACGATCAGGGATTAATTCCTTTTAAAGCGTTAACATTTGGCAGTGGCGTGAATTTTACGGCGGGATTGCCGATCATTAGAACGTCACCGGATCATGGAACCGCATTCGCAATAGCGGGTCAAAACAAAGCAGATCATCACTCTTTTGAGTCAGCTTATAACCTCGCCATAAAAATGGCATTGAACAGAAATAAAAACTAAGTATCCGTTGATTAAAGAAATAGAAAAGCCAAATTATTCGATTCTGGCAGAAATTTACGACCGCGTAATGCATGATGTGAATTATGTTGCGTGGACAGATTATATCGATGAAATAATTTTAGAGCATCACCCTTACGCAGAAGATATTCTGGAGTTGGCGTGCGGAACGGGAACCATGGCTCTTTCAATGGAGGAATTTGGTACGTACAACATCACGGCAACCGACGGTTCTGCAGAAATGATCAAAAAAGCACAGGAGAAAGCTAAACAGATTGGATCTGATGTGAAATTCAAAACTGTCAATTTTTTGGATATTAATCTGGATCAGACCTTTGATGTGGTTTATATGGTGTTCGACAGTTTAAATTATCTGCACAGCAAAGATGATATTATTCAATTGCACGATCAGGTTAAGAAGGTGCTGAATCCCGATGGAATTTTCATCTATGATTTTACCACCCCAAGAAACTCCATGAAAGCGATCCGTTATCTGAATAACGAAGAGTCCATAATCGATAATCAATATCGCTATCATCGAAAAAGTTTGTATGATGAAAAAAATCAAATTCATACAAATCGGTTTGAAATAGAACAGTTCGAAGGGAATGAAAAAAATGTGCTTGACCGCTTTACAGAAGAACATCAACAAAAAATTTATAGTTTTGAAGAAATGCGTCCTATGATTAAAGAGACCGATTTTTCTATTCTTAAAGCATACGATGGTTTTGAACTAAAACCGGCCCACACAAGAAGCTTACGAATAACAATGGTGCTACAATGAGTGAACAAAATGCTATTGAATTAACAAATGTAACGGTTCAGTTTGATAACCTGACGGTATTAGACAGAGTGAATTTCTCTCTCGGAATTGGAGAGTTTTGCTATGTAATTGGAAAGACCGGTGCCGGAAAAAGCTCATTTTTAAAACTCCTGTATCGCGACCTAAAACCCAATACCGGAATCGTAAATATTGCCGATTTTGAGGTTTCTTCCCTGCCGGATAAAGAGGTTCCTTACTTAAGAAGACGAATTGGAATTGTGTTTCAGGATTTTCAGCTTTTACCCGATCGAAATGTATATGAAAACGTCGCTTTTGCACTACGGGTAACCGGGCAAAAAAAGCGTTTTATCAAACAACGGGTGCTTGAAGTATTAGGCTTGGTTGGATTGAGCCATAAACGCAAAGCGATGCCCAATGATCTTTCGGGAGGCGAGCAACAACGAGTGGTCATTGCCCGTGCGCTTGCAAACGAGCCGCGTCTGCTTTTGGCTGATGAGCCCACCGGAAACCTCGACCCTGAGGCCAGTGCTTCTATTATGGACCTTCTAAAACAGATTAACAATCGTGGAATGGCCGTGCTAATGGTAACTCACGATTATGATGTGGTTCGCAAATACCCGTTCCGCACGGTCCAGGTAAAAGATGGAGCATTAAATGAAATTAAGGTGATTTAATAGCTTACTTTAATTTTAATTTCAAAAGTGGTTTCTTAGCTTTAAAATAAAAACCTTATGGCTAGCCCAACTATATCAAAAATAGTAAATGCTCAAAAAAAACTTATTGAAGACAAAATAAGGGAGTTAAGTTTAGATGAAGCACATCATTCATGTTGGGCGTGTTTTAAAGGTCTTGACAATAAGAAATTTAAACCTAAAAGAGCACATATAATCTCAAATTATAATGGAGGCAATAATAAGCCCAACAACTATTTTCTTTTATGTAAAAAATGTCATTCAGAACAACCAGATGGAAATTCTTTTGATATTCAATTGAAATGGCTTTTAAATCATCAGCTTTACATTAATGAACTAATTTCATTTCCAAAAGAAATTCTTGATTTACTAAATGAGGAGTCTGAGCAATACAATAATCAAGAAGCAATAGTTGAAAAATATTGTATTTATCTTACTGAAGAAATAATAAGAAGTATTATTAAGGAATCAATCTCTAAATCTTCTGGCCCTACTAATAGCAGAAGCAATATCAAATATTGGTTTTTAGATCACTTCAATACATGGTTAAAACTGAAAAAATTAGAAGGGAATTTCCAGTGAAATCAATAAATCGTTGAAGTGTGAAAGCGAAAAAGGAAAATTTAGAAGAGTTTGTGATAGTACCTTTTTTGAAATTGCTGTATTTTGGATAAAAAGAAAGATGTCCAGCTATCAACCGGACATCTTCTAACTACGTTGGCTTTCGGGGTACAACTCGTTTGATCGAGTTATAACAATATATGTAACGGACAGATTTAGTGTATGTTCCCCTTTTTAAAAAAATAATTTCATTCGGGAAATTGCCTCTCTAAAGATCTCATATATTCTCTCAACCCAGCCTTAAAAATCCTTTTTACATAGGAGAAACTCGACCGTGCTGAGGCTGAATTGTCATCTCTTCTACCAACGATCGGGGAGATAATTTTGTGAGTTCAACCAACAGCGAGGCTACATCTGAAGGATTGATTAATTTCTCCGGGCTCATGGTTGATTCGTCCCATGACGGAGAGTGGGTTTGCCCTAAATTTACAGCAGTCACCCCAATATCGGTAGATTGTAATTCGGATCTTAAAGACCGTGTATAGCCTAATAACGCATGTTTTGCCGATGAATAAGCGCCACTTTCCTGAAGTCCCATCAACGCACCTACCGAACAAATGTTAATGATGAGTGCGCGATCTAACTTCTCCAGATCAGGTAAAAATCGTTTAATCACATTCACAGCAGTAAACAAATTGACATTTATTTGATCATGAAATTCTTCCGCTGTGGTTTCACTCAATGTTTTATATAAATACCCTCCCGCATTGTTGATAATAATTCCAATGGGCGGAAATTCATCAGACAACTTAATCGATGCAACATTCTCAAAATTTGCGGCATCACACTCAATCACAGAAACATTCTTGGCACCGGCTTTTTCACACAAATCTTTGGTCTCTTGTAATTTCTCAGAATTTCGTGCTAAAAGATAAAGATGTCGATTTGTTGCCGTAGCAAATGTGATAGCAATACTGCGGCCAATTCCCTGGCTCGCTCCGGTAATCAAAACTGATGAAGTTAGATAAGACATGTAATAAGCTAAAAATTAAACTGAATTAGAAGGGGAAAGAAACGTAGTGAGATTCTGATATTTGTCAGAATGACTATCCATTACGGAACATTGATAAATTTGTGCGTCTGTAAACTGATTCCCCACTGTGGATTTTCTTTTACGTAGTCTACAATCAATTTTATAGATGATGGCGTTTCCCATTCCGGCTGTAAAAGTAATCTTGTTGATGACGGACATTTTTTGGCATTCTCTTCGGCCCACTCAATATCTTTGTTTTTCAACACCACAACTTTCAGCTCATCTACATAGGGAAAGTTTTCTTCCATCGGCTTTTTAAACCGTTTTGGAGAAAGCGTTACCCAGTCGAGCTGACCCGAAAGCGGAGATGATCCACTTGTTTCGATATGAACCTCAAGTCCTTCCTGTTTTAATCGAACCGTCAACGCTTCCAGATTATGAAGCAGTGGCTCGCCACCCGTAATTACTGCAAATTCGGCTTTGCTTTCCACAGCTCGTTGTACAATATCGCCGGTCGTCATATTTGGATGCTTCTCTTCATCCCAGCTCTCTTTTACATCACACCACCAGCAATTCACATCACAACCGGCTGTACGAATAAAATAGGCGGGTCGTCCGGTATGGGCACCTTCTCCCTGGATCGTATAAAAATCCTCTACAATCGGATATTCCACTGCATTCAATGCTGTTTTCTCGTCGTTTTCCATTATTGAAACTTCTCGTTTAAACATCTTTATCCGTGTATTCAACCCAACTGTTTTCGGTTTCCCAAACGGTTACATGCAGCTCAATTCCATCAGGTATTTTCTTCAACGTTTCTTTGTGAATGTATTCGGCAATCCGTTCGGCAGTCGTTGGCACCGGAATTGACTCATTCAGTACGGTGTGATCAAGCCCACCTTTTGTGCCGTCGGCTGCGGCCCATTTCAGCTCTTTAAAATCGCACACCATATCATCCGATTTCAAATATTTAGATGGATTCAGTTTATGCGATTTTGCCTGAATATGGACTTTATACGTATGTCCATGCATTCGTGCGCACTTCCCGTCATATCCATCAATTTGATGAGCGGCGTCAAAAGTAAATTCTGTATGTAAAACCCAAGTTGGCATTATAATAGAGTACCTAAAAATTGAAAATCATTCGATTTATTCGATAGCCTGTAAAAATAAGGAATATTTTGATGTTTTACACCCTTTGTGATATGCCTCCGGTTGGCAGCAACAGTCGCATAAAATGGCGCAAGTATTTACTTGTGCCCAATATCAACGCGAACCATTTTGCAATGTCCTTACGTAACTCAGGTCGCCTGACCTGATGATGATGTGTACAAAGATTTGAAATTAGTTTGGTTCGCGGGTCAGCGACGCCGCGTTACGAAAATCATTCATTTTCATCCGTCGGATCCCAAAAATGCCTCTCAATATCAACGGTGTATTCACCCGAAAATTGAACTCCCTCCTGCTTCAGTCTTTCCCTCATCGTATCATCCGGAAAATAGGCACGTCCCGTAAGCTGACCCAAACGATTCACAACACGATGAGCAGGAATATCCTCTCCATTTTTGATGGAATTATTGAGTGCATATCCAACCATCCTTGCACCCGATCGAACTCCCAAATATCCCGAGATGGTTCCATAAGTCGTCACCTTTCCATACGGAATTTGCGAAACTATCTCGTACACCTTTTGATAATAATCGTTCTTTGAATTGCTCATTATTTTAAGTAAATGGGCTTTCCCGGATTTCTAACAATTGAAAAAGACCTGACAGCATTCCGATGCTTTTCCGGTTTCTGTCAGCGTCGGCTACTTATAAAAAAATAATTCTTAGTGATCCTCAAAACTCAACGCTGTCAGATCCGGTGGGTGCTGACAGGTTGAAGTTTCTACAAATCCAACAAATCCTTCAATTCTTTCACCTGTTCAGGCGTAAGCTGACCTGATTTTTGTGTGATATTTAATGCCTGAAGACCCAGTTTTTTATAGAGATTTTTGGTGAGTTCAGGAGCGTCATCCAAATCACTTAAATGCTGTTTAATGGTATTCAAGTCTCCTCTTTTTACAGGTCCGGACAAAGACTGTTCAATTCCTTTCTCTTCAATATTGCTGAAGGTTTGCCGAATAATAGGTGCCAGAATCTGAAGACCATTCTCAATTCCATTTTTGGATGTGATTTGATGTACAATATCCATCAAAGAAACCAAATAGTTAGATGCAAAAACGGCCGCAATGTGCATCGATCGTTTTTGATCGGGAGTTAATTTGAAGCTAAGTGCACCAAAATCGCTGACAATTCCCTCAAGCTTTTCAACCAATTCTTCATCTCCTTCAAGACTGATATAAATATCTTTAAACCGATCACTGCCATCCCCTTTTGTGAAGGTTTGAAGAGGATGCATGGAAGCTGTTGCGCCCCCCTTTTCTTTAATGGAGGACAATAAATCAGAAGATTTTGCCCCCGACAAATGAACCACTGAATGGAGGCTCCAATCAATTTTCTGATTAGATAATTGATCCGCAACTTCTGCGATTTTATCATCCGGAACGGCAATGAAAATAATCTCACCAAGGTCTGATGATGACTGAGGAAAGGTATGTTCAGCCTGTATCTCTTCATCATCAGACATCAGGAAACTTTCTTCCTTTCGATGCCCCCAAACTGACCGGAGCGAGTAATCTGATTGTCGAAAAAAATCAACTAAAGCAGAACCAACCGCTCCCCGGCCAATAATTGAGATAGAGGGCTTGGTTTCCATCACCCGATAATGGCTTGACGCTGGATTTCGGCAAAACCCGAATACAGCACGTCTTCCCCGTTATTAATCGCACGTTTATGATTTAAATGAAGCTTCATGCCCCATTTTTCAGCAATCAATAATCCGGTAATAAACGAACCCAATCCGGTGATGCTTGATTCATCAGAATTAAAATAGTTCATCAACCCGGAAATATTATTTTCATTAAAATTGCCCATCACTTTTTCGATCTCATCTTTGTCGGCGTGATTGAGATCACAACAAAAAACAATCAGGGTATTTCGTGAAGCGAGTATCTCTTCCAAAGCATGAGCCAGCTCTTTTACGATAAATGATGTTTCATCCGTAATTTGAAGACTCAGTACAGAAAAATTATCTAATGTACATTGGAGCATCATTAACTGGGAGTATAGACTCAAATTTTCGCTGTATGCTTCATCATCAATGAAAAAATCATCATCTTCATCACAAAGTTCATTTCGAAGTTTATCATTCACAGGAACGGCTCCAAGTGATGTTTCAAAATATTTCATGGACGGCATCGGCAGCTTTCGTTTATGGCTGCCAAATTGAGATTCAATCACAACTACAGAGTCAAAATCATCCGATAAAATGCGACTATAAGAGTCACAAACTTCATCAAAGTTTTTCTGATTGATTTCTGTGGGTGAAAAAAGAATCCGAATGGTGTTAGTGTCGGTTTTTTGACGGGCTTTTGCATCAGATAATCCCTTCTGAATGGCTTCCCGGCTGAGTGAGGTGATATTCATAAAATAATTAAGGTCTGGTAGACAATTTAAAAAAGCAGATAGAGATCCATTGATCACTTACCTGAAAACTACGAATTTTTGCTTTTCTTCCATCATTAAATTGCACAGAAAAAAATGAATCTTCGATTTGCTTCAACAACACTCCATTCATGGGGTTTCGAAGCCCGGTTCCAATCGCTTTCAATGCCGCTTCTTTCAGCGTCCATACTTGAATTGCCGGAAATTGTTCATATAAAGACGGGCTTTCTTGTGGGTGCGCCATTCGTTTGGCGAGTCTTGGATGAACCTTTCTTTGGGTTGATTCCATATCCAATCCTACAATATAGTCACGGGAAATTGCTCCGCTTACTGCACCATTTGTATGTGAAAAACTTACTGAGATTTCCTCTCCATCTATATATGTCCGGGGTTTTTCATATTTCTCTGTGATGATTTTTGGCGTTGCCTTTTCTAACTTTCTAACCACCATCTCTTCAATAAGTTTCCTTCCTGACTCAGATTCAGCAGATTCCACACTTTTGGTCTCACTCAGGGGAATCATTTTTTTATAACAAATATATATGGATTCAGGAAGGTTGGGATGGCGGACAGTTTTTAGATCTGGCTTATGCTCACTCAAAATATCTGCGGATGGTTTTGATCACGGTTTATGAGGTACTCTAAATATAGACTTTTCGTGTGATTTTTTTGAATAATAACTTTCTCTGGTTACTGAAGAAAAACAGCCAAACCAAACAATGATTTTAGTAATTAACATCTATTCTCTATATATCTGATAAACGGATGTCTCCTTCCCTACTTTTTTGTATTTTAATCAGCTTGTAAGCAAAAATAAATATTGACAGAAAATAACTCCATGAGCAACGCTGAACCATCAATTAGTGAACAGCAGGCAATTCGAAAAGAGAAGTTGAACCAACTTCGCGAACTTAATGTAAACCCCTACCCCTACAGCTACGATGTTACCCACACATCTGCTGAAATTTTGACTGATGAAGATTCTTACATCACAACTACCCCGGATGAGCCGGGCGATGCCCAAAGAGTTTCTGTAGCCGGCCGTGTGATGACTCGCAGAATTATGGGAAAAGCATCCTTTTTCACTCTTCAGGATTCAAAAGGAACCATTCAGGTTTACATTCGAAGAGATGATGTTGGCGTTGAAGAGTATAACAAAGTGTTTAAAAAAATGGTCGACATCGGTGATTTTGTCGGCATTAAAGGATTTGTATTTAAAACCGGCACAAAAGAAACAACCATTCACGCTGAGGAATTTGAATTTTTAGGCAAAACCATTCGTCCGATTCCTACACCCAAAGAAGTGGAGAATGAAGAAGGCGAAACGGTTACTTATGATGCCTTTACAGACAAAGAGCAGCGATATCGTCAGCGTTATGTAGATATGGTTGTAAATCCTGAGGTTCGTGAAACGTTTAGGAAACGAACCCAGATCGTTCAAACCATGAGAAATGTTATGAACGAACGTGGATATCTGGAAGTGGAAACTCCCATTCTTCAGCCGGTTTATGGTGGAGCAGCGGCCAAGCCGTTTGTGACTCATCATAATGCGCTGGATATGGACTTGTACCTCAGAATTGCAAACGAACTTTATCTAAAAAGATTGATTGTTGGTGGATTTGACGGCGTTTATGAATTTTCTAAAGATTTTAGAAATGAAGGCCTCTCCCGCTTTCATAATCCGGAATTCACTCAGGTTGAGCTTTATGTAGCCTATAAAGACTACAACTGGATGATGGACTTTATGGAAGAGATGATCGAAAAAGTAGCTCTCGCTCTGCACGGTTCAACAACCGTTACCGTGGGTGAACATGAGATTAATTTCGAGCGACCCTGGCCACGAGTTCCAATGTACGAAGCAATCGAAAAGGAAACCGGACACGATCTGTCAGGCAAATCCACAGAAGAGATTTTTGATATTGCCAAAAGTCTGCAAATTGATGTGGATGAAAGTATGGGCAAAGGAAAACTGATTGATGAAATTTTTGGTGAAACGGTGGAGCACAAACTGATTCAACCCACTTTTATTACCGATTATCCGATTGAGATGAGTCCGCTTGCGAAGAAACATCGCACAAAAGAAGGATTGGTTGAGCGATTCGAAGCCGTCTGCAATGGAAAAGAAATTGCCAATGCCTTTACAGAGCTAAATGACCCGGTAGATCAGCGAGAGAGGTTTGAAGAGCAGGCCAGGCTTAAAGCTGACGGTGATGATGAAGCCATGACCGTTGATGAAGATTTCCTCCGTGCCATAGAATATGGAATGCCACCAACGGCAGGTATTGGAATCGGAATTGATCGCTTGGCAATGATTATGACAAACTCTGATTCTATCAGGGACGTACTGTTTTTCCCTCAGATGAGACCGGGATAATTCAAGGCACAGGGGCTCGAGGTTCAAGGTGCAGGTTGAGCGATAGCGAAATCCCGATACCTCGGGAGTTCAGGGGAAAAGTTGAGCAAAGATTTACTAATTATTCACAGTTTTTTTGTCATTTTACTATCAAACATTATTTAAGATTATATATGCAACCGATCACCTGTCACATGCAACTTCAGCCCTGTAACCTGCACCTTGCATGAATTTCACATGGTATGTAGCGAGCCGATATTTTCGCGGGAATAACCGAGAGTCGAGATTTCTCTCTTTTATCAAGATTATGTCTATTGCCGGTGTGGCCGTGGGTGCTGCCGGTTTGCTCATTGCCCTTTCAATTGTTCATGGATTTAAATCTACCATCAACGAAAAAATTCTTGGGTTTGCCCCTCATGTAACTGTAAATATGTACATGGGCGAGAATATCCAACGGGCGGACACGCTTCAACCCTGGCTGGAAGAAATGCCCGGAGTGGACAGAGCTCATCCCGCAATTACAGGTGAAGTGATGATCCAGTCCGTTAACGACATTAGCGGAACCGTTATCAAAGGTGTAAATCCCGGCGGTGATGTTACCCAAATTAGGGATTACATCACACAGGGTGAATATAATCTTGAGATGAATGATGACCAACTGCACGGAATTATTTTGGGTGCTGCACTGGCAAGATCGATTGGGGCAGAAATTGGAAGTAAGGTTACGGTTTTCGCGCTTGATGGACTCCCCTCTCCGTTCAATACTCCCGAAATTCAACAGTATTATTTAAGTGGAATCTATCAAACCGGAATTGACAGATTTGATGATAATTTTGCCCTGACACATATCACAAGTACAAGACGCCTTTTTGATCTTGGAGCGCGTCAGGCATCGGTGATGGAAATCAATTCCCAGGATTTGAATGAAATTCCCACAGTCTACGGAGCCATTCGGGATAGCACATCATTTCCTCACGTAACGGAAAGTATTTACCAACAATATCGTAATATTTTTGCCTGGGTTGATCTCCAGGAAGAGACCATTCCTTTTGTAATTAGCGTAATGATTATTGTTGCTGCCTTTAACCTGATTGGCACTATTTTAATGATGGTTCTGGAACGCGTTCGGGATATTGGAATTCTAAAAACAATAGGCGCAAAAAGTAAAGCTATTCATCGAATTTTCTTGCTTGAAGGGCTTTTTGTAGCTGTTTCCGGTCTCATTATCGGGATAGGTATATCCCTGCTTTTTTATTGGGTACAGGTTCAGTACGAAATCATCCCGCTTACAGAAGAGAATTACTATATGAGCACCGTTCCGGTTGAACCTCATTTGATTGATTTTGTGGTAGTCGCAGCGGTTACCATCTTTTTATGTACACTCGCATCCTGGCTCCCCGCCCGAATTGCGGCAAAAACAGATCCGGTGAAGGTTCTTACTTTTGGCAGATAAAGACTGCCAATTTTCAGGGACATTTCGACTCCATTTTGCTCCGCTTCATTGCGCTCAATGTGACGATTAACCGTCATTCTGAGCGCAATGAGGAGTTAACGACGAATGAAGTCGAAGAATCCTCCCTGTTTTGCAAAGACTTTATTATTTGTTTTATGAGTTCTTTTTCTGATATATCTAAATGTAATTGATCTCTATCACTTGCAAAAACGGTTGATACGGTAGCGGAGTATAACTCATTTTATCTGATGACGTAGTCCTGTAAACCTTTCCAAAGGCCGTTCGATTCCCCGAATTACTAACTCGAGTGACCCGTTCACATTAAACGCTTTTCTTGATCGGGTAACTGCCGTGTACAACAACTCACGAGAAACAAGAGGTGTATCCTCACGTGGTAAAAGTAACTGAACCTGATCAAATTCAGATCCCTGACTTTTATGAACCGTAATGAAAAATGCCGGGGTAAAATGAACCAGTCGCTGGGGTGATATTTTCTGAACAGAATTACCCGACTCCACAAACACATTGAAACTCCCATCTTCACTTCGAACACAAACACCCAAATCCCCATTGAAAATCCCCAGACTATAATCATTTTGGGTGATCATAATCGGACGACCGTGATACCATCCATTTTCCACCTGCACCAATCGATGATCAACCAGATACTTTTCCATTAACTGATTTAAACGCTCCGTTCCGGTCAATCCTCGTCGTAACACGGCCAGCCAAACGGACTGCTTCCAGAATTTCATCAAATCATTCTGCTGATTCGTTCCTTTCGTCTGTTTCACTTTTTCAGCCAAATCCTTCAGTATCTTCTGAATATCCTCTCCTTTTCCGTATGAAAATTCATGATGAGAAATATCATCAAAATCGCTGAACAGTTTATCGAGTTTGTTCTTGTCTGCTACTCCATTTTTAATCACATCAGCCAAAGCCCCGATTCCGCTTTCTTTATCAAACCGGTAACTCTTTGTGAGATAAACAATGGAATCATTAATCGAACTTTGCTCCTGCTCCGGGAAATTTTTGGCAATTCCCATTTGCTGCAACAGTTTTGATGTATTCGTCCGAAAACTGTTCCCCTTTTTTTGGCACAAATCAGCAAAAACCGAACCCGCCTCCACCGAAGCAAGCTGATCTTTATCGCCCAGTAAAATCAATGTTGTATCTTCTCTGATATGAGAAATTAACCTATTCATCAGCGTTAAATCGATCATCGAAGCCTCATCCACCACAATCATATCGTAGGGAAGTGTTTTCTTTTCAATTGGCGGCAATAGATTGTCCCGACTCTCAATTCCCGACAATAACCGGTGGACTGTTTTTGCTTCAGATGGGAAATTTGCCCGTTCGTCTCCACTTTTTATGATCGATTTTAACTGGTCAGTGAGTGCTTCCCCCATTCGTCCGGCCGCTTTGCCGGTCGGTGCCGCAAGTGCAATTTTCAACGAACGCCCTGCAAGCCGCTGATGAAGCGCCAGAATTCGAGCTACGGTCGTGGTTTTACCTGTTCCCGGTCCACCGGAAATAATCAGAAACGGTTTGATGACAGACATCCCCGCAGCCACTTTTTGCCAGTTAATTTCATCGGATTTCTCCGGAAAAAACTGGTCAAGATGTGATTTATGCAGATCAGTAATTAACGGATCAGAAAGATGACTCACTCGATTTGTAACCCATTTGAGTAGTTTATTCTCATAATTCCAAAAGCGCCTGAATGAGAGCCGGTCATCCTCCAACACAAACGGCGTTGCCTGATGTTTATCCCTAATAATTTTACTGCCTGAAAATGCATCAGCTGCTATTGGTTGATCTGGAAGGTTTCTCACTTCATCATGATCAATACCCAGAATTTTCACCCATTCCTGTGCGGATCGATTCATTGGCAGGCACACGTGTCCGGCCTTCAAAAACAGAGATACAAATACCGCACACAAAGTTTCATCATCCGTTAAAGCACCAAACTCTTTTACCATAAACTGGATCATCTCCTGTTCATAGATGCCAATCCAGCCTTTTTTAATTCCCTGTGTCCACCAAGTGGATTTTACAGTTGATTCTATCATAATCGATCCAGCGTTTTCTCGAGTTTATTGATGATTTCTACATCGGGTTTATGGAACCAAACCCCATTCTTACTTCCTGCACGCATCCCCCTTACAAATAAATACGCGGCTCCGCCAAAATCTCTCTCATAATCAAAATCAGGCTGGGAATTCCTCAGAAATTTAACTAAGGCAACAACGTACAGATGATACTGCAGATCATAACTTGCCGCTTCCATCTCCGCTTTTAAATGAGCCGGAGCATAATCATCAATTGTATCGCCCAAATGGTTCGACTTATAATCTAAGATGTAGTATTTGCCATTTTGACGAACAATCAGATCAATAAACCCGGTCAAAAACCCACTGCCATTCAGGTTCGGAATTGTGTGAGTTTTTCTATTTCTGATGACCGATAACAAACTCTCCAGTTTTGGTGAAGAAATGGGAAGATTAAACTCCATCTCCCGAAGTTCATCCGTCTGACTAACTTTATTCAGCTCTAAATCTCCAATTACAGAATTGGACACATTCCCCAACATTTCATCAAGCACGGGTGCCCACTTTTCATCAAACTGATACTGTTCCAAAACTTCCATGGAGATGTCACTTCTACTTTTCTGTTCGGTTTTATCAAAGTTAAACTCTTCGTGCTCAAACAGTTTATGGATCAGTGTACCGGCTGTCGCTCCTCGGGGAAAGGTGAAAATGGAGAGCTCATTTGATTCTGACTCTCTTGTTGAAAGTGAATCCACATACGACTCAATAAACTGATCATAATCCGGTTCCCCCGGCTCTGATTTATGATGAGCCAGAGATGAAAAACTATCCACAGCTCTTTTTACCGGTAAATAGGTACGACCCGTATACTCTTTAAAATTCCATTCAATAGCTTCATCATCCAAAGAAATTCGTTCAGTTGGCATTTTAAAATCGTCAACTTCTACAAGTTGTATAGTTTTAGAAGAATTCCCTTCAATATTCTTAAAAATCTGATGGAATGTTTGATCGGAATACTCAGCTTTCTTCTCAATATTTTTAAGCTTTTCTTTACTTTCTATAGCCTCCCGTACTGATTCAGATCCAAGAAGTGCCGCTCCCAATCCTGAAAAGTGAGATTGATCATGAGCCGCCCAAAAAATCCTGCATTCGTACTTAGCTCGGGTAATCGCTACATACATTTTGCGTGTTTCTTCAGCTACAGACTCAATTTTAAATTGATTCATTGCTGCTTTCCGTTGAGTGCTGTCTGATTGATCAAAATTGATGATTAAATCAGAATTGTTACTTCCTGAATGATATTCTTCAAGCAGCTGCTTTTTATACTCTCTGCCTTCCCATAAGGTCGGACAAAACACAACCGGAAATTCGAGTCCTTTACTACCGTGAATGGTCGCAATCTTTACCAGATTTTGATCACTTTCGAGCAATAATGTTTTTTCATCATCCTTATCGGGGTCTGACAGTTCCTTATAATACCATCTATAAAGTGTTGCCGGATCCATCTCTCCCTCCATTTCCGCTTTAGAATTGATATCCGCAAGTTGCTGTAAGTTTGTGATGATCCGCTCCGAATTTTCCAAAGCTGTAAAATTGTGAAGCCGAGAATTTGAAAACATCAGTTTTCTGAACATCGGGTAAAAGCCATTGGAATGCCACAGTTCATGTAGGTCTAAAAGCTCATCAATCAATTCCTGACGCTTTTTTTCATCGGTCTGATAGTTGTGGATTTGATTCAGATCCAGCCCAAAAAATCCACTTACCAATACATTTTGAACATTCTGTCTGTTTGTAGGATCTAACACGGCCTGCATCAACAAATTTAGACGCCTCGCTTCAAACGATTCAAATACCTTTTCACGTGAATAGGTCACAGCGCCGATTCCCACAGATTTCAGCATTTTCTTGATCTCTTCTGCATCTTTGTGGCTCGAAACTAAAACGGCTATGTCACCGGCTACCAATTTCTTATTGTCAATCGTTGCCTTTCCCTCTTTTGACTTTTCAAGAAGCTCAGCTATTTGCAGAACCGTTCCACGAAAAGCAAACTCCTTTGATTCTCCCTTCTTATCTGAAACACCAGCCTTGTAAAAGATCTTCATGGGAGGTGCTTCCTCACCATCCAGAAGCAAAGATCCTGCAAGATCCGGCATCCCATATTTCGATTCTGTAAATTCTATCTCTCCTTCAATAAACGGAATGTGATCACCGGCAAACAAGGTGTTGACAGCATCAATAAGTTTTGGTGTACTTCTGTAATTTTTTTCCAGTGAATATTTTCCGCCACTTACTCTTTTTCTCGCTTGTATATACGTATAAACATCCGCTCCACGAAAGGCATAAATCGCCTGTTTGGGATCACCAATCATCATTAAGCTGGTATTGGTATTTTCCTGTGGATATACCTGATCAAAAATCGAATACTGAATGGGATCGGTATCCTGGAATTCATCTACCAGTGTAAATGGATACTTTTCACGAAGTATTGAAGCCAGTGCATCACCACTTTTTTCATCCTCAAGTGCATCTTTGAGCTTTGTAAGAAGATCATCGTAGGTAACAATACTTGAGCTTGATAATAACTGATCCCTGCGGGTTTTTATATCCTCCACAGCTTCTTTGATGACTGTGTTTTTCACCACATCTGTTAGTTCAACCAACTCTTGATACTCATCACATAAATCAAAAAATGGATGATGCGATGTGGCTTTTCCATTTTTGGTTAGGTTACTTTCATCCGAAAGATAATTCCATGTAAAAAATTTCAGAATCTCTTTTTCCGGCTGATCAGATGAGTCTGAAAAGAACCTTTCGAGCTTTTCTAACCTACCTTCTAAAGGTCTTTGATATCTGCTAACATCGCATTTAGTTAAAATGGATAGAATATCAGCTTTTCCACTTCCCCAAACATCAACCAGGCGTTTTTTAAGGGTTAGCAAATCTGACAAATACTGAATGGGATCATCCATTACTTCTCCCTCTGTTTGGGCGTAGGGTTTCCCAAACAACGGATAAAGATTATCAATCAGTTCAGCAGGAGTTCGTCCAATTTCCATTAGTTTGTTGATATAATATTGCCCGGCATCGGTACTGCTGTATTTATCAATAAACACTCTCCAGAAATCTTCTGTGGCTTGATGAAGCAACGTATCGGACTGATCCAGCTCGATTTCAAATGAAGTACCGGATATAAGCGCCTCTTCTTTTAGCACTTTTTGGCAAAATCCATGAATGGTAAACACCTGACTATCATCAAAATCATGAATGGCATTTCTAATTCGTTCAGCCGCCTCTTCTTTATTATCTACCCATTCAAGAAGCTCTTTTAAAAATGGGGCATCCCCCGGGTCATCGTTCTTCAGTGATTTAAGACAATTTCTTAACCGATCTAAAATTCGTTCACGAAGTTCAGCAGTTGCTTTCTTGGTAAACGTCACAACAAGAATTTCATCAACATTTAGTTTTTCCTCAACCAGCAGCCGGACATAAAGCCCCACAATTGTGTAGGTTTTTCCGGTACCGGCACTTGCCTCAATAATGAGTCTTGGTAATTTGATAATTTTAAACACAGAGTTCAATGGGCTGCTCATGAAAAATCCTCCATGTTGTCCATCATAATTTTTATCAATTCCTGATATCGTCCCTGTACAAATTGTTCATCAAATTTCACCTGATCACCCATCAAAAATGAGATCGCTAAATCATCTCGTTCGCCTCTTTTCATGTAGCCTCCCTCAAACTCATTTCTCGCATTTGAAACCGGATCTTTCGCTTTGCTGCTCCGGCTCTTTTCTTCAAATTCTACCATTGTTTTTGGGAAAAAAGTGACCGGTTGATTCAGCCCTGATTTATAAATTTCCACGTACTCTTCCAACTGATTTTTTGCGTCCTTCACGGGGTTAAATTTTATCCATCTTGGACTTCCTTTTTTTAGTTCCGTAAGCAGATATGATTCTATTTCCTTGTCTTCATTTGAAGCACAAACTGCCAAATGTTGCAGCCATGATTGCAAAACAGTTTTACCGGAATAATTTGAGGGTACAATATTCAGCACACATATATTAGAATAATTGTAGATAGAACCAATTATTCTATTTGTATAAAATGATATATCTAATTCAACTAAATTAATTATAGGTTCAAATCCTTTACTCTTAATTTCCTCAAATGCCGTTTTGACATACCCCTCAGTTTCATTTAAAACGCTTCTACCCGGCCAGCCGGAAGGCAACATTCCTGTGTCTACGAGCTGTGTTAAAAGCTCTTCTTTAGGTACATCTTCGTTCAGTTCCCAGCCAAATAATCGTTGAAATAATGTGTGCTTTTCAAGGTGATTAAATTCAAACTCATCCTTCCCTTCTTCGGGATCATAAAGCCGGGCATCAAACTGTTTTCTCAAAAAATATTTTATTGGGTTCGAAAAGAAATAGACCAGTTCATTTATGTCTATTTCTCTGGTTTCCTCTTCACCCGGCAGAGGGCTTAGCTGCATCAATCCCGAACGTCCATTTTTCTTTTCAGCTAATGATTTCGCCGTGTTAAAATAGAGTCTGGAATAACTACCGATTTTTTTAAAAACATCCGGTGAAAATCCATTGAGCGCCTGCTGTCGAATAATGTTTTTCTCACTCTCCCCCGTTAACTTTTCCAGTGCTTCTATCCATTCACTTACAATGGTTGATGGTGGAATTGCCTCGTTATCAAACGGACTCTTTCCTACATAACTGCAATAGTGAATGTCTTCTGCCGAAAGAATGGATTCCAAAAACAGGTTCCGATCTTCTTTCTTACGATTTCGATCTGATGTTCCCGGAAACTGTGCCATCAAATCAAAATCTGGACTTGTAGGTTTTCGTGGGAATTTGTCTTCATTCAGCCCAATTAAAGCGATCATTTTAAATGGCAGACTCCGAACCGGGACCATCGTGCTAAAGGTAACTCCTCGGGTAAATAGTGTTGAACCGGACGACTGCTGATCGAGTGATGAGACAATTTCCTGTCGAATCAACCCAAAAGGCACCTTACGAGATACATTTGTAATCTCATGAGTCTCTTTAAGAGTATCTACAATGTTACGGATGGATAACCCTTCCCTGCTCTGCAGATCATCCACACTGAAAAACATCTCCATCCACTTCGTAATTAGTTCACACCATGTTGAACAGCCTGAATTCCTTTTCGTTGAATTACGCATAGTATCAAGGCGGTTCAAATATCGCGTGAACGCCGCCCAAATCTCCTGATCGTCAGTAGACCTCACTCCATTGTATAAAGGCGAACCATCTGCCATTGTGTAATCCTCATCACCTATCCATTGCCCCAACCATGTTCGCTTTAGCGCAGAATACCAGGTTTGCATCTCCTCTTCGGGTTGATCCCACTCTTTCCGGTGATCTGTGTCCATGGCCCATATCACGTGATTTTCCTCCATCCACTGTTTCACCTTTTGGCAATCTGATTCTGACAGCCCAAGTTTTTTCCTGATGGGCTTCATCTGAAAAAGATCCATCACCTCAGCAAACGTAAATCGCGAATCCGGCAGCGATAAAAGATGCGAAAATGCTCTTTTCACCGAATTGCTACCACCTGTCCTCATTGATCCAAGATGATATGGGATAGTGGGAATGCCCTCTTCAGGAATACCAAATACTGCATCAATTGCCGGCTCATAGACCTGTAGATCAGGTGTTACAACCAAAATATCATCGGGATGTAAATCGTGATTTTTCTCAAACTGCTTAAGTAAAAACTCGCGAAGGGTTTCAATTTCGCGAAGCGGACTGTGGCAAGATTGAACCTGAATGCTATCATCAAGCTTTGTTTTTCCTGATGCTGCGTCAATCGGTTGGTTTTCAATAATTTGCTTTTTTACCTGATGTAAGATGTTTTCCGTTTTCTGTTCAAACCGAAAATCACAGGTCAACTTACCATCCAAAGTCTGAAAGAGTTCCTCCACATTGCCCGCCTCTTCTCCAAAGGATTGGAGTAATTCATTTCCATCAGCCCTGGAGGGATTTTCTGATGGCTGAATAGTGTAAAATGTCAGATCACAATGATTACCACAAGCTTTCAAAAGCTTAACGATAGGTTTTGGAACAAGCCCGGGATTAAACACATAAACAGGATCTTCAGGCTTTAAAAATCCGTTTTCAACAGCTTCCACGGTATGTTGATGCAACTCTGCTTTATTAAGTTTTGAATCATTCTCATGCTGCTTTTTCCACATTCGATTTAGCAAATTCCAAAGCTCTGCCTGCCACTTCTCATCTGCTTGTCCCATTTTTCCATTCTGCCATTTTAAAATCATTTCGGGCCGGTACATCAAGTATTGATCATAGACCGATGAAATTTGGCGAGAAAGCTGCATAGTCGCCTGTTCTTTCATCTCGCTGCTTTGCGAATTGATATAGCGATTGGGTTTGGGAAATGCTTTTCGAAGCTGATCATCCATCAGAACATCAAAAATAGACCATCGCATGGAATCAGAATCAGAAGGTAGCTGTCGGGGAAGATTTGGATAGAGCTTTCTAATTTGGCGATACTGCCACTCAGCAGGAAGAATAAATTCAAAATTTGCCGCAATTCCCATTCCCTCTGCCAATTCAAGCTTCAACCAGCGTGATGTATCCAGATTAGGAACGATAATCTGTTGAAGCTTAAACGGATCAGCGGGTTTAAATTTCTCCAGATGGTCGGTTAAATGACCGGCAAGGTGATGTAAGTTGTGGCTTTTAAAAATAGATATCATTGATGCGGATATTTTTTAAAGATGATAGCATTTTTTACCATCAATCTTAAAATATAGAACATCAGTGACAAGGTGTGTCATCCCTCGCTAAATTCTGAAAGTAGTAGATGTCAACAAAATCTGTCAGGATTGTAAAGCGTAAACCTATAATTTTAGTTTTTTAAAGAGTGAAACAGAAAAAAACCCGTGAGGTTTTAAAAAACCTCACGGGTTTTTCTTATTTAGAAGATAGTGACCTAGCATTCCCGGTGCATCAAAGATTATCGAGATAGGCTTTTATGGCTTTTTCCGCTACTGAGGAGTATGTATCATCATGTTTATCTGCATGATCTCGTAGTTTCTGAATAATTTCTGAACTCATATAATAACTGGCAGATTTTTTTGATGGCTCATCATTTTCTTTCTGTCCGATATTAAAAATGCTATTATCGGTTTTTTGGTTAAGAAATTCAGAAAATATATCATCTGATTCTGTTTTCTCTTGTTTGGACTTTGAGGTGGAAACTGGACTCGGCCTCTCCTCAATCAAGTGGCTGACTTGTTCATCAGCGACTGATTTGGGCTCAGCGAGGGGTTTACGATCTGCGATAAAATCAAACTGAGACTCCTCGTGAGAAATCATCCCAAGTGGAGAATACCCTAAACTTTTTTTTGAATCCATAATGTACTTATTAGTATCCATTTCTGATCTCCTTCGCGAGCATCATGTAATCCTGGGCACCATAACTCTCACCATCATATTCGAAAATAGTTTTATGATGACTTGGCGCCTCAGCTAAAGCAATATTATCACGGATTACTGTGTCAAACACTTTTGAGCCAAAATAGTCACGAATATGACCCACAACTTCGCGATTGAGATTCTTACGCTTATCGTACAGTGTACAAACGATTCCTTCCACCTTCAAATTTGGGTTTAAACGCTTCTGCACTACTTTTATCAGATCCATGAGTTTGGATAAACCATGAAGGGCAAGGTATTCCGATTGAAGCACGATAATCAGTTCATCAGAAGCCGTAAAAGCATTCAGAGTAAGCAAGCCAAGGTTTGGTGGGCAATCCATCAGCACAAAATCGTAGTCATCGCCCAGTTCGGCCAAGGCATCTTTTAGAATGTTCTCACGAGCCGGTTCATTTACCAATTCCATTTCTGCACCGGATAATTCAATTGAAGCGGGTAAAATATCGAAATCACTGTGACTCATCACAATATCCCGAACATTCAGTTCGCCCTTAAGAACGTGATAAATATTTTTATTGAGCTTACTGGAATGAATTTTTAGCGAATAGGTCAAATTCGCCTGCGGATCCATATCAATCAGCAGAACTTTATAGCCCATTTTGCTTAATCCGGCCCCGGTATTAATTGTGGTGGTTGTTTTACCAACGCCACCTTTTTGGTTTGTAAAGGCTATTTTTCTCATATCAAATCTGATAAATTTCTTGTTGTACACTTATTGAGACTTTCATTGAGTATTTGTTACAAAAAAGTTTCGAGCATACGTTATCGACGATTGTTGTATTCCTCTACGTAATACGTATACAATCGGATTGATTTTTACCAGAGATATGGTTTATCGTTACAAAAAGAAAAGCGAAACAGACGTTATTAAAGCTTTAAAAAATCTTTTAATGCATTAAGTACTTTCAGTGGGATATCTTGAATATATTTTGGCTTTTTGGTATTTAACTTTATGATTTTCAATTCTTTCTCTCTTTTAAACTCTTCATTTATATTGAATGGCTCCCTTTTAAAAGAAAGATTATCATTTTTACGGATGATGCCCTTCTTCTCAAAAAAGTTTTGATTGGCAATAAAATCATACTGAGAAGTTATTTCTTGTCTTGATTCAAGCGGTGAATGGCCCAGTTTATTTTTTGATTTCATGGCTTAGCCCCATTTCTGATTTCGTAGGCAAGCATTGCATAATCATTTGCGCCGTGGCTTTCCCCATCATATTCAAAGATTGTTTTATGATGACTTGGAGCCTCAGCCAGTGCCACATTATCTCGAATTACCGTTTTAAATACCTTCTTGCCAAAATAGTCTCGAATATGCTCTACAACTTCTCTGTTCAAATTTTTTCGTTTGTCAAATAAT
Source organism: Balneolaceae bacterium (assembly GCA_040876545.1). Classification (GTDB taxonomy): domain Bacteria; phylum Bacteroidota; class Rhodothermia; order Balneolales; family Balneolaceae; genus SW132. Next base: position 68,686 of record JBBDPF010000012.1, on the reverse strand, counting down.
GTGCAAACGATACCGGCCATTTTTAAATCAGGATTTAATCGTTTCTGAACAATTTTTATTAATTGTATCAATTTAGACAATCCGTGAAGTGCCAGATATTCTGTTTGCAGCACAATAATTAATTCATCAGCCGCAGTAAATGCATTTAATGTAAGAAGGCCCAGGTTTGGCGGGCAATCAATTAAGATGAAGTCATAATCTAAATGTGCACTATCCAAAGCTTCCCTTAAAATATGCTCTCTTGCCGGTTCATTAACCAATTCCATTTCTGCACCGGAAAGATCAATAGAAGCCGGAAGAATATCGAACCCATTATGATGGATGATGATATTTTCCACATTTGCCTTACCCGAAAGTACGTGATAGATATTTTGGTTTAATTTTTTTGAATGGATTTTTAAGGAATAAGTAAGGTTTGCCTGAGGGTCCATATCAATCAGCAGCACTTTATACCCTATTTTACTTAACCCGGCTCCTGTATTGATAGTCGTTGTTGTCTTTCCAACCCCTCCCTTTTGATTTGTAAAGGCTATTTTTCTCATGATTATTGATAATTCATTGATAAATATTTGATTTTAAAATAAGTAAACATTTTTATCACAATAAAGAACTATTTAACATTTTACTTTGTAAAATATATCATTGTGGTGTTGTTATATTAATTTCATCGTTTATTTCGCAAATATTAAATCAATCTAATTTTAAAACAGCATTATTATGCCTGAAAACTTCCCTTCGATGCGATTTTTTAGTCGAAAATTAATTAAACCTACCGATCTCAACGCTCACGGAACCTTGTTCGGAGGATCTGTATTGGCGTGGATTGATGAAGAAGCCGCTATTTACGTAACTTGTCAGCTTGGGAAAGGAAATATTGTCACTAAATTTATGTCTGAAATTGATTTTGTAAGTTCAGCTAAGTTGGGTGATATTATCGAAATTGGTATGGAAACGGTTCGTTTGGGTAAAACATCGATTACTGTAAAATGTATAGTCAGACAGAAATTTACCCATAACGTGATTTTAAGGATCGATAAAATTGTATTTGTACATATCGATGAAAATGACAAACCCACTCCCCACGGAATCGAAACTCCTGTAAACGAATAAGTCTATGGACGATCCATATGTTGATAAAGAACTGGTAAGCAATCTGCTTTATAATGAAGAGAAGTATATCAAAGAGTTTGCGGGGGCATCGATTGAGTCGTTTACAGAGTTTAAGATAAAATTTACAAAATTCTTTTTGGCAGGAGACATGAATATGCTTCGGCAAACTGGTCATAAGATCAAACCGGTTGCCCAAATGCTAAATCTGGACGAATTGCTGGTGATGTATGAACGCTCTAAAGAGCTGCTTGCATCAAGTCATCCTTTAAAAGAAAAAGAAAAGCTCCTCGATAAAGTAGTAGATTACTGTGATAAGGTGATTCATCAATTTGAAGAAATGAAGTAGCCATTAGGGATGCTGCTTAATCAAAAAAACAAAGAGTATAATGGGTAAAGTATTAGTTACAGGCGGTACGGGTTTTATAGGGAGCCATACAACACTCGAGCTGGTAAATGCCGGGTTTGATGTGGTTGTGATGGACAATCTATCTAACAGCAAATTGGAAGCTCTTAAAAGGGTAGAATCATTAACAAGCAGTAAAATTCCGTTTCGTGAGGTAGATCTGCTTGATATTGAAGGTCTACGGAAATTGTTTGATGAGTTTGATATTGATTCTGTCATTCATTTTGCCGGTTTAAAAGCCGTGGGTGAATCGGTTGAAAAACCACTTATGTATTACCAAAACAATGTGATTGGCACAATAAACCTTTGCCAGGTGATGGAAGAGTATGATGTAAAAGACATGGTGTTCAGCTCTTCAGCCACAGTTTATGGCAACCCAAGTGAATCTCCTCTGGTTGAAGAGAGTTCGATTTCAGCAACAAATCCATACGGACAAACCAAGCTTACCATCGAATATATTTTACGGGATCTTCATCAATCCGATGAAAAATGGAATATTGCCTTACTAAGATATTTCAATCCCGTTGGGGCCCACAAAAGCGGTGAAATTGGCGAAGACCCGTCCGGAGTACCCAACAATTTAATGCCATATGTAACGCAAGTTGCTGTTGGTAAATTAAAAGAGCTTACAGTTTTTGGGGGTGATTATCCCACTGAAGACGGAACAGGAATTCGCGATTATATTCATGTGGTTGATTTAGCTATTGGCCACATCAAAGCCCTGGAAAAATTAGATAAAAACCCAGGAGTGGTCACGTATAATTTAGGCACAGGCGTGGGATCCAGCGTTTTAGATATCGTACATGCTTTTGAAAAAGCGACCGGCAAACGTATTCCCTACAAAATTTCTGATCGCCGACCCGGTGATGCTGCCGTTTGTTTTGCAAGTACAGAAAAAGCAGAAAAAGAGCTGAACTGGAAAACTGAGAAGGATCTCGAAGATATGTGCAAAGATTCGTGGAACTGGCAGAGTAAAAATCCGAATGGGTATCAAGTTTAGCAATCCATTGAAATTGTTAATCAAAAACCGTTCAACTGACGGATCATAGGAACCCTCCAAGGGTTTGAAATCCTTGGAGGGTTGTGGATTATTTAAATCTTAGATAAAGGGGGAGTAATACAGCCCACAATCACGTTAGGAGATGCCGGTTCCTTAAACAGTATATTTACATCACAGAGAATGACTGATCAGGCTCCATTGCCAGTACTGATTCGGTCATTAAATCAATAAGTGCTTTGATGTCTGAGATAGATGCCGTTTCCACCGGAGAGTGCATATATCGTATCGGAACCGAAACGAGCGCACTTGGAATTCCCGTTTGCTGATAGAAAATGCTGTCCGTATCCGTTCCCGTTCGTACACTTGTAGCTTCGTGCTGAAGTTCAATTTTCTTTTTCTTGGCAGCTGACTCAATCAACGAAACTACTCCGGGGTGATTGGCTCCACCATGCTGAACAGAAGGTCCTTTTCCGAGTTTTATGAGTCCATGTTCACGGCTGTCAATCCCCGGTGAATCCGTAGCGTGGGTTACATCGGTAACAATTGCGGCGTCCGGCATATGACGATAACTCATCATTCGTGCGCCAAATCCACCTACCTCCTCTTGTACGGAATTTAAGGCTATCACGTTCACCTTCAGATTCTTTCGTTTTGCCTTCAGATTTTTAATAACCTGGGCAATGGCAAAACCACCAATACGATTGTCGAGTGCTCTTGCCGTGATAATCTCATCATTCAAATATTCAATTTCGTCGGTATAAGTGATAGGGTCTCCAATCTGCACCATTTTAAGAGCTTCATCACGGTTTTCTGCACCGATATCAATAAAAATATCTTTCCACGAAGGCTGTTTCCCGCCGCCATTTTTTGTGTCCTGTAAATGGATTGCCGTATTCCCGGTTATTCCTGTAATTCTACCCTCTCTGCTATGGATATACACTTTTTTCGCTCGGGCAATGGTGGAATCACTCCCACCCAATTTGTTGATATAAATAAATCCATCCTCACTGATATGCTGCACAACCATTCCAATTTCATCTGCATGAGCTTCCAGCATAACGGTCATTACATCGGAACTGGTTTCCAGTTTACCAATTGCGGAACCATAAGCGTCCGATTCCACTTTATCCGCATAGCTCGAAAGATAATCCATCCATACTTTTTGCCCGTTAGATTCATAGCCGGTTGGACTTGGAGTGATTAACAGTTTTTCAAGAAATTCTGAGGTCTTTTTATCAAACATTATTTGTAATTAATTTGGTGTTCTTTTTTGTGAAGATAACCAATTACATGGAGCAATCATGCCGGAATTAATCCTTTAATTGCTCATTTTTGGATGTGATTTCTCATACATTAAACCGCAACAATTAATAAAACACATACTTGTGAAATTTAATTACCAAGAATCAGATTTTTTCCATAAAACAGATGTGCCTGTTCGATTCAGAGATTTGGACCCACTGAACCATGTTAATAATGCTGTTTACAGTTCTTATTTTGAAGAGGCACGAATTCAGTTTATCCGTACGATTCCTGAGTTTAAACATTCCATGGAAAATGGACACAGCTTTATCTTGGTTCACCTTGATCTGAATTATATAAAACCGGTTCTGTATGGTGAACAGATCATTGTTGGATCATCTATAAAGTCCATCGGAAATACAAGTGTGACCGGTATTCAGGCTATCTTCAACAAAGTTAACGGTGAGTTAAAAGCCGTTGCAGAAACTACCGGTGTATGGTTTAATCTGGAAAATAATCGACCCGCAAAGTTGCCGGAATTACCGAATTTGAAAGACTATTTATACGCAGAAAATAATGGATAAAAGTACTCAGTATAAAATTTTCAATGATCCCATCCATGGGTTTATTACGGTCCCTAAGGGCATTATTTTAAAGCTGATTGATCACCAATACGTGCAGCGACTGCGACGAATTCGTCAGTTGGGTTTGGGATATCTTGTTTTTCCGGCGGCTGAACATTCACGATTCTCTCATGCAGTAGGCGCATTGGAATTGGCACAACGGGTGCTTAAAAATTTACGCGAAAAAGACACCACAATCAGTGATGCTGAAGTTCGGGGTACATTAATTGCTGTGCTGCTTCACGATATTGGTCATGGTCCGCTTTCCCACACATTAGAACATTCGCTGATCCGTGATTTCAATCACGAGAAAATGAGTCTGAAGATCATGCATAAGCTCAATGAAGAATTCAATGGTGAGCTGGACGTGGCTATACAAATATTTACTAATCAGTACCCCAAAAAATTTCTCCACCAACTCATTTCTTCACAGCTCGATATTGACAGATTAGATTATCTGAAAAGAGATAGTTTCTTTACCGGAGTTTCTGAAGGATCGGTTGGAATAAACCGCATTTTAAAAACAATGCGCGTGATTAATGGAAATGTGGTGATCGAAAAAAAAGGGATTTATGCCATCGAAAATTATATTCTTTCCCGTCGGTTGATGTATATGCAAGTTTACCTTCACAAGACCGTTTTAAGTGCTGACTCACTGCTTAAAAAGATTTTCAGCAGGGTTCAGTTTTTGCACGCTAATGGCGAGAAAATTCATACCCCATCAAAGCCTCTCTCCTATTTCATTTCCGATGCACATTCAGCCAAAAAGCAGATTTCAAATAATGTAATGCAGAATTATTTGGCACTCGATGATCACGATGTGTTTATCAGCATCAAATCATGGGCACAGGAAAGTGATCCCATTTTAGCGGATCTATCCAACCGCTTTTTGAATCGAAATTTGTTCAAAACAACGTTTCTGGATAAAAAGAAAAGGAACATTTCGGAAGCAACGCTTTTAGAAAATACATCAAAACAGCTCAAAAAAGCCGGTCTTCCACATGATAAAAAATCGGCTTCGTTTTATTACGAGTTTGATGAAAGTTATAGTGAAGCGTACAAGTACGAAAACGAAAGTATTTGGATACTTGAAGATAATGGCCAGGCAGTAGAGTTCTCTAAAGCGGCAGACACGAAGCACATTATTGCTCTCACTAAACCTGTTGTAAAACCTTACGTGGTGCATCTGGATGGGGTTTTTAAGGCTTAATTCTTTATTCTTGATTGGAAATTGGGGCCATCCTCGTTATATCCGATCGTAAGTTACAAAGGTAAAATCAGGATGTTCTTCACTCCATGATTCTTTCCATTTTTTCCCAATATCATGCCGATATTCAGGAAAAAAGGTGTCCCCTTCATGCTCTTTTTTGATCTTTGTGATGATCAGCTGATCTGCCTGATCAAGAGTTTGTTTATAAATCTCTCCGCCACCAATGATAAACACTTTTTCTTTATCAGAGAGTGATTCTAAAGCAGTATCAATAGATTTGAACGTGGGAACATGGTTATAATCCTTACTTCTTGAAAGAACAATACATTCCCGGCCGGGAAGTGGCTTTTCATTCAGTTCTTCAAAAACGACTCGTCCCATCACCAGGGGATGTCCCATAGTGGTTTTTTTAAAGAATTGGAGATCTTCTTTGTAACGCCAGGGTAACTCACCGTCTTTTCCGATCACCAGATTGGGATCATGGGCTGCAATTAAAATCAATTTCATACAGCAACCGGAAATTTAATGGAGGGCTGAGGATTGTAATTCTTCAGTTCAAAATCATCAAACGTTAATTGATCCAGCGGCTTTTTGGCAATGGTAAGTGTGGGAAGTTCTCCGGGTTTACGGGTAATCTGTTCTTTTAAACCTTCTATATGATTTTCGTAGATATGAGCATCCACAATGGTATGGGCAAATGTTCCCGGCTCCAGACCAACCTCTTGTGCGATCGCCATTGTCAGCGCTGAATAGCACGCCAAATTAAAAGGAATACCCAGTGCTATATCACCTGAACGCTGGGTTAAATGGCAATTAAGTCTTCCGTTCTGAACATTGAAAATGTACATAACATGACATGGCGGTAATCCCATTTCATCCAAAAGACCGGGATGCCAAGCGCTTACTACAATTCTTCGGCTATTTGGATTGGTTTTAAGCATATCCACTGCCCGTTGCACCTGATCGAACTCTTTGTAATTCCACTTCGGATTTGATTCTGTATTCTTACCGGGATAAGTATTTCCTGACTCTGTTTTTAGATAGGGAAATCGTCTCCATAGAACCGGATAAATCGGACCTACGTAACCATCTTCTTCAGCCCATGCATCCCAAATATGGCAATCATTTTCATCGCGCAGCCATTGAATATGATCTTCACCACGCAGATACCAAAGCATTTCTAAAATAACAGATCTAAAAAATACTTTTTTGGTGGTCAATAACGGAAACCCTTTTGACAGATCTACTTTATAACTCTCGGCAAAACAAGACAGTGTTTTTGTACCGGTGCGATTATCTTTTTCAACACCATTTTCGAGTACATTTTTAACTAAGTCGATGTATTGTTTCATAGTATTGTCTTGTTTAGATAAATTATCAACAATCTGAACCTAACGAGCCGTCATATTAACAAATGCTTCTTTTGCAGCCACTTGTTCAGCTTCTTTTTTGTTTTTGCCAATACCCTTTCCCATAATTTCACCATTTATTCGAACGGCAACTTCAAATGTTTTGTCGTGTCCGGGGCCTTGTTCAGTAAGTATTTCATATTCAGGGAGGGCCATTTTTCTTGACTGCATCAACTCCATCAACACACTTTTATGATTCTCTACTTTCGATTCAATTTTTTTGAGGTCAATCTGACCTGAGTAAATCTCAAGCACATAATCACGGGTAAAAATATATCCTTTCGTGAGATAAATGGCAGCAACAAGTGCTTCAAAAACATCAGCAAGTAGACTTTTGGAGAATTCGATTTTCTGAACCTCTGCTCTTGTACCCACTTCCAAAAGCTCATTAACCCTCATTTTTCTTGCAATTTTGGCAAGAGTTTCCCCCCTGACCAGCTTTGCCCTCAGCTTTGTTAAAAAGCCTTCATTTTCTTCAGGGTAAAGATCAAATAGATATTCGGAGATGATGAGATCTAAAATAGTATCTCCCAGGAATTCAAGTCGTTCGTAGGTTTCGTACGCCTTGTACCTGTCATCATCAATAATAGAGCGATGACGAAGGGCCTGATTAAAGATTAGTTGATCATTATCAGACACACGAAATCCGATAATCTGTTCCAAATGAGATAATGGATTAGAAGTCTCCGGCAGGTTATTTGGCTTCTTTTTAAGCCATTGCTTGAGTCTTCCAATCATAAATTATTCTTCGAATTTCTTGAAAATCAAAGTCGTGTTATGTCCGCCAAAGCCGAACGCATTGTTCATGGCATAACGAACATCCCTTACCACTGATTCATTGGGTGTGTAATTCAGGTCGCACTCAGGATCAGGAGTTTCCTGGTTGATCGTAGGAGGCACAATTCCGTGATAAGCTGTAAGCAGTGCAGCAATCGATTCCGCAGCACCGGCAGCACCCAACATATGGCCTGTCATAGACTTTGTTGAATTCAGGTTCATCTTGTACGCATGATCACCAAATACTTTTTTGATGGTATTGGATTCTGCCAAATCTCCCAGCGGTGTTGATGTACCGTGCATATTGATGTGATCGATATCTGTTGGTTTGATACCGGCCATCTTCAGCGCTCTGTTCAAGGCTAATTTAACACCATTTCCTTCAGGGTCAGGTGCTGTAATATGATGGGCATCAGCTGAAAAGCCGTACCCCACAATTTCGCCATAAATCCGTGCACCGCGTTCGAGGGCTGAATCAAGAGATTCCAAAAACATAATGGCGGCCCCTTCTCCCAAAACAAATCCGTCTCTTTCTTTGTCAAAAGGACGTGATGCTTTTTCGGGCTCATCATTTCTGCGGGAAAGAGCTTTCATTGAACCAAAACCTGAAACACCAATTTCCCATACGCATGATTCACTACCGCCACAAACAGCCATTTCTGAGTGTCCGTTACTGATAGAATCGTATGCTAAACCGATGTTTTGTGATCCTGTGGCACAAGCTGAAACAGCACAATAATTAGCGCCTCTAAATCCATATTTGATCGAGATATGACCTGATGGCATATCAGGGATCAACATGGGAATAAAAAAGGGATTTACCCCTCTTGGTCCGTGCTCGTGATGTGAAATTGACTGGTCGTAAAATGTTTTCATCCCACCGATACCTGTACCCACAATAACGGCAACATCATCCTTGTTAATTTTGTCCAGGTCTACTTTACTATCTGCAATGGCTTCATCAGCAGTAATCATAGCGTACTGCGAAACATTATCCAACCTGCGGCCTTCTTTTCGCTCGAAGTATTTACTTGAATCGTAATCCTCAAGCTGGCCGGCGAATTTTGTGGGATAATCAGATGTATCGAAGTGTTCGATGTCCCGCACACCGCTTTTACCGGAAACAAGCCCATTCCAAAAATCGGGGGCTGTGCTTCCAACGGGAGTTAACGCACCGATGCCAGTTACAACTACTCTACGTCCAGTCATTTTTTATAATTTGTTCAGCTTATGATTTTTCCTGAAGATACTTCACTGCGTCACCAACGGTAGCAATGTTTTCTGCATCTTCATCAGGAATACTAAGATCGAATTCTTTTTCGAATTCCATGATCAACTCAACTGTGTCAAGTGAATCTGCTCCTAAGTCGTTGGTGAAATTTGCTTCTGTAACAACTTCTGATTCATCAACACCAAGTTTGTCGATGATGATTGCTTTTACTTTTGATTCTACGTCTTTTGACATGTCAGTATGTGATTTATTTGAGGTTTATTAACTAAAAGTTTTTATGTCGGTTGATAATACGACATATGATTGTAAAATAACACGATTTTACTATGATTTATCCATATTACATCGCCATGCCGCCATCAACACGGATTACTTCTCCCGTAATGTAAGAGCTTAAATCCGATGCCAAAAATGCAGCTGTGTTTGCTACCTCTTCCGGCTCGCCGGCTCTTCCCAATGGCGTTTCAGCTTTTATGGATTCTAATACTTTTTCATCTAAATTTCCTGTCATTTCTGTGGTAATGTATCCGGGGGCGATAACATTTGCCCGAATCCCACGGCTTGACAATTCCTTTGCAAAGGACTTAGTAAAGCCAATAATCCCTGCTTTTGAAGCTGAGTAATTGCTTTGTCCGGCATTTCCTGAGATTCCAACTACGGAACCAACATTAATTACCGATCCGCCTCTTGCCCGCATCATGGGCTTAGCTACGGCTTTACTATAATTAAATATACTCTTTAAATTTGTGGTAATTACATCATCCCACTGTTCTTCGCTCATTCGAAGCAATAAATTATCTTTTGTGATCCCGGCATTGTTCACCAATACATTGAGCGAACCCCATTTTTCTACCACATCATTTACCACTTCTTCAGCCTTTGCAAAATCAACAGCATCTGCCTGATATGCAATAGCTTCCACTCCATTTTTTTTAAGAACTTCAACGACTTCGTTAGCTGCGTCGGCTGAGCGTGCATAGGTAATGGCAACGTTGGCCCCAAGTTTTGCAAACGTTTCTGCTATACAGCGGCCAATGCCCCTGCTTCCACCTGTTACCAAACAATTTTTTCCTTTTAAATCCATAATAGTTTATTCGTGTCCTGAAATGTTAGCATTAGAAACGGTTCTCTTCACCAACCCCTGAAGTACTTTTCCGGGTCCAACTTCAATGAAATCTGTAACTCCATTTTCTGACATTGTTTTCAACGTTTGAGTCCATCGAACCGGGTTGATTAATTGCTGAACCAGATTCTCTTTTATTTCGGCAGGATCTGTAGTTGGTTTTGCGGTTACATTACTATAAATCGGAAAATCTGGGGTTTGTATATCTGTATTCTCCAGTTTTTCTTTCAATCCTTCCAAAGCAGGTTTCATTAACGGAGAGTGAAATGCACCACTAACCGGAAGAATCTTTGCCAATCTGCAACCATTTTCTTTTGCCAGTTCAACGGCTTTCTTTACAGCATCTACATCGCCCGAAATAACCAATTGACCCGGACAGTTGTAGTTTGCTGCTACAACCGGTTTTTGAATAATCTCCGATGCTTTCGCACAAATCTCGTCTACAACTTCATCATCCATTCCAATAATAGCTGCCATTGTTCCGGGATGAATTTCACCGGCTTCCTGCATGAGTTTTCCCCGCAAGGCAACTAATTCCAGAGCTTCAGAAAAATCGATGGCCCCGGCTGCCGACAATGCTGAAAATTCACCTAAACTATGCCCTGCAACTACATCCGGTGTGATATTTAATGTTTTGAAGAGAGCTACAGAATGAAGAAATATAGCGGGCTGAGTAAATTTCGTTTGCATCAATTCATCCGATGGGCCATCAAACATAATATTGGTTATAGAGAACCCCAACAGATCATTGGCCTCATCAAACATTTGTTTTACAGTAGCATTGGAGTTGTAATGCTCGCTTGCCATTCCAACTTTTTGTGATCCTTGTCCCGGAAATAGAACTGCTTTCATTATTTCCCCCATTTTAAATAAATTGCGCCCCAGGTTAACCCGCCACCGAATGCAGAAAGGATTAAATTATCTCCATCTTTAAGCTGATCTTTCCAATCATACAAGCAAAGTGGAATGGTTCCTGAAGTTGTATTTCCATATTTCTCAATGTTGATCATCACCTTCTCTTTATCGACCCCCATTCTTCGGGCTGTAGCATCAATAATTCTAAGATTGGCCTGATGTGGCACCAACCAAGAAACATCATCGGGAGAGAGATTATTTCTCTCCATAATTTCCAGCGACACATCCGACATGCCAACTGTGGCTTTCTTAAACACACTTTTACCATCCTGACGAAGGTAATGTAGTTTCTTATCCACCGTTTCTTCTGTTGCCGGATTTAAACTCCCACCGGCAGGTTGATATAGCATGCACTCGTCATCCCCTTCTGTATGATGAACATAGTCGATAATTCCTGCTTCAGAATCTGATGCTTCCAATACAACAGCTCCACCTCCATCACCAAAAAGGATGCAGGTTGTTCGATCGGAATAATCTATAATGGAGCTCATTTTATCAGCACCAATTACCAATACTTTTTTTGCGCGGCCTGATTCAATCAAATTTCCTCCGGTAGATAAAGCAAACAAAAACCCCGAACAGGCTGCGGATAAATCAAAAGCGTATGCATTTGTTGCACCGATTCGCCTCTGAACCAAACAGGCCGTTGCCGGAAATAAATAGTCAGGGGTTACGGTAGCAACAATGATTGCGTCAAGTTCTTCTGCATCAACACCGGCATTATTCAGAGCATCAATGGCCGCATGTTCTGCAATAAAAGAAGTCCCTTTTTCGGGATCTTTTAATATTCTTCTTTCTGATATTCCTGTGCGGGATCGGATCCATTCATCATTGGTTTCAACCAAATCCTCAAGATCCTTATTGGTCATGATATGATCCGGCAGATACTTTCCTACACCGGTTATCTTAGCACGTATTTGAGACATTTAAAAAAAATTTAAATATTGAGAGAAGTAACAATTTTTTCGTTTAAACGACTTTCTACACAATGAGCTGCGTTTACTATCATATTTTTGATAGCAAGAGGGGTACTCCCTCCATGCCCAACCAAGCTCACACCATCTACCCCAAGGAATGGAACACCACCGACGTGTTGATAATCAAATGTGTGTACTGCTTTTTTAAGTACCTGAAGGATATGATTACGGATCTCTTTTTCTAAACCCATCTCTTTAATGGCATTCTCAAAAAGATGTTCCAGAGCCTGCGGAACCGACTCACCAAATTTGAGCAATATATTACCGGTAAATCCATCCGTTACAAATACATCTGCTTTACCCGAAAGAATATCTTTACCTTCAATATTTCCGGCAAAGTTAGACAACTTTTGAAGTTCTTTAAACGAATCTTTGTGAATCTCACAGCCTTTTTCCGGTTCGGAACCAATATTGAGCAAACCCACCTTAGGATTTTCAATGCCCAATATTTCTTTGGCATAGATACTTCCCATTTTTGCAAATTGGAAATACATCTCGGGTTTCAATTCAAGATTGGCACCTGCATCTACTAATAATCGCACACCATTTACAGTTGGGAAAATAGCTGCAATAGTCGGACGTATTACCCCTTCAAGTTTTCCAAGAAAAAGAGTGGAAGCCGTTAGTAGAGCGCCGGTATTCCCTGCACTAATAAAGCCATTTACCGAGCCACTTTTAAGGGCTTTAATCCCCAGGTTTATAGAAGAGTGCGGCTTAGATTTTACAGGTGCAGAAGAAGGGTCGTCCATTGATACAATTTCAGGTGCATCAAGAATATCTACGCGATTGTGATCATAAGAGTGTTTTTCCAACTCTTTTTTAATCAAATCAATCGGTCCCACGAATACTATTTCGAGAGAATTATTTTCCTCCAAAGCCATTACACCACCTGAAATAGGATTTTCAGGAAAATGGTCCCCACCTACTGCATCAACTGCAATCACCATAAAATGAGATTATTTATTTTGAGATATTCAGAACCTGTCGGCCACGATAATGTCCGCATTCCATGCAAACGTGATGATATCGATGCATTGCGCCACAGTTAGAACATTCTGCGAGTGTGACATCGCTTAAGCTTTGATGTGCTCGTCGTTTATTTTTTCGAGCTTTGGATGTTCTTCGTTTTGGGTGTGCCATCTAATTATTTATTTAAATATTTACTTTAGTTTTTTTAACTCTTCCCATCTTGGATCAATGGAATCAGAATCTTCTTTAGTATCGCCAAATTTCTTAGTCTCGAACTCAATAGGAATTCCTTCTTCATCTAAATAATCAGGGTGAATTTTCCTTGTTGGAACCCCTAATAAAATTGTATCCCGAACTTCTTTATCAATATCCAGAACCAAGTCATTTGATGGAATCTGGCGAACTGCGCTCTCCGCAGTTTCAGACTCTTCAACATCGCCCGGTTCAAATATTATATCAAAAGTCCCGGTCGAATTTAATTCAAACGGCTTCAGGCTCCTGTCACAGATCAACTCCATGGTTGATTTAACTGCAAATGAGCATTTTATAAAGTGGTCTGTCCTGTAAAATGACACATCAACTGATGCTTCATAAAGGTGCATTTCATCCTCAAACTCAAAATAATCTTCTGGCAGTTCGACATGCTTTTCGCTTGCCCCTTCCGGTAATTCTTGAATTTTGAAAGTAAGTTTTGACAATTCCACAATAGCCACTAAAAATAGGAAGTTATATTTTGTAAAGCAATTTAGTTAAACAAACCAAACAGCCGCTGTTCTACCAATCCTATAACCTTCCCTAAATCCTCTTTATTATTCACAAAATCAAGATTATCGGTATCAATAATAAGCTTCTCATGCTCGTATCTGTCAATCCAATCCTCGTATAGTTTATTCAATCTTTCGAGGTAATCAATTCGGATTGTGTTTTCGTAATCCCTGCCCCGTTGCTGAATTTGTCGTACAAGCGTTGGAACCTGTGCGCGAAGGTAAATTAGAAGGTCTGGTGGACGAAGGTAGGAGTTCATTTCGTGAAACAGGGCACTGTAATTTTTAAAGTCACGATCACTCATCAAATTCATGTCGTGCAGGTTTTTCGCGAAAATTTCCACATCCTCATAAATGGTTCGATCCTGAATAATGCTTGTATCAGATGACAACATTATTTTTTGATGACGAAACCTGCTGGATAAAAAATAGATCTGAAGGTTAAAACTCCATCGTCTCATATCCTCATAAAAATCTGACAGATAAGGATTGTCATCTACAGATTCGTAATACGCTTTCCAATCAAAATTCTTCCCTAACAAATTTGTTAACGAAGATTTTCCCGCACCAATGTTACCCGCAATGGCAACATATTTATTTTTGTCTTCTGAGCTATCTGTCATCTTATTTTCCTAAGAGGCGATACATTGCCTTTTTATAATTTTCTACACCTGGTTGATTGAAGGGATTCACTTCCAGCATGTAAACATATACAGCGGTAAAAAGCTCATAAAAGTAAATGAGCCGCCCAATTTGTTGTTCATTTAACTTATCGATACCAATTTTTACTACAGGCACACCCCCTTCGATGTGGGCTTGGCATGTACCTTCAAGAGCGCTTTTATTTATTTCGTGGATAGATTTCCCGGTTAAGTAATCCAATTGATCGACATCGTTGTGTGCTTCTATAAGGGTGAGATCAGAAAATGGTTTATCAACCACAAGCAAGGTTTCCATCATATTTCGTTGACCCTGTTGAATCATTTGGCCAATACTGTGCAAATCGGTAGAATAGGATGCGGTTGCGGGAAACAACCCTTTTCCTTCTTTCCCTTCACTTTCCCCAAGGAGCTGTTGTGTCCACCCGCAAAAACTTGAAAGTTCGGGTTCAAAAGAACCAATTACATCCAGTGCAAATCCATTTTTATGGAGTTTAAATCGAAGTGCTGCATAATCGAGTAACCCATTAGGATCAGATTCATGCGTTTTATATTCCGCAACCGCTCCATAGAAAAGAGTTTGAATATCAATCCCCGCAACGGAAACAGGGAATAATCCAACAGGGGTTAGCACAGAAAATCGTCCGCCAATATCATCAGGTATCTCATATTTGTGATATCCTTCTTCTTCAATAATTTTATTGAGTACTCCACCTGTGGGTCCCGTGGTAGCCGTAATTCTATTCTTGGCCTCATCACCATACTGTTGATGCATCCAGCTGCGAATCGTTCGAAATGCAATGGCCGTTTCGAGTGTAGTACCCGATTTAGAGATCACATTCAGATAAACACTTTTTTCAGTACCATCTTCTTTGGGCTTTTTTAGATAGCCCAAAAGTTGTTTCAAGTAATTCCCACTCATGTTATGACCCGCAAATAGAATCTCCGGACCGCGAGAATCAAACGGCTTTTTTAGCGCTTCAATTATTGCTTTTGCACCTTGATAGGATCCACCGATACCACAGATAATAAAAATGTCTGCATCTTCGCGAATCGTAAGTGCATGCTGTTCAATTCTATCCAATTCAGCATCATTAGGCTGATCTAAAATCCGTCGCCAACCGAGCCATTCATTTCCGGGGCCTGACCCCTGTTTAACCTTTTTTAATCCATTTTCAGCCCTTTCTTTGCCCATGTTAAATTCTTCTTCAGTAATAAAACCACGAGCACCATCAATATCTACAGTTACCATTCTTTCTATTATCTTAGTGTTTTTGCTAAATCGACGAGTTCAAAATTAATGTCTTTCTTTTTACCGAATGTCATTTTTAGCGGTGTGATTTTAATCTCATTATTCACAATCCCTACCATAACATGAGTGTGTCCTTCGGTTAAGACTTTAACAGCTGCATGACCCAATCTGCTTGCTAAAACACGGTCTCTTGCCGTTGGGCTTCCACCACGCTGAACATGACCTAAAATACAAACGCGCATTTCATACTGTTCAAAATCGCCTCTTAGCTTATCCGCAAGTTTCAACGCTCCGCCGGTTTCATCCCCTTCGGCTACGACTACTAAACTGCTTCTTCTTTGCGCTTCAAGAACTTTATTAAGCGAACCCTTTACCTCATCAATTCTTGTCAGCGATTCAGGCAGGAGAATTAATTCGGCTCCCCCTGAAATTCCTGTTTCAAGAGCGATAAACCCCGCATCTCTTCCCATCACTTCTACCAAGAACATTCTATCGTGGGCATCAGCAGTATCCCTAATTTTATCAATAGCATCCACAGCAGTATTTAAAGCTGTGTCGTATCCAATGGTTTCATCAGAGCCTACTAAATCATTATCAATAGTAGCCGGAATTCCTATTACCGAAATATCATGCTCTTTTCCCAAAAGGGCTGCCCCCTGGAAGGTGCCATCTCCTCCAATCGTAACGAGCGCATCGATCCCTGCATCTTTAATTACCTTGGCAGCTTTTGCGCGCCCCTCAGGTTGCCGGAACTCTTCACATCGGGCCGATTTTAAAATCGTACCTCCGCGCTGAATGATGTTAGATACATCAGATGTACCTAATGTTTTATAATTACCTTCAATCAACCCTTTATATCCATGCCTGAAAGCTACAACTTCCAATTCTTTTGAATGAGCCGTACGCACTACTGCCCTAATAGCAGCATTCATCCCCGGAGCATCTCCACCACTTGTAAGAACGCCTATTGTTTTCAATTGATTTATGATATTTTGAGTTCAAATTTTAAACTAAGCAAGTAAACTAAGTACACATTCGTCTTTGCGCAACTATTTAATCTCTATTATCCTTATTTTCATCTAAATCTTTGCCAATAAAAATTAATTATGGCCGAACAGGCAATTAGTTCTCATATCGAACCGCTTCCAAAAAATCCTTCGCTTGATCAAATTACTCAGCCGGTAAAGGAGCACCTGAAAACATTTCGTACATTCTTCAAAAAGGAGATCGATACAGATGTTTTTCTGTTAAATCAGATTATTCACTATTTGCTCCGTCAGAAAGGAAAAGAAATTCGCCCTACCCTCGTTTTTATGACCGCACGAATGTTCGGGGAAACGGACAAAAAGAGTTATGTAGCAGCTACCATGATTGAACTCCTGCACACGGCTACCCTTATACACGATGATGTGGTTGACGAGGCAGATAAACGACGTGGTTTTTTAAGTATTAATGTACTTTGGAAGAATAAGGCCGGTGTGCTTTTGGGTGATTTTTTGCTATCCAAAGGGTTACTTATTGCTTTGGATTATGAGGAATATGAATTGCTGCAAATCCTTTCGAATGCGGTAAAAGAGATAAGTGAAGGCGAATTGCGTCAGTTAAAAACATCTAAGCTTTTTAATATGACGGAAGAGAGATACTTCCAAATCATATCAGAAAAAACGGCCAGTTTAATTGCTGCATGCTGCCAATGCGGAGCTACAGCGACAAGCAATGATGAAAATGTCATCAAAAAAATGCGGGGGATTGGGTTAAACATTGGCATCGCCTTTCAAATAAAAGATGACATTTTTGATTATGGGCTTGATGATGTTGGCAAACCCAAACGCAATGATATTCAGGAACGAAAAGTGACCCTTCCTTTAATTAAAGCGTTGCAAAAAGCCCCTAAAATAGAAGCGCTGAAAATTCGCCGGCTAATGAAGAAGCGAAAAAAAAGAACAAAAGATATTGATACAATAGTCTCTTTTGTTCACAAATATGACGGGCTAAAAGAAGCTGAAAAAATTATGACTTCTTATGCAGAATTGGCTCTCAACGAGTTAAAAACCCTTCCTATCATAAAAGGGTACGAAGACTTTGAAGCACTTATTTATTTTGTCATAAATCGCCGGAAATAGTTTCTCCTATTTATATGAAGCATCTATTTATTTCTGATGTCCACCTTGGTGCTTTTGAATCCCCTGTAAATCAAAAAATTGAGGATGATCTTTGCGGGCTGATTGATCACTGCAAAAGCGAAAACATTCAAATTCATCTGTTGGGTGACCTTTTTGATTACTGGATGGAATATCCAAATATGCATCCTTTAATTGGAGAAACCGTTTTATCAGCGTTTGCATCTTACAACAAAACTGTAGCACCCATCACTTACATTACCGGAAATCACGATAACTGGACCTTCGGTTACTTTGAAGAGCTTGGATTTAAAGTAGAGCCAGATTTTAATAAGATTACAATTGATGACAAGAACTTCTTTCTTCATCATGGAGATGGAATGAATCATAAAAATGCAGGCTTACCGCGCCCATTTTTCCATCGTATCCTTCGTAACAAATATTTCATCAACCTTTATCAGTTTCTCTTTCCACCCAAAATGGGGTTGAAAATCATGAAATGGTTTTCAAACGTTAATAGAAAACGACCTATTGAAGATCCTGAACCGCTGAATGTATGGTCTGAGAATTTTTTAGAGCATCACCCTATTGATTTCCTAATCTGCGGCCATGATCATATCCCGAGAATTGAAACCTTTTCCTTTGGAACCTATATAAATCTCGGTACCTTTTTCCAACACCGAACTGTGGCTTTGTATACCAACTCGCAATGTAAGCTCGTTAGTTGGGATGGTACTGCAAAAGTATTTAAACCATTTACAGATGATAAAACAGCTAAAGAATGAGTGATAATGATAAGATGAAGGGTGTGGATATGGATCGGTATTTCAATGATCCTGAATACCGAAAGCAAATCATTGCAGAAAAGAAAGCACAAAAAACGACCGGCTCAGCTAAAAATAAAAGCAGCTCATCTACCAAGAAGAAATATCTTGGTATCGGTCTGGGGGTATTGGTAGCTATTGCAGCGATTATTGGAGGCTATACAATCTATCTATTTCAGGGGCTTCCATCCATTGAGGAATTGGAAAATCCTCAAACTGCCGTTGCATCGGTAGTAAAAAGCAGGGATGGCGCCATTCTGGATCGGTATTTTGTTGAAAACAGAACCTATGTCCCTATCGACCGCATATCACCTAACATTGTAAATGCCTTGATTGCCACTGAAGATCACCGGTTTTATACGCATTGGGGGATTGATGCAGAAAGACTCATAGGGCTTCCCTATTATTGGATCCGGGGGCAGTTTCAGGGGGGATCAACCATTAGCCAGCAGCTTGCACGTAATCTCTACAGAAAAATTGGCAGGGAGGTTTCTATTCGCCGAAAGTTGCGCGAAATGATTACCGCTGTTCAAATTGAAAAGAATTACACGAAAACTGAAATCGTTGAGATGTACCTGAATACGGTTGAGTTTGCCAATAGCACATTTGGTATAGAATCTGCATCACAAACACATTTTGCCAAACCTGCAAACGATATTACGGTTCCTGAAGCTGCAATGCTGATTGGAATGCTTCAGGCAACACACGCTTACAACCCCCGATTATTCCCCGACCGATCTAAACAAAGAAGAAATGTTGTTTTAGGTCAAATGCTTAGAAGAAATTTTATAGATCTCGACATCTACCATAATCTGCAAGAAGAAGATGTTGTGTTAAATTATCAGCCTCCATCAAGATCGGGCCGTGAAAGCCGTTATTTTGGAGAATATGTTCGCCAAAAAGTAATTGAATGGACGGAAGAAAACGGCTACGATCTGTATTCCGATGGACTTACAATTTACACCACTATTGATTCCCGGCTTCAACGTCATGCCGAGCGGGCCGTACAGGAAAAAATCGCGGAATTTCAGCCCATCTTCGAACAAGAGTGGACGAGCAATGGCGGCGGATATATGGATGAGCTTTGGGAGGAGTTTCCCACTTTTTTGAATAGCTTTATACGGGAAACCGATCGGTATAAAAATGGATTTACTAAATTTGATACGGATCAGGAATCGGTAGTCTTCGACAGTCTTAAGGCAGACTCTGCCTATGTTGATTCCGTTAAAAGAGCCGGTACCCGACTACAAGGAAGTTTTGTGGCCATTGAACCCAATTCCGGGAATGTTCTTGCCTGGATTGGAGGTACTGATTATGGAAAACAACAGTTTGATCATGTTCATCAATCACGCCGTCAGGCAGGTTCAACTTTCAAACCATTTGTGTACACGGTAGCTATTGACAACGGATATATGCCCTATCATAAATTTTCAAAATATCCCATCAGTTTTGTTGATCGTTCAGGAAATCGATGGAGCCCAAAAGACAGAACCGTTCCCGCAGGACCGGAAATGATCCCATTACGAGCCGGACTGGCCCGAAGTTTAAACAATATCACCGTGCGGTTACTCCCCGAAATTGCAGGGGCACCTGGAACCAATCAATTGTATGAACTTGATTCTGCTGCGCGCAAAATAAAGGATATGGCTTCGAATTTAGGAATTGATATGAGCCTGGAACCGGCATATCCATCTATAGCATTGGGAACAGCTAAAGTTAGTCTATTGGAGTTAGTTAGCGCCTATACAACATTTGCAAACCAGGGTGTACATGTTGATCCAATAGCCGTTACCCGAATTGAGGATAAAGAAGGAAATGTGTTGCAGGAATATCATCCCGACTATAGTTCTGAAGCTATAAGCCCGGAAACAGCTTACCTTATGATTGATATGATGCGAGGCGTGATAAGGGGCGGTGACGGATATAGCGGAACAGGCGTGCGAATATCAAGTCCTGCCTATTATGGAATCACTCAGGATATTGCAGGTAAAACCGGAACTACCGACAACAGCTCAGATAACTGGTTTGTTGCCATGACACCCCATTTGGTTATGGGATCATGGGTTGGAGGTGAAGACAATAGAGTTCGATTCCCTACCGATCTACCGGGGAGCATTGGTCAGGGAGCCAGAACGGCCCTTCCCATTGTTGGCACGTTTATGAATTATGTAATGGAAGATGACGATGCACCCTGGAGTTATGATGGATTTACCCCTCCTCCGGGATTTGTCATGCCTGAAGATCCTGATCTCGAACAGGAATCAGGAGATGAACGAAGAGGACGAATTGGGTGGTAGCTCTTGAGACTTACCTCTGCGAAACTCAGCGTTTCATTAGCGCAAATCTGCGAGATTAGAATCCAGCGCCTTAGAAATAACTTTCAAGTCAAATCAAATTTCTTTCCTACTGTTTCTCGCAGAGTCCCGCTGAGTTATGCGCAGAGTTTCGCAGAGCTATCCGAATTCGACAGGCTGAAAGCCTGACATAACCCAGCCTATGGCAACGCCATAGGTAACAAAAGTGATGGAACATACCCCAGGCTGAAAGCCTGAAATAGTGCAAATTAATATCTCAAGGGCGATCTGTTTTTAGGCTTTCAGCCTTCTTTACTCGTCTCTGCTCTTACGATATTGGATTCCGTCCCACTCCCTCAGAAAGCGGCTTATAAACGACATATTAATCGAACTCAGGTTAAGAAGAAGCTTTCCTATGAATATGGAATCGCCAAACAGGATATTAAACGTGCAATATCAAAGGCAAACAAGTCGTAATAATAGAAATGAATATGCGGTATTTATTGGAGGTTTAAATTTTCTTAAAAAAACGTTCCAAATTGGTATCAAAACCTACTATATTTGAGCCTTATAAACGTTGACTTTTCGATGAATGGGCGGTAGTTTGCCAGCAAATTTTTAACGATCGAATTCATGCTTGAACAATATTTTCCAATTTTCATTCTGCTGGGTGTAGCTCTCGTTTTAGCTATACTCCTGATGTCTTTATCTCGGTTATTAGGGCCATTCCGCCCCAATAAAACCAAATTAAATCCATACGAAAGTGGAATGGATCCAGTGGGACAGGCAAAAGAACGCTACTCCATTGCCTTCTATTTAATCGCAATGGAATTTATCGTTTTTGATCTTGAAGTCGTGTTCATTTATCCGTGGGCTGTAGGTTTTAGGGATTTGGGTGCAGGAACGTTTGTGGCCATGGCAGTATTTATTACAGTGTTATTTGTAGGGTTGATTTACACCCTTAAAAAAGGAACACTCGATTGGGATATGAAAAAACATAAATTTGAAGCAACAAGGAATTAATTATGGGTTTAGAAAGTGCATTAGGAGAAGGATATTTAACCACCAGGGTTGATTCTATGGTGAACTGGGCGCGTGCAAATGCGGCATGGCCTATGCCAATGGGACTTGCCTGCTGTGCTATCGAGATGATGGCTTTTGCAGGACCCAAATACGATGCGGCCAGATTTGGTTCTGAGGTAATGAGATTTTCACCCCGCCAAAGCGATGTAATGATCGTTGCCGGCTGGTGTACCTATAAAATGTCGCACGCCATTCGCCGAATCTGGGATCAAATGCCCGACCCTAAATGGTGCATTGCCATGGGTGCATGTGCATCCACCGGTGGAATGCACAGATGCTACGGTGTGGTACAGGGGTGTGATAACTTCCTACCGGTTGATACGTACATATCCGGCTGCCCTCCCCGTCCTGATGCTGTTCTGCATGCTCTGATGAAAATTCAGGACAAGATCAAAACTGAACACTCCGTAATGCTTGATACCTAATCATGAGTTTAGAATTATCAGAACCCCTCCAAAACGTTGTTGATTCACTATCTGAAAAGTTTTCAGATCAATTGATAGAAGTGTATCAATCCTCAGGTGACACGTTTGTTCGGATCGAAAGCAGTGCTCTTATTGATGTGTGCACGTTTCTTAAAGAAGAAGCCGGTTTTATCTACCTGAGTGATGTAATGGGTGCAGACCGATACACATCTGACGAACGATTTGAGGTTATTTACAACCTACTTTCGTTTAAAGATCAGGTCCGATTATTTCTAAAAGTTTGGTGTAATGAAGAAAACCCGGAACTGGAATCTGTTACAAAAATCTGGCCCGGAGCCAATTGGAACGAGCGCGAAGTGTACGATATGTACGGTGTTCGGTTTAAAAACCACCCTGACTTCAGACGAATATTCTTACCAGAAGATTTCGATTACTTCCCGCTAAGAAAAGAGTTTCCACTTCTGGGAATTCCCGGATCTATTGAGTTACCCAACACAACACCAGATACAGACTAAGAAACCGATTTATGAAATTATCTGATATTCAATCAAAGGTAGATGCAACGTTTTTTAAGGAGCATCAAAAAGCACTCTACCAAAGTCTGGAAGACAAGCATACCACCATTGAGGAGATGGATGACGGCGATCCGCTTACGTCAAAAATGATTTTGAACATGGGACCGCAACACCCTGCTACTCACGGTGTATTGCGTTTGGTTTTACAGCTTGATGGCGAAACCATCGAAAAAGTAAAGCTTGATATTGGTTATCTGCACAGAGGAGTGGAAAAAATTGCAGAGAATAAAACCTATCAGGAATTCATGCCCTATACGGATCGCATGGATTACCTCTCTCCTTACAGTAATAATGTTGCCTTGTGTGCAGCGGTTGAAAAAATTGCCAGCGTTGAAGTGCCCGAACGCGCTCACTACATCCGAATGATTGGTTGTGAGCTTGCACGAATTTCATCTCACCTACTTTGGTTGGGTACGATGGTGATGGATGCCGGTGCTATCTCCTTCTTTATATGGACATTTAAAGAGCGGGAAAAAATCTATGATATCATGGACCGTATCGCCGGACACAGGTTCACCGTTTCTCATGCACGTGTGGGTGGAGTTGCCAACGATCTTACAGATGAAGCAACAGGAATTATCAAAGAATTTACAGCCAGCTTTCCAAAAGAGCTGAAAGATTATCACAAACTGCTCGACAGAAACCGTCTGTTTTTTGACAGAAATGAAGCTGTTGGTGTTTTAAAAACGGAAGATGCACTCGGAATTGGCGCAACCGGACCTGTGCTTCGGGCTTGCGGTTATGCGTATGATATCCGAAAATTCTCGCCCTATGCCAGATATAATGAAGTAGATTTTGAAGTTCCTACACGATTGGAAGGCGATAATCTTGCCCGATATTTCGTGCGGATGGAAGAGATGAGCGAAAGTATCAGAATCATTCAGCAGTGCCTCGACAAAATGCCTAAAGGCCCCATCAGAACAGATAATGCCAAGCAGGCATATCCATCCAAAGATGAAGTATATTACTCAATGGAAGGAATGATTCACGACTTTATGATGACCGATACCGGAATTTGTCCGCCTGAAGGAGCAGAAGCTTATCACGCGGTAGAATCACCCAAAGGTGAGCTTGGATATTTTATCCAAAGCGATGGAACGGGCCATCCCTGGAGACTAAAAGTTAATGCCCCCTCTTTTGCCAACTTGCAGGTATTGGAAAATATCCTGGATGGTGAAATGGTTGCAGATACCGTTGTTATAATTGGAGGAATTGATCCTGTAATGGGAGAAGCAGATAAATAAGACTTATGACTTACGAATTCACGAAAGAAGATTTAGAAGAAATTGAAACCATTAAGGCAAAGTACCCTGAGGTAATGCCGGCCACACTTCCTGTTCTATGGGTCGCTCAACGACGATTTGGCCATGTAGAACCGGAAGTTCAGCGATTGGTGGCACATACACTCGATCTGCCTGAAGCTCACGTTCATGGTGTGGCTACATTTTACACCCAATATTACAAAGAGAAAAAAGGCAAGCACGTATTGGATGTGTGTACATGCCTTAGCTGTCAGCTTTGTGGTGGATATGACATCCTTGAGCATCTCGAAAACAAATTGGGAATTAAAGCGGGTGAAACGACTGAAGATGGAATGTTTACCATTGAAGAGGTAGAATGCCTTGGTGCCTGCGGTTACGCACCTATGCTTCAGGTTACCAACGATCAGTATGTAAACAACCTCACACCTGAGAAGGTTGATGAACTGGTTGATTCACTGAAAGAAGGCAAAACACCTGAGTACGATCAAATTGGGATGCCCCTCCGAAAAGCATAAATAGATTATTATGAGCTCTGTAGACTGGAAAAATTATAAGCCTGTTTTAATCCCTGACGTGAAAGATCTTCATAAAATTGATGTTTATGAGAAAAACGGCGGATACAAAGCGTGGAAGGAAATCCTGACTGATAAAAAGAAGTGGGAAGGCCCTAAAGCTGTCGTAAATGAAGTAAAAGCAGCGAATATCCGTGGACGTGGTGGTGCAGGGTTTAACGCTGGTCTGAAATGGTCGTTCATGCCCCCTGCCGATGGCAAGCCCAGAT
Source organism: Balneolaceae bacterium (assembly GCA_040876545.1). Taxonomy (GTDB): domain Bacteria; phylum Bacteroidota; class Rhodothermia; order Balneolales; family Balneolaceae; genus SW132. Next base: position 43,658 of record JBBDPF010000012.1, on the reverse strand, counting down.
ACCTCGCCTGTAACGGTGATGAATCTGAGCCGGGCACTTTTAAGGATCGAAAAATATTTGAGTACAACCCTCACGCTTTTATTGAGGGAGCATTGATCGCCGCTTATGCAATGGAAATCACCACTATCTACGTATACATCCGAGGTGAATACAAGGTGTACATCGATATGATGGACAAAGCGATTCAGGATGCATACGACAAAGGCTATATTGGAAAAGACATTTTTGGCTCAGGATACAGCGTTGATTTTTACACCCACTCCGGAGCCGGAGCCTATATTTGTGGTGAAGAAACGTCGATGCTTGAATCTCTGGAAGGAAAACGTGGATATCCACGGGTAAAACCTCCGTTTCCTGCACAAAAAGGACTTTGGGGTCGGCCAACCACAATTAACAATATTGAAACGCTGGCACATGTGCCGAACGTGATCAACAACGGAGCTAACTGGTTTTCAAGCATTGGTGCAGAAAATCACCCCGGTCCTATTCTTTATGGAATTTCAGGGCACGTAAATCAGCCGGGCGTTTATGAACTCCCTTCCGGTGTGCCGGTATTGGATTTGATCAACGAAGTAGCCGGTGGAATGAAAAATGGGAAAAAGCTGAAAGCAGTGATTCCCGGTGGTTCATCCACTCCTGTTTTAAGAGCTGATCAACTTGACGGCGTAACCATGGACAGCGATTCACTTCGCGAAGTGGGCACCATGTTGGGAACGGCCGGCATGGTGGTGATGGATGAAGACACAGACATGGTAGATATGCTATGGAGAATTTCTCACTTCTATCATCACGAATCTTGTGGCCAGTGTACCCCCTGCCGTGATGGAACCGGATGGCTTGAAAAGATTTTATTGAGAATTAAAAATGGCGAAGGTGAGATAAAAGATTTAGATCTTCTTCTTGATGTGACAACACAAATGGAAGGCCGAACAATCTGTGCCTTGGCAGATGCCGCCGCATGGCCGGTTCGACATACCATCACCCGTTTCAGAGATGAATTTGAAGCACGTTGTAAAAAGTCTGTACACGCAGTGGCGTGAGGATTTATGATTGATTATTGATTAATGATTATTTTGGTTTCTAAACATGTATTAGATCAATCACAGTATAAATGATGATTTACTAATGTTTCGAGGGCAACAAATAATCAATCATAAATAATAAATAATCAATTGAATAAGAATGATTTAAAATTACGAACTAAATTATTTGCCCATAGATGTGTGAAACTGTCTTTGACACTTCCCAAATCAACCCTGGGGAATCATTTAAAGGGACAGTTGATACGATGCGCTACTTCGGTTGCTGCGAATTATCGAGCAGCCTGTATAGCACATAGCAAAGCAGCTTTTGCATCAAAACTGAGTATAGTGATTGAAGAAGTTGACGAGTCAGAATTTTGGCTCCAATTTATTATTGATGAAAAACTAAAACCGAAAAAACTTATTGAACCTTTACGAGCTGAAGCATCAGAATTGACTTCTATCTTCATCTCCTCAAGGAAAACAGCACAGTTGAAATGATTAATGTCTATTGATTATTGATTGAGCAACAAATAATCAATCACAAATAATAAATTTAACGCTTATTGAACCTTTACGAGTTGAAGCAGATAAATGATTAGTGATAATTGATTAATGATTATTGCGGTTTAGTTTATCAACATGTTTAAAATCAATAAATTAAAAACAGTACAATTGAGTGATTGGTTAAAATTTATATGACCCAATTAATCAATCATAAATAATAAATAATCAATTAAAAGATTAGTGATTAATGACTATTGATTATTATGAGCAACAAATAATCTTTCATTAATCATTAATAAATAATAAATAATCAATTAAAAACGATGCCTGAAGTATTTATTGACGGTAAACGATTTGAATACGAGGGAGACCACCAGCTCCTTCAATTTATTCTTGATCAAGGTCTTGAAGTACCCTTTTTCTGCTATCACCCATCGATGTCTATTCCTGCCAATTGCCGGCAGTGCATGGTTAAGGTGGGTCAGCCGGTAAGAGACCGGGAATCCGGTGAGCTTGAACTGGATGAAAATGGAGAACGGGTAATCCGATGGTTTCCTAAACTTCAGACATCCTGCAATATTCAGGTTGCTGATGGAATGGTGGTTCAAACGCAGGAAACCGATGATCTTGTTAAACGTGCTCAAAAAGATACTTTAGAATTTATTCTGGCAAACCATCCGCTGGATTGCCCCATTTGTGATCAGGCCGGTGAATGTCCCCTTCAGATTCAAACCTACAAATATGGTCCTGAAGGAAGCCGTTTTGAAGTGAAGAAAGTTCACAAACCAAAACGGGTTCAGCTTGGCCCACGGGTTGTGTTGGATGCTGAGCGATGTATCAACTGTACGCGATGTGTTCGATTCACGGACGAAATCAGTGAATCCCATCAGCTTACTATTGTCTCCCGTGGTGATAAGAACTATCCAATGACCGCCCCTGACCGCGAGTTTGATGATGAGTACTCCCTGAATACCGTTGATATTTGTCCGGTAGGAGCTCTTACATCCGCTGACTTCAGATTTAAAGCCCGCGTGTGGGAAATGAATCAAACCCCAAGCATTGATATTTCTAACGGGAAAGGGTGCAATATCGATTTATGGACACGCGACAATATGGTGCTTCGTATCACTCCACGATTTAACGAGGAAGTGAACGATCACTGGATGCCGGATAAAGGTCGTGAAGCGTACAGGATTTTTAACGAGAACCGTGTTTCCAGGCCAATTCAAAAACTGGATGATGAACAGATCAAATCATCCTGGAATAACGCGCTCGAAACCATTGCAGAACAAATTGAAAACGTTGACAGTAAAGACGTTCTGTTTATTGGAAGTCCGCACGCTTCCGTTGAAGAGAATTACGTGTTGATGCAGATGGCCAATCTTTTAGGCGTTGATACCCCCTCCTTCACCACAGATATTGAGGAAGGATACGGTGACGGATTTTTGATTTCTGATGATCATGCTCCCAACACAAATGGTTGCCGGTTATTAGGTTTACAGGAAGAAACCCCTGCTCAACTCAAGAAAAAAGTAAAAGCTGCCAAAGTTGTACTGCTTCTGAATGATAAGTTGGTAGACAGAAATGTCTTAGACGCTTCTGATTTCAGTGACCGATTTGTAGCTATGTTTGCCACAAATAAATCAGAAACGACAACATCCGCTGATCTTGTGATACCGATTACTACCGCTGCTGAACATGCGGCCAGTTACGTAAATGTGGATCAACGAATTCAGCGTACAGTTGCTGCAAAAGAAACCAAGTACACCAACCGGAGGCTTGATATTGAAATGTCTGAAGGCCGTTTAGACCGTTATGGCACAAGTTTTGATAACTGGATCAATGAAGATAACAAAGTGGATTGTATGCCATTCTGGAACTTCGCAAGTCAACTCTCGGGTAGACTTGGATTAACTATCGAATACAACACCGGACGGGAAGTGATGGACACTATTTCAGAAGAAATCCCATCGTTTAAAGGAGTGAATTTTACTTCTATAGATGAGCAGTCCGGTATTGTTCTTGGCAACAAAGAAGAAAACGTTAAATCATAAATTATAGGAATGGCTGAAGTTACAATCACTTCATATATAGTACTGGGTACAGCTTTATTTATGCTTCTCAATTCGGCTGCATTAGCAGTTTACGCCGAACGAAGAGTCGCTGCATTTATACAAAACAGGGTGGGACCAAACCGCGTGGGTCCGCTTGGGCTTTTGCAGCCTATTGCTGATGTGGTTAAGCTGCTCCTGAAGGAGGATGTTACACCGACACACAGTAATCGGCTCATTCACACCTTTGCCCCAATGATACCGGTTGTAACGGCACTGATGACCGTGGCCGTGATTCCTTTTGGTGATGGTTTATATGCCACTGATATCAATGCAGGTGTACTTTATCTTCTTGCTGTCGCTTCACTGGGAGTTTATGGAGTGACTCTTGCCGGATGGGCATCAAACAGTAAGTATTCTCTCTTGGGCGGACTCAGAGCCGCTGCTCAGATGATTAGTTACGAACTCCCCCTCGGGATGGCAGTAGCGTCTGTGATTCTGTTTGTGGGATCTTTAAGTGTGGTTGATGTAGCACTTGCACAGGAAAATTACTGGTTTGTGTTTTTGAACCCTGTTGGAGCAATCATTTTTATCATTGCCGCATTTGCTGAAAGTAACCGTACGCCATTTGACCTTGTTGAAGCGGAGCAGGAACTTGTGGGTGGATTTCACACCGAATACAGCTCCATGAAGTTTGGAATGTTCTTCCTGGCTGAATACATGCACGTGGTAATTAACTCCATGCTGATCACCACCTTTTTCTTTGGAAGTTACCACCTGCCGCTTGCAGGCTTTTGGTTACCGGAAATGTCACCCATCGCAAAAGGGATTTTAGATGTCAGTGTCTTTACCGCCAAAACCGTTTTCTTTGTCTTCGTGTTTATCTGGGTGCGATGGACCATTCCAAGATTTAAGTTTAACCAAGTAATGAAACTGGGCTGGAATAAACTGCTGCCAATAAGTATTATCAACTTTATTGTCATTGCAGCGGTACTGTTTTTCTTCTTTTAATAACTAATTTGAATGGCGCAAGAATGTTTCTTGTGCCCCAGATCAACGTATTCCAACCCACCCTCACCCGCGAAGTATACTTCGCAAGAACAACGCTCAGATTTGCTAAGCTTGTTATTAAATTAGTTATTGAAAAGGTATGCCCGTCCCTTCTCCGCCCTCACCCCGGCCCTCTCCCACAGGAGAGGGAGAAAAACTCCCAATTTGGATGGCACAAGAATTTTTCTTGTGCCCTAAATCAACGCTTTACAGCCTCACTCTCGAAGTAGAGTTCAAGCTAACAAATAACCATTATTTTCTTTCTTTCGGTGTGAAATAGGCTCATCTATCTCAGCTTTAAATCGAATATTAAACGTTTCGAGTATTCTATTTGCCTTCTCAACTGTGATACCATGATATTCATTTATCTCATCGCGTGACAATTGTGCCTCTGATACTCCCAACTCTTTGGCAAACTCCTTCTGTGACATTCCCATTGCAATACGAACTCCTATTAACCATCGGCCGATATTATTCAAATCATAAAGAACACCTAAATCTCCATGTTTCATTGCTTGATAAGCATCCACTTCTTCTTGCAATTGATTATGAAAAGAATTCAGTGGCTGCATCAACCGTTCCAATTCTTCACCGGTATGGCCAAGCTCTATAAAGTGTTCGCGCTGACGCTTCATAACCTTTCGTTCTTCATCCAACCTTTTTACTGCATTCTGATATTCTTTTTCAGACCTAATCATGATAATCCTCTATTTTATGATCTTAATAATACCTTTTTCCTTATTGTTTGTACGATTTTTACGAAATGCGGCCGGAAACATCTCCGCATTTCCATGTTTATCCGTTATCCCGCTGTTTTGACCATAATGTGGATAAAGCTCCACACGATATGTATGCCTCATCGGTAATTGCTTCTTAACGTATCGTCGATAACTTTTACGTGAAGATGTATCCCACCTCCAAATTTTATGTGGATCTCTCTTGTTTAATTCTCTTTGAATATGGCCGCTTGCAAATTCCGATATATCACATTCAAAGTAACCATCAATATCATTAGGATGAGGTTTTGCTTCAGCAAAAGAACCATCCAACCAAATTTCAGTAATTCCTATATCCCATAATTGCTTTACCAGAATTTCAGCTTGGTTTACCAGGTGGGCTCTCCATTTTTCATCCCAGTTAAGTATAGCATTCCTTTTCAAACCCTTTACAAATATAGAGTTTCTAAGCTGTTTAAAAGTGAATTCATAATCACCTTTTGGCAACAAACCATATTTGTTGAAATGAGCCGCTTTTTTACCCATGAAAATAACTTAACATAAATGTTTATAAACATCTTTATCAACATACATGTTAATTATAACATTGACAAATAAACTCAACGTAGGGAAAAAACTCCTTATTTAGATGGCAAAATAATTTTTCTTGTACCCCAAATCAACGCTTTCCAATCCGCGAAGTATACTTCGCAATACCAGCGCTCAGATTTGCTAAGTTTATTAGATGCTTGGTGATTGAAAAGGTATGCCCATTCCTTCCCCACCCTCACCCCCGGCCCTCTCCCACAGGAGAGGGGGAAAAGATGCCGCAAAAATTTTCTTGTGCCCCAGATCATACTTTTAATTCAGAGTAGCGGAAATTTTTTGGATAATGTCTTCCGTCTCATCTTCACGGGTAATTTTATCAAGTATTTCGTGGGTGTCGGCATCTACTAATAAAATGAAGCCGGTTTTGCCTTCATTTTCTTCAAATAACTCTATGAGTCCCAGGCTTGACGCTAATAACTTTGATTGATGTGCAGTAAAATCATCTGTCATATCCATGCGGGTGAATAAAACGGATTCTCCTTCAAATTCTCTAACCGCTTCTGCCATCTTTGGTTTAATAGCCTGGCAAGCTCCACACCAATCTGCATACATATACATCGAAATAATTGTAGGGTTTTCTTCGGATTCAATCTTATCCGAAGCTAACAAAAAGAAAGAGCCAATAAAGAAAAGTGCAATTATAAAAATTGGAAATGTTGATCTATTTATATTCATCGTGATATTATTTTCAGGGTTAAATTATTCCTTTTCCACAGAAGTAGTTTGATTTGCTTAGGTTAAGCTTTTCAAAATAATCACCACTCAACCATTCATGATTTTACTAATCCAGCAGAAACTACTCTTTTCCTGAATCTGAAGAAAGTCTTAATCTCCCTTTATGAATTCTGTAAACAAATATCAGTCAATTATTATTGGATTGGCTGTGATAGCAGGTTTACTAGCCGGACAGTTGGAAACGGTTGCAATGTATGCCGAATATGCTATCGTCCCTTTTTTAATGCTCATGCTTTATGGGCTATTTCTTAACATTCCAATAAAAAATCTACTAAAGAGTTTCTCTAACCTGAAATTCTTCTCGGCAAATCTGGTACTCAATTTTATGTGGACACCCATTTTTGCCTGGATGTTGGGTTACCTTTTCCTCCAGGACCATCTCAGTCTCTGGATTGGATTTGTAATGCTGATGGTAACCCCCTGTACGGATTGGTATCTGATTTTTACAGGCATTGCAAAAGGAAATAAAGCCCTTAGTGCTTCCGTACTCCCATTTAATTTAGTATTGCAGGTAATTTTGTTACCCATTTTCCTGTTGTTCTTTTTTGGCGAGACCGGTTCTGTTGATCCGTCCATTTTAATTGAAAGCATTATTCTTGTACTGGTTGTTCCCTTTTTGGCAGCCCAAAGCACCAAATTTTTCTTACATAAGCTAAACAAATCAACACTGGTAGAGAGCCGTTTGATACCCTTTTTTGAAGTCACCCAGGTTCTTTTTTTAGGATTAGCCATCATGGCCATGTTTGCTTCTCAAGGTGAATACCTTACTCAAAATTTTGAAGTGGTACTCATTCTTTTTATTCCTCTAATGATCTTTTTTGCAGGAAATTTATTCGCGAGCCGTATTGCAAGTTATTTGCTCCATTTCAATTATGAGGATACAGCCAGTTTGAGTTTAACGACCCTTGCCAGAAATTCACCCATTGCATTGGCCATCGCACTAACAGCTTTTCCTAATGATCCACTTGTTGCATTAGCATTGGTGATTGGCCCTCTGATAGAATTACCGGTATTAGCGTTGGTTTCCCAACTACTCTTGAAAATGAAACGGTGAATTTCCTCACACTTGAAAGCATTCAAAGATGACGCAAGAATTTTTTATTTGGATGGCAAAAGAATTTTTCTTGTGCCCCAAATCAACGCTTTCCAAACTCGCTCTTGAATGGCGCAAGTATACTGCGCAAGAACAACGCTCTGATTGGCTAAGCTTGTTTTTAAATTAGTTATTGAAAAGGTATGCCTGTTCCTTCTTCGCCCTCACCCTCGGTCCCTCTCCCGCAGGAGAGGGAGATAAATTTTACAAACCTAATACCCGAAAGGTTGTTGGGATTTTTTTGTTCCAAATCATGGCAATTGTTAGCTTAGCTTACTCGCAAAGCAAAACAATAACAAAGAGTTATGAGTAATATTCAATTGGTTCTTCAAAAAAGGAAAAGATCCTGGCCTTGTATTGCTTTATTGCTGCTCCTGCTTCACACCGGTTGCACTGTTCAATACGTTGCCGCTTTTGACGAGAATGTGCGTGACCAGATCTATGAGCTGGCCGAGACGGTGGACAAATTTTGGGGCACGATGTTGGAGATGCCTGAAGATGAGCGGGAGTATGCACTGTTTCGGGATCAGTATGTTGACATAGAAACGAAACTGCGTTCTCTTGTGCTGAAAAATGAAGCCCGCCCCGGCAACGAAGAGAGTGCGGAACAGTCGCGGATTTTGCTTGAACTGTGGATAGAAGACAAAGACATCCACCGGGAACTAGACAGTTTTAACAATTTTCTTGCCAACCGTCACCGAAGGCAGTTCACTGAGGTGTTTACAGCAATGGCGAGGGCTGAAGAGGAAAAACGAATGGAGAATTTATAAATAACCAACTATGGATTTTAAAAATGTACTACAGGACATGGGCAATGCTGCACTTGGCGAATTGTCGGAAAACGGAGGTGAAATTGCCAATTATGTTAAACAGAGTCTGGAAGAAAAAAAGGCTTCTCTGCAAGAACTTTATGGAGGGTACAAAGCCGGACATATTGATGAAGCCGGACTTGAACGTGAATTGAAACGGGAGCTCAAAGTCATGGAAGTAAAACTGTTAACCATTACGGTGATGAAAAAAGCGGCGGCTCAACGCGCTGTAAATGCGGCGGTTGATGTGTTTAAAAATGCGGTGAGTGCTGCGTTGCCGTGATTGAGAGATTTAAAACCGACCGGTACTTAAATTAGAACCCGCTTTAATATTATCGATTCTGATTGACTAATCTTATTAGACGTTTATTCATTTGATGCTGTATGAATATGAAGTACTGACTTAACCTCAGTTCTATCAAGATAGAGGAAGGAGAGATGGAAATGATTATATCAATCAACAATTTATACAAAAGGATGAGAGCCTGCCCATTACTATAGTAGTACACTCCCTATAAATTGTTGTGTTATAAAAACGATCCGATGTTAAATAGATATTAAATGAATTAACATTATTGTAGTAATACAAACAATTTTGTTTAAGAGAGCACACAAGGAAATAATTAAATTAAAGTTAATTTGTTATTTACAAGCAAATTTATTTAATTATTGTTTAATTAAACAAATAGATATGGAACTGAATTTTTTTGATGCTGAAGAAATACAAGGAAATGCTAAGTGCACTGTGCATAAATCAGGTAAACTTGGGTTTTCAATGGATGCAATTGATCTAATGGGAATTGATGAACAAAGATCAATTAGTATTGCAAAAGGAAGTGATTATGAAGAAAATGGCAACTTGTATATGAAAGTGCACAATGACAATGTCAAAGGAGCATTTTCTGTAAGTAAAGCCGGGAAGTATTACTACTTAAACACCAAAAACCTCTTCAATCAATTAAATTTAAATTATCAAAAAGACAAGATTATTTATGATGTAGTAGAAACTGAGATAGAAGGAGGAAAATATTTTAAATTGATACGGAGGATTAAAGGAAGAACATAAAAAAACCCAAACGATGCTGATACATCATTTGGGCTATAGTTTTTTCTTCGCTAGGAATGAAGAAACTTGTCCCGGAAGTCGCGCTCCGGGCAAGTAAGCAAACGCTCACTAAGCATAAAGCCTGTTTACGTCTGTTGTCTATAGCTGCAATTATAAACAGGAGAGTGCTTAGTTGCAATATTAATATGTAAAATATTTGGAGGCTCATCTTGAAGCAACCAAAGCACAAGCCTGGTAAGATTCTCATCTTCCGGCGATACTTTATTCATCCTGATACAGGTAAAAAAGTTTATCCAAAAACTGGTAAAGCTTTTCCCATTTGGGTGGATGAGGACGAAGTCCAATAGCCATAATAGACCCACCCGCAGGTGCGGGTGGGTTTTTAAATACAACTAAATATTAAGAAATGAATTTAAGAGAATATCAAATCAAATCAAGTGAAACTGATCAACATCCAGGTTCTGATAAACTACTTGATTTCCTTATACCTGTTTTGGGACTCGTAGGAGAAATGGGATCTGCATTATCAGAGTTTAAGAAAAGATTAAGAGATGGAAAATCATATACAAGTTTTAAACCACACCTTGAAGAAGAGTTGGGTGACGTGTTATGGTATCTATCTAATATTGCAACTAAGATGGAGTTAGATCTTGATAAGATTGCTGAAAAAAATATTAAAAAGACACAAAATCGATGGACACTTCATAGTAAATATCATCTTTTTGATGAAGATTATTCTGAAAATGAGCAACTACCTAGAAAGTTTGATTTAGAGTTTAAAGAAATCAAAGATAGTGTGGGGACAAAAGTACAAGTTTTAATTAATGGTAAAATAGCAGGCGATCCGCTCACTGACAATTCTCATGTAGATGATGGATATAGATACCATGATATATTCCATTATGGGTTTGCGGCATATCTGGGTTGGTCACCAGTTCTCAGGAAATTACTTAGCATTAAAAGGAAAAGTGATCCGCAAATTGATGAAGTGGAAGATGGAGCTAGAGCCGCTGTAATTGAAGAAGCAATTTCCGCATATGTCTATCCATTTGCTGTAGAAACAAATTTTTTCAAAGGTGTAGATGCGCTCGATTATGAAATATTAAAAACTATAAAACGTCTAGTTTTGCCTTTTGAAGTAAGTAAACGAACTCTGAAAGAGTGGGAATTTGCCATTTTGGAGTCGTACAAAATCTACCGTTTCCTTCGTGAAAATCAGGGGGGAAAACTTAATGTAAATCTCAATAGTAGAACCATAAAAATTATTCGATAAATCGATTTTTCTTAAAAAAAACATTATGGACAAAACAAAAAATGTATTTATAAGCCATCATAGTAAGGATGAAGAGAATATCAAAAAACTCAAAGAATTATTATCCAGACAAGGATATCAAATTAAAAACAGCTCGATTGACAGTACAAAACCCAACAAAGCGAATAATGCCGCCTACATTCGCCGTTTATTAAGAATGCGAATCCAATGGGCTGGCACCTTTATTTGTCTGGTAGGGTCTGAAACTCATAACCGTGATTGGGTAAATTGGGAAATAGAACAAGCTCATAAAAAAAATAAAAAAATTGTAGGTATTTATATCAGAGGCGCAAATGGAGAACATGTGCCTGAAAATCTTAATAGATATGGTGATAGTCTTGTTACTTGGCAATCAGATAAAATTGTTGATGCAATTGAGGGACAGCTAGAGCGAGAAGATAATTGGTGTAATCCACAAGGAAATCCAAGAGAACCTGTACATGAACCCAGTTATATAGTTTGTTAAAAAAAATAAATTATGAAATTTAAGACATATATAGTAGCCCGAGATTACGGTTTTTCCCCGAACCCATTTGGAGAATATTGTACATTATCGTGTTGTAAGCCAAGAATTCGACGAAATGTTAATGTAGGTGACTGGGTATTTGGGACAGGATCAAAGAAATATAACATAGCAGGTAAGCTGGTTTTTGCAATGAATGTGAGTGAAAGACTCACCTTTCAAGAGTATTGGGATGATCCAAGATTTGAGTATAAAAAACCCATCATGAATGGTAGTTTGGTTCAAATGTATGGTGATAACATCTATTATAGAGATTCTAATACTAAAAATTGGAATCAAGAAAATTCGCATCATAGCCTTCCAAACGGAACTGTAAATGGGCACAATTTAGAAAGGGATATAAGAGGTAAATTTGTACTTGTATCAAAAAATTTTTACTTCTTTGGGAAAAGTGCCATCGAAATTCCGATCAGATTTAAAACACAAGTATGTACATCAACGCAAGGACATAAAAATGTTGATAATAATGTTGCCAATAAATTTTTGAACTGGCTTTCGAAAAATTATCAAGAAGGAAGACACGATGATCCAATACTGTTTGATAATTCTTTCAAACGGTATGATGGTGTTAGTTAAAATGAAAACTATAACCATTTTTGACGCCAAATAGACTTACCATTTTGCTCCATCAAAGATACAATTGACAAAGAACCAAAGCTGTATTAGATATGAATGACAATGATTACCCAGCATTATTTCAAGTGGCAGATACCGCATCCAAAAGAACCCAAAATTATCATATCTGGTCTGTTAAAGGATATTTAAGTTGTCTTATCATAGGCTCTGTTCTTGCATTTTACGGAATCAATAATAGTTATTTGGCGATTGCTGCCGCTTTCGTTTTTATAATTGGTATTTTACTAACTTTTTTTATTCTAAATAAAGATTTTGAGAATGCCTGGTATAACTGTAGAGCATTGGCTGAATCTATTAAAACTAGTACATGGAAATACATAATGCGAGCAGAGCCATATGCGGATACAAATGATGTTAGAGTTGCCAATTCAGAATTTCGCAATCTTTTAAAAAGATTACTCAATCAAAATTCTAATTTATCACATGTATTTGTAGATGAAGCTTGTGAAAGAGAACAAATCACTTCCATTATGAAAAAAGTTAGAGCAATGAGCTTGGAAGAACGAAAAAACTTCTACATTGAATATCGTATTGATGATCAAAGAAAGTGGTATTCAAAAAAAGCTGTGACAAATAAAAATCATAGAAAAGTTTGGTTTGGTATTCTAATTGCGCTTAATGTATTGGCTTTAACTTTTGTCCTGCTAAGAATTGATTCTCCTTCATTTCAATATTGGCCAGTTGAAATACTGGTTGTGTTATCAGGAGCCTGTTTGACATGGATTCAAATTAAAAAGTTTCAAGAGCTATCTTCTGCCTATTCACTTACAGCTCATGAAATCGGAACTATTCGAGGTGAGATTGAAAGAGTTGATGGCGAGGAGATGTTTTCAGACTTTGTAAATGATTCGGAAAATGCTTTTTCGAGAGAACATACACAATGGTTAGCTAAAAGAGTACATTAACCCCCCCCTCCACAATTCCCAATCTCCTCCTCACTCAACCCATACAACTCATAAACCAACCGGTCAATCTCCTGCTCCAGTTCCGTGGTATCGGTTTCGGGGTGTTGATTTTTGGAATACAAAATTTTTGTAGACAATTATTTTAAGGTCCTATTAATAGGTTTACTTGTTCTTTCAATAGCGGCCCATATTCAGATAAATGAACTATAGATGAGACATATCCGATAAATTCAAAAAGATTTTTGGTGACACTTTCATTTTTTCTAAGTAATTCATTCCTAAAAAAAGAGCTACCAACTATACTCTCTACTTCTTTTTGTATTAAAACTGCACCAGTAAGATTATAATCAAATATGGCTCTTTCTATATCACCGACTTTTTCGAAAATAAATCGATTTAATTCCGGGTCAATATCATATTCATGTAGTTGATCTTTAAATATTCGAACTCTTTCTTTAAGCTTGTCAAGCTCATCTACTGTCAATACTTTTTCTGGTGTATGTTTTGATAATGCGTCAGAACAAACTTTTATTGAATAGACTGTCTTTTCATCGATGAACTTCTTGAATATTTTCCATTGTGATCCGAATCTAATTGAGCTAAGTGCTATTTCTACATTTTTTAATCCTTCAAGTAATAATTCTTGATTTACATCTAATGAATGTACTTTTTCACGAATCCTTGAAGGAATTTGTTGTAATTCGCCAAGCTTTCTGAGAATTTCAGATTGATGATCAAGTTCTATATTAAATAGCTTGGTTAAGGCCTCTTTCATCTTTACTTGGTCGTCTATCTCCAAAGATTGCTCTAATAATAATACTAACCTGCCTGCTGGGTTATCAAAGTGATTCATTATTTCGATGGCTTTCGCATTTTATTCAATTTTAATTGTTGGAAACAAAGGTCAATTGCCTCTATAAAACAGATATACATCACAATTGTATCTACCTTTATACCGCCGCTAAGATATGCAAGGCCAAGAGCTAAATACCAGATTGCTTTTACCAATTTGGAGTAACCCATTTTCCAAATATGTTCCAACCAACGCATAGGTAAATACATGGCAAATGAATATGGTAGAATTATCAGACCAATATTTGTCAAAAAATCGCCAACTTGTTCAAGCATTATCCTTCCCCTCCACAATCCCAATCTCCTCCTCACTTAACCCATACAGCTCATAAACCAACCGGTCTATCTCCTGCTCCAGTTCGGTGGTGTCGGCTTCGTGGTTTTGTTTTTTAGAGTCCAGAATTTTTTGAACGTTGGCTTCTATTCTATTGAATAATTCTTTTTTACTCCCATTAGGGATTGGAAAATCTCTAATTTCATAAATCAACAATTTTGGAAAGGAATTTTTATTGCTATTAGCTGATGATTTATTGTGATAAAAGGATAAGAGCTTAGAGTTTAAAATACCCAACAATGCTTCTTCTGACAGATCTATATTTTTTTTAAGCCGTATGCCATCAACCGAATTTGTGAATACAAAATCTTCTTTAGATAAAGCTGCTTGTATCCTTCCTCTTGTTGTAATTTCTCTTACCACGATTCTTTTACTGTTACGAAACCAGTTCTCACTTCTTGGTGCAGCTAACCAAGGACCATAGCTTAGATATTTTTTGCTGAAATTTACTTTATAACGGTCAATATCCCTTCCTCCAATAATATCCAGGTAGGTATCATCTATTTTACTATCGCTATGAAATATTTTCTCTTTAGATGCTGAAGACTTTTGAGGTGGAGTACCTTTTCCTTTTTCATAGACTTTGACTCCCCAAACCACTTCTGCTATATCTTCAAGCTTATTATTATCAGTCTTTATTTTTTTAATTAACTGTAATACATGAGGGTCTAAGTGTATCGGGAAAATTTTATGAGCAACATCAATAAATTCATTTCTTTTATGAATTTTATCTCTTTCAACTTCTTGAATGTGATTAACATAGAAAGTCGGACTTGGTTTAGCTTTTTTTAAAAATATTATCAAAGTCTCAACAACTGCATCAACAAAAGTATTTTTAAAGCATTCAGTGATTTTTAATAGATTTATTTCCTTCAATAAATATTTTCTAAAACTTTCATCGTATTTAGCACCTATCCAACTAGTAGGAATAATTAAACCACTAAGACCGTTTACTTTTAAAATATTAGCAGTATGCTCAACGAAAACGGTAAAGCTGTTAATTTGATAATCTGAGGTTACATATTTATCTCTCAGAAACTTATCTAAATCACCCTCAAATAACGTTCCATAAGGAGGATTCCCAATCACCACATCAAATCCGGTAAACCGTCCCTCATCGTCCAGCACTTCGGGGAATTCGAACCGCCACTCAAACGCCTGATTGTAAAATGCACCGGCCTCTTCATCGGCTTTCTCCGACTCCAGTTTCTTCACTTTCTTCTTCTGTGCTTTCACCTGCTTTTGGGTAAACTTTACATCGCCAAAAAGGTCATCACTCTGCATCAGTTCCAGCTTGCCACGCTCCTTACTCAGCTTTTTGTTAATCGGTGAGTTGTTGTACAGCGTGGTGCTGTAATCACTCTTAATATCCTCAATCAGGGTCTGCAAGCGCGCCTTTTCCGTGCGGTCTCCCGTATGCTTATACGAGCGAACCGCCTCCTTATAATCCTCAAGGGAGTGTTTACTGTCTTTAAACACCGAAGAAAGATCCGTATCCAGATCAAACCGGCTCACCAACGAATTCCCCTGTTTAATATTTATATCGATGTTAGGCAGAACTTCCAACGCACCCGCACCACCAATCCTCTCTCCCCCTGGGAGAGAGTTAGAGAGAGGGCCATTTGAGAGAGGGCCGTTATGGCGAGGACCCTTCGGGAATTCGTAATAAGCCCGTTTCAACAACTCAATCCAAAGCCTCAACCGGCAAATTTTTACGGAGTTGGGATTGATATCCACCCCAAACAGGCAGTTTTCAATCAGGTGCTTTTTCTCCCGAAAGAGGGTCTGTTGAATTCGCTGTTTATCCGGTGCCACTTTCCGGGCGGTCAGGCGGTTGCCGGTCCACGTATGGCTGACATCATACTCAAAAAGCTCTTCGCCATAGCTCACAATCAACTCATCATTCTCAACCACCACCTCCACACCACGCAGAATTTTTCCTTCATCATCACACAAAATCCCAAGCTCCGCTTTAATGGCAATCAGCTCATTCAGGCAACTCACCAAAAAATGTCCCGATCCCACCGCAGGGTCACAAATCATAATAGAATTCACCAGCTCATTAGCCTGTTGGATCGAGATGTCCCGGCCAATGCGGTTATAGATTTGGTTGAAGGTGAGTTTTTTCCCTTCTCCCCGGGGAGAAGGGTGGCCGTCAGGGCGGGATGAGGGCGGGTTACCGTCGTCAGACGGTCGGGGTGAGGGTGGATCTCCGAGTCCATCTTCGCCCTCACCCTCGTTCCCTCTCCCACGGGGAGAGGGAGGTATGGCTTTTAGAATTTTTTCTAAGACCTGTTCGGTATTGTTTAGAATATCCTCATTCGTGAATCTCAAAATGCGGATATCCATATCATTTAAAATCCTTTCCCGCTCCTCATCAGCTACTTTTTGATTTTCTTCATTATGGTATCCCCCATCTAATTCAATACCCAGCTTATGCTCATGATTGTAAAAATCGAGAATAAATCCTTCCTCTATCGGATGCTGCCTTCTAAATTTTGTCCCCAACTGTTTCTTTCGTACCAATTCCCAAAGCATCTCCTCCGCCGGTGTTTGGTTTTTCCGCAAATGCCTCGCATTTTCAAGCAATGAATCAGGGAGTTTTAATCTTGGAATCTCAGAAGACATTCCCCGATCAAAATCCCCTTCTCCCCGGGGAGAAGGGTGGCCGTCAGGCCGGGATGAGGGCAGTTCGGGGCTGGGGCTGAGAACCCCACGAAACTTATCCACAACAGCCTTCCGCAACGTCTCCCGCGCCATATACTCCGTAATAAAGCCCGGCGTATAGAACGATCCGTCTTTATAGCCGTTGATCTTTTCGAAAATCAGGCCAAGGACGGAAGCGTTGATCAGGCTTTTGCTTTCGTCGCGGATCTCTTCCGATCCTTCAGCGGAGAAATCGTACGCCTCTAAAAACCGGAACAGGTAATCGAGGGTATTCAAGGATTTGCCCCGCTCCTTTGTGAGGACGCTTTTGCTGTAAACGGGAATCTCTTCATGGTCATCAAGCCCCGAAATCCGTGTGGTTTGGTGCTCCAGTGAGGACACATCAAACAGTGAACTGTTCAGGTACGGAATATGCCCGAACTTTTCGTTGATGCTGTCGCTCCTATCATGCTCCTTTCGGGCCAGTACCTGAAAAAAGAGCTTATTCAATTCATCTAACCCATCAATAGTATCGAAATTCAGAAACTTAAAGTGGGAGTCCTGCCGGTGATATCGATAGAGCTGGGCTTCCAGCAGTTTCAAAAACAGAATTCGGTTCATCCATGTAATAGAGAGCTCCATGGCCACGCTAAACAGCTGTTCCTCCCTGCTGCTGCCATAGCTGCTCAGCTCATTTTTTAGCGTGGAAAGATGATCTTCGGAATCCAGAATGCGAATGGTATTCTCAATAAACGCCCCGCTGTTTCGGCTCCCCTTCTCTGCCCGCTGTATGTAGCGGGTATTCCCTTTCTTGGTTTCCACCAGTCCCAGTATGTAAAGAAGCTCTCGGTAAAACTCACGGTTCAGGCTGTTGCTGTCGTTGGCAAACGGCTCTTTTAGCAGGTGCGTTGGGGTGAACAGTTTATAGAGCGGAATCAGCTTCTTTTCATAATCGCTGTCCTCCTTTCCCTTCAAATATTTGCGGGTTTTATCCAGCGGCAGCCAAAGCCCCGAAATAGCTGTGGATTGATCATCCATAAACCGGCTGATCTCCTTATACATAAAATCATTGTTTGAGGAAACCTTTCGATCTGCCTTCCACTCTTTCCATACATCCCGCAGGGTGGATGGTTTATAAAAGCAGCGTTCAAACTCCTGGGCATCAAAAATAAACCAGTTGTTCATGTCTGTGATTATGACATGCTTGATGTCGCTGTTATCGTGTTCAATCCGCTGTTCCAGATAATAGAGCACCGCCTCGTACATCGCCTTTCGGTTCAGCTGACTTTGGGTGATCATCTCCCCTGCATTCGAGGGACGCTTCACTTCCAGCAGCACACCCACGGGATCTTTCTTTCCCTTTCCTGTATGAATGGCCAGGTCAATCCGCTTACTGGTATTGATCGGATAATCGCTAAAACCCACATCCTTAAAAAACGGCACCAAAAAATTCTTGAAATGTTCTTCGTGTTCGCCCTTTTTCTCTGCCGCTTCAACCTGATCGAGCAACGTCTGCAGGGTATTTTTGAATGCATTAAATGATGTACGTTCAACCGGTTCCTTTAGAAAAGCCTTGTTAATGGTTTTCCGAACCGTTTTTGAATCAAATTTCATGCCTGAGGGTGTTTAATAATCTTATCCTGATGTGAGCCAATGTTCAACGTTCTGTCTCTGTAATACTGCCTTAGCCAAAGTAGATTATTTCATCCAAAAAAGTAAATGCTCAATTTGGATGGGCGCAAGGATTTCCTTGTGCCCCAAATCAACGTATTCCTTGCCCCATTTACTTTTTTTAGTTAATCTGCCGGTAGTTGACTTAAACGCTCCAGCACTTTAGCCGCCTGATCGTTTCTCTAAACTCCCCATTAACATCAAATTTAAATACATGAGAGTATTTGAAGAGAAAACTCTATTCATTTATTGTACTTCTTTCTTTTTATTCTTTATTGGATGCAACGAAAATAAAACTGAACCTACATTTTGGCAGGGAGAAAAGCAGGTAACTGATCAGAGAACAGTTTCCGGTACACTTGCGATTGCAGATAGCGTGTTACTTTTTGAACAGTTCGGAATGCCATATGCAACAGCTTTAGAAAAAAATGGCAACGAATTGTATATCAAAGAAAATGCAAATGATGAGATTTTTATTATTGGTATAGAGATTCTTAATCACATCGGTACAATATCGCCTCCGGAAGGCCAGGGACCGCAAGAATTAACTTCGTTTGCTTCTTACGATATAAATAATGAAAACGTAGTCATTAATGCAGATATGACTAAAATTCAAATCTGGAATAAAGGTGGGGATTTTATTCAGGAGTTCCTCGCGGAGGAATTACATCCACGAAGGGTTCGCTTCAGATCTGATGGTAATTTAGTTGTTTTATCACACTACTTGTTCGTTAACGGTGAAAGTAATTTATTACATGTTATCACTCCGGAGGGAAAAAAGAAATTTGGTTTCGGGCAGGTTTCAGAGGAAAATTACAGTTCTTTAAAATCTGAAGGCTATATTCAAATAGACGAAGAAGACAACGTTTATTACTCCAGTTACTCCGAACATATTTTAAAAAAGTGGGACAGTAATGGCACTCTTCTATATTCTGTAGCTTCGATTGATAACTACCCGGCCGATATTAACTATGCTTCTTTTGAAGGGGATACACATCACGTTACAAGTTATTCTGAATTTGCCAATTTTCATTCTATCGGAACGGTTCTTTTAGATGATTACTGGCTTATCCTTCATGGTGGTATTCCGGCTGAACCCAATTATATACCAATTCTTGATATTTATAATCGTGAGGATGGTCAATATCTCTTTTCAAAGGAGTTACCCTATCGTACAGGTCAAATTGTATCAGGTAATGATTATCTATATGCTTTACATACAATTGAGGATGATGTTTATTTGGTAACGTATGATGTTGGACAATTGAAAGATTAGATTAAAGATCAATAATAATTAAGCAATAAAACTTCATCAAAATGACTACACAAGAAATAATTGAAGAGTTCTTTGATGAACGCTTTAACGATACCTCCCAATTTTTTCTATACAAAGATAAACAGCTGTTGAAAAATGGTCAGTATAAAGAGTATGCAAAAGAGCAAATAAGTAAAGCCAAGAAAATATTTTGGACCATTGCCTGGGTTGTTTTCTTTTGTTCTTGGTATGGAATTATAAGCTTTATTAAATATGGTGCCGAACCTAACTGGTTTGATCTTACAGTGGGATTAACTGCCTGGATAGCTCTTGTTGTATTTCTGATTTTTTGGGCAAAAGAATATTATACCATCAAAAGCTCAATGGAAATGTTTGTGAAATTGATTGATAGAAAAGAAACAGAATCAGCAAGAAATTAAAATCCATCGAGATTTATAAAAGTCAGATATGAAAAAAGAGGAGTTACAAAAGTGGGGAAAATGGCAGATGATTTTCGGAATCATCTTTTTGGATGCAGTTATAACAACTGAAATATTCAGTGAGCCAAAAATTATCTTTACTGTTTCAATGATATTATTCTCGTGTTTAACAATAGGTCAGGGATTTTATATTTATAATCAAGAACCAAGATTGAAATAGCCATTTACGCAAAAAACTACGTTTTGATTGGCTAAAATTATTACAACACCATCCTCAAATTTTTGACGTTTATTGGATCACACAAACGATTTGTTCCGTGCCTGACGGCACTCAATTTGGGATTACATGCGTTTAATCCACCGGATTAAAATCCGGTGCTATGATGCTAATCGTGCCTAAAGGGACTTCAATAGAAACTTATGAACGCACCCACTCATATTCTCTCCCAAGAGCTTTTTAATTCACTAAAGGAAAGCTAAACCAATCCTTTTTCAGGCTTTCAGCCTGTTCATCTTTCGTTCGTCTCAGGTACTGGGGCGCTGCCCCAGCCTGGGTTATGAAAGGCTTTCAGCCTTATTCACGAAATGGTATAAACCTTTGGAAATTAGCATTCACAACAACGCTCATTCTCCCCTCTCCTGCGGGAGAGGGGCCGGGGGTGAGGGCTATTCCGCAGCCAGCCCTCTTCTACGAAGCAGATGAGTTACATCCGGTTCTCCACCACGAAATTCCTGATAGAGTTCCATTGCTTCTGCGCTGCCCCCTTTTGATAAAATGTGTTCGCGATAGTGATCTCCATTTTCGCGGGTCAGACCGCCCTGCTTCCTCATAAATGCAAATGCATCGGCTGCTAATATCTCACTCCAGATGTACGCATAGTAGTTTGCTGAATATCCACCGGAAAAAATATGAGAAAAGTATGGGGATTTATATCTCGGTGGAATTGCAGGATTATTTAGGTTGTGCTTCACAAGAGATTCCTGCTCAAATTCATCCACAACAATGTCGTCCGTAATGTCATCGGTACCTAATAGATGCCATTCCATATCCACCAATGTTGCTCCCAGATATTCATAGGTATCAAATCCCTGATTGAATTCACGAGCGGCAATCACCCGATCGAGCAGTTCCTGTGGAATGCGCTCACCGGTTTCGTGATGTACTGCATAGTTTGCCAAAACTTCGGGATGAATCGCCCAGTCCTCTTCAAATGTAGATGGAAATTCCACAAAGTCGCGTGGCACGGATGTACCGGCTAAGGATGGATAGGTGACATCAGAAAATAGTCCGTGAACGGCATGACCCATTTCATGAAACATAGTCGTTACATTACTGAAACTTATTAACGCCGGTTCACCTTCAGCCGGCGGTGAGATGTTCAGAACATTCACGATAACCGGTTTTTGATCTTTCAGATGTGATTGAAGAACGAACGAATTCATCCACGCTCCTCCCCGTTTGGAATCCCGTTCAAAATAATCAGCGTAGAAAAGTCCGAGCTGAGATCCATCTTCATCAAATACATCAAACACCCGAACATCTTCCTGATAAACAGGCAAATCAGTTCTCTCTTCAAACGAAATTCCATAAAGACGGTTCATTGCAAAGAAAACTCCATCTTCCAACACACGATTGAGTTCAAAGTACGGACGCACTTCAGATTCATCGATATCATATTTTGCCTTTCTAACTTTCTCGGCATAATACTCCCAGTCCCACGGCTGAAGTTCACCATCCACACCATCTTCCCGCATCATTTGTGTGATCTGTTCCTCCTCATTTCCGGCGTTTAGATTCACAGCAGGAATTAATCCCTCCAGCATGTCAAGCACATTTTGTGGGGTTTGTGCCGTTTGTGGCTCAAGTGCATATTCGGCGTAATTATCATAACCCAATAATTCTACCCTTTGGGCACGGAGTGAAACAAGCTCAAGAACAATGGGACGTGTGTCGATTCCCCCATTTTCTCCAAGGCCACGATAGGCGGAGGCTTCCCACAACTGACGACGAACATCACGATTATCAAGGCTCGACAGCAGAGGCACTCGAGTGGTATTGGTGATGGTCAGCATATATTTCCCATCTTCGCCGCGATCTTCTGCAAGTTCTTTTGCCGCTGCAATTCTGTCGTCACTCAAACCGGCCAGCATCTCAACATCATCCACAACCACCGCTCTTTCGCGGGTCATGGCCAGAAGCTTCTCCTGGAATTCGGTTGTGAGTGATGAAATTCGTTCGTTAATCTGTCTGATTTCAGACTGCTCCTCATCGGTCAATCGAGCGCCGGCCCGCACAAAATCACGCTGAGTATCTTCTAAAAGCTTCATCTGTTCGCTATTGAGATCCAAATTCTCACGATCATTATAAAGGGTTTCGACTCTGTTGAAAAGATCGGTGTTCAGGTAGATGTTATCAGAGTGTGCTGCAAGTCTTGGCGCCAGCTCTGACTGGATTTCCTGAATTCTATCGTTCGTGTGGGCAGATGTCAAATTAAAAAAGACACTCTGTACACGGGTCAGTAATTCACCTGATTCCTCCATCGCGACGATCGTGTTTTTAAAAGTAGGCTCTTCAGTATTCGAGGCTATTGCAGAAATTTCATCGAGCTGAATCTTCCTCCCTTCATTAAACGCGGGCATGTAGTGCTCGTTGTCTATGGAATCAAAATCGGGTGCTTCAAATGGTAATGAACTTGCGTTCGAAAATGGATTGTTGTCGTTCATTGAATCAGAATCGTTACATGAGTAAAAAGTGAATACGCCTATAAAGAAAAGAGCAAAATAGAGCTTGTTCATAAAATTTGGTTTAAACCTGAGTTCGATTAATAAAAAAACATGAAAAAGTCTCCCCTAACAAGGGGAGATTTAGAGGGGTGTTCATTGGACTTTGCGATGTTTTGATGAACATCCCTCTCCCCGAAAGCTTTCGGGGCCGCCAGCCGGCGGAAGACTTTTTTATGAATCCGGATAAATGGACTTCTTGGCAGCCAAAAGAGTGTTTTTCATCAGCATGGCAACGGTCATGGGACCTACTCCACCGGGCACAGGTGTAATCCAGCTCGCTTTTTTGATCAATCCTTCAAAGTCACAATCCCCAACTAATTTGTAGCCTTTTTCAGATGTTTCATCAGCCACACGATTGATGCCTACATCAATTATAATCACTCCTTCTTTTACCATTTCGGCCTTAATCAATCCCGGCTGACCGGCTGCAACGATTAAAATATCGGCGTCAATCGTGTGTCGGGTAATATCCTTGGTGTATTTATGGCAAATCGTTGTGGTGGCTTTACCGGTGGCGTTTTCCCGTGAAAGCATGATTGCCATCGGTGATCCCACAATGTTACTTGCCCCTACTACAACAGCATGCTTGCTCTTTGTATGAATACTGTAGTATTTAAAAAGTTCTAAAATTCCGGCGGGTGTGCAGGATCGAAAAGTGGGTTGATCCACAGCAAGCCTTCCCACATTCATGGGGTGAAAACCGTCTACATCTTTTCGGTGATCAATACTTTCAATGACATCATGCGAAGACAGATGGTTTGGAAGCGGAAGCTGTACTAATATTCCATCAATAGAATCATCATTATTCAGCTTATAAATATCTTTCTTAAGCTCTTTTGGGGAGATAGTATCGGGTAAATGAGTTGTTCCTGTACTAATTCCTACATCTTTACAGGCTCTGGTTTTAGCCCTTATGTAGGATGTAGAGGCAGGGTCTGTGCCCACCTGAAGTACCTGAAGATGGGGACGGCGATTACCCTGAGCGACCCATGTATCGACATCTTCACGAATTTGTTTTCTTGTTTCTTCTGCTACTTTTTTTCCGTCAATAATCTGTGCTGGCATAATTTACCTTTCGATATCGTATTTTTTCATTTTATTGTAGATGTGACTTCTCTGTATATCTATTTCATCCGCTGTAGCAGAAATATTCCAATCGTTTTTCTCCAGTTTCTTAAGTAAATATAGTCTTTCCGATTGCTCTTTATACTCCTGAAACGTCAATGGTTTATCAACCAAATCATTGAAATCCTGATCACTATTAGAATTTAGATTTGCCAAAATAGATACATCATCGCTGTCAATAATAGAATCGTCAGATAGCAGCGCCATTCGTTCAACGGCATTTTGCAACTCGCGAATATTGCCGGACCAATTCATTTTCTTAAGTTCTTCTAACGCTGAATCGGAAAATGATTTACCGGAATAAATAATTTCTCTGTTGGCAAGAATTTTCAGAAAATATTCTGCCAGTATAGGAATGTCTTCGGGGCGTTCACGAAGCGGTGGCATATCAATAGGAATTACGTTTATACGATGATACAGATCCCGCCGAAAATTATTTTGATCGATTTCTTTATTCAGGTCTTTATTTGTAGCACACAGAACACGGACATCAATTTGAATCCGTTCGGCCCCGCCAACACGCATAATCTCACTTTCCTGAAGAGCTCGTAGCACTTTTGCCTGAGCGTCGAGACTCATATCCCCAATTTCATCCAAAAAAAGAGTTCCGCCATCAGCCTGCTCAAACTTCCCGATTCTCTGTTCCGATGCGCCGGTAAACGCCCCTTTTTCGTGGCCAAACAGTTCGCTTTCAAGCAGTTCTGAAGGAATCGCTGCACAGTTTACGGCGACAAATTTTTTGGTAGCCCGTTTACTTTTTTCGTGAATCCATTTTGCGACCAACTCCTTACCGGTTCCATTTTCGCCGGTAATGAGTACACGACTGGTACTGGGGGCTACTTTTTCGATGGTTGATTTTACCCTGTTAAGAGCACGGCTTTCACCAACCATTTCAGTCACATTATTTAACTCCGTACGGATTCTTCGGTTCTCTTCAACCAGCTCATTTCTTGAAAGTGCATTTCGGACACTGATGAGCAAGCGATTTAAATCAGGGGGTTTTTCTATAAAATCAAACGCTCCTACTTTAGTTGCTTCAACAGCAATCTTTATCGTACCGTGGCCAGATATCATTATAATTGGAAGCTGCGGATTGGTCTCTTTTGATTGCTCAAGAACCTCAATTCCGTCCATTCCCTTCATCTTGATATCGAGTATCATCAAATCAACTTGAGTGTTGCTGATAACCTCAAGAGCTTCTGCCCCGCTTTCGGCTTCTACAATTTCATATCCTTCAAACTCAAGAATATCCCGAAGTGTATTGCGAATACTCTTTTCGTCGTCTGTAACTAATATGACCGGTTTTTTCTTCATCAGTAAGCTGAATATACGTATTCTAAAATCTGTTCATGTACGCGATCTACCAAAAATGTAGGAAGAGAGTAATTATTTGTCACAATTGTAATTGTAACTTGCTCGCCAGATTGCGTTTCCAAATATCCACTCAACGATCTCACACCCGACACAAAACCCGATTTCCCAACAAATTTATTGAACATATTGCTATTGCCAAAACGATACTGAAGCGTTCCATTCATCCCTCCAACAGACAAACTATTGTAAAAATTATCAAAATAAGGTTTCGACTGAACATCAATCAAAAACTTGTTGAGATCTGATGCTTTCATCTGAGTGGCAGGTGCCATTCCTGATGCATCCCGAAGTTGAACGGACGTAGTATCCATCCCCATATCGTTCATATATTCTTTAAAAACCCTCAACCCAAGTTCTGTAGATCCCTGAACCCCAACATTCTCTGCAGCTAACGTTTTTAAAAGCATTTCTGCATAGAAGTTGTCACTTTCCCTATTCATCCATTTTATCATCTTGTGTAATGGTTCGGACTGATGGGTATCAATCTCTTCAAAGCCCCTCCAATTATAACGATCCTTATCAATCAAAAGCTGTCCTAATACCTGAATCCCTCGCTTTTCCAGATAACGCTTAAATGAATCCACAAAATAGAGAGATGGATTATTCACGCTCAAGGGTTCCGTTTCGTAATGTCCCTGTGGAAGTCTGCTTCGCAAATAGATCGTATTGGTTCCCAATTCCCGGCGATAAGATTCATCATACTTCGTGTTTGTGGGAGCAATGGTCTGTTCATTCACAAAATGGATATACGGCGTATTAAACGGAAACCATTCAATTCTTGGTTTTGATCCAACTTCTCCTTCAGCCAAAACTTCAAGATCCACCACGTTAAAATTAAACGACAGCGGACTGATTTCCGGAGCGTAATAATAGCTTAAATCATCCCATTCCCAACCGCGCGGATACGGCACATCATCAAAAAAACCATCGTGACCGATCAAATTTCCGTCTATCGTTTTCACTCCCATGGAATCTAAAACCTGATACCACTTTTCGAACAGAAACAGAGGATCATCATACATTTCCCCGTTGATTGAAGGATCGCCCACTCCCCTGACAATTAAATCTCCTTTCCACCGATCATTTTCAACTTCACCTCTGCCATAAAGCGTTGTATTAAACCGATAATCAGACCCAAGCAGTTCCAGAAATGCTGCCGAACTTACGAGTTTCAGGTTTGATGCGGGTCGGATCAGATGATCGCCGTTATAATCATAGAGAATCTCTCCGTTTTGATTCCGAACCTGAAGTGCCCAAAATGAATTTGAAACACGACTGTTATCGATGATATCCCGAATGGGGTCCACCGGCTGAGCATGGAGCCACTCAACACTAAAGAAAAGCACCATGATAAGAGCAACTGCAGAAAGACTTTTTTTCATAAGCTGCTGATCAGGCTCCGAAATACTCTACCTCTTCACTTTGAAAAGCGTCATATATTTCTTTTGAATCATTACATTCCAGTAATTTTTCACGGAATGATCCACTATTCATTAGCCGGGAAATACGGCTTAATAACTTGATGTGAACATTATTTTTGGACTCAGGCCCAACCAATAAAAAAACCATTTTTACCGGTTCATTATCAATCGCATCAAATTCTATCGGTTCTTTTAAAATGGCAAAACTTGCAAGGTTTTCATCAACAGAAGAGCATTTTCCGTGAGGAATAGCCAGCTGTTTCCCTACCCCGGTAGACATGATCGATTCCCGCTCAAATACCGATTCCCGAATATTTTCGAGAGCTTTATCGTCTACTTTAGTATTTAACAAATCAACTAAAGTGTTAATGAGTTCTTTTTTTGAATCTACCTCAACATTTGCCAGAATGGTAGATTTTTCGAGAAGTGAGTGTATGTCCATATAAATTTTAAAACTTCTGTAATTAATTAGCCCAATATATGAAGCTAATGGTAAATCTTTCAAAAGAATATTGAAATTCTCTAAACGCCTCCCTTGGTTTTTTAGTACCTTTACGTCACTTTATAAGCTCATTTTACCATGGTTAAACCTGCACTATCCATATTAAAAAAAGAGATCGCCTTAGAACTGCGCACAAAGTATGCCATTAATACACTTTTGGCTTTTACAGGTGCGTCTCTGTTGCTCATTCTATTTACCCTTCGAGCGGAACAAATGGACCCTACGCCAAAAAGCGGACTCGTTTGGATCATCATTCTTTTTGCATCCATGACCGGCATGATGCGATCGTTTGTGCAGGAAACCGAAAAGAAAACCTGGCCACTGCTTCAGCTTCATGCCAATCCGAGCGATATTTTTGCCGGTAAGCTGATCTACAATTTTCTGTTTTTGCTCATTCTGCACGTGTTCACCTTCTTCTTCTATATTTTGATGATGAACATGCAGATCGTCAGCGTTCAATATTTTATATACTCCATCTTATTTGGATCCGCAGGTTTGGCAGCCGTTACCACGTTAACTTCTGCAATGATTGCTCAGGCCGATCGCAAAGGAGCGGTTTTTTCAGTACTCTGTATCCCCTTGGTTGTACCACTTTTGCTGGTATTGACAACCACTACTAAAATTGCATTGATTGAAGGAGTATCGGAATCCTCCATTAACGATCTTACAGCTCTTATTGGATATTGCGGCGTAACCATTACCGCCGGAGCACTACTTTTTGATTATATTTGGGAAGCATCATGACTCTACTGCAAGAAAATATTTCATTAGGTGATCGTCGGCTTGTTGGACAAAAACAGGCCATCGATCAAATCGAGAGAACATTTCGGTCTGATAGACTCAGTCACGCATACTTGTTAACCGGACCTGCCGGAACCGGAAAAACAGCTTTCGCCCTTGCCATGGCAGAAGTCGTAAACGGGGTTGATCATCTCACTGATTTAAAGGGAACAGGCGCATCAAAAAAATCCAGCTGGTTCACCCATCCCGATATTCACCTGTTTATGCCTCTCCCATCAAACATGGGAAACAGCGAGCTTCAATCCCGATTAGAATTGCTCGCAGAAGATCCCTACGAAATTGTGGATTTCAGTTTAAGGCCGGCACTTGGGGATATAGAATCATCCAAAAACCGACGCGCTTTCTACGCCATAGATTATTATCGCGAAGAAATTCGTCCGAAAACCGTGTTACGCCCAAATGAAGGGAAACGAACGGTGATCATCATTACCGGGATTGATACGATGCGCAAGGAATCAGCCAACGCTTTTTTGAAGCTATTGGAAGAACCATCGGGCAATGTGATGTTTATTCTTACGGCGAGTAAAACGGATCAACTTCTTCCAACCATCGTTTCGCGGTGTCAGCATATTCGTCTGAATCCGCTTTCGCAGGAGGAGGTAACAAACGGTTTGGTTCGGTTTGATGATATACCCGAAGAGGATGCACAGTTTTTAGCAAGAGTTTCCGGTGGAAATTATGCACTCACCCGATTTCTTGATCTGAAAACGCTACAAAAAACACGCGAACAGACCATAGAGTTTTTGCGCTACACCTACACTCAGGATGCACAGGAACTGTTGACCCTCATTCAAAATTGGAATAGTAGTCTGAACACCGAAAGTCAGATTGCGCTCTGTAATACATTAGAACAACTATTGCGGGATATTATGGTTTACAGGGAAACCGAACAACCCTCACTCATTGCAAATATTGATCAGCTTGAGGTGATTAAAAAGTTTTGTAGTGCCCTAAAAGATGCAAAACTGGAAGAGATGATTGAGCAGCTACAAGAACTCAAATCTCTGCTCTATCAAAACGTACAGTTTAAATTAATCTTCACATCTCTCTCATTTCGCTTTGGTAGCTTAATGCGGGGAATCGACACAGAAATAACGCGGGATGATCCCTGGAAACATCTCCCCGCTTTTATTGAACAGCCATGAACGAACCACAACCTTTCCATTTTACAAAAATGCATGGCGCCGGCAACGATTTCATTTTGTTTGATAATCGCTCCGTGCAGTATAGTCCCCAACAGATCGAATCGATTACCCCAATGCTTTCTGACCGGAAATTCGGTGTTGGCTCAGACGGTTTAATTGCGTTGGAATATGATGAATCACAAAAAGCCGATCTCGTGATGATTTACAAAAACCCCGATGGCAGTGATGCGGGAATGTGTGGAAATGGGGCACGCTGTTTTGCTTCTTTTGCGGTTACATTAGGGTGTCCACCCTCATTTACGTTTCGGGTTCATGATAAAATCTACAGCGCAAAAGTAGATGACAATAGTGTCACCATAGATTTTCCTTTAGAGACATCCATCAAAAAAGTGAGCGTAGACGATGAAACGTTTTTAAACATCTACACAAATACTGAACACATTGTATGTGCTGTGGATCAAAAAACTCTTGGTAGAGAAAAGCACCTTATTAAACGCGGAAAGAAATTACGGTATCATAAAACATTTTCTCCTAAGGGAACCAATGTAAACTTTATACATGGCGTGGATAAAGATAGCCTTCAGCTTCAAACCTACGAACGCGGAGTCGAAAATTTAACGCTTGCATGTGGAACCGGTGCGATCGCATCAGCGCTGGCATGGCATTATTTGCAGGATTCGTTAGACGGAGAGTTCACCTACAAAGTGAACGTTAAAGGAGGTACGTTAACCGTTTATTTTACGTTTGATGATTCCACAAAAAAGTACACTAATATAAAACTCGAAGGACCGGCAACTTTTGTATTTGAAGGGATTTACTATTTATAAGTCATTAACATATCTCGCACTTTTAACTCTTTTAGTAGGATGCAGTTCAGCCGGCACTACCAGTCGATCGAATGGCGAACCACCGTCCGCGTTTGTTCCGGAAAATTCCTTTTCCGTGCCCGGACAATTAACCGCCAGTGATCTGGTTTATTCCGTTTTGTTGCATCGCTCAGGTAACAGACAATCCGCTCCCATTATTGAATTGGACACCAATCAAACATTACTTCTCTCCTTTGATCTTTTGGAGAGAGATTCTCGTCAGTTAAAAGTAACGTTCACCCATCATAATCCAGACTGGACCCGCTCAGGGCTGGATCAAAGTTTTTATCAGGATGGTTTTTTAAATCAAAATCTCGATTTCGGAAATGTGAGCAACAGTCAGCATCCGGGGTTTCGCAACTACCAGTTTGAGTTTCCAAACAGAGATGTATCCTTTCTTGTCAGCGGAAATTATATGCTTCGGGTTGAGGATGTTGATACCGGTAACTTCCTTTTTTCTATGCCTTTCTTTGTAACCGAAAATGAAGGGGCGATAAGCTCATCCGTTGACACACGTACCACTCCAAGATCAGAAGACATGCGAACTGCACATTACCCAAGAAGCACCTTTGAGTTACCCGATTTTGTGGATACACCACAGTTTGATCTTGAGTTTTATTACGTTCAAAATCAATTTTGGGGACGCAATAGAGAAGCACAAGAATTGGATACCTCGGCACCGGGAGAAGTACTTTTCGAAATGAGACAGGAATCACCTTTTGTGGGGGATTATGAATTTCAGTTTTTATCCCTGAACAATCTATCCCTGCAGGCTCCCCAAATCGCTGATTACGATCCAACAACCATTCCACCCAAGGTTGTTCTTTTTGAGGATGCACAAGGATTTTCATCAGACCTCTCCCGATTATCCGGAAGACAATTTGGCAATCCAAGTCAAAACCTGTCCGCACAATATGCAGATGTCCACTTTACGTTTGATCCGGCTCAAAACTACTCCCCTCAAACAGAAATCTACCTGGTGGGTGATTTTAATAATTGGTCCATTCAGTCTAATTATGGGCTTTCTTATAATGAACAGACAAATCGCTGGACAACCAATGGTATCATAAAAGAAGGCACCTATTCGTATAAATATGTGTTAATGCAAAACAACCGAATAGTTGATCTCGCTCTTGATGATACCTTTACAAGAACGGAACAGGAATATCACGCATTTGTCTATTTTCGCGACCCGGATCGTTTCTATTACAGATTACTGCAAATCAATCAATTTTTTGGAAGATCATAAGTTTTTATGAACAGAGTTCTTAAATTTTTAGGCGTTTTTTTACTGGCAGTTCTTGTTGTATTTGGTGGAATCATTGGGTTTTATTGGAAATCATTTTCCACTTTTTTTGATAATCGCGCCGGATTAATGGAAGGAACCGAGTGGGTTAGTAAAACGCAGTCTCTCCGCGGACTTTCGGAATATGTTGCCCAAAATCCACAGAATGTTTCGTTGGCAAGCGTGGTGGTTACCGCTCAAGATTCTGCCATCTATTATCAGGAAGATCAACCCAGAACATTAGGTGCACTGGCAAATTTTTTCATTCTTACTGCTTATGCTGATCTCATTCAAAAAGGCACATTTTCATCAGATGAAACAATTGAATGGGATGAGATTTCCGTATATCAGCTGCCGGATGTTGATCAGGCCGCTCATACCGAAAGTTACAATTATGCAAAGGAAGCAGGTTGGATGGATGATGGATCTATCAAACTAAGTGATGCCCTGCAACTGTTGGTAATCTTCAACGATCTGGCTCTGGCTGATTATTTGTGGTGGAACATAGATCGTGAATACTGGAGTGATTTAAAAGAAAATTTATCACTCACGGAAACCGAAATGCCTCTACCCTTTTCAGGATTGTATATTGCTATTTCACCTGATATTCAGGAACGAGCAACATCAGAAATAGTAGAGAACTGGCCCTCGACAGATAGTGATGAATTTCGGAATCACATAGCTGAACAATCAAACAGAATCGTTCAGGAGGGTTCCGACAGAGATCAAATAATCGATTTCATGAAGGATTATCGGCTTGGAAATACGTTTATGGAAGAACGGGATGCACTGGCTCTTTTTCCCAAAACAACGGCCAAAGAGATGGTTCAAATCATGCAACGTTTATGGGAAAATGAGCTGATCAATTCTGAAGTGAGCGAACAGGTAAAATCGTGGATGAGATGGCAAATTGAAGATCAGCCTGAGCTAAAAACCGACTTTACGGATTACGGGGCACTATTCGATACCCGAATGGGACTGCTCAATGGAATTGATTTCGGAACCTCAGCATACACCGGCGACACCACAGTGCAGGTTCTCTTTTTTGATAAAATCCCCATTGGATTTTGGTTTCATATGTCCAGCTTGCTGATGCATCAGGATTTTCAGCAGCGGTTGATTTTTGACCCCGCACTGATCGAACAGGTCCAGAAAGAATTGGATCATAATTCACGTTAGATATAGAAACATTCAATCCAACCAACTATAATTGTTATTTTATTACAGATTTTAAATAAAAAATTATATAGAAGTCTCCCCTAACAAGGGCCCCGAAAGCATTCGGGGGAGGGGTATTCACTGGATTTTGCGATATTCTGATGCACACCCCCCTTTTTTAAGGGGGACTTTATCAATCGAACTCAGTTTTTCACCAAAAGTTTATGAATAAATATTATTTCATTTTTTTAATCTGGCTCTTACCGGCTTATTTCCTTTTCCAAGGCGGCTACCAATTGTTAATCTTTCAGGGATTAACGACTACCTATGATGATGGTAGCAGCTACGTTGCCGATGTTATTGATTTTGATGTAAAACAGATTGCGGCTCAAACCAATGGCTATGTCGTTTTACGATTCGAAACCGATGATAATGGGGTAGTAGAAGAACAGCTTGCACTTCCGGTACAGATGGCACAGGTGATTATGGATTCAGAACTCATTCCTGTGCGCTATAACAGCAGTTCATTCAGCCCAATTGTAATAATGCCGGTTTATGACCTTCAAAAAAGTGTAATTAAAGTAAATCTGGGAGTTACCGGTTTTGGGTTTCTTGTTACCATTTTGGTAGCATTGTGGGCGTCAAAATTTGCACGAAACAGAATCAAGAATGGCGAAGAAGAGCTTGAATTTGAACGAATGGATACAGACGAATCTAAATGAAAAAGCATACACTTTATCTGATACCGACTCCAATTTCGAAGCGAAAGGAAAATCTGGTAATGCCCGAGCATACGCTGGATATAATCCGATCCCTCAATATTTTTATTGTTGAAAAAGCGCAAACCTCACAAAGTTTTTTGCAGTGGGTAAAACACCCCACTCCAAATTATAAACAGACTTATCGCATTTTAAACAAACGAACCCCCGAGCATGAAATGATGAGCTTCCTAAAACTGCTTGAGGAAGGAGATGTAGGTTTGATGTCTGAAGCCGGAGCTCCCGGAGTTGCTGATCCCGGATCTTCCTTTATTAAACTGGCACATGCCAATGGTCACCCGGTGGTTCCTCTTGTTGGGCCTTCATCCATTCTGCTTGCCCTGATGGGTTCCGGGATGAATGGGCAGTCGTTTGCATTCCACGGATATCTGCCGATCAACGAAAAAGCCCGTTTGCAAGAACTGACCCGATTGGAGCAGGAATCAGCGAAGCAAAACCAGACTCAAATTTTTATGGAAACGCCCCATAGAAATGACGTTTTGTATGATCAGATTCTTAAGAAATGTCGTCCCGGTACGCAGTTATGTATTGCCTGTAATCTGACCCACGAAGATGAATTTTTAAAGAGTCAGCCTATCTTCCAGTGGATGGCCGAAGAAAAGCCTGATTTACAAAAAAAACCAGCCTTGTTTTTAATTTATGCAAACTGAAATTCAGTAGGCAGTGGCAGTCTGCAACCTGAGTGCTTCTTTAGGGCAATTAGTCTATCATTAATAAATAGATCCATTAATGCATATCTGTCAAAAGAGTCTACCCCCTTAATCAAAGAAAAGCTGTCTGACGCCTTTTTCAGCCATTAATTATTTACGAATTCAATGGGCCTCTGATTCGTGTAGGCGGTAAGGAGAGCGAGGCGACTGAAGCCGTTTAGCTCAATCGCTCCGGCCATAAATGTTGATCTTCTTTTGAGAGTAACGGGTATTTCGAAATAAAAAAACTACCCAGTCACGTCTATACCATCGATTGAGTTGCTGATGGAGAACCTCGCGATACAGCCGTAACGAATCAGAGGCCTTGATTTTTTGGTTCGTTTTGCATCAAGGCAAAATGAACAAAAAGTGTTACAAAGGCATAGTTTCGTGGTTGGGAGATCCTGATCGGGGTCCGGTATGACGCAAAAGTTTAAACCGAAACTTTCTTCCCCAATCGATCACTCTCTTGCGACAGTTCAATCATGCGGATAACCTCTCTTCCCTGTTCAGGTTTTACAGCTAATTCGCCATTTTTCGAAACAGCATCTACAATATTTTTATAAAAATTTTCATATCCACCCACTTCCGTTTCTACAATCTCAGTATAAATTTCACCATCCTTAAAAAGATGAAGTTTTCCCCAATTCTCTTTTTCCTCCACACCCCAGTTTTCTGATAGCGGGTTCTTACCCGATTTCAAAGTATTCTCCTGCGGATCCATCCCATATTTTACATACGAACCTTCTGTACCTCGTAGGATATATCGGGGAGACTCTTCGGGAACCAACATTCCGGCATTTAGCGTTGCGGTGAAATCACCGTAATCAAAATCTATTCGGAAATAATCGTTGGTCACACTTCCTTCTCGCTGCTTTCGGATATCTGCATAAACGGTATTTGGAGTGCCAAAAAGCTGTAAAGCCTGATCAATCAAATGGGGAGACAAATCATATAGAATTCCACTCCCGGGAACATCTTCCTCTTTCCATGCACCCTCTCTTTGAAAATTCCGGAAGCGGTTAAAGTTGCTGATGAACTCTACGTGCTTACCTAATTTTCCACTTTTAATAACTTTTTTCAACGTCAGAAAATCACCATCCCAACGACGGTTTTGATAGGTTGTTAGAACTAAATCTCTCTTTTTGGCAAGATCAATTAACGCATCAGCCTCTTTTGCTGAAAGAGTCATTGGCTTTTCGATTATTACATGCTTATCCGCAAGTAGCGCTAACCGGGCTTGATCAAAGTGAATGGCATTGGGCGTTGTTATCACCACAAGATCTATCAAATCATCCTTTAAAAGATCTTTCAGGTCCTGTACAATTTCAATGTTCGGATGATTATCCCGTGCCTCACTCCCACTCCTTTGAACTACTTTTTTAATTTGCAGCCCTTTTACGGATTGAATAATCGGAAAATGAAATATCTTGGCCGAACTGCCGTACCCTACAATGCCTACACAAATGTTTTCTGACATAAACTAAATTTATAAAAGTTGGGATGCTTTTGTACGTCGATAAATACTCTCTCTATATATTAGATAGCAGGTTCAAATCATCATTCCAAATGATTAAGCCAAAAAAGATTGAAGGAATGATAAAAATTCCGGTCACGACCCGAATCTTGTCGGTTCATATTTGTCATGCCAAAAAATACAGCCCTACACCAGAAGACATGACTCAGTACTGGGTGAGAATAGTTCATTATTAAGCTCCCATAAATAAAGATAGATCAACGTTTAATTATTGGTTACATTCTACTATATTATCATGATAGATGGTTCCATTACAGAAACTCAACGTTTAGTTTTATTCCTTTGTTAAACAATATCTTACACATTTTACATTGGTATTTGTTTTACCCCTTTACAGCGGTCTCCCGCTCAAAGGACTCTCCTATTTGTTTGACAAACACAGTTTCTGAATCATCGAATTTAGTTTTTAATAAGAATTATAACACTTTTGTTGCCTCTCCTTTCATTCATTCCTTAGTAAATCCACATCAGATTGATGCGTTTTGGTTTAAGATGATGAAGAGCCCTTTTTCTTTACTCAATTCTTGTAGGGAGGTACCGATCAAATTTTATTGTATACATGAAAAATCAAATTATTATTCACTCTTCGGGCAAACAAACCCGGGTAGCACTATTAGAAAATGGTGAGTTAGCACAACTTTTCATAGAATCAGAAGAGAATCAACGGACCGTAGGCGATATTTATCACGCACGCGTCCATAAAGTAATGAGTGGAATTCGTGCCGCATTTATTGATGTGGGCATGGAAAAAGATGCATTTCTTCACTTCTCTGATGCAGGAGACCATCTCGGTTCCTACATCAAAATGATGAACGGCGAAAAAGCCATCTCATCAGCCGCTCAAAAAGATCTTTCTAACTTCGACAAGCTTTCCAACTACGACAAGCAGATGCTTGCCGGAAAACTTCTTCGAAACGGACAAAATCTGCTGGTTCAGATTGTAAAGGAACCTATCGGCTCAAAAGGCCCTCGTGTATCTACCGATATCACCATTGCCGGGCGTTTTTTAGTACTGATTCCCATGGGTGAATACATCGCCCTTTCAAAGAAAATTAATAACGGCAAAGAACGCCGTCGCCTCAAAAGTATCGTAGGCAGAATGCTGCCCGAAGGTTTTGGGGTGATTGTACGTACAGTTACGCAAGGTCAGGACAAGGAAGCGATCGAAGAAGATATGCGCACCGTTCTGATGAAGTGGGAAAAAATGCTGAACAAGCTTGAGGAATCAAAACCTCCTACCCTGCTCTACAAAGATCTTGATATTACCGAAAGCCTGATTCGCGACTTATTCGCAAAACAGTACGATCGCGTGCTAATTGATGACCCACAGCTTTTTAAATCAATCAAAAGCTATGTATCACAAATTGCACCAAAAATGCTGCCAAGCGTTCAGCTTTATAAAGGTAAAGATCACGTATTCGACCATGTAGGCGTTGGCAATGATGTCAATTCCATATTCAGCCCACGGGTTCGAATGCCATCAGGCGGATACCTGATTTTTGAGCAGACCGAAGCCATGTACGTTGTGGACGTTAACTCAGGCCCATACGCTGCTAAGGAACGCCAGGAAGACAACTCCCTGAAAACCAATCTTGAAGCCGCACGCGGAATTGCCAAACAGTTACGCCTTCGGGATATCGGCGGAATTATTGTGGTTGATTTTATTGATCTCCGCGACGATAAAAACCGAAAGAAAATTTACGACGAGCTTAAAAAAGAGTTCAAAAAAGATCAGGCCAAAACCAATATCATTGGAATGAGTGATTTCGGGCTGGTACAAATTACCCGTCAGCGAATTCGCCCAAGCGTGGTAAACTCCGTATCTAAGGTTTGCCCAATGTGCGGTGGATCAGGTTCTGTGGTTAGTCAGGATACGATAGTAACCGATATCGAAAGCTGGATCAGCAAACTGAAATACAGTACTCAATATCGCGCAGTTGATATTTATGTGAACCCATATCTCAAATCATTCCTCACCAAAGGTTTCTATAGCCCACGATGGAAGTGGATGATGAAGTATAAAATGCGCATCACCTTTATTTCCGAGGAAACCATATCCCTCAACGAATTTAAAGCCACTATTGCCGGTTCCGATCTCGATATTACCGATACCGTGTGGCGGGATGAATCCATCGAGAAAATACTGGAAGCCCATGAGGTTCAGCTCGAGGATATTTCTGAGGAACAAAAACGCAAAGAACAGTTAGACTTTTATGCCAAGGATGGTCAAAACGGCAAAAGTAAATCGAGGCCAAAACGCCCCAGCAGGCCAAGCCGCAGTTCATAATCAAATAAATTTTACACGTAATTCATGTCCAAATTTAATTTACACGCAACAACGGTTATTGGCGTTATACACAACGGTAAAGTAGCCATTGGCGGAGATGGCCAGGCTACGCTCGACAAAACCGTGATGAAATCTACCGTTAAGAAGGTTCGAAAACTTCAGGACGGAAAGATTCTTGCCGGTTTTGCGGGATCTACCGCTGATGCATTTACACTGTTTGAACGGTTTGACGAAAAGCTGAAAAGCTTTAACGGAAACCTGCAACGGGCAGCTGTTGAACTTGCCAAGGAGTGGCGAAAAGATAAATATCTGCAAAAGCTGGAAGCACTGCTTGTGGTAATGGATAAAGAAACATGCCTTATCATATCAGGACAGGGAGATGTTATTGAACCCGACGACCAGATTTTGGCTATTGGAAGCGGCGGTTCGTTTGCCCTTGCCGCAGCCCGTGCGCTTAAAGAAAATGCACCAAACCTTTCTGCAAAAGAAATTGTTGAGAAGTCACTGAATATCGCTGCCGACATTTGTATCTACACGAATAATAATTTAACTGTTTTAGAAATTGAGTAGTTTTTCATGAACATTATTGAACAACGATCTTTAACACCCCGGCAAATTGTAGCCGAGTTAGACAAGTATATAGTAGGTCAAAACGACGCTAAAA
The DNA here is from genome assembly GCA_040876545.1 of Balneolaceae bacterium. Lineage (GTDB taxonomy): Bacteria > Bacteroidota > Rhodothermia > Balneolales > Balneolaceae > SW132. The sequence continues at coordinate 5,009 of JBBDPF010000012.1, read as the reverse complement.
AGTCTGTTGCCATTGCGCTAAGAAACCGATGGAGACGGCTGAATTCTGATCCCGATATCCGGGAAGAAATTATTCCCAACAATATTTTAATGATTGGCCCCACCGGTGTGGGTAAAACCGAAATTGCCCGGCGGCTCGCCAAACTTTCAGGCGCTCCCTTTATAAAAGTAGAAGCATCCAAGTTTACCGAAGTAGGGTATGTTGGCCGTGATGTGGAATCAATGATTCGCGACATCACCGATATTTCTTTGAATATGGTAAAGCTGGAGATGCAGGAACGGGTAAAAGAGAAAGCAAAAAAAATCGCCGAAGAAAAGATTCTCGATATTCTTATCCCTCCTGTTAAGAAAAAATCAGCCCAAACAAGTAATAGTAACGTTTCTTCAGGTGAAGTGGGGTTTAAACCGGAATCAGCTACCGATGAGGAGCTCAACGAACGTACCCGTGAACGGTTCAGGGATAAACTGAAAAACGGCGAACTCGAAGACCGTGAGGTGGAAATTGAAGTGGCACCCAGTAAAACGCCAATGATGCAGGTGTTTGGCCCCCAGGGGATGGAAGAGATGGGCTTTAACCTGCAGGATATGCTGGGAAACATGTCTAAAGGCCAGAAAAAAAGCAAACGGAATGTCCCTATCCATGAAGCACGGGAAATTATTACCGAACAGGAAGCCGAAAAGCTGATCGACCACGAAGCAGCCGTTCAGGAAGCGCTCGATCGCGTTCAGAATCAAGGCATTGTGTTTATTGATGAGATTGATAAAGTGGCCGCTGACTCAAGTTCTGGTGGCGGAAAAGGCGGGCCCGATGTAAGCCGTCAAGGCGTTCAGCGTGATCTTCTTCCCATCATCGAAGGAAGCTCTGTATCAACCAAACACGGAATTGTAAAAACGGATCATATACTATTTATCGGCTCCGGTGCGTTTCACGTTTCAAAACCGTCTGATTTAATCCCCGAATTGCAGGGCCGTTTACCCATCCGTGTTGAACTGGATTCACTGACGGAAAAAGATTTTTATGATATTCTTACAAAACCGAAAAACGCTCTCACAAAACAGTATCAGGCCATGCTTAATACCGAAGGTGTAGCGGTAAATTTTGGTGATGATGCGATCAAAGAAATTGCACGAATTGCTGCTGAGGTTAATGAACAGGTAGAAAATATCGGTGCCCGACGATTGCACACCATTTTATCATCTTTACTGGAAGAACTTTTATTTGCAGTACCTGATGATATTGGCAGCGGAAAAATAGATATTGATAAAGCGTATGTAACCAAGCAGCTCGACTCACTGGTTAAAGACAAAGACCTGAGTCATTACATTCTGTAACTTTTTTCTTTTTTTATGAAACCATTTTAGTTTTCACAGGTAAGTAATCAGACATGTCCCCAACGATCGGTAATGCTCAAATAGTTATCGGCTTAATTTCGAAAACTCTCTCTTGATGTCCTTTAGAAAATTTGTCGCCCCTCAACTTATTGCTCTCCTTTTACTGTCTGCTGTTTGGTTAGCAGGCGCTGATAATATCATCGTTTCGAATGACGATCATCAAAAAAATCTTCATAAGTACATGCAGGTACAACGAAGGGTAATGGATAATTACTTTGGTGATACCAGTCTTGATCAGCTCTACGAAAGAAGCATATTAGGACTTGTATATGCCATGGAAGATTCTACCCTTTCATTAAGTGAAACCCCAATTGATACCACATTTTCCAATACAAATGTGAAAAATCTGCGGGAGTCCTATGATAAATTTGAAGATGCATATCTTTATGTAGCCAATAATCATCCTGATGTAAACATGGATAAGCTTACCGAGCGATCTATTAAAGAAATGCTGAAAACACTCGATCCCCACTCCGTGTATATTGAGCCGGAAGACAGCGACCGAATACAGGAAGAATTTGATGGCAAGTTTCAGGGTATTGGTATTCAGTTTAATATTATGCAGGATACCATCACCGTTATTACACCTATTTCCGGCGGCCCCAGTGATCAGCTTGGAATTATGTCCGGCGATCGCATTATCTCTATTAATGATACCAGTGCCGTTGGATATTCCAATGAAGATGTAATGCACAGGCTTCGCGGCAAAAAAGGAACAGATGTAAATATTGAAGTGCTAAGGCCTCGAAATAACAATCCTATTTCCTTTAGAATTACCCGCGATGATATACCCATCACCACGCTTGATTCGTACTATATGCTTGATGAACGGACAGGATATATTAAAATCAACCGATTTGCAGCCACAACACATGAGGAATTTATTGCGGCAGCAAAGGATTTAAAAGCAAAAGGAATGAATCGGTTAATGCTTGATATGCGCAACAATCCCGGTGGATATTTGAGTCAGGCCATAGCCATTTCCGAAGAGTTTTTCCCACGGGGTACAAAACTCGTTTCAACCGAAAGTAAACATACGCGTTTTAACTCCGTTGTCACCTCTCAAAGAGATGGTTCATTGAAAGATATGGGCGTCATTGCATTGGTAAATGAAGGTTCTGCCTCCGCCAGTGAAATTGTGGGTGGTGCCATTCAGGATCACGATCGCGGACTTGTAGTGGGCCGCCGAACCTTTGGGAAAGGCCTCGTACAACAGCAGTATCAATTAGTTGATAACAGCAATATCAGGGTAACGATCTCACGTTATTTAACCCCTTCCGGACGACTCATCCAAAAACCGTTTGATGGAAGAAGCGAAGATTTTGCCTACGAAATTGATCATGATGATTCCGACTTCTCTATGAATTCCAGTGAATTCAAAGAAGATATCCCTGATTCACTCCGATTTTCAACATCTGCCGGACGTACCGTTTATGGCGGCGGCGGAATTGTGCCTGACTTTATCGTAGAACCTGATACCACATCCGGGTACGTATTCAACTTTATGTTGGCTAATCGGGTTGATTTTGATTTTGTCAGAGAATACCTCGATGAAAATGGCGAAAGCTTCCGCGATGAATGGGAAGACAATTTTGAGGAATTCAGAAATGACTTTGAATGGAGTACCGAAGACCGTGAAACGTTCTTCTCTATGATGAAAGATCGTGGAATGGAAATCAACAATGACCTTGAAGAACCAAAAGTTGAAGATAATAATCTTATTATCTCTGAAGCAGACTACGAAGAACTATCAACAATGAACTTTGGTCGTATGAAGGCTGAAGTTGCCCGTCAGGTTTGGGGAAATGAGAAATTCTATCCCATTATCAACGACTACTTCAACAATTCTATGAAAGAAGCCATGACCCTCTGGGAAGAAGTATCCAAATTAGAAACCTACGCTCAGAAAGCTGCCAGCCGCTAAACAAAATATTTGTTCCATAAAAGCCGCGATGGCGATCAGGTTCAGCTCAAATACCTGCTCAGTCACCGCGGCTTTTTTTTTGGGCTGGTTTAAGCGTCCTGGAAGCGTCTGTAGCGATAACGGAAGTCCTTCAAGCGTCGCGGGATGGGTGAAACCACGGGGCGCACAGGGAACACAGAGAGAGGAAAAAACAGACAAACAGAGAAACCGATCAACAGAAAAACAGAGAACGTGTTTTAGGAAATAGTTAAGCGTCCTGGAAGCGTCTGTAGCGATAGCGGAAGTCCTTCCAGCGTCGCGAAATAGGTGAAACCACGGGCGCACAGGGAACACAGAGAGAGGAAAAAACAGACAAACAGAGAAACCGATCA
>JBBDPF010000012.1:0-1223 GCA_040876545.1 Balneolaceae bacterium | reverse complement strand
ACAGAAAAACAGAGAACGTGTTTTAGGAAATAGTTGAGCGTCCTGGAAGCGTCTGTAGCGATAGCGAAAGTCCTTCAAGCGTCACGGAATAGGTGAAACCACGGGGCGCAAAGGGGACACAGAGAGAGGAAAAAACAGAGAAACAGAGAAACCGATCAACAGAAAAACAGAGAACGTGTTTTAGGAAATAGGTGAAACCACGGGGCGCACAGGGAACACAGGATGGCGCAAGTACCACTCTTTCCAAGGGAAGACACAGAGGGGGCTCTTGAATAAAGTCATTTAACCCGTAGTTAAATATTGAACCTGTTAGAAAAAACACTACATCTCTTTGTTCTTCTGTTTCTCTTTCCCTTCTGCGGATCAGCGATCCGCGTTACGTACATGATGGCGCAAACACTGACTATTTTGAGGGTAATTTCCACGAAATGAAGTAATCTTAAATTTTTAATCTATAATCTTTCAATACAGTCCCTTCAAAACCATCACCACCGCGGCCGTTTCTGCTCGCAGGCGCTTCTCCCCTAACAATACCGTTTTAGTATTCAGATCAGATCCCAATTCCCAAAACTTCTCTTCCCTCTTTGAAAAACCACCCTCAGGGCCCACAAGCAAAACCACCTCCTTATCATCATCCGAAAGATTCAGCTTTTCGTTTGTGCTTTTCTGATCCGCGATCACAAACAGTGACGAAGATCTCTTCTCCAACAGCTCGTCCATGCTTTCAAACAGCTCCACAGTCGGTAGCCAGACCCGCAGCGACTGCTTCATCGCGCTCATGACCGTAGCCTCCACACGGTCCATTCTCACTTTTCCTTTTTCGGTATGATCGCCCCGAAACAGCGCAATACGATTTGCCCCCAGCTCCACAGCCTTCTCCACGGCAAACTCCAGGCGATCCCGTTTTTTGATCACGCCCAGCGCCAACGTTACATCCCGGGCAGATGGCTCCTCAAAACCCGACTCCTTCACATCAACCAACACTTCCTTTTTTCGGGTTGATTGTATCACTCCCTCAAACCGGTGCCCAACACCATCCGTCACCAAAATCTCATCCCCCTCCCTGTACCGAAGCACACTCACCGCATGTTTCGCCTCCTGATCTTTCAGGACTAGTGTATCTTTTTTACAGTTTTTGGGTTGTGTGTAGAATAAGTTCATGTTTCAAGGTTCAGGGTTCAGGGTGTAGGTGCCTAAATAAGGTTGACGTTTTTAATTAAGAT
>JBBDPF010000011.1:0-121945 GCA_040876545.1 Balneolaceae bacterium | reverse complement strand
TCAGAAGATAAGCTCCTTTTTATTTCCTTCAAGTAACCTAATAGTACGGTCTTGCCAGTGAAAACGGCCCGATAAAGTAGGGCAAGGTAACCCCGCAAAGAAATAGCGCAAGGGTCTCCCTTGTGCTCCTATTTTTGGTAAGGGGCTTGGATTCAAACAACGCGTGTGAAGGTTGTTTAAATTTAATGAATCAAAAAAATGTTTACTCTCGAAAAGCTCAGATCAATACTAAATTCACCAAAGGTAGCCGTTCTTTTTTTTGGACTGGCTATTTTAATGATCGTAGAGATATATCTCGCTTCACTGTTATTATCCGTATTTATTTTACTGGGAATCCTGTTTACACCCTATATGCTTTACGTGCTCTTTATCCACGGTAAGACAGACTGGTTTTATGGATTTTTTATCTGGATGGGAACAGGATTTTTGATCAGATATATGATAGGGGGTGAAAGCGAAACTGTAATTTATATTTCTGATGGAATTCCGTTTCTTTTCTATCTGCTATACTGCTTTTTCCTGAATCAAAAAGTGGGAGAGTGGGTGATTGATCAACCCTTGGGACGTTAAATCTCTTCAGATTCCGGAAAGCCTCCTTCAAGCGTGCTTGCACCTTGAAGCGTGGCGGGGGTAAGGGGCGATCCCGTAAAAACAACGCATCAAGGACTTCGCTCTGCTCAGACGCATGAAGGGTGTTTTTCGGTCCTCGGTCACCTGCCATTGGTTAACTCTTCTGATGGAACCGTCATTAGAACTCTTTCTAAAAATCGATCCGCCCTCAGAAACCCTACTACTCGAGCGTCATATACTTCTTCGCCTTCCCTGTTAATAAATACAATTGTGGGTACTCCATCCACTCTAAATTCTTGACGAAGAGTTTCGGATCGTTCGGATTCGTACTGAGTCATGTCCACTTTGAATCGTTTGAATTCTTGAGTGGCATCAATCACATCGGTATCGGTAAATGTAGATCGATCCAGCTCAAGACAGGGAATACACCAATCAGCGTAGAAATCCATTATAATTGGATCTCCATCGGCAATAGCTTGTTCAAACTTCTCATCACTATATTCTTCCCAAATAATTCCTTCTTTCTGGAGGTTCTGAAAAAGCATTCCCGCAATGACAAGCAACATCACACCCATTCCCCATTTTACACGGGTAAATATTTTCATTCCTTTACCGGATGTTTCCAAAAAGCCAAGATAAATTCCACCTGCAACCAGAGTCGCAATAATTACGTGCATGGAGTAACCGGGGGCAAATGCTAAGGCGATGTAGAAAAGTGCAACACCAACTAACACCACACCGAAAACTTTTTTCACCCAAACCATCCAGGTTCCGGACTTTGGCATTTTTGAAAGTAACCCACTGAATGTACCTAAAATCAGGTAGGGGAATCCGAGTCCAAATGCCATCACAAAAAAGATGGCAAAACCGAAAAGTGGATCTCCCTGAGATCCCACAAAAGCAAGCAGTGCAATAATGGGAGGGCCGATGCATGGCGCAGCAAATACGCCGACCACCAAACCGGAAAAGAAGTGTCCAAATACACCACCTGTTTTCCGTTGGGTTCCGCTAAGGGACTGCATCATCGAGGATGGAGGCTGAAGTTCGTAAAGCCCAAACATACTGAGGGCGAGCGCAAAAATTAGAATACCGATTCCAGCCAGTACAATGGGACTCTGCAGCCAGCTCCCAAAAAGTGCACCGGTATAGGCAGCTGCAACACCGAGAACGCTGTACATTGCCACGATCCCCATCACATAAACGAATGCCATGAAAAAGGAGTGGCTTAACCGGCTCGATTCTCCTTTTTTACTTCCAAAAAGAGAAACCGTAACGGATAACATTGGGTAGACACAGGGTGTGAGGTTTAATGCCAGTCCAATGAGAAAAATTCCTGTGAATGCCCAGAAAAGCCCAAGTGAATCAAACAGCGCAGCAATTTCGCCGCCACCCCGTGCTGAGAGTGCATCAATAATGGAGCCATCGGCATCAGCACCTTCAAATAACCCTTGATTTAGCGGCTGAAAACCTGTCCCTGCGGCCGAAACTTCTACGCTAAATGAGACGGGAACAGAAGTGGGAGCCAGACAAATTTCATTATCACAAGCCTGAATGCGTAGCGATCCTTCAAAATCATAACTTCCTGCTTCAAGATCTTCAGATGCAAAAAGAGTAACAAAAATGGGGGATTCTCCTTCAAATACATCAACTTCATCTTCTGCAAAATCGAACTTATAAAGTTTTGATGGCGGATATTGAATCCCAGAAATAACCAGGTCATCCCGCTCCTGTAAAGTGAGCTCCGTTCCAATTAAAAAATCAAGTGACGGTTGGTCTGAATTTACATGCCATCCGTCCGCGAGATTTAAAAGGATTGCAACTTTGGCTGAACTACCGGCAGGAATAACATTTTGTGATTTTTTAACCTCAATATTAACCTGGTCAGCGCTTGACATGCGGGTCGATTGCTGAGCTTGAGATTCAACCGATGTGCTGAGAAACAGTAAAAGAAATAGAGAAAGAAATTTCATAGATAATCTTTAAAGCGTAGTAAAATTTGTTACTAAGATAAGGGTAGATTTGGCAAATAATTGTAATGAATTTGTATCAAATTAGTTGAATGGTATCAATAATTATTTTTGAGCAACTTTTAATAGAGACAATATTGAAAGCTCATCCCCCCGTGATAACTTTTTTAAACCATGTTATGGTTCCTAAGTAAATTTTCAACATCCAGGGGATCGGTTTTCATCATCAGATTTCCTTTCGAATCTATCGGCCACTGATTTTTGGGCTTATCCCAATAGAGCTCAACTCCGTTATCGTCGGGATCTTGTAGATAAATCGCTTCGGAAACCCCATGGTCTGAGGCTCCATCGATCGGATAATTTTTATCTATAATTCGCTTTACAATTTCTGCCAGATCTTTACGGGTAGGGTAGAGAATTGCCAGATGAAACAGACCGGTACTGTGTTGGGGTGGAGGCGGAGCCCCTTTACTTCGCCATGTATTCAACCCAATGTGATGATGATATCCACCCGCTGACAAAAATACAGCGCTATCCCCGTAATACTGAGTAATCTCAAATCCAAGTAGTCCTTGATAAAAACTTAGGGAGGTATCCAGATCAGATACACTAAGATGTACATGACCTATTTGTGTTTGATCTGGGGCTTTATATTTGTCTTCCATGTTGATTTAATAAGGTGTGATGTTATGCAATTACAGGCTACAAAAGTGACCGAAAGAATTATCGCTTAGGTGATGTACCCATCAAAAAGTCTACGTTCGTTAATGGGAACGGTTTTTGGGCATACAAAAAGGGTTCTCCATAAGTAACACCGGAAAGGTGACCATAGTGTCTCGCTTTTGCCCGGAGTCCTTCAAAAAAATCCATTCCGGAAATATAGGTTTCCGGTTCATCCCCCGGATCTTTAACGTGAAACTGACTGGAAAATGCTTTAATGGCTTTTTCTTTTAGGTCGATGGTGTCAGTTATATCAAATACAAAATCGGGATCGAATGGATAATTTTGCATGTAGTGAAGAACATGAGACGGTCGATGGGGCTCTTGAATATTTCGTTCATCATTTTTGGTTTCAATTTTAACCAATCCACTGTAAAAAATGGCATCTGTCAGGAGTTGTGATGCATTTCCATGATCAGGATGACGATCGATTGGAGCCGGTAAAATACAGATATGTGGTTGATACTTCCGCACTTTTTGAATGATGGGCAGCTGAAATTCACGGGTGTTTAGTAATTCCGTATCGGCAAGCCTGAGATTTTCCCGGCTGTGCAAACCAATTATTTCGGATGCATTTTTCGCCTCTTTTCGTCGTAATTCCCGTGTACCACGTGACCCCATTTCACCTTCTGTTAAATCAACAACCGCAACTTTAAGGCCTTGTTTAATTAACGAAGCCAGTGTACCGGCACAACTTAACTCAGTATCATCAGGGTGTGCACCAAAAGCCAAAATGTCTACTTTGTTCATTTTTTAAAAATTAAAATTGTTGAAAGTGAAAAAGATTGCAACGAAATCGAAAGATATCCGTAAGCTTCTTAAAATAAAAAGATTTGAGGTATGAACCGGATATTAATAAGCCTTATTGAGGGAACCAAAATTGCATTTACTGCAATCTGGACAAATAAAACCAGGGCAATTCTTACCACAACATGTATTGTAATTGGTATTGTATCGGTAACTGCGATGAACACCATCTCCGATGGAATTGACAGAACGTTTGAAGAGAGCATGGATATGCTTGGCCGAAATGTGGTTTTTGTTGAAAAATGGCCATGGGGATTTGGTGGGGAATATAAATGGTGGGAGTATAGAAACAGGAGAGAGATGCGGCTCGATTATGTGGAAGATCTTCGTCAGTTAACTCCAACTGCAACGGAAGTTGCTGCATCGGCGAATCGCAGATCAAATGTGCGTTATAATGATAAATTAATTGAAGGTGTAGATCTAAATGGTTCTACCCCTAACTTTTTTGAAACAGCCGGACTCAACATCGAAGATGGAAGGGCGTTCAACGATTATGACCAGCAACGGGCAGCAAGAGTAGCGGTGATAGGAGGGAGTGTAGTTGATGCCCTTTTTGAAAGTGAAGATCCTATTGGGAAACAAATTCGAATTCAGGGTCAACGATTTTTGGTGATAGGTACCTTGGAACGGCAAGGGAATTTCCTTGGCATGGAGGATACAGATAATAAAATTGTAGTTCCGATCAATGCCTATGGCACCATTTATGGATTAAGGTATGGAATTCAACTATCGGTACAATTTGATAGTGAAGAAGCTATGGCCGATGGAGAATATGAAGTAATAGGAGCGATGCGCCAAATTCGCCAGCTCGATCCCCTCGAGGATGATGATTTTGCAATCAATAAAGCGGCCCTTTTTGAACAGGAATTTCAGGGAATGAAAATGGCAATTTATGGCATCGGAATTTTCTTAACGGGTTTGGCTCTGTTTGTAGGTGGTATTGGAGTGATGAATATTATGTTTGTATCTGTAAAAGAACGAACAAAAGAGATCGGTATTCGAAAAGCAGTAGGTGCAAAATCGTGGGAAATTCTGTTGCAGTTTTTAATGGAATCGATCATTATTTGTCTTGTTGGAGGTGTGATAGGTGTACTGCTGTCGGTTGGAATTACCGAGCTCATTAATCAATTCTTCGTGGCGTATTTAAATTGGATGACCGTTCTTAATGCTATTTTAATCTGTGCATTTATCGGAATTTTGTTTGGATACCTTCCATCAAGTAAAGCTGCAAAATCAGATCCCATTGAATCACTCAGATACGAATAATTATGAACATCTTGGAAGTATTTCGTCAGGCCATTGATTCTATTCGGGCAAACAAACTTCGATCATCGTTAACTTTGCTTGCAATTTCTGTCGGCGTATTTGCAATCATCAGTGCAAATACTGCTGTAATGGTTTTAGATAGCTATTTTAAAGATACATTGAGTTTGATGGGGGGTGATGTTATAACGGTTTCTAAAACCCCCGCAATTTCAATGGGCCCTACTGATTGGGAGCTTTACAGAAACCGGCCCGATATTACCATCGAACAAATGGAAGATCTTCAGGATTTAAGCAGAAGTGCTTCCGAAGTGGGTCCCAACAGGCAATACCGTACTACTCGTGTTTCTTTTGGAGAGGAAGAAACTGAACCCAATATTGGAATTAGAGGAGGAAATGAATTTTACCTAACCAGTAATGCATACGAAATTGAAGAAGGCAGAAACTTTTTACCAGAGGATATAGACTATGCAAGACCGGTGGCAATTATTGGGGCTGATGTTGCTTCTGCTCTTTTTGAGGGTACGGCACCGGTAGGAAAAGAGATACGCATTGAGGGAAGAAGATATTCGGTAATTGGAGTTACAGAAGCTAAAGGAAATGTGTTTGGAAATACTCTCGATCGGTTTGTAGTGGTTCCATATACAGTGATGGCCGGTCTGTATGGACGAAATCAAAATATCGGAATACAAATAAGAGCGGGATCCGTTGAAAATATTGCTCATGCGATTGATGAAATGACGGGTATACTCCGTGCTATTCGTAAAGTTGATCCCGCTGATCCTAATGATTTTGAAATTTCTACCAACGAATCTTTAAGTGGTGCTTTCGATCAGTTTACGGGTGTGCTTTACGTAATTGGATTTGTGATTGGTGGAATTGTTCTGTTGGGAGCCGGTATTGGGGTGATGAATATTATGCTGGTTTCCGTTTCTGAACGCACACGGGAAATTGGTATCCGTAAAGCAGTTGGCGCAACTAAAAAAGCGATCGTCTCTCAATTTTTGATGGAGTCGATTGCGATTTGTCAAATTGGGGGGGTGATCGGCATAATTTTGGGAGTTGCTTTGGGAAATGCTGCTGCACTTTGGCTCGAAGCCAGTATTGTAATTCCATGGGGGTCGGCTGTGGGTGGTCTAATAGGAATGACCATTATTGGTGTAGTTTTTGGAGTCTATCCCGCTTTTAAAGCAGCTCAACTCGACCCTATCGAAAGCCTGCGATACGAGTAAGTTTTACACAGGCTCAAAATAACGTGGTTCATTATTACTCAAGTTTATACAGCACTTTTTTATCAACATCGAATAGCCTTTATTGGCAAGTGCTTTAGAATTGGCATGATTTTTTATCCTATTCTTCTTTCTCCTTACCTTGGATCCTGTTATTTTAGAAAGTAAACACAAACAAAATTTAAAAGTCATGGAAGAGAATATTATCAACAATTTGAATGATGAATTGGAAAATGTTATTGATGAAGGCAGAGAGATGTTACATAATGCTGAATTGAAAGAGAAATTCGAAGAAGCCAGAACAGAAGCTGAACTGTTAATTCGAAAACATCCTATACAAAGCGTAATTGCAGGGGCTATTGTAGGATATTTTTTTGCGAAATTGTTTAAATCAGATAAATAATGCCTATTCATTCAAAAACATCCTCTAAAACAGAACGTGAATCCATTGATGATAATCACATAGGAAAAGATTTTAAAACCTATATCGAAAACAGAATTCAGTTGACGATGATTTCCCTGACGGAGCAGGTATCTTATTTATTCGCTGACTCTCTTCAGAAAATTATTGGAATTGTCGCTATGGCAATGGGTTTTCTATTTGCATGGTTTGCACTCGCTTATTATTTGAGTGGGTTGTTAGAAAGTTTTGCCCTGGGTTTTCTTGTGGCAGCATTACCCTTGTTATTGTTTGGGTATATTTTTTCTAAAGTGGGTTATAAACCTTTGGTTAAGAAATTTCAACATGGTTTGTTAAAAAAAATGTCGGAAAACTTCGAGATTTTACCGGAAAACCCTAAAAAGACTGGTATTTCTAAGAAAAATGAGGAGATATTGTGAGTGATCATCAAAAAAGTAACATCGAAGAGATTCAGGTACGAAAAGAACGACTTAAAAATGAGCTTGAGATTATCGAAAAAAAATATGCTGCTAAAATTGGGGGGGTAAAAAGCGCTGTTGACGGCTCGCTAAAACCGGCTCAAACAATTAGAAGAAATCCTCTTAAAGCAGTTGGTTATGCTGTATTAGTTGGATTTACAGTAGGCTTGTTGAAAAACTCCCGTTCCTCTAAGCAAAAAAAGCATAAAAATGATCATTCGGGTGAATCACGAATTGGTTTGACATCTCTTTTAGTAGACGAATTAAAAAGACTTGCCGCGCGAAAAGCAATGGTTTTTGTATCTGATATAGTTGATAACGAAGTTATTCCGCGAATAAAATCTTCAGATAAAATAAATAAGCCCTCTTCTAACGATCAGTAACTTAATATTTTGCCTCTTAAAGGGGCAAATGTTAAAAAAAGTATTTATTTCCTGAATAGGAATAAATTCTCTGCAACTCTCATTACACTTTATCGTGTAACCCTAAAAACGAAAGATAAATATTATACAAATGAAGAAGATATTACTACTGTGCCCAGTTTTTTTGCTATTGCCCCTAATTACTTTTGCCCAAACCCAATCCTTTTCGCTGGAAGAGGCTATACAAATTGCGCTTGAAAATAATTACCAGTTAAAACAAGCTGATAATAATTTAAACTTAGCTGATACCCGAATTTGGAGCGCCCGTGCTGATTTCCTTCCCTCTTTAAGTGCTAATTTTGGTGGGGATAGAAATTCGGGTGTACAGTTTATTCAAGAGGACGCAACTTTTGGAGATCGAATTAGTTACAGATTAAGTGGTGGTGTAAATGCAAATATTGATGTTTTTACAGGATTTAGAAATATTGCCAACCTACGACAGACAGAAATTAATCAAGAAGCAGAGGAGATGGATTATGATCGGTTAAGTGAGACGATCATTTTTGAAACAGCAAGTAGATATTTGCAAGTAGTATTGGATAAAGAACTGATGAAAATTGCCGAAAGCAGTTTAGAAGCAAGTCAAAGTCAGTTAAATCAGGTAGAAGCACAGGTAGAAGTAGGATCTCGCCCAACCGTAGATCTTTATAACCAAGAAGCGACTGTTGCTAACGATGAACTGGCGGTTATCCAAGCCGAGAATTCGTTAGAAGTAAGTATTGCAAGTTTGATACGCATTATGCAAGACCCCTCAATTACGGATATTGAAGTAAGTGCACCCGATACAGATGAATTGGCACTGGTTCCGGTTGATCTAAATCTTAATGAAATGATTGATGCAGCTTTAGAATCAAGAAGTGATTTTCTGGCTCAACAAAAACTTATCGAAAGTAACGAGCAGGGAACCCGAATTGCAATGTCAGATTTTTATCCATCTTTATCATTAAGTGCCGGAATTTCATCAAGTTATTTCCGCGATAATTTCTCTGAAACGGTTCCATTTAACGATCAGTTTTTTGATCAGAGAATTACTCGTGGAGTTGGATTTTCAATTCAAATTCCAATTTTTAGCAGATGGAATACACGAACATCATTAGAAAGTGCACAGGTACAACTGAAAAACAGCGAACTTGATCTCGAAAATATCCGATTTCAGATTAGTGAAGAAGTGCGCCAGGCATATAACGATTATCAAGCCATTTCCAAAGAGCTGGAATCAACTGATAAGGCATTAATTGCTGCCGAACGTGCTTATGAAACAGAACAACAGCGTTATGAAATTGGCTCTACCACATTGATTGAGCTTAATTTGGCAAATTCTAACTTTGTACAAGCCCAATCTGATAGAATACAAGCCGTTTACAACTTTATATTTCAAGAGCAGTTGATGGATTATTACATCGGTCAGCTTGGCTCAGGTGTTTCAATTAATTAATAATTACCAATAACGGAGAACAAAGTGATGGGAAAAAAACAATCTGCAACAAACAAACTCTTAAAAATTCTTGGGGTATTGGTTCTATTATTTGCTGTTACAGCCGCAATGGCAAAAACAATGGGCTGGATGGACGGCGAAGCTCAGGAAAAGCAGGTTGAAACAGCGGAGGCTGAATCAAGAACCATCACACAAATTGTTTCTGCATCAGGGAGAATTCAACCCGAAGCGGAAGTTATCATTCGTCCGGATGTATCGGGTGAAATTATTGAGTTAGCTGTACTTGAAGGTGACTTTGTTCGTGAGGGGGATTTACTACTTCGAATTAAACCCGATATTTATCAGGCGCAAATTGATGAACTGCGTGCTTTTATGCTAACACAGCAGGCACGAATGGAGCAGGCACGGGCAACTCAATTACAGGCCGAAACTGAATATTTGAAAAACAAGGAACTCTATGACAGAGACCTGATTTCTGAGTTAGAATATTCGCAGACTCAAAACAATTATGAAGCTCAGAAAGCAAATTTTAGGGCAACTGAATTTCAGATTCAAAGTGCACAGGCACAATTGAGAAGAGCCGAGGAGGAGCTTCAACAAACCGTAATTCGCGCGCCAAAAGATGGAACTATCAGCCGTCTGGCCGTTGAACAAGGCGAGAGGGTTTTAGGGCAGTCTCAAACGGCAGGTACGGAGATGATGTCGATTGCACGACTCGATCAAATGGAAGTGTCTGTAGATGTAAATGAGAATGACATCGTAAATGTTACTCTTGCCGATACGGCTGATATAGAAGTAGATGCTTATCCAAACAGACTTTTTCAGGGTGTAGTTACAGAAATATCCAATTCAGCCGATGTTAGCGGAGAAAGTTCTGCGGATCAGGTAACAAATTATAAGGTGAAAATTAGGGTGATTACTCCTCATAATTTGGATGCTTCCGCTAATGAGATGTTTGTGAATGTAAACGATCAAGATCCTGAAAGAGAAAATCAGGAGTTTTCGCCCAATTTTAAACCCGGGATGTCTGGAACGGTCGATATTAAAAGTAATACGGTTTATGATGTTGTAGCTGTTCCCATTCAAGCCGTAACGGTTCGTGATTTTGCACAGGATGCCGTGGCTGATTCTCTGGATCAGGAACCATCAAACCGCGATAATTCAAATGAAGAGGATTTCCGCCGCGTTGTGTTTGTAAATGATAATGGAGTAGCTAAAAGAGTAGAAGTAGAGACGGGAATCAGTGATAACACTCATATTCAAATTTTGAGTGGCATAAATGCGGGACAGGATATTGTAACAGGAAGTTATCGTGTTCTCTCCAGAGAGTTAGAAGAAGGCGATAAACTAAGCGTGGTAGATCGTCAGCAACTTGCAACAAATTAATCGGGGACTTATGAGTAAACCAGTCATTGAAATACGCGATCTTAAAAAGATCTATAAAATGGGCACAATGCTTGTAAAGGCATTAAATGGGGTTTCTTTTGATGTAAACCACAACGAATACATCGCCATTATGGGACCCTCTGGTTCAGGAAAATCCACATTGATGAATATGCTGGGTTGCCTGGATACACCATCGGATGGCTCTTATATTTTAAACGGAAGTAATGTTAGCGATTTAGATGATTCCGAACTTGCACAGGTTCGAAATCGTGAAATTGGCTTCGTTTTTCAGACGTTTAATCTATTGCCACGAACAGACTGTTTAAGCAACGTTGAACTTCCTCTCATTTATTCAGGAATGAAAAGTGCGGAAAGAAAAAGAAGGGCCACAGAAACACTTGAGAAAGTGGGGTTGGGTGATCGGGTTGATCACAAACCAAATGAACTTTCAGGTGGACAGCGTCAGCGAGTTGCCATTGCACGTGCTTTAGTAAACAGTCCTTCAATTTTACTGGCAGATGAGCCAACAGGAAATCTGGATACAAAAACGGGAGATGAGATTATGAATCTTTTCGAAGAATTATACAGGGCCGGAAATACCATCATTGTAGTTACACATGAGAACGACATTGCCAACCATGCCCGTCGTATTCTTCGGCTGCGTGATGGCTTGATTGAATCCGACGAACCGGTAGAAAACCCTGCTCTGGCCAATAGTGCAGTAGCGGTATAATATTTCTCAGGGTTTCAAATCTCTGACTTATATGAAAAAGCGCAAGCGTCCGCTTGTGCTTTTAGATATTAGGTCATCATTAATTCACAAATATTTTTGTAAGATTGCACTGGCCTTTCCCCATTTGAAGGACTCTACTTAACGGGTGATACAGTTTTTCCCTGATAAGGAATTCCGCTCGTCACTTTAAGTGGAATCAACGTATATTACAGGATTATTAACAGCAAATTGCTTTCCCCTTCTCACGTTATTTAAATAGCCTTTTTGCTCTTTTAATTTGCAGTCATTTCTAAATATTCTTTCTCTTTTGTTGTTATTTTGTTACTATGGTAAAACCATTTAACAGAATACAATACTATTATGGGTGTGAAACTACGTGAGCGAAAGCTCGGCTCTGGGCGCATTTCTTTATACCTGGACATCTACCACAAAGGGAAAAGGAAGTATGAATTTCTTGATCTCTATCTTGATAAAAGTAAAAAATCAAACAGAGAAATCAAGAGGCTAGCGGAGGCGATACGTTCAAAGCGTGAGGTACAGATTTTTAATGAAAACTTCGACTTTGATAGAAATGACCCAGATCTCCTTTTCAGTGATTTTATGGAGATCATTGCAAAGGATTTTGAAAAGCATGGAAATAAAAATGTTTGGTCTGTACTGAAGCAGATACGCGATTATGATAAACACAATATTCCTTTCGATGATATAAGCGCCGGATGGCTGAAAGGGTTTAAGGCACACCTACTTGAAGAGGTATCAAAGAACACAGCCAGAACCTATTTCTTAATACTCCGATCCACTCTAAATAAAGCTGCAAGTCGAGGTATAATAAAAGGTAATCCGATATATCTGAATGACATTAAAAATATTGAAAAAGATCCGCCACGAATAAACTATTTGAATGATATAGAAATAGAAAAACTGTGGAAAACGGATTGTGAAAGGGTGGATGTTAAAAGATCATTTCTGTTTAGTGTTTACACTGGCTTAAGGTTCTCTGATGTGAAAAATATTAAATGGGATGATATTCAGGAGTTGATCGATCCAGAAACTGATAAGACTTATTACCAGGTGGAAATGAAGCAGGGTAAAACCAATGAACGGGTTCACATTCCTTTACATAAAGATGCAGAGAAGCTTTTAGATGTAGAGATCAGTATGGGTGATAATGTTTTTGATATTACTGAATCGATAGTCACCTATTGGTTATCCAAATGGAGAAAAGAGGCTGGTATAAAGAAGCATGTTCATTTTCACATGGCCCGGCACACATTTGCTACAAGGTTGCTCCGGCGGGGTGTTGACATCTTTACTGTAAGTAAACTTATGGGCCATGAGAGTGTTGGCAGTACAGAGAAGTATCTGCATTTAGTGAGTTCTGATCGTAAATCTGCAATAGATAAAATGTGATATGACTTTAATAACAGAAAGAGAAGTTCAAAAAATGCTTAGTGAAGGCTATAAGCACAGAACATATCTAAAAGACCTCAAGACCTACCATCTTGAAAAGATATATGAATTAATCAGTAAGAATCTGCGAGCTAGAGAAAACGAGATTGTCAGTATAATTAATGCCAATCCCAAATATCAGTATCCTGCAGAAGTTGATGAGTCTAAATTGTTTGAGTATTGGGATGAAAGAAATGACAATGCGGTTCGAGGACTAAAAAAATATAAACAAGATGTTCAAAAGGAGATTTACCGGCGCCGTAATCCTTCTTTAAAGGAGGTTAAAGAAGTTGACTTCAATGATAAGCTAGAGATAATTGATAAATCCATAAATATATCAGATACAGATTTAAGGCAATTTGTAGAGACAGAAACTAATAACAAATTATCCAACCTAAGAACGCTTTTAAGCGATATAAATAATTACTCTTTAGAGTCCTTTATGGGTGATTATTTAAAGAATATGACAATAAAACAAAGAGAAGAAATTGCAAAGAGAATGGAAACAGATAACATTGAATCCATTGAAGAAGGTTGGGAGATTTATTTGGGGGTTTTAGCCCCCTTTGAACACACTGGGCTCATTCGGCTGAAGGCCATCATTGAAAACAATATTGAAGAGGTAGAAAGTAAATCGAGGGCATTTACAGAATCAAACAAACCAACAAGAGATGAACTGCTTGATACGGCGGCCTCACTTAGGCGTAATGGAATGGAGGTTAAACCCATGTACCATGAAATAAGAGGATGGCTTATTGATGATCTGAAAATGACAGATGATGAGATAAAAAGTAAATATGGCTTTGGTATTAATGATCCTTATGGGTTTAATCGTACGGTTAGTAATAATCGACCCATTTAATAAGTTTTAGGAAAAGTACAGGAAACATTAGGAAATGAGTTTCCTGTACTTCACTTGCTTATACCCTTACAATAATTGTGTTAACAGCAATTAACATAAATAAGGTTATAGCAATGACAGCACCTAATAAAAAACCAATGGGTATAGCAGAGGCAGCAGAGTTTTTAATGGTTTCAAAATCCTACCTCTACTCTCTTACAGCCAAAGGTTCAATAAAACACTACAAGCCCGGTAAAAGGATTGTGTTTCTTGAAAGTGATTTAGTTGAATTTTTAGAGGAGAACATGGTGGATCGAGTTAATTCAAACGAGCCCGCTCCGCAACATATTCGATCAGAAGCCGCAAAAAGAACTATGGGGCCAATAAAATGAAAAAAGCCAACCCGGGGGATGGGCTGGCTAATAGTAAATCGCTTTATGAATGCTCAAACGCTCTTAAAGTAGCTCAAACCTCTTTAAAAAACAATTCTACATGTAGCCGGGAATGCCGGCGCACGTCTCCAGCAATAGCAGCTCGCAACGGCCGTAATATGGCAAAGGCTACGCTTTCGCTAAAAGGAGACAGTAACACTTCTCAAAAAGTCTTTGACGAACTCAGGGGGCAACTATGTTCAATGTGCCAGGCGAACTTCACGAAAGCTTATTGGAAGGAAATAGAGGGGCTAGATGCAGAGTAAAAAGCGCTTTACTGAAATTAATATATGGGAGGCTGATTGGTATATGTTTCTCACTCCCACTCAAAAATTAATGCTCAAATATATCACTGACCGTTGCGATAATATTGGTGTGTGGGATACTAACTTGAAGCTCGCTGCTTTTCATGTTGGGATTTCAGGGGACCCGGTTTCTTTTTGGGATGATTTTGTTATGGCTGTAAATAATTCTGAAGAACGAATTATTCAATTGGATTCAGGAGCCTGGTTTATCGTAGGGTTCGTTGAATTTCAATACTGCAAGGGCAACAAGCCCCTTAGTAACAAATCACCGGCTCATAAAAGTTACATCGGTATAATGCACGAAC
Source organism: Balneolaceae bacterium (assembly GCA_040876545.1). Taxonomy (GTDB): domain Bacteria; phylum Bacteroidota; class Rhodothermia; order Balneolales; family Balneolaceae; genus SW132. Next base: position 107,203 of record JBBDPF010000011.1, on the reverse strand, counting down.
GTGGCTTGTGGGAGTGGTTTTGCGAGAATCAAGCCGAGATTATGCCCCAAGAAGAGGTAGATATGTATATGAGTATATACCCCAAGCCTACCCTATCTGTAGGGTATCAAAATGGTAGCGATAGAGCTAAGGATAAAGAAGAGGAAAAAGAAGCTGATAAGGTTGAGGATATAAACAAGGATAAGGACTCCCCTGAACAACTTCACAATGAAGAAGATCCCCTTTCATTTGAGAAGGATAGTATGGAATCACAAAAAAAGGCTTATGACAAAAATAAAATTAAATAGCATACAAATTGACGGCGGCACACAACCACGTGAAGATATTGACATTGATACGGTTGCGGAATATGCAGAAGCCATGAAAGAGGGCGATCAGTTTCCTCCGGTGGTTGTTTTTAATGACGGCGCCAAGTACTGGTTGGCTGACGGATTTCACAGGTATCACGCCAGCAACTCTATCGGATATATTGAAATTGAAGCAGATGTAAAATCCGGCACTAAACGAGATGCTGTTCTTTATTCGGTATCTGCAAACTCAAAACACGGTTTAAGGCGTACTAATTCAGATAAGCGGAAAGCTGTAATGACTCTTTTGAATGATGATGAGTGGAGTGGGTGGAGTGATCGAGAAATTGCAAGGCAGTGTGCAGTAAGCCATGAATTTGTAAGACAGAGAAGAAGCTCACTGTCAACGAATGACAGTGAGAAAAATCGCACCTACACCACAAAGCACGGTACGGAAGCTACGATGAACACTTCCAACATCGGCAAGAGAAACATATTTGGGAAAAAGATTACAGCCGAAGATGTTGCTGAACTACCGGAGAATGATAACGGATATGATCTGCCTGATAATGTAGATGCTGAAACAGGCGAAATTCTTGAAGAATCTAAACCGCGAAAACAGCCGGAACGAAAAAGAATTGGGCTTGAAAAAGCTCATGAAGCGATAGCAAAACTAAAACAAATACCACCCAATGACGGCCTCTTACAGGAGGCTTACGATACCGTCATCAGGTGGATAAACAACAACAGATAAGCACTACTAACCAATAATTAAAACTAAATACTATGCCCCAAAATAAAACTACTACCACAAAGGCTCCAAAAAGCACCCTGAATCTCAAGCAGATTATGGCCAAGATGCTTATAGAAATCAATAAACTTGAGAAGGAACAGGACCCCGAGCTATTACAACAATATCTTGATGAAGTTGCCGACACCCATATGATGATCTTTAACAATAGGAAGATAGAACTAGACTTTGAGATTGGCTTTTATAAGTTCAAAAAAAGAGCCAAACGCCGAGCCACCAGAAAGCCACTAACTATTGCCAAGGCCCGGAGCTTAGCAGAGGACTTATACCAACTAGCAACCATTTTTAAAATCTAAATATGCCAGGTTAATTAATAATAAAACGGTGTTCTAACAGCCCTGTAAAATCAATTACAACCAAATAAACATAGCCATGTAAATGAATAAGTTCATAAAAAATACAGAAAGAAAAAATCAACTTTTTGAAAGTATTGAATCGAACATTGAGTATTCGGAGCATCTACATGAAAAAATTGTAACGAGTGGATATCCAGAAGAAAAGGTGAATGAACACATTAAGCTCCAATTATTAATCTGTGATGATCTCAAAGAATTAAATCGATTAATCAACAATCAACCTAAGTAACAATATTAAATAATTTAATATTGAATAAAGTAAAATTTATTTACTGCAACTACACAATCAAACGAGGAATACAATGAATAAAAATGCACAAGAAAACACTCAACTTTCACAGTTAAGCGACGAGGAACTAAAACGAGAGATAGAGCAGAATTTAAGATTTCTCAAAGAGCATAACCCAGTTAAGTATCAGAAGGCGCTCCGTTACAGGGCTGCAACATTTATTCTTTTAGCGACAGAGTAATGAATAAAACAGCCTATACAGTTTACGATAACGATACTCAGGAGTTCACATTGACTACTAATATTTTTGCTGCTCTTATGGCTTGGTTTAATCTTTACAACCGTACCGGGCAACAATCGCAGATAGTAGTTGAACACCCATCCGGGTTAAAAGAAAACGCTCAAATCGATGAGCTTTATTCAATGCTACCTGAGAAGGATAAAAAGGCAATGTTTGCCGGTATAAAGCCACCACCGGGCTTTAGCCTGAATTGATAAACGGATTCAGCAATGAAGGAACCAGAAGATCAAATAAGGGAGTTAAAGCAGATTGCACAGCTCAGTGATACTGATAATTTCATTGCTGAATTTCATCACCAGCAAACCATTCACAGTACATATACCGAGGCATATGAGGCAGTTGAAGCCATGTATCAGAAGTTATTTCCGGCGCCTAAGTATAGCTCTTATAAGTCTTTTGAGTTTGTGTACCGCCGTAAAATGAAAAGCAGAAAATCTACAAACGAAAGAAATTAACTATGCCTTGGAAAACTGAACGACTGGTAAAAAAGAAAGATAAATCTCAACAAATTGGAAAAAAATCGCGATTTGAACGAGGAACTGAAGGTGATGCCGGCAAAAAGTTTTACCAGTCATATAAGTGGATCAAATTTAGGAAGGAGAAATTGCAGAGAGACTTAAAGCATGATCAAACAATGGCCAATTACTGGTATCAGGTTATGTTTAAAGTATCTTTTAAATCATTCACAGAATATTTGGATTCCGGCAAACCATTGTGTGTTCACTGTCTTGATTTTGGACATCTGAAACCTGCCCAAGTGTTAGATCATATAACCCGCATGAAGGCCGGGGGTGGTGTGTTTGATGAATCAAATTTACAATGGCTATGCTCTTATCATCACAACCGTAAATCACAAAAGGAAGGATACATGCAACAAACAAAAGTAACTATTGTTTCTGGCCCACCGGGATCAGGCAAGACAACATGGGTTAAGGAACATCACTCTTCGGGTGATCTTGTATATGATTTAGATGAGATATTTAAGGCGATCTCTTTTCAGATAAAGTATGATAAGCCAAAGCAGTTGACTGATTTAGCATTTAGAATCCGTGACTTGATGTACCGCTTCATCAAGGAGCCGAACAAAATAGAAACAGCATGGATTATAACAACTGCACCAGAGGCAGACAAAAGGAAGGAGCTGGCTTCTATGTTTGGCGCTAATCTAATAAGGCTGGCAGTGGATAAAGAAGAATGCTTAAATAGGATTGAAGCACAGGGCCGTACGAATGACAAGAATTGGAATCAGTTGGTTGATGAGTACTTCAAGTTATTTCAAGAGATTGAAGGAGAGGAAGTTATAAGAACATAATGATCTGTAGCCGGTGGGGGGGGCAAAAATCTCTGAAGACCCAATGGCCTCAACCGAAGACACCCGCTGTTCTTCTCTCTCTGATAACCGATTGATAGGGGGGTCTGTTTTGCGAGTTGGTGAAGTTTTGAAAGTAGCTGCTTCAATGCTATAGAGTTGTTCGCTGGTATATATGATTATACCTGTAGAATGTTCGGGCAAGGCTCAAACATAGCTTGTCAAAAAGTAAACTATGTTTGGTTCATCTCTTCTTTGGATTCAATAAACTTTCAATAGCTAATTGAAATTAAACATTTGAGAAATGAATAAATCTATTGAAACCGCACTAAATACACCCATTCGATCACTGGATATGCAGAACGATAAATTAGTTCTCGAAACTCGAGGAGATCTACTTAAGGGCATGAGGTCATGTATCGAGCAAATGGACATACATGATAATAAGGGAGAAACAGAAAAGGCTATGAAAGCAGAGCTGAATTATGAGAAAATAAGAAGTAAAGTTGTCGACCTTGATAACATGATTGATAATAGCGATAACCCTGATACAAAACGTTGGCTCTCAAATAATGGAAACGGTGGCGAACAATTTAAATTTGGGTCTGAAATTGGCATGACATCGCGCAACTCAAACCCGAACGTTCAAAAATGGGAAGCGGTATCCGGGAAAAATAAAGGTGCTGAAATTAAAGTACTGAATAACCGGGCCAGCTTTGTTGATGTTTATGGATATCAGCCAGACAGCCCGGAAATGAATTGGGGGAATTACCTACGCGGCCGTATTGCAGGGCACACCGGTAATCAATCCATTCAGGGGCCGAAAAACTTTATGAGTACATCTTCTGATACTGCACTTGTACCAACTCCGTTGAGCGCTTCTGTGATCGATTTGGCACGAAACAAAAGCCGGATTTTTCAAGCCGGAGCCCAGGCATTTGAAATGTCTTCTAAAACTGAAACGATTGCCCGGATCACCGGAGATCCAACAGCAAGCTGGAAAGAAGAAAACGCATCACATTCCAGTTCTGAAGTTTCTACTGAACCGTTGACATTTACAGCGAAAACGCTGATAGCATCCGTTAAAATGAGTGTTGAGCTTTCGGAGGATGCACCCAACGGCGCCGGAGTAATTGAAAATTCCATTTCTGAGCAACTTGCTCTTGAATTAGATCGTGCTGCTTTAATGGGTTCCGGTGAAGGAGCAGAACCGCAAGGAGTTGTTGGCTATACAGGTGTGCAAGCTCAACCTGTTAATGCTACACTGGATTCTTACGATCCATTTAGCCAGGCATATCAGAAAGTACTTGAAAAGAATGGCGAACCAACTGGCATTATTCATGCGCCGCGTACATGGGGCCAGCTTGATCGCTTAAAAGATTCACAGAATCAGCCACTAGTTGCACCGGCATCCTATCAGGAGCTACAGAAATATGCAACCAATCAGATTCCTGTAAACTTGGGAACAGGTGAAGATGAATCTCTGGCTATCCTTGCAAGTTGGGCGCAAATGATGGTTGGGATCCGTACGAATATCCGACTGGAAGTAACTCGGGTGGCTTCTGATTCTGAAAATTCAGCTTTTGAAGACCTGCAAGTTTGGGTTCGCGCCTATCTTAGGGCAGATATTCAGCTAGCGCAACCCGGACAGTTTGTTGTTCTCGAAGGTTTAGGAGCGTAAGATTTGTTCATTCATTGGTGCAATTCTTTAATGTTCTAATTGCACTGTCCTCGGGGGTATGGCTTTCGGGCTATACCCTTTTTTTATCTATTTGAATGCGTTAGATTGAATTTTTATTCAATTAGATGTTTCAAATAGCTGAAAAATATAGGAATATGCCAAAATTGCCTTTATCGGAAATTGAGAACACTCTATCTGAGTTTGTTGATGAAATACGTAATTTTGCTAAACTCCACGATCCGGATGAATTTGAATCGGCTTTTATGAAGGAATGTATTGAGGCCCCAACGTATGAAAAGGCTTACCATATTGTAGAAAAACGACATCACTGGCTATTTGGGAAAAATAAATATGCCAGTTACAATTCGTTTCGGGTTTCAAGGTCCCAACGAAACAAAGTCCGGCGCTCTTAATTAACTACCAATTATTTCCCGGGGTTCCGGTGGTGCCTCCGGTTACATAATTTACGGCCTGTTATACGTCCACTGTCAACGCACCTTCCAAATGGCAGGGATAAGGCGCCCTTCCATTATTGGCAGTTGCTAAAAACAGCCAGTACCCGGTATAACTTAAATTATCGTAAAGCTGGACGGGGCCAGCTCACACCGAACCCCATATATCCATCTACACAGTGATGTGATTTATTAAGGAGCTTAAAACAAAAATATTGAAAGAAATAGTTTGTAAATTGGCACTGTAACAGAACTGAATCTGTTACGTATTTCAATAACTAGCAGCAATATCAATAAATTGATTGTTAGTATGGTTGGTTATTATTTGCCGGTTATTTCCTGTTACTATAGTGTTACTATGCAGTTTTTATTATTACGGTAAATAAAGTAAAAACAACACTATAACGCCTGTAAAAATACAATCAACGTATATTACCGAATACTCAAAATCTAAAAAAGTACTCGTTTCATTGAATTATCAAGAAAATTACTCTCCGAATTCTTCGTTCTCTGTATTTCCACCGGCTATAAAAAATTTACTGATCATCAATGGTCTCGCTTTTTTTGCGTTGACTACTCCTCAACTGGGTGATTTTCTTTTTGCATTTGGTGCTCTGTGGCCATTGGGCAGTCCCCGGTTCGAAATTTGGCAATTGGTTACTTATATGTTCCTGCATGGTGGGATGGGACATCTTATTTTTAACCTCTTTGCGCTTTGGATTTTTGGTCAGGCAATAGAGAATTTTTGGGGAACAAAACGGTTCGTTATCTACTACTTTTTATGTGGTATAGGAGCTGCAATTATTCACATGTTTATTGGTGGTGGAGGAGCCCCAACGGTAGGGGCATCGGGTGCTGTTTATGGAATTTTAATCGCATTTGGGATGATGTTTCCTGATCGATATATCATGCTTTTAATACCACCTATACCTATTAAAGCAAAATATTTTGTACTGATATTTGGCGCAATTGAGCTCTTTTCCGGAGTGATGAGACCGGGGAGCGGTATTGCACATTTTGCCCACCTTGGCGGAATGATTGTTGGATTTATTCTTATCAAATATTGGGGAATTAAAGGAGAAAGGTCAATTCAGTAACTATGGCATATCAACAAGAATCTTTTAGTAGTGCCTTTAAGCGGGGCTTTATGCGAATGCCTCTCATCATTCGTACGCTCATTGCCATAAACGTGATTGTTTTTATTGTTATGGCTTTTGGAGGACAAACGGTCAGCCGCAGTATTGTGGAACTGTTGGGTTTTAATCCTGATCCATATGCCGCTATTACCCAACCATGGAGATTTGTTACCTATATGTTTGTACATGGAAGTGGATTCCACCTCTTATTCAATATGCTATGGCTTTGGTGGATGGGTCGTGCAGTAGAAGAAAGCCTTGGTCCGCGAACATTTTCGGTGATTTACTTTGGTGCCGGTATTGGCGGAGTTTTGCTTCAGGTAGCACTTGCGGCAGTATTTGGTTCTAATCTCGTAATTGGGGCATCAGGAGCTGTATTTGGGGTGATGGTCGCTTTCGGTTATCTATTCCCAAGAACTCCGATTATGCTCTTTCTGCTTCCACCCATTGAGGCACGTTTTGTTATAGCGGGACTCATCGCTTTTGATTTATTATTTATAGGCGCGGGAGATAATGTGGCCAGATTAGTTCACCTTGGAGGAGCCGGAGTTGGTTATTTGTTGATAAGCGCACATTACAAAGGATATGATTTAAGCAGCTGGGTTCGCCCCATTGAAAGACTGTGGAACAGACCTCCAAAACCCAAAAGGAAAAAGAATAAAAACATGAGCTCTGTAAGTGATGTTGAAATTATGGAGGAGTCTGAGGTATCTGAACTGGATGATATTTTGGAAAAAATCTCTAAAAAAGGATATGATGGACTTACTGCAGAAGAGAAAAAGAAATTGTTTGAGCTCAGTAAAAAGAATTAATCCTCATCATTTATAAATCTTAACTTACTTTTGATGATCGAATAACGAATGTTATGTCAAGTATTAAATCTTGAAACCTGTCAGCACCCACTGGATCTGACAGCGTTTGTTTTTGCAGGAAGTCGCTCTTTGTTCACCTTTTCCAATGTTAGTGACGCTGACAGAAACCCGGAAAGTAACGGGAATGCTGTCAGGTCGTTTGTATAACTGACAGATTTTTGGTTGACATTATACTGAACGTTTATCGGTTTATTTCAATTTTGTGAATGATAGTAAGTCGCTCTAAAAATAGTAAAGAATATGAATCCAATATCCCGTAGAGAATCAATCGTAGTAAATGTAGGTGGTGTTCCGGTAGGGGGTGGTAATCCTATTGTTGTTCAATCGATGACAAACACCGACACCGCAGATATTGATGATACAGTAGAACAGATTGATCATCTTCATCAGGCCGGATCAGAAATGGTACGGATTACGGTTAACAATGATGCCTCAGCCAAAGCAGTCCCATTTATCAAAGAGAAACTGCTTAACCGCGGAGTTACCGTTCCAATTATTGGGGATTTCCATTACAATGGGCACAAATTGCTTACCAAGTATCCCGAAATGGCGAAGTCACTGGCAAAGTTTCGCATCAATCCGGGAAACACGGGGACCAAAACACGGGACGAAAATTTTTGTACAATTGTTGAGCAGGCCATCAAATATGATAAGCCGGTTCGAATTGGAGTAAACTGGGGATCGCTTGATCAACAGCTTCTCGCGCAATATATGGATGAGAATAATGAAAGGGCACAGCCTAAATCATCTAAAGAAGTAATGCTGGATACGATGGTGGAAAGCGCAAGGCGATCTACCGCACTGGCAGAAGAAGTAGGATTACCCTCCAATAAAATTATCGTTAGCTGTAAAATGTCCGGTGTTCAGGATCTGATTAATGTTTATCAGCGAATTGCCGAAGATTTGAAATATCCACTTCATTTGGGGCTTACCGAAGCCGGAATGGGCATGAAAGGAACCGTTGCCAGTTCAGTGGCATTAGCTGTTCTCTTACAGCGAGGAATTGGTGATACAATTCGGGTTTCTCTAACACCCATGCCGGGAGCCGACAGGGCAGAGGAAGTACGAATTTGTCAGCAGATATTGCAATCATTGGGAATCAGAAGTTTTATTCCACAGGTAACATCATGCCCGGGATGTGGACGAACCAAGAGTACATATTTCCAGGAATTGGCAGACGATATTCAAAATTATATCGTAGAAACGATGCCGGTCTGGCGGGAAATTTATCCCGGTGTTGAAGAGATGGATGTTGCCGTAATGGGATGTATTGTAAACGGACCCGGAGAATCACGTCATGCAAATATTGGTATCTCTCTTCCGGGAACGTTCGAAGATCCAAAAGCTCCGGTATATGTAGACGGCGAACATTTTACGACATTGAAAGGAGAGGGAATTGGCAAGGAATTCCGAAAAATATTAGATGATTATGTGATGAAAAATTACGGAGAGAAACAAGAGATAGAGAACGCTTAGATTAATATTCATCCATTTTTCTTATCAAAAAAAGTCTTTTCAACTGGTAATTAGTGGGGGGTGCGTCTTTCGAAATTGTTATTTGTAAATAATTTAACAATCTTGAAAGCGCTTCCTGAAATTAAGCTTTAAGGAAGGGTTTCATTTTTTTATTACTTCTTCCAACACAAAACTTTACAAATCTATTTTGCCAAAAAATATTTATGATATTGCTAAGGCTGCCGGTGTAAGTATAGCAACAGTATCAAGGGTTTTTAATGATAAAGGACAGGTTAAAAAGAGTACCAAAGAAAAGGTATTAACCGTAGCGGATGAAATGGGATATCACCCCCAGGTATTTGCACAAGGGTTAGCCCGAAAAAAAAAGAACAGCATTATGATGTTTGTTCCGATTATGTCGAACTACTTTTTTATGGAAATTTTAGGTGCTATTCAGGATAAATTATCCTCTAAAAATATTGAGCTTAATATACTCCATGTAATTGCCGAAGGTGATGCGTTCGAACAGGTAGAGTATCAACTAAAAAGACAATGGGCAGACGGATATATTTTTGTTTCTATACATTTTAGCAAATCCCAGTGGAAATCGTTCGAGCGTTTTGATGTCCCAATATCCGTAATTGATGATTCATCTCATCGGTTCGATTCGGTTGCTGTGGATAACATAGAAGGCTCTTATCTGGCAACTAAGTATTTTATCGAGAAAGGATTTAAAAAAATTGCGAACTTGACTGCCGAACCCACAGCGGTTCCGGTTATGGAACGCTTGGAAGGCTATAGAAATGCGTTAGAAGATGCCGGCATTTCTTTTGATAAAAACCTGATTAAGAGAGGCGATGATATGTCCCGCGATGGATTTAATGAAAAAAGCGGGTATGAAGGGATGAAAAAAATATTGAATATCGATCCGCTTCCCGAAGCCTGCATCTGTGCATCCGATATCAAAGCTATTGGAGCCTTAAAAGCGATGGAAGATTGTGGGGTAAGAATTCCAATTATAAGTTACGATAACCTTACAATTTCTAAGTATGTAGGGCTTTCCACAGTTCACCAACCTATGTACGAAATGGGAACAAGGGCTACTGAAAGCTTGCTTTCACGAATTGAATCGCCCAAGTTGGCAGCATCAAAAACCATATTTAAACCGGAATTAATTATTCGATCTTCTTCTGAAGTTTAATAATTTTTGTCCGATAATGGATGATGTGTTAGATTCATTTCATGAATAAGATCTGAAAGAATGTTGGTGTTCAGATCTAACATAAAAATCTACGTTGATGTCTATAGATCCTAAACCACGTCCCAAACTCAGTTTCTGGCAAATCTGGAATATGAGCTTTGGTTTTTTGGGAATTCAATTCGGATTTGCTCTCCAAAATGCGAACGTGAGCCGGATATTTGAAACGCTTGGTGCAAGTATAGATGCAATTCCCATCTTATGGATTGCAGCTCCTGTTACGGGGCTGGTTATTCAGCCAATTATTGGCTACTTCAGCGACCGAACCTGGACACGGCTTGGACGAAGAAAACCCTACTTTTTATATGGAGCAATCGTTGCATCTCTCGCGCTCATCATCATGCCGAATTCTCCGTATTTGTGGGTCGCAGCCGGAATGTTGTGGATTTTAGATGCGTCTATTAATGTATCTATGGAGCCGTTCAGAGCTTATGTGGGCGATATGCTACCATCAGATCAGAGAACAAAAGGCTTTGCTATGCAGAGTTTTTTTATTGGAACGGGGGCTGTTGTAGCATCGGCACTTCCGTGGATAATGACAAATGGGTTTGGTATTGCCAATACCGCTCCTGAAGGAATGATTCCGCCATCGGTGAAATGGTCTTTCTACGTTGGCGGAGCCATATTTTTACTTGCTGTGATGTGGACGGTTTTTCGATCACATGAATATACTCCTGACGAACTGGAAGCTTTTGAAGCATTCGAAGAGAACCAGCTTGATAATGAAGCAAAAGAAGTAAAGCGAGATATTCCGATTGAAGCAGGAGATGGACAAAAAAAAATTAACTATGGATCTGTCTTTTCCATTTTAGGAATTGCCGCAACTGCTGGAGTGTATTACGGTGGGTTTGATAAAGAGTTGTATGTTCTTGCCATCGGTCTAATTGTTCTTGGAGTGGTTGCGCTGACTGCCGGTTTTCTGCAACGAAGTGGCAAAACAAAACAAGGCCTTGTTGTTGTTACTCACGATTTTCTTACGATGCCTAAAACTATGGTACAGTTAGCAATAGTACAGTTTTTTTCATGGTTTGCACTTTTTTCACTGTGGATTTACACCACGGCCGGAGTTACATCACATATTTACGGAACAAGCGATACTGCCTCTTCACTTTATAATGAGGGAGCTGATTGGGTAGGAATTCTCTTCGCAATTTACAACGGTTTTGCCGCGGTGATTGCATTCGGCCTTGCGCCAATGGCTAAAGCAACAAGCCGGAAAATTGTGCATGCTTTTGCACTTATTGTTGGCGGACTCAGTTTAATTGCCATCTACTTTATGACCACACCTGAAATGTTGATCATTTCCATGATTGGCATTGGGTTAGCATGGGCAAGTATTTTGGCCATGCCGTATGCTATTCTTGCAGGTTCATTGCCGACTAAAAAGATGGGACTTTATATGGGAATCTTTAATTTCTTTATAGTGATCCCCCAAATTATTGCGGCCAGTATGCTTGGTTATATCACCCGGAACTGGTTTGGTGGAGAAGCTATATTTTCACTGATGCTGGGAGGCGGAGCTATGATCATCGCCGCAGTTTCCATGTATTTTGTAGACGATGTTGATGATCCCGATACAGTTGAAGCAGTTGGGTGAATGTAAAATTCCCCCTTATAAAAGGGGGTTAGGGGGATGTTTATCAGAACTTGATAAATCCAATGAACACCCCTCTAAATCTCCTCTTTGTTAGAGGCTGTGAAAAAAAGGTGTATAAAAGATGATTTCTAACTTTTACGTCATACCGGACCCCGACCCGCTCATCTTTTCCCCGCGAAGCGATATCTCCTGACCTTATCAACGGCAGGACGTAATAATTCCGATGTACGTACACCCCTCACAAAATCATCTTGACGATGATTTTGAACTCCCCTCAAGGGGAGATTTCTTACTTAGCAAAATAAAACGTACTGAGGTTTATAATTGTTAGTAAATTCAGAACTTGTTCCAGCATCTCCATACCTTAACTATTCGAGTAAAATTATTAGCTCCTATAATCCTGAATCTCCAATCCAATGCGGTTAGATCCCAAATACTTCAATCTTTTTTTGGTCGTTTGTGGCGCTTTGACGCTTATTGTCATCGTATTTGGTACAATCATGTACGTATCAAATCAACAAGAGACGTTTCAAGAAAATTTGGACGAAACGAATCTGTCAGAGCACTTCTTTATGGAATACGCTTCTGATGATTCTCTTTCCATTTCTCAATTTTCCGGTGAACCGGTTGTGATTCATTTTTGGTCCACATGGTCGGGTAAATCCATGGAAATAAATGAAGTTCTCAATGAGTTTAAATCAGAAAACGAAGATTTAATTGTGATTGCGGCAGCTGCACGAGATGGAGAGGAATTGATTTTGGAGTATATGAATGAACATTCACTCCCATTCTATTTTGTGAACGGAACAGATATCTATTTGGATTTACTGGTTCCCGGGTTGCCTTCGCAAATTTTCATCTCAAGAAATGGAGAGGTAGTAAATACTCAAGTTGGTGCTGATGTAGAAGAATTGTTACAAAAACTAAGAGCATTGGTATCTGATAACGAATGAAAGTTTTCTTAAATGGAAATATCGTTGAAGAGAAAGGGGCATCAGTTTCTGCTATATCTTCCGGACTTTATTACGGTGCAGGTTGTTTCGAATCCATGCGCAGCTACTCAGGTAAATTTCTGCACTTTATCGATCATGTGGAACGTCTTCACTCAGGATTGATCTATTTAGGATTGAAAACAGATCAATTTCCACACGAACAAACACTGCGTAATTCTATCGCTGATGTTCTTGATGCTAACGATCTGAGCGAAGGAGATGCAAGGGTTCGTATCCAAATTTCACTCAACGAAAAAGGTGGTTATTCAAAAACGGATGAACCTGAATTTGATACTATTATTACAGTACAACCACATCAAGCCGAAAAGAAACCAAAACGGATTTGTACGGTTCAAACCAGAGTTATTCCGAACCAATGCCGACCGACAAATTGCAAACTGAGCAATATGCTCCACTACCGAAACGCATTCCGCGAAGCAGAGCAAAAAGGTTTTAATGACGGTTTGATGCTAACTGTGGATGATTTTATTTCTGAAACGTCTATCGCCAATATTTTCTGGAAAAAAGGATCGGTTATCTATACTCCGGATAAATCGTGTGACTTTTTACCCGGAATTATGCGAAAGATCGTATTAAACATACTTGAGCAATACGATGACGTACAGATAAAAAAAGGGAAATTTCGGCTTGATGAGATCAAATCTGCCGATGAAGTGTTTATCACAAATAGCGTTCGTGAGATAAGCTTTGTACAGTTTTTAGATGATAAAGAGTTTACAATCAATAGTTCGTTTTCGAAATCAATTCAAAAAAGTTTAGAGAATTATAAATCGAGTCATCTGATTTGAAATCTACCATGTTTAATACCCTGAAGGATGTTTATTCATGGCTCGATTCCATCCCGATGTTTGGAAATGTAGGAGTCGCGGCCGCTGATTTTTCGCTTGATTCGATTTCTGAATTTTGCGAGATGATGGGCAATCCACAAAATCAATTTCCCAGCATTCATGTTGCAGGAACTAACGGGAAAGGAACCACATGCCAAATGCTGGCCTCGGTTTATCAATCTGCCGGGTATAAAACCGGACTTTATACATCTCCCCATTTGCTGGATTACCGGGATCGGTTTAAAATAGACGCAAGTTCTATATCTGAGTCTGATCTGGTTTTATTTTTTCAAACCTTTGAAGATGAACTCTTAAAGAAAGAGTTAACCTATTTTGAGCTCTCAACCGCAATTGCTTTTTGGCACTTTAACCATCAGAGTGTAGATATTGCCATCATTGAAACCGGATTGGGAGGGAGGCTTGATGCGACGAAGATCATCAATCCGCTGGTATCTGTAATAACCTCTGTTGGATTAGATCACACCGATATTTTAGGTGATACGATTGAGCAGATCGCAGCAGAAAAGGCAGGAATTATCAAACCAAATACTCCGGTAGTTATTGGTAATTTGAGTTCGGAAGCAGAATTGGTGGTTGCGACAGTTGCGGAGAAACAGAATTCTGATATTGTAACGTTTAACGAGCTTGACCCTCAGTTTTCATCAAATGAAATAATATTGGAAACAGTGGACGGAACTCTCAAAATAGACGCAAATAATCGCTCAAAAATTGATACTGTAAATTGCGCTATGGCATATCAAGCTGTAAAGCTGATAAAAAAACAGTTCCCGATTGAAAATAATATGTTTAAGAAGGGAATAGAAATGATGTCTATTCGTTTTCCAATTCACGCACATTTTGAGCGTCTGGATAAAAGCATGGATTGGTATTTTGATGGAGGGCATAATTCACAATCCATATCAATAATGATTAAAGAATTACAGGAAAAAGCTCCCCTTGATCAATGGACACTTGTTTTAAGTGTAATGAAGGATAAACTAAATCCTGAAATTGTGTCACTTTTACAAGGATTTAAGAGTGTTTATGTGTATCCTCAAAAGAGTGCCAGAGGAGCAACGGTAAATCAAATGAAAGAATTTTTTCCGGATGCAGCCGAATTAGGAGCTGAGGAACATCTTCCGAAAGATTGGTTAGAAAAGCACAAATCAGAATTAGTAATTTTTGGTGGAAGTTTTTACTTTTACTCTATAGTAAGACGATGGATGGGAGCCATTGCTACGTAATGATAGATTAGATTCTTTCCACACCACTCAAAATGCAGTATCCCATAACGCTCATCTGCTTTCAAGTTGCGCGTTCATCTTCATGAAAACTACTCAAGAATAAAATTATACTTATGTCGGAGAATCACACCGATACATCTACAAATACGGATATCGAATCGCTGCGCAAAAAGTCTGTGCAGGAACTGAAACAGATTGCAAAAGCGGTTGGTTTAAAAGGCGTATCGGCCCTTCGAAAGGAGAGTCTGATTGAGCGCATTACCAACACATCTCAAAAATCCGATAGCCAAGCTGATTCCAATAACAATAACTCTGATGGACATGCACCCAAACCGGATGTTCAATATGGGCAGCAGTCTCATATTCAAACCTACGACGATAAAAAGTCTGGAGGGTCGAACAGACGTGGAAGTGGAAGAAAGCCAAAGCATAATCATCAGCACCCCAAAAAGAATAAGAAGCATGTAAGTAATGTGCTGCCTGAATCCGATGCGGGAACATTAAATGAACGTCTTGCTGAAATTGAACCAAAGCTGGGTAAATTTTTACTCAACGAAGGTACGCTGGAAATTTTGCCGGATGGGTACGGATTTCTCCGCTCAGTGAATTACAATTACAAGGCGAGTCCGGATGATATTTATGTGTCTCCATCACAAATTAAACGATTTCGACTACGACAGGGAGATTGCGTGATTGGCATTATTCGTCCGCCAAAGGTGGGTGAACGATATTTTGCACTCTTGCGGGTTGAAGGTGTGAACGGACGTATTCCCACGGACATGGATAATCGCGGCGATTTTGAAGATCTGATGCCGATTTATCCGGATATGCGATACAAGCTTGAAAAACATCCCTCCGAATACACGACGCGGCTGATTGATATGTTTGCACCGATTGGTAAAGGTCAGCGTGGTTTGATTGTTGCCCAGCCAAAAACAGGGAAAACCACCATTATGCGAAACATCGCAAATTCGGTGAATCATAATAATCCCGAAACCAAAGTAATTATCCTTTTGGTTGATGAGCGCCCTGAAGAAGTGACCGAAATGCAACGGACGGTAATTGACGCTGAAGTGATTGCTTCTACGTTTGATGAAAAACCCGAAAATCACATCGGGCTCTCTGAAATCGTATTTGAAAAAGCAAAACGTCTGGTTGAAAGTAATCACGATGTGCTTCTGTTGATTGATTCCATTACACGGCTCTCACGTGCCTATAACGTGGCCGGAAATACCTCAGGCCGTACAATGTCGGGTGGTGTGGATTCAGAGGCTTTAAAAGCCCCAAGACAGTTATTCAGTTCTGCCCGTAATATTGAAAATGGCGGTAGTTTAACGATTATTGCAACGGCTTTGGTTGAAACCGGGTCACGAATGGATGATGTGATTTTCGAAGAGTTTAAAGGAACCGGTAACATGGAATTGGTTCTCGACAGACGACTTGCCGAACGACGTATTTTCCCCGCAATTGATGTATTTAAAAGTGGAACACGACGCGAAGAACTCATCGTCTCTGATGAGGAAAGAGAAAAAGTTGTACTGCTTCGTCGCTACTTAAATAATCACAATCCATTTGAAGCGATGGAGTTCCTTCTGGATAAAATGAAGGGCACAAAATCGAATGAGGAGTTCTTGATTTCGATGAACAAGCAGTAAACCTGTTGTTTGGTATCAAAAGTTAGTTGGCGGCTGAACATCCCCCTCGGTCCCCATTTGACATGGTATTTCTATCCAATCCATCAACCAGAAATAATTTCTTATAATGATTCGAGCCATAGCTTGGCACGGTTCTGTAATAGAAATACCATGTCTCGCACAAAAAATGACACAAGAATGCTCTTGTACTGGTGTTTTTTCCAGTCCCGAACTCTGCCAGGACCTCATTCCATTCTGACTCTTGCAGGTTTTATTTCCTATCAGACATGGTATTTCTATTATTACCATCAACAGTTCTCGAGATCCAATAATTACGAGCTCGATTTATTTTCAACATTTGAATAGAAATACCATGTCTTTGTAAGCAAACTTTTAGAATTGAAACCCGATGAATTCGCTTAATCTTTAGTATCTTCATCACACGAAATTAGCCAATTATTAATTACTACAGATCAAAATATTTTATGCCAGAAAACGATTTTTTAAAGCCTGAAGGCGAAATTAAACTAAGCGACAAACAGCTCAACGAGTCACCCGAAATGGCGGAAGTGGCTAAAGAAGTAATTGAGTTGCATAAGATGGATTTGGGCCCGGCAGAAATAGGATATTTGTTGGTTTACCCAAATATTTCTAAGCAACGTGCCGCAAAATGTGTAAAAGCAAATCGCGAGGTTAAGCACTATTCGGGCAATGATTATTTAATTGAGATCTCAGGAGATCTTTGGGATATGCTGGATTCTGATACCAAAAAAATGCTTCTCTATCACCAATTGCTCCATATAGACCCGGTATTCAAAGCCAAAAATTCCGAGTGGAAAATGCAGGTGCGCAAGCCCGATTTTTCCGATTTTTATGAGATTAATGACAAGTTTGGCAATGAATGGTATAAAACCATTCAGGCAACGGTATCCTCTCTATACGATTTAGATCCAAGACAGGAAGGGAAGGTGTCTGTGTAAACGTAACCCAATACAAAAGACCTTGGAGGTTTTCGAAACCTCCAAGGTCTGGGTATAAAAAAGCCCGCAAATGATCTAATCTTTTGCGGGCTTTTTTAATATTTATAATTTTACAACCTGCTACCTGCTACTCTTCTTTTACTTTCAAAATCGGAACCATGCACGTGAACTTTGCTCATTTTGTAGAAGATTTTATCGATAAAAGATTTGGGTTCTTCAAACGTGATAATGGTTTGAGCAAATCGTTTCAGTGTATTACTGGCCGCATACTCATCTTTGATATCAAGAAAAATAATTTTTTCTGATTCCTGAACTTTCTTGATAAAATACCGTTCCTGAGGCGTAGCATATCTTTCTGTGGAATAAGAAAAACTTGTATAAACCCCTTCAAAAGCATCCCCATCTTCAAGGTAGATATATTTGTCAGATTTAGTAAGATTAGTGAACAACGTATCAATATTTGCTCTGCTCTCTTCCTCATCAGATGAGATAACAGCACCCAGATTGATAGAAGTCACGGATCCACTCTTTTTAGCAACATCATCTAAAAATTTCTTTTTTGCTCTCTTATTGCTTCCAATCAACAGCGCCAAATAATAGGAATCGTCTACTTTTTGAGTCGTTAATCCATCAATGAATGATTGAATTTCTGAATCAGTATGGGCAAAGGTTTGTGCTGTGGCTGTTGAGGTCATGAGCAATTTGTTTTAATCAATGGTGGTTTAATTCCCCAACCCTCTGGGTCGGAAAGAATAAGGGTCCCCCTTTGAAGGGGGAAGGCGAACGGAGTGAGTAGGGGGATGATTTTCTAAGTTCTGAAACTTTTATTTCACAGTTTCAAGGCACAGAAGGTCATCCCCCATTGCTCTCCGCCGGCTGGCGGAGGAACACTCACCAATAATATGTATTTTAAGGTGATACCTCGTGGGCTCTACCCCGAGGTAGTTCATTTCTTAAATGATGTCTCAAAGGTACGTACTCTGAGGCAATTAATTAAAGGAATCTTACATCTTTAAAATTGCTTAGCCTTCATCCCTGATATTGTTTTTCTTGCGGTGTAGCCGGCAGGAGTCTCAACGGTTATAACAATACTCACATCCTGGCTATCATCCTTTTCATCATCATTATCGCGAGCGGTGAAAGAAAATTCAGTGACCCCCGGGCCTGCACTAAGTGTGTTGGGAACTGAAATTTCTACATCTCCCTCTACATCCATTCCCTCGGCGGGTTCAACAGTGATGGTTGTTTCGGCCGGTAGGGGATTTCCATTGCGATCAGTAATCTCCATTGTAAAGGCTTCACTGCCGTTTGGTGGAATATCAAAGGTGCCGGGTGTAACAGTAATATTGTTATTTGTTGGTGCGGTTGAAAACAGAACCTGAATATCACGAGTTATCCTATTGTCATCCTTATCAAACGTATGGGCAGTAATTGTTGCATAACCATCATCAGGCCTTGGGTCACCTGAAATGAGCTCAACTTCAATTTCACCATCGTCATCGGTTTGACCCGACCCCTGAATAACACCGCCGGTTGTACTAAAATAGACCGGAGTACCTGGCTTAACAGGATTACTAAATTCATCACCCACTAATACCATGATAGCATTTCTTTGTCCGTTTATATCAAAAGCTTCAAAGTTAAAAATAGAAGCAGAAATACTAAAATGATCTAAATCAGGAAATCCTCCGTGAATGGCCAGAAGAATGGGTTTCGATCGAATGGTTAATTCAATATCGGTTCGTTCAATGAGTGCTTCTACTTTTACATTTCCCGCAATATTTCCTGAGAATAAGCTTGCTGTTGCTCTTCCTTCCGAATTGGTTGTAACTACTTCCGGTGTGATGGCTTCATTGCCACCCGGACCTTCAGTAATCAAAAACTGAACATCTACGGCTTTATCTAAATCTATAGCGCGTCCGGCAGAATCTTGCACAACAAAGGTAAACGTACTGTTTACATTACCACCCGTTTCAGCAATATTTATGAAAGTATCAGATAAGCCCTCTAAAATGATTGAAGCTGCTCCTCCGGTTTCGCCACCCACTTCATCCGGCTCGTCATCATTATTATCATCATCATCGTTGTCCTCACTCGGCAGTGCCAGCTGTATATCAGGAAAATCAATACTGTTTGATGGATCTACTGTAAACTCGCGGGTCGCTGTTTGATATCCATCCTTGCTCACTTCTATTCTATAGGTTGTATTTTCTTCAATCAAGAGGGAGAAATTATACACACCTTCAGAATCCGTGATCGTCGATTCTGTCGAAGGGGAGAGGATAGCGACGGTTGCACCTTCAACAGGATCATCGCTGCTATCGGTCACAATTCCACTTACGTTGACAGGATCAGGGTCGTTAGATAAAAATTTGTCGCAAGAGAAGAAAAGTAAAAACAGAAGAGGAAAGAGATAATAACGTTTTTGCATAGCGAATATATTTATGTGACCTAATGATGCCGTTAACCATTTTTTGGGTTGAGCCTCCTAAAAGAGAATTAAAGCCAATCTATTCATATAGAGTAATTAGAAATTGTTTTGTTACATATAAAAATAAAAAAGCAGATAAGTCTGAAATAAAATGCAATAAAAAACGGGTTACCAAACTTTCTGTTTGATAACCCGCGATTGTACCATAATTTTTTAAGAAGCTTTATTCAGTCATTCCTTTAATTTCATCTGTAATTTCTTCTTTTGTTTTACCAAGTTTTTGTTGAAGCCTTCCAACAAGTTGATCTTCCTGACCTTCCGCAAAGGCAAGATCATCGTCTGTGAGCTCTCCGTATTTAGATTTTATTTTACCTTTAACAACATTCCAGTTCCCTTTTATTTTTAAATCACTCATAATTATCTTTTTCCTTAAGTTTTTGTTTACACTATACTTAAATTGAATTGAGCCTAATTTGTTCCTTTAACAACTATCATTACATATACAATAGCTCAATAGAAGTTCATTTATTGCTAAAATTAAGGGTGCTATATTTATTCGACTTCTGTTTTTATTAAGTAACAGCCTTCTTATATTTGGCATCCCCAATAAGCCCGGGTGGCGGAATTGGTAGACGCGCTGGATTCAAAATCCAGTAATAGCAATATTGTAAGGGTTCGAGTCCCTTCCCGGGTACAACAGTAGTCTTGAGGAGAGAGATGTGAGTATTGAGATAGCTTATCTTCAGACGAGGAGGAAGTGAATCGTTAAGACATTTAAGAGTGGCTCGTGGTTTTTCGAGACTCCTTGAAGAGTCTGGGTATTCTTGAATAGTCTTGTTTATGAGTCAAAAATAAGTAGGTGAAACCACGGCGTACACGATGATTGCACAGCGATCACAGAGGGAAAACGCGCATTAGTCTTGAGACAGCTTTTCTTTTAGTTTCACCACCCTGTAAAATTTTCACTTTGGATCAGAAGTGTTCCTATTTCGGGGGTACAGTTAGGGGTACAGTTTTGGGTTCAACTTAAAATAAAGGACCCGATATCGGGTGAATGGATATTAACCCGGAATAATTAAATCAGCCCCGTTTTCGGGGAATACACGCTGGAAATCTTTGGCGTTGAACGTTACCAGATAATCGGCATTTACTTTTGTGGCAGCCTGGGATATTAATCCGTCATATATTATGGCACCTGTCAATTTTTCATTCTTCATACGAAGCAAAACACGGTTATAATCCTCTTGGTTTAAATCCACAATTTTAAAAGTTGGATAAACTGATTTTTGTATAATTTCGTATGCTTTGTTGGCAGTGAACGTTAAATAGCCTCTGCCCCAGGTTAATGTCCGATATGTCTCTGAAAGAGAATGTGCGCAGATATAAAAATCACTCTTGTTTTCTATTAACCTTTCAAATGTGGAAACAGCATAATCATACTTAGGATGGTCTTGTACTAATAATGCAACCAGCGCACTACTGTCAAAAAGAGTTGTCATAAACCTACTGATCTTCGGATGATAATAGAGTCCCTGTCGGTATCATCAGGAAAATCCCGCGCAATATCTTCTTTAGTAAATTTTTGCCCTTTGGTTAAAGCATATAAGCCGGTTCGGGGGTCTTTTACAAGTCTCTGCCGTTCTCGTTTTGTGGCAGTCTTAGGATTTTTTCGTGTTTTGCTCATGGTTTTTTTGATTTGTGTTATACAATATACCATGAAACGAACAAGGGGGGCAACTATTTCAAGCCTCTAATTCAAAAGAACAGCAGTTCCCTCCACACCAACACCCAATCCCACCCAAAACCACGGAAAGCGTTTTTTGCGCTTTAACTCTGTATGGGATTGATATTCCACGCCCCACGCGGGTACAAACCGATCAACTTCTTTTGCTTTCTGCTACGAACGGTGGCTTATCTGAGGTGTACAAAGCAACCGGTGGCAGTGCGGGTTGCTGAAAAACAAAGATGAACCCAACCCAACCACCCCGGTCTGTTGGTTCAAGTGCCGGGATTTAAAAAATCATATTTAGAAGGCAATATAGTTGTTTTTACACGTGAACACGTATTGAATACATCAACTCAGCCATGAAGAAAAAACTAACTCTTACAATTGAGGAATCTCTTAAAGATCGTGCCAAACGCTTCGCAAATAAAAGCGGCAAAAGCATTTCAGAAATGGTAGAACAATTTCTGGAATCCCTTACCGAAAAAGAAGACGTCTTCCAACCCCGTCCCGAATCATGGACGGAATCAATGAAGGGTGTTGCGAAATATAAAGGTGTTGGCGACAAGCAGATAAAAGAACAGGAAGTGCTTAAAAAATATGGGTGATAAGGTTCTTCTTGAACCGTAGTTTTGGTTCTTTAAGAGTACATTTGATGGTCTATCCTGCTGGAAGTGATAGTTTTATCTTATGAACAACTTTAAGTTCTTCTGCGGAGTGTATTGCACAATACACGTATTATGTATACGTTTAACACGTGTATAATAATCAACGATGGCAGAATGAAAGAAAAACTAACGCTTACCATTGAAAAAGAAACAAAGAAGCGCGCTAAGCGTCATGCCAAAGCAGTAGGTAAAAGTGTTTCTGAAATGGTGGAACAATTTTTGAACAGTATTTCCAAAACTGAAGAATGGAGTCCGCCAAAAGGTTCTGAAATAGCCCACTTGCGAGGCATCTGCACGCCCAAAGTAGAACCATTCGATTATAAGGCGGAAAAAGAGAAAATAATGATCGAGCGGCATGGCAAAGCATAAAGTACTGCTGGATACCAATATCTGTCTGGATGCCATGTTAATTCGTGAACCCTTTGCCCAGACTGCTGAACAACTTCTGTTTGCGGCAGAAACCCGACAAGTGCAGATATTAGTAAGCGCCATCTCGTTCGACACATTGTTTTATTTTGCAAAACGTAGTTATAATACTCAAAAAGCTTATAAAGCTCTTCAAAGTCTTAGAAAAATCGTTAATGTGGCGGTTGTGAACCAAAAATCTATTGATTTGGCCTTACAATCTAATTGGAAGGATTTTGAAGATGCGTTGCAACATTACAGCGCAACCGGTAACGGATGTGATGCTATTATTACCCGAAATATTGCTGATTTTTCCAAATCAACCGTACCCCTTTTTACTGCCCAAGAATTTTTATTGAAAGAGGATTTCACTCTATAACGTCCCTGTATTCAATTTTAAAAAGCAACAATGATGGAGCAAAGGTTGTCTGAAAAGTAGTTTTTACTTTTTCTGCTATAGAATTGAAAATCCAATGAAGTATGACATTTCTTGAGGGCAAATTCACGTTTGTGCGTACAAAAAGAAAATATAGTCGGTGGGCACTCCGGGATGTCCCTGCTGACGAAGCATTGCCGCAATGTTTCCGCGATGATACGTTCCGTGATTTACCACATGCTTTACCTGTTGGGCTACAGACGTTTCAAGCTTTCCATAGTTGGGATGTTCAATCGTCATTAACTCATCCAGATCATGATGATTTTTTAGAAACGTATTGTATTCAACAGATATCTCTCCATAGAGTTCTTGCATCCCTTCTAAATCCTGCCCGGTGCTTTTTTCTTTTTGCTGATTAATGATGTCCATCGTTTTGGGAAAATCATCTCCCGACATTACGCTCAGCCACATTCCATCGGTTTGATAGATATGGACCATGACTTCCTGAAGGGATGAAAATACACTTTTGATTTGTTGCTCGTATACATCATCCGGTAGTTCATTTAAACGTTCAAAAATTCGGTTGTTCGCCCATTTATGGTATTCGTATTGTTGTATTGCAGAGTGTTTCATAGTGAAATGATTTTGGTTGGAATTAAAACCGCGCAGCACCTATCTCGAGACTTTGGGATCAGCGTTGGGGTGTTATTTAGCATTTTGATTTTATTATCTCCTTTATTTCCGACGCTGACAGAAACCCGGCAAAAGGGCCGGGTATGCTGTCAGGTCTAAGTGTATTATTTTTCCCAGAAAGAAGGAGGCTCGATGCCGAGCGAGCGCAGGTATACATATCCCTGTCCGCGATGGTGGATTTCGTTATCAATAAAGTAAAATAAAGTGGATTTTATTTCGCCTTCGTAGAGACCAAATGCAACATCTACTTCACTAAACCGTCCTTCGGGAATGGTTGGCCAGAGGGAATTTATCTCTCCTGTCACCATATCCCACAAACGCAGCAACTCCTGTTTTGAATGTACAGTGGCAATTGATGCCGTTTCAGTTTGATGGTCCAGATCGGGCAGGGCATCCCAATTGCCTGTTGCAATTCCGTGAATTCCGCGGCCGGCAAGATCAATCAGTTCTTTTGATATCTCACCAAATGTACGCATATCGCCGATGGAGTGGGTAAACAGCTTATCCTCAGGGAAGGCTTCAATGACGCGACGGGTCAGGTTTCGGTGCCCTTGCCAGTGTTCCAGCATTTGTTCGGAAGTAATTACTGCGGAGGTAGATAGTTCGGTTTTCATCATGTTGAGTATTATTTTTTAGAGTTCAATCGAAATCTACAACCTGCTACTGACAACCCTATGTCAAAGGAAATTGATTTATTATTCAAAGAATAACTGTCCTTACAATAAGTAAGAAAAATAAGAATTATGCCTACATCTACACGTACATCTAAAGGACAAATTACAATTCCGAAAAAAATTCGTGAACACCTTGGGCTTCAGCCAGGTGATATGTTGAACTTCAGTGTCGAAGTCTGAAAGTGCGTTTGGTATTCTTGAGAGGAAATCGCAAGAAGTATTCTCAGTTGAAGAGATGGACAGTGGTGTTGCAGAATATTTCAAAAAGAAATATAGGTTTGAACACGGATGAAAGGAGCGGATATATTCGCAACGCTGACGTTTGACAGAAAAGCTTCTCGAATAAAAGAGATGTATCTGGTATCATAATAATCAGACCGACGCTGACAGAAATCCGGCAAAAGCCCCGAGGGTCGGGACCAGAAAAACACTGGTACCGGGAATGCTGTCAGGTCTGTAAACTAAACCTGTCAGCACCTGCTGGATCTGACAGCGTTGGATTTTAAGACGATAATCAATCCGAGCGGGTGTTCTTATTTTGTAGTGCCGACGCTGACAGAAACCCGGAAAAACACCGGGATGCTGTCAGGTCTATCCTCATTCAGTTCTTATCGATAATGCCGGTATAATTCCTTCACTATTTCCCGAGCTTTATCTTTTACATGTTTCGGCTCCAGTATTTTTGCTCCATCCCCCCAAATTAGACTCCACCGTGCCAGATATTCGGGATGAGAGGTTAAAAAAGTCATTTCCAGTCCATCCTCAACATCTTCTTCCCAAGCCCAGCCGTGGTGATATTTGGAATCGCCAATATATCGGGCCATTTTTTCCGTAAACCAAACGGTGACTTCGGTAAGTTCTTTTTCTTCATCAAGGTTTCGCTCATGAAATTCCTTTAGGGTATGTTTTAGTGGATAAGTGAGAATTATTCCGGTGTATTTAAAATCATGAAACCGATCCAGCCGAAACATTCGGTAATCGTTTCTCAATCGGCACCAGGCGGCGAGATACCAATGGTTGCTCATCAACAACAAACCAAGTGGTTCTACTTTCCGGGTAGTTTTCTGTCGTTTATAGGGAGATTCATAGCAAATCTCAAGAACTACTTTTTTGAAAATGGCATTTTGTATGGATACAAATATCCGGTCATCCGGACGTGGCAGGTTTTCGTTTTGATAGTGAAACACCTGCATGTGTTGATCCAGAATTTCAAAATACTCTTTGTCTTCAGCTGGGAGAATCGCCCTGATTTTATCAAGAGCAGAGAGGTAAGATTTGCCAAGTTCGGTATCGCGCCACTTTTGGATTAATCGCTCAGCAGCCAAAAGGGAAGACGCTTCGTTACGGTTAAACATTACCGGTGGCAGATGGTAACCTTTCACAATAAAATATCCCTGTCCCGGCTCCGACCCGATGGGAACTCCGGCTTCCTGTAAGGCTGCCAAATCCCTGTATACCGTTCGGTCACTGATATCATATCTTTCTGATAATTCCTCTACAGTTACATGTTTTCTACCCTGGAGAAAAATAATGATGGCGGTAAGTCGGTCAATCCGGTTCATGTTCGTATATCAATATTGTTTAAGAAATCCAATAATAAGAATCGATTATCATATATTAAGAGCTCTTCCAACAATAAATAAAAAAAAATTTCGGATTGTGAAATATGCTATATAAACTTTTTGGTATTTTGATTCCCCTTTATTTCTGACGCTGACAGAAACCCGGCAAAAGCCCGGAGGGTCGGGACCAGAAAAACACTGGTACCGGGAATGCTGTCAGGTCTGTAAACTAAACCTGTCAGCACCTGCTGGATCTGACAGCGTTGGATTTTAAGACGATAATCAATCCGAGCGGGTGTTCTTATTTTGTAGTGCCGACGCTGACAGAAACCCGGAAAAACACCGGGATGCTGTCAGGTCTTGTTTATTCCAAATAAAAGTTTGTGTCCAATTTTAGTTTGAATTCTTCGTGAGCCTGAATGAAGTTATTCTTCCCGCCAAAACGCTTCAAAACACTCTTTTTTTTCAACAAAAGATTTATTGTTGCCAATGAAATCTAAATACGATGTAAATGAATAATCTGTATAGTTATTGTGAATCTGGTGATGAATTGGATTACGGTGGATGTAACAAATCAGGTACAGAAAATTACTTTCATCGATCAGCTTTTTTCGTTTCAAGGGTCCTTCAATAAGAGTTCCGGTTCTGTCCATCTTCTTATTGATATAACGAGTGTAACTATTCATTAGATGACTTATCTGTCTTGAGACATCAAACGGATTATTTGCAGGATTTAACTTTCCATGGTATTTCCCTTTTATAAACTGAGTTCTCTGTTTATTAAAAAGTTCAGCTTGTTCGTCTAAAGTTCTTACTCTAACCAAGGCATGGAAATGATTATGTAATAAACACCATGCAAAGGTTTGAAGACATGGATAGAGATAGTAAATATATTTCTTCAGGAATTGTCTAAAGTCGTTTTCGTTCCAAAACAAATCTGCACTCCCAGCTCCCCGATTGTAAATATGGTAGTAATTTCCACTCTCTAATGGTTCCATTTTAGTTGAACGTAATTTTTGTGAAATGAATAAGAACATAATGGTAATCTTATTATAATTCTACAAACCAAACTACCGACGCTGACAGAAACCCGGCAAAAGCTCCGGGAATGCTGTCAGGTCTGTAAACTAAACCGTAGTGCCGACGCTGACAGGAGCTCTCTCCGTTCGCACGCTAGTCAGGTCTGTCGAAGAATATCCACATTTTGCAAAGCCTTCTGTAAATGGAACATTTTCAATAGTTTCTTATTAAAAGAGTTCATTATTCAACTAAACCCGGAGGATTATGTTACGCTGGAGCATTACGTTTTTGATTATTGCCATTATTGCAGCTGTTTTTGGTTTTGGTGGAATAGCAGGTACAGCCGCAGGAATAGCAGAAATACTTTTTTATATATTTGTTGTCCTTTTCGTGATCTCCCTTCTTTTTGGCAGAAGGGCAAGAGTGTAGGCTTATGAGTTCCTCCAAATTCGTCATACCGTGCTTGACACGGCATCTCCGAACCTTGAAAAAGAAGGGGTTTCGATTACTAAAAAAAACATGAAAAAGTCTCCCCTAACAAGGGTCCCGAAAGCATTCGGGGGAGGGGTGTTCACTGGATTTTGCGATATTCTGATGAACATCCCCCTGTTTCCCCCTTTTTTAAGTCTCTTTTGATGCCGACGCTTCGGTGGGGGAGTTCCAATAAATCATTTATTAATCGAACTCAGGTTATTAATAATAATAATAATTCATCAAGAAAATCATCAGAGATCAGCTATTCATATTCCATTATGTCACAATCAACAGATTACTATAAAGGCTTGCTGGAACAGAGCTTGGGTATTCCATTTACGGTAGGAAACCGAATTGAAGTATTAAAAAATGGGGATGAGATTTTCCCTGCCATGCTTAATGCCATTAAAGATTCAAAAGAGAGAATCGAATTTCTGACCTTTGTGTATTGGCAAGGCAATATTGCTCATGAATTTGCCAAAGAACTTGCTAAAAAAGCAGAAGAGGGAGTTGAGGTTTTTGTGATTTTAGACAGTTTTGGTGCCGCTAAAATGCAGAAGGAACTATTTGAATTGATGAAAGACAGTGGCGTTCAGTTGGAATGGTTTCGCCCCATACCGCATTGGAAAATGTGGAAAATGGATAACCGCACCCATCGTAAAGTATTGATATGCGATGGGGAAGTTGCCTTTACCGGTGGGGTTGGCATTGCAGAAGAGTGGGAGGGCGATGCCCGGGATGGAAATGAATGGCGCGATACTCATTTTCGTATCGAAGGACCGGCGGTTTTTGGTTTGCAGGCTGCCTTTATGGAGAATTGGATTGAAACCGGCCGCGAGCTCACATTCGATCACCAAATTAAAGGGGACCCCCATCCGGATCAAGATACAGCAGTGATGGTTGTTCGAACGGCGGCATCGGTTCGGTGGAGTGATATTGTCATGCTGTATCAAACACTGATTAAAATGGCGAAAAAAAGTATTATGATTACTACCGCTTACTTTAATCCAAACCCTGTAATTATCTCTTTATTGAAAGAAGCCTCAGATCGTGGAGTGGAAGTACAGGTGATGGTTCCCAAAAAACATACTGATAAGGAAGTTGCACGGATAGCGGGAGACGAAAGCTTCGAAGAGCTTTTAAACTCGAATGTTGATCTTTGGTATTACCAAAAAACCATGCTTCATGCTAAAATTATTACAATTGATGGCGTGTTGAGCTGTGTGGGGTCCGCGAACTTTAATCACCGCTCCATGCTAAAAGACGATGAGATCAATGTGGTCATTCTGGATGAAGAAATAACGGGCCAGCTGAATACCCATTTTGAAGAAGACCTCACCCATAGCGAAAAAATAAAAGAAGGGAGCTGGAAAAAAAGGGGCCTGATTAAACGATCAATCGAAAAAGCATCGCGTGTTATCACCCGGCAGATTTAATCAAAGAATTCCACGCTGTCCCTGACTCCGGGTAACTCATTAAAAGAGGAACAGGTGCTCAATACCTGATTATTATGGTTGCTCTTTTGGTTTCCTCGTAGTTATATCTCCATTCGGAAGCTGGTAATAAATTTTGCCATTTTTTGAGTAAACATTTGCAATACCAAGCCGATGATTTTCTTTTTGGGCTTTTTTTACACCCCGGTTTCCCAATCTTGTAAGAAGAGGGGACAAATCTTTACTATGTATGGTTGTATCACTCATAATCTTCTATCATTTTTTGAAAGTTACTAAATAATTCTTCATTAAGCACAACTTGGTCTTGGTCAATATGCCGGGCCACTTCGTTAAAATCATCATCAGAATTATAAAACACATACCATCTGTCCGAAAGTTTGCGATACAAATTCCAAAAATTGGATAAACTTCGATGAAATCTTCTTTTAATATCCTCATTCGGAACTTTATGACCTCCTTTTTTTACTCTGATGGCTACCCGTTCCACGCAAATATCTGCTGAATCTAAATACACAAAAACAATCGTAACAGAATAATCATTTTTATTTTGATATTTTTTAATAAGAGAAGAAAGAGATTTTCCTGCTAATGTTGACTCGATCAGAATATTTTCTCCATTTTTGACGGAAGATTCCAATCTCTTGAAAAATGTTTTCCCAGCTTTCACTCGAACGGACTCTGGATTATCAGGGGCCAGTTCATAGGCAATATCATCCGCACTGATATAAGTGATCTTTTGACCCGTAATAAGTTCATTTGCAAGTGTTGTTTTACCCGATCCATTGGGGCCACCAACAATGATAAGCTCTTTAGAATTTGAGGATTCAATCATGCCCGAAGATAAATGAAAAATGACAGAGTGAGAAATGGAGGTGTACAAAACAAATGCTTCGAAGAGCTTTTAAACTCGAATGTTGATCTTTGGTATTACCAAAAAACCATGCTTCATGCTAAAATTATTACAATTGATGGCGTGTTGAGCTGTGTGGGGTCCGCGAACTTTAATCACCGCTCCATGCTAAAAGACGATGAGATCAATGTGGTCATTCTGGATGAAGAAATAACGGGCCAGCTGAATACCCATTTTGAAGAAGACCTCACCCATAGCGAAAAAATAAAAGAAGGGAGCTGGAAAAAAAGGGGCCTGATTAAACGATCAATCGAAAAAGCATCGCGTGTTATCACCCGGCAGATTTAATCAAAGAATTCCACGCTGTCCCTGACTCCGGGTAACTCATTAAAAGAGGAACAGGTGCTCAATACCTGATTATTATGGTTGCTCTTTTGGTTTCCTCGTAGTTATATCTCCATTCGGAAGCTGGTAATAAATTTTGCCATTTTTTGAGTAAACATTTGCAATACCAAGCCGATGATTTTCTTTTTGGGCTTTTTTTACACCCCGGTTTCCCAATCTTGTAAGAAGAGGGGACAAATCTTTACTATGTATGGTTGTATCACTCATAATCTTCTATCATTTTTTGAAAGTTACTAAATAATTCTTCATTAAGCACAACTTGGTCTTGGTCAATATGCCGGGCCACTTTGTCTGAAAACAGCTCCGTTAGGAGCTTCTGGTGGCGTTGCCCAGGGTAAGTTTGCAAAGCGAACGCAACCCTGGGTAAATGGTTTGTCTATAATATATCCCCGAGGCGGTGGGTTTGTTGAGGTTTGTGGATACATACGAGGGGTTTCTACGGATTTGTTTATGGGAAGGATTCGTTGGTTTGGTTTTGACGATTTACCCATCGGTAATTGTTTCTGATCCATTGTGAGTTTTTATACCGATGGGGATTTGTATTTCATCTCTTTACCCGGGGTTCAAAAACCCCGGGCTGAGTTATTTGACCCCTTCAGGGTAGAGGATTGTTCAAAAAATGAGATCTACAACTGGATGCGGCTGTTTGGGCTTTGATTAAATGAAGTGGCTTGATCAGTCTCGACGTTCCGAAAGCGTCCGGGACCGGAAATAAACAAGTTGGCTGCCCGTTAAAGTTGTGTTACATTGTAAAACAATAAATATAACTCTACTGTCATGGACACAACTCTCACTATTCGAATTGATAAAGAACTTGGACAGCTTCTTGAAGAATCATCAAAAAAATCGGGCCGCTCAAAAAGCGAATTAGTTCGTCAGGCTATAAAGCGTCAGTTATCGATTGAATCATTTCAACAATTGCGTAAAGAACTTTTACCCTATGGAGAAGCACAGGGATGGCTCACAGATGAAGATGTTTTTCGAGAGGTTTCATGAGGCTGGTCTGTATTAAATTTCAGTTCTCATGGTGCACTCCTGAAAAGAATCATCTCTTTTATTTTCTTCAATAGAGTAGGAGTGCATAATGAAGATTTTTGCTGACACCAACGTTTTAGTAAGTGCCTTTACAGCAAGAGGATTGTGTAAGGATCTTCTTGAAGTAATTCTTTCTGATCATCAATTAATGACAGGGGAATTTGTATTACAAGAATTAGAATGTGTGTTGATAACAAAACTGAATGTTCCACAAAACAGAGTCTCTGATACACTTATATTTCTTCGCAAACACCATATAGAACCCATTCCTGACAAACCTTCTGAAGTGAAAGTCAGGGAAGATGACCGATGGGTATTGGAATCAGCAATACGAGCAAAAGCTGATATATTAGTGACTGGGGATAAAGATTTATTAGTCATTTCAAAAAAAATATCTCAGCTAAACATTATTTCACCACGAGGATTTTGGGATTTATTAAAAAAGTAATGGAGAGGCAGCGTAACAGTTTTTAGTTGTTCAGGGGAATTAATTTACGCCGATTAACCTGTGTCATAAAACAACTCTGTTAGGAGTTTCTGGTGGCGTTGCCCAGGGTAAGTTTGCAAAGCGAACGCAACCCTGGGTAAATGGTTTGTCTAAAATATTTCTCCGAGGCGGTGGGTTTGTTGGGGCTTGTGGGTACATACGAGGGTTTTTTACGGATTTATTTATGGGAAGGATTCGTTGATTTGGTTTTAGGCTCACCAAAATTCTATCCTTTTGTTTACTTCTTGTTCATTTTTTCTTGATAAAAAACGAACCAAAAAATCAAGGCGGCTGATTTGCTCCGGCTGTATCGCAGTGGCCTCCATCGACTACTTAATCAATGGTCTACCTGTTTATGGGTCGGTACAAACTTATAAATCACCGTTACTCTCAGTTGTAGATCAAAACTTACGGCCGGAGCGATTAAGTAAAAGCGGTCTGCGAAGTATACCTTTGCAACACCAACGCCTGGATTTATTCCTTTAGGAATACTTTACAAAGGCTGAACCCATTAACCATAGCAGATTCACTGCGATAGCTGTTCGCCTCCACGAATCAGAGGCCGGTTTTTTTCGGAACTTGATTTTTAACCCAAGGAAAATCTCACCCCCCGAGGGGTTACATATGATTAGCGCGCGAAGTATACCTTCGCAACAACAACGTCTTGATTTATTCTTTTCGACATGATGATCAAAGGCTGAACCTATTAACCATAGCAGTTAAACTGCAATTGACCGAGGAACGAGGTTTGCACGGAATGCGGGGTTTGATAGAGCCCAATACATATTTTCCCGAGGCGGTGAGTTTATTGAGGTTTGTGGGTAAATACGAGGGGTTTCTATGGATTTGTTTATGGGAAGGATTCGTTGGGTTGGTTTCGATGATTTACCCATCGGAATTTGTTTTTATTCCTTTGTTGGTTTTAATGCCGATGGGTTTTTATGCACCACTCCTCTACCCAAGGCGTTGCCTTGGGCTGAGTTATTTGACCCCTTCAGGGTCGGGGCACGACTTAAAACGGCGCTGGAAAGGCGTGGTTCTATTTAGGGTTTGAAGCGCCGTGCGTTTCACCACAGCGGAACCTGTCATCCTGCCGGTGTTTTTTCCGGTCCCGACCCCTCGGGAAGTAAGCGGAGCGCATCGAAAGATCTCCTCGCGCTGGGGCTGCGTGTGTTTGGGCGTTGTTTAGGTGAGGTGGCATTATCAGAGAGATGCCTCCCCGAAGGCATTTGGGACCAGAAAAGCACTGGCACTGGCACCGGGTTTTGCTCACTTATTCGACATGACAGTGGCGTTTGGTGAGGCCGACTTTAAGGGAAAATAGAATAGATATCTTTACGATGGGCTACACAAACAAGTTTGAGCTCATTTCTTTTTAAAAATACACCTATTCTGTAGTTACCCGCACGGAGGCGATAGGCATTTTGGCTACCCTTAACAGATTTAAGATTTGTAATTTTGTTTAATGACGGAGCTTTTTCCGCTTTTAAGATGGCCTTCTTGATTTTTGTCGTGTAACTTTGTCGTTAATCTTTTTTAGGTCTTTTTTAAACGACTCCAGCGCAATAACCTTCATTCAGCATCAAGTAAATTCATAATTTCATCCCTTGATACCGTTTTAGACTCGTCTGCTTCACTTATTTTCCGTAACACCCAAAGATCTTCCATCTCCTCTTCCGAAAGGCTTTTGGATTCAATACCCATTTTTTGTGCCAACTCTTGCAGCAGTTTGGTTTCGCGGCGATTTCTGGTTTTTAAAATAAGTGTGTCCATGTTGATTCTCCGTTTACAAATTTAAAAAAAAATATACTCACTCAACCCAATACTAACAACTCATTAGTATTTTCAATTATTGTTAATGGGGATTTGACCGAAAAACCAGATCCGCAATGTCTCAATAAGACATTGCGGATCTTCTCAGTCGAGTCTCTCCTTACTCAAGCTTTAGACAGGCTTTGGTCAGGTTCGGATAAAGGTTGTTGCACTATCATCAAATTCCGAACGGTTTTACAAGCAAAAGCACTCTTAAATAGTAAAAATTTTGATCCGCAAGTAACTGACTTAGGAGTGAAATAAGGTGTCTGATTTTTTGTACATAGAAAGAGCAGAATTGTTAATCACAAAGTAATTTTATTTCTATGGACTCATAACACTCTCAATTTGAAGTAGAACATCCTACGTAGTGATTTCCTTTATGGCGCTCCATTCATAAATAAACTAAAGTGATCTACATCATTTTTTTAATAAAACGACTTTTAAAGCCAATAAGCACCGTTGAAACATTAGAATATTAGAAAGTTCTAATAAAACTGTTGCATTTATGCTTTATACTCTCTAACGTAATCCACGAAGAAATAAGAGGATTATAAATGGTTCGTTTTTCATTTATAGTTGTGGGGCAGAAAAGTTACTTTTTTTAAAAACAATCTGTAACAAACTGCTTTGCGTATACTCTTATACCTGTAACGATTTACAAACAATCACAAAAACAATTCGGAGTACAACATGGGACAACAACAATTACTACTCGTAATCTTAGTAACAATTATCGTGGGTATCGCGACCGTTGTGGCAATTAACACATTCGGCACCGCAGCCGATCAGGCAAATATTGATGCCGTAAATAATGACATCGCAACATTGGCTTCTGCAGCTCAGGGATACTACATGCGTCCCGGAATGCTTGGCGGTGGTGGACGTACGTTTAATGGCGGAGAAACTAATGATGCAATTAGCTTTTCTGGATTGGCATTTCCATCAGACGCGCAAAATAACACTGCAGAAACTCCATCAGCTCTAAATGAAAATGGTATCTATATTTTAAAAGATATTGGTGGACAAGCTTTTACTATTGAAGCACACCCTGCAAGTTGTGAAGGATATACTCCAGATGTAGACACCGCACCTTGTGATACTCCTCTTACTGCTGGTGTAGGAGCAAACACATTTGATCTTGGTGGAACTGCTTCTTCTATTACATCTACTTAGAATCATCATTTAATTTTTTATAAAAGATCTCTCATTAAAAATGAGGGGTCTTTTTTTATTTATTCTAACATGAATAAGATTTTTATAGCGCTGATTTCTGTTTTCTTAATAATTTCAGCATATTTCAGATTACCTGAAATTTCGCAATATGATAGTAAACGAATATTTCAGCTTTTATTATTTTTACTTATTGGTATAGCGGGCTTTTTCTCTTTGATAAAAAATTTGAAAGAGAAAAGAAATTTCACATCCAAAAGGTTATTGTTGGGATCTAAATTTACGGTTACCTGTTTAGGTGTTATACTTCTTGCAGGCCTCATCTCTGTTTTGTTAGCCTCTAATGGTAGGTATGCACTTCTGGAGTTCTCTTTTTCCTTTCTGCTATTAACATTGGTGTATCTGATTGCCCCATCTACTTTGAAACAACACCATTTATTGGGGAGTTTAATTTTTAGTACTGCACTTATCTTCAGCAGTATATATATGGTTATATTTTTAGGGAATTATATTTCATCATTTTTTAATCCCATGATTGCTTTATGGCCGGAAAAATATAATTTCATACTAACCATTGATGGGGTTGATTTAAAAGGAAAAGAAGTTCTCTATTTTGATAACAAGCGGTTTTTTAACCATACACAAACCTGGACACTTCCACTGCTCGTAGGCTTGTTAACGTACCTCCAAAAACAGAATTATGAAAAAATAATTCGGGGGTTACTCTTCCTGCTTACCGCATGCTGGTGGATGTTACTGTTTGTTACAACAGGCAGGGGGGCAATATTTGGAATTGTTGTTTCATTAATTTTACTTGCAGTAATCTGGAGAAAAGATGTTTATGCATTTGTAAAGAATACAGTGTTAAGTCTTTCCGCAGGTGGGGTGCTCTATTACGTCATGTTTATATTACCGGTAGATAAAATCGGGCAGACCATATTCAGAATAGAATCCAGTCGACCATTTAGATTTTTGGGAGCTTTAGAGGTATGGTGGCAGAATCCATTGTTTGGATTAGGGCCTATGCACTATGCACAGATTGGTAAGAGTCAATTTGTAGGTCACCCTCATAACTTTTACTTACAATTTTTAAGCGAATGGGGAATTTTTGCATTTATTGCGCTTGCATGTTTAGCGGTTACGGGAATGATTTTTATCTATAAAAATTATTCTAAAACAAAAGAAGCTTCCCGCAACCGTATAATATACATAACCCTTACTTGGTCACTATTAGCCGGATTAATACATGCATTTTTTAGTGGAGTAATGATGACGCCAATGAGCCAAATGTGGTTCGTTCTTATCGTCGCATGGTTTTTAGGATATGGAAGGAAAATTATTGCTGATAACGTAATAGGTATACGGTTTAATTATCTAACTATGATCTATGTTTTCTTTTTAATCATCGTGTTGTGGATGGTTTCTTATGATATTTTTAATCTTACCGAGATTTACGAAAAATATTTGACAGATTATCCTCATCAAAGTTTTAAGCCACGCTTTTGGGTTCAGGGTCTTTTTGAGTGATTATTGTTAAAAAATTCTAAGGTTACATTCTCGATAGATTTATTATAGTGTTGATTGTATTCATCAATCAATAAAAACTAAATAAATCAATCATGGGACAACAACAATTATTACTCGTCATATTGGTAACCATTATCGTGGGAATTGCTACAGTAGTGGCAATAAATACATTTGGGTCAGCCGCTGATCAGGCAAATATAGATGCCGTAAATAATGATATCGCAAGCCTTGCATCCGCAGCACAGAGTTTTTATATGAAGCCTACAATGCTTGGTGGAGGAAGTAGAAGCTTTGACGCTAATGGTGGGATTAGTTTTAATGGGCTTGCCTTTCCATCTTCCGAAGTTGGTGGAGAAAATAACCGGACCGCAGTAAATGAAAATGGAAGATATGTCATTGATGATGTAACAGCCGATTCATTTACAATTTATGCTTATGCATCAAGTGGAATGGGCTATGAACCCGGTATTGGCGGAGCAAATGGAGAGGGAGAAATTACGGCAGCTGTAGGACCGAGTAGTTTTGAGTTAGGGGCAACCGGAGAGCCTGCAGTAGAAGAATAATTTTAATTTGTATAATTATGTAAAAAGGCTCCTTTTGGAGCCTTTTTTGTTTCTGAAGATAATCCCAATTTGTCATTCTTGTACTTGTGGGTGAAGTGATGTGGATGGGAGAACGAAACTCAGATCCGCAATGTCTTACTGAGACATTGCGGATCTTTTCTAATCGTTAATACCGAAACAGAAGCTTTGGGTTACGTAACTCGGTACTTATTAACTTTGAGGTTTACGAGTGGTAATTTTCCCATCAGGTAATTGATAATAAATATGCCCTTGTTTAGCATATACGTTAGCAATGCCCTGTTTTCAATTTTCTTCCTGGGCTTTACGAACCGCCCGATTGCCAATTTTTGTAATTTCAGCTGTTCGTTCAAAAATAGTTTGTTGCTTCTTATTCATAGTCTTTAATCAATTGTTTAAAAGTATCGAATAATGGTTCATCATAAATATACATCTCATCTTCACCCTGATGAGCTACTTCTTGAAAGCTATCTTCTGTATTATAATATAACAACCATTGGTGAGCAAGTGAGCGATACATATGCCAAAAATTAATTAAACTTCGCCCAAATCTGCGGCTAATATCTTCTTTAGGTATGTCCGCCCTTTCTAACTCTGGTTTCCACTCGCTCAATGCAAAGTTGATCATTATCTAAAAAGATAAACACAAGTGTAATAGTTAGACGTTTTTTGCACACGTTTGACGATCTTTGTCAAAGATTTTCCTGAAAGGGTAGATTCGATAAGCAGATTCTTGCCACTGTCAACAAATTGCTCAAATCGTCGAAAAAATTCTTTACCTGCTTGTAATATACGTGTACCCGTTCTTGTGAATTTTTATTAGTATATTCTCTCAAAATGATGTGTCCGCAATTGGTTATTTCATGGCAAATTATAAAAAAACTATAGAAAAAATTTTATCCGGCAGGTCAGATGCCAATATAAAATTTAATGATCTATATTCGTTACTTCTTTATCTTGGTTTTGAGGTAAGGATTAAAGGAAGTCATCATATTTTTAGGAAAAAAGGCGTTAAAGAAATGATTAATATTCAAAAAGACGGTAGCAAAGCCAAGCCTTACCAAATTAGACAAATAAGAACTATTTTATATGAATATAAATTAACCGACGAAGACAATGGATAAATACGAAATTATTCTTTATTGGTCTGATAAAGACAACCTCTATATCGCGGAAGTACCCGAATTACCGGGTTGTTCAGCTCATGGAAGATCGCGTGAAAAAGCATTGAAAAATTCAGCCAGGGCAATCCGGTTATGGGTAGAAACAGCAAAAGAATTTGGAGATTCAGTACCTGAACCGAAAGGCCGTAAGCTGATGTATGCCTGATTTCAGGGCTTTCATTCGACGGTCAAGCTGACCGTGGTACTTTTTAAGTCCTGCGGACGGCTCGTTCGCCAATCTATAAATAGTTACCCACATGTATCACCTCTGTCTTTTTACTTCATTTTCATCACAATAATAGGGCTTTATCAACTCCGTGCATTCTCCGTACCAAGGCTATACCAAGTCCGTACCAACTCCCACAAATTGTGGGCGTGGTATAGATGAAATACGGAGCGTTTATTCTTTTAAAATTAGAGAGTAGGGAAAAGGGCGTATAGAGTTTTTTTATAAGTTATCCACAAAGTAATCAGATCCGCAATGTCTTTTTGAGACATTGCGGATCTTTTCTAATCGTTACATACTGAAGCAGAAGCTTCGGGTTACGTAACTCGGACGTCCCCGTTCGAGAGTTAACAAGTGGTAAGAATTTTTGTTATCGAGACGTTTGATTAGCGAAACATCGAATGTGGACGTTAGCCAGAAATTAACTGAAGCATAAGACTGAGACTTAAATTAGTCTCTACCACAATTAATACACATTGCAAATGTTTAGCTATTTAACGAATTTAAAAAATGCTGATTTTGCAAAAATCAATAAAAGCCATGAAAACAAAAGAGTTAATAGAAGAAATTTCATCCCTTCCTGTTGATGAAAGAGCTATGGTGGTAGACTCTATTCTAAGAACACTGAACCCAACAGATGCAACTATAGATAAAAAGTGGGGGGAAATTGCTAAGAAAAGACTTAAAGAATTACAATCAGGAGATGTGAAACCCATTCCCGGAGAAGAAGTATTTAAGAAAATTTCCGACCGTTTTTCTTCATGAGATATTCCTTTCATCCGGAAGCTGAACAAGAATTTATTCAATCAATTGACTATTACGAAGAGCGTAGCCCAAATTTAGGATATGATTTTTCAACTGAGGTATATTCTGCCATTCAACGGATAATAGCCTATCCCAAGACCTGGCCTTTTATTGAGGCGGACATTCGCCGAACATTAGTTAAGAAATATCCATACGGAATTTTATATCACTATAATGAAGAGAATGATGTAGTCTTTATCGTAGCGGTGATGCATTTACATAGAGGACCGGATTACTGGAAAACCAGATATACATAAAATGTTGTAAGGGTGCGTAACTCGAACGTCCCCGTTCGAGAGTTAACAATCATGCCATTCAAATTTCCACAAACCATTCTCCTCAATCTCTCTCTGTGTTCCTTGTGTCCCCTGTGGTTAACTTCTAATCACCACGTAAAATGCATCCGGCCAAAGCCACCATCAAATCCGGCTCTCGTTGCATCTCGCGGTTGGTCAAAACCGTCTTTTAGATCACCATCTACATCGTAAGAGGCACCGAGTGTCAGCCAGAAGTTTTTAGTAAACCGATAGCCAACGCTTAGGGTTAGCCGTTCGTTTCGTGATACAATCTGATCGGTGTAATAAGTACGATAATTTAAAGCTTCAAATATACGTCCGTCACCGGTTTCGCCATCCATCCCCAAATCACGCCAGTCGCCGTTGTGTTCTAAATAAGCGGTAAAACCGGTTTTGGGTTGATAAAATATTCGGCTTTTGTTCCATCGCCTCACTTCATTAAAATCGAATGGATAGCGTCCGCCGGCTTTTGGATCCTGAGCCCTGTATTCTGCCGGCTCATTATCGAACTGGTGATCACGATTTCGTTCAATAAAGAACCATTGTTCGAAGCCAAAATCTTTCCATCTGTAATGTAAGTAAGCTCCGCCACGATGTTGAATCTGGCGATTTCCAAAATCAAGCAGATAATCTGATCCCGAAGCTGCATCTCTCTGCATTCGGGCAAAGGTTCGTTGATAGATGATTCCTGCCGTTAATCCACCATAATTTGCCTCAAGCAACGCCGCCTGGTAGTTTACCCAATCTTCCATGATGAAATCCTCCAAGGGCAATTCTCTCCGGCTTACACGGGCTTCGGTTCTTGGCTGAATTCCCAAAGTGGCTTCTCCCCGAAAAATTCCTATCTGCGGACTTTCGAGTCTTAACACATACAAATAAGGTTTTTTAGAGTAGTTATGGCGTATCAAAAATTCGCTTTGTCGGTCTTCACTCAAACCGGTTACCTTATTATTGAACCAATCAAGCAGGGTAATTTCTGTTGTGATAAATCCAATATCCCGATTCCCAAATTGGTAGAATAGGGTAGCATCTAAATCCGTTTTTTTCTGACCCAGTGTTTGCGAAACTCCGGCCAGATGATTTTCTCCAAACCGATATTGATATCCGAGAATGAACAACGAACGCTTAGCCTGGCGATTCTCCTGCTGAAATGCATTGATAGTTACCGTTCCATTTTTACTTACGGCTTGATGAGTCTTCAATTCACTGTGAACCGCAAACTCGGGGGTGTTCAAGCTCCCCACCATTGAACGAAAACCATTCTTGGATGTAGACCATTCATGATCATCAAAATAGCTGAACCCGTAGGTAAACAGATCGATATGATATTCCATCATCATTTCGGAGGTAGTCCATCGAAACAAGCCCCGATCGTAATAAACCCCGCCGTAGTTATTGGTCCTGTCTTTGATGAACAGTTTTAGATCCGATTCCCAACCTTTTAATGTAGCCCGGGGAGAATCGTTAGATTGAGCCTGAAGGGCAGGAGCAGCGATAGAAAGTAGCAGGATTAAAACTCCACAAATTCTTTTTAGATATAAGATGGTATTTTCCGTAGCAGTTTTTTTCATGTGAGCTAATATCGGAATATTTACGCAATTGTGAAGGGTTGTTTAACAGGGGAGAGACACGCGAAGTCTCAAAAGACTTCGCGTGTCTGTTGAGGTTTGGTAAAGGGTTGCTTGGTGGGGGCAGTACTCTATGAACCAAAAACCCAATCCGCCGGCGGATGACCGATGTTCTAACCACAGGTTTCTAGTTGATAGTTGGTTTCGATCCGAATCCCTCAGGCTGAAAGCCTGACATAACCCAGCCTATGGCAACGCCATAGGTAACAAGGTGACGGAACACACCGCAGGCTGAAAGCCTGAAATAGTGCAAATTAATATCTCAGGGACGATCTGTTTTGAGGCCTTCAGCCTCCCCATCCGGGAAATTACCCTTACCCCAGAGCGCTGCTCTGGGCTGAGTTATCTCAGGCTTTCAGCCTGACTTACTGTTTCATTTACGATAAAGGATAGTCCGTCCGACTCCACAGAAAGGGGCTTTTAAACGATATTATTAATCGAACTCCGGCGTTACAATATAGGTCGTACCAAACACCACTGTTAGTAAACCTGGAAAGACACGCGAAGTCTTTTGAGACTTCGCGTGTCTGATTTGCCGCGACGCTTGAAGGATTTCCGCTGGCGCTTCAAACGCTTCAAGGACGCTTACCCTGCGAACTTAATTTCTTTTATGAAAGCGGTTACATTTTTTAATCACTTCCATTTGTGTGTAATCTGATTAACTGTTTTATTACGAGAGCAGAATTTTCGAACTTTGTTTTTAAAATTGCACCTAAAATAACTACCTAATATATGGCTGATAAGAAAAAAGACGGATTAAGCAGAAAATCGTTCATACACAAAATGGGTGCTGCATCTGCAGCAATGGTGGGCGTCCCTTTTTTGGCAGGATCAAAAAAGAGCCAGCAGGAATTTATTGATCTAAAGAGTTTTACCAACTACCGCTCGGCAAATGATAACATTAATATCGCTCTCATTGGAGCCGGAAGTATGGGGCAGGGCGATCTTGCCACAGCCTTAGAGCATTCCGGAACAAAAGTAGTAGCTGCTTGCGATTTGTATACAAGCCGCTTAGAACGATGCAAGCAGAATTGGGGTGATGATGTTTTCACCACAAAAGATTACCGGGAGATTTTAGAACGTGATGATGTGGATGCCATCATCAATGCCACTACGGATCACTGGCACAAGGATATTACCATTGCCGCACTGGAGAAAGATATTCCGGTGTATCTCGAAAAACCGATGGTTCAAAAAATAGAGGAAGCATTTCCGGTAATTGAAGCCGAGAATAATTCCAGTGCACCACTCATTGTCGGAAGTCAGCGAACAAGCTCTATACTTTATGAAAAAGCCCGCGATCTTCTTAATGCGGGAGAAATTGGAAAACTTAACTTTGTAGAAGCGTATTGGGATCGTTTTTCAGCGATTGGCGCCTGGCAATATTCCATACCACCCGGTGTGAACGGCTCGGATGTAGACTGGAAAACCTACCGCAAAGGAATGGACGATATGGATTTTGATCCTAAACACTTTTTCCGATGGAGAAATTACGATCAATACGGAACAGGAGTTGCCGGTGACCTTTTTGTACACCTTTTCTCAGGCCTAC
Source organism: Balneolaceae bacterium (assembly GCA_040876545.1). Classification (GTDB taxonomy): domain Bacteria; phylum Bacteroidota; class Rhodothermia; order Balneolales; family Balneolaceae; genus SW132. The sequence goes on along the minus strand of JBBDPF010000011.1, from coordinate 64,742 downwards.
ATTTAATTACAGGTTCAACAGGCCCTGATTCAGTGATGGCTACCGGTGGATTACGCTATTGGGATGATGGAAGAGATGCCGAAGATGTAATGCTCGGGCTTTATAACTATCCCGAAACGGAACAACATCCTAATTTCTCTCTGTCGTTACGTGTAAACTTTGCGGATGGTTCCGGTGGGGGATCACGAATCAGAATGGTAGGAAGCGAAGGCGAAATTGAAATTGGCTGGGATCGGGTAACTCTTCGAAAATCATCGTTGCCCACAAAGCCGGGCATGTCTATTGGTGATTTTAGCGATGCAACACGGGAAGATTACGAAGAATACTACAATGAACGATATCCTGAAACCCGTGCCCAAATTATTGAGCCCAGCGAGTTTGTATATCGTGCACCTCAGGGATATAATGATCGGTATGATCACTTCGGATTTTTCTTCGAATCGATCCGTGATGGGAAAAAAGTACTACAGGATGGTACATTTGGATTACGCGCTGCCGGCCCTGCCTTGTTAGCAAATCAAGCACACGATGAAAAACGGGTTATCAACTGGGACCCAAATAAAATGGAAATCATATAATCATATTGTCATGATCAGACTCGTTACACTTTTTACGTTACTAATTGCAATCACTATTTATGGTTGTGAAACAGCAGAACCAGAAGAAACCGCCGAAATGAATGAACTCACAGAAGCCGAAATTGAGGAGGGATGGACGCTGCTTTTTGATGGCGAATCTACCGATCAATGGAGGGGATATAATATGGATTCTTTCCCGGAAATCGGTTGGGAAGCTGAAGACGGCCTCCTTGTATTTAATCCGCCTTCGGAAGAAGAGAGGACTTCACCGCTGGATATCATCACAAAAGAAATCTATAGTGATTTTGAGTTCAAAATTGACTGGATGATTGAACGAGGAGGAAATAGTGGAATTTTTTACCACATTCTGGAGCAGGAGCGGGCTATTTATTGGTCGGGTCCGGAGTTACAGCTTTTGGATAACGAAAATCATCCTGATGCCGAGCAGGGAATCAATCACAATAGAAAAGCGGGTTCACTGTATGATTTAATTCCCGCTGATCCACAAAACACCAAACTATATAGTGAGTGGAATTCAGTGAAAATTGTCTCGAACGGATCAACAATCGAACATTGGCAAAATGGCGAAAAAGTTGTAGAATATGAGAGATGGACTGAGGAGTGGTTTAATATGCTTCACGAAAGTAAATTTAAAGGTTTTCCTGAGTTTGGTGCAATGCGCCAAGGGCATCTTGGTCTGCAGGATCACGGTGATGAAGTGAAATTTAGAAATATTAAAATTCGAGATCTCTAATTCTGATGGCTCGTGCAAATGGACACTCGTTGCTCAAAACAATAACAAAACAGACAGCTATACAATGAATTTGAATTTAAAAGCAAAACAAGAAAATACATACGACGCCATTGTTGTAGGTACCGGAATTAGCGGTGGATGGGCAGCAAAAGAATTGACCGAAAATGGGTTGAACACGCTGGTTCTCGAACGTGGACGAAATGTAGAGCATGTGAAGGATTATCCTACCATGACTAAAGATCCCTGGGAATTGCCAAGGGCAGATCAAATTCCTCTTGAAGAGCGCAAAGACTATCAAAAACAAATGCGTACGGGGTATACTATTCGTGAATCAACGAAGCATTGGTGGGTGAAAGATACAGATCAGCCTTACGAAGAAGAAAAGCGCTTTGACTGGATCCGTGGATATCATGTGGGTGGACGATCCATTATGTGGGGGCGTCAAAGTTATCGTTGGTCACCGATGGATTTTGAAGCCAATGGAAAAGAAGGGGTGGCTGTAGACTGGCCGATTCGCTACGAAGATGTTGCCGATTGGTACACACACGTAGAACGATTTGCCGGAATCAGTGGTGAAGCGTTAGGACTCCCTCAATTGCCGGATAGTGATTTCCTTCCACCCTGGGATTTAAACTGCGTGGAAGAAGAGTTGAAAGCTTCTATGGCCGAAAATTTTAACCGGGTCCTTACCATCGGCCGGCCTGCAAACTTATCGCAGGCACACAATGGACGTGGAACCTGTATGAATCGAAATTTATGTAGCAGAGGTTGTCCCTACGGAGCTTATTTTAGCAGTAATGCTGCAACACTACCGGCAGCAGAAGCAACCGGAAATATGACCTTACGCCCTCACTCTATTGTAAATGAAGTGATGTATGATGAAGAGACAGGAAAAGCAACCGGTGTTCGGGTTGTGGATTCCGAATCCGGTGAAGAGATTGAGTTTTATTCAAAAATTGTGTTTCTAAACGCATCCACTGTTGGATCTACATCTATTCTGCTTAACTCAAGATCCGATCGCTTTCCTGATGGAATGGGAAATGATTCCGGTGAATTGGGCCACAATATGATGGATCACCACTTTAGAGTGGGAGCCAATGGAGTTTGGGAAGGCCATCAGGACGAATATTACTGGGGGCGCCGCCCAACAGGGTTCTACATTCCCAGATATAGAAATATTGACAGTAACGACCGAGACTACATACGTGGATTTGGATATCAGGGAAGTGCAAGTCGCCAGGGATGGCAACGTGGCGTACAGGAGCTGGCCATCGGTTCAGAATTGAAAGAACTCGTTTCATCGCCCGGAAATTGGACCATGGGGATGACTGCTTTTGGCGAGATGTTGCCCGATCACAGCAACCGCATGTATTTAAACCACGACAAAACAGACAAGTGGGGTCAGCCTACCGTTGTGTTTGATGTTGAGTTTAAAGACAATGAGTTTAAAATGCGGGAAGATATGAAAAACGATGCCGCTGAAATGCTCGAAGCGGCAGGTATGAAAAATGTAAGTACGTATGATGATCCCGGAGGCCCCGGTCTTGGAATTCACGAAATGGGAACGGCCCGTATGGGACGAGATCCTGAAACGTCAGTTCTTAATGGCCAGAATCAAGTACACAATGTACCCAACGTATTTGTTACGGATGGATCATGTATGACTTCCTCAGCATGCCAGAATCCATCTCTCACATACATGGCATTAACAGCCCGGGCAGCCAATTTTGCCGCAGAAGAACTTAAAAAAGGAAATCTATAATGGATACAAAGAATAACAATATTGACAGAAAAGAAGCGATAAAACGTACCGGTTTATTGTTGGGTGGAGTGATATTTGCCCCAAATATTCTGGGTGTACTTAAAGGGTGTACAGCCACAACAGGTGACTGGACTCCCGTACTGTTTTCAACAAGTCAGGCGAATACAGTAACTGCACTTGCGGATGTTATTTTACCTGCCGATGATACTCCATCGGCAAGTGAAGTAGGTGTGCCCCAGTTTATAGAAACTATGGTAAACGAAACGTATACCGAAGAACAACGGGATGCATTCCTTTCCGGACTTGATAAATTTGCTGAAGATTCACGAGCAGAATTAGAGGTAGATTATACGGAGGGCACTGACGAACAAAGGTATGAATTTACGTACTTTCAGAATCAAACAGCGGTTGAAGAACCTCCAAACGGAGAAACACCGTTTATTCTCTCATTTAAAGAGTTAACCATGTTGGGTTATTTCACCTCAGAAGCCGGAGCGACACAAGTATTGCGCTACGAAGCCGTGCCCGGTACTTATGATGGCTGTATGCCGCTTGAGGAAGTTGGCCGAACCTGGGCAACTTAATTTTTCAATAAAAACGTCTCTCACATTGAGAGACTTTTTATAATCCCCTCTTGAGAGGGGAAAAGAGAAAGCAAAAAGGCATAGCCTGATTTGCTGATCAAGGGGTGTGTTTCGTAAGGTTCATATTTTTGATTTAAGTTTTGTAAATTTTTCAAAGTTCATCAAACACACCCCTAAATCCCCTCTCAAGAGGGGACTTTTCTCTCTCTTTAAAACCGGATTGTTTTTTGAACAATTTGTTGTGAGATTCATCCCTTACAAATTACTATTTTGATGAGGAAGTTTATCATCAAATTGAATTCAGCAAAAGCCTTACCAAATGAATAAACGTCTACATATTATTCTTTTTATTGCAATAGCCGGAGCTTTTTTTAGCTGTAATTCTGATCCTGAGGACGCGTCTACAGATTCAGAAGAATATAAAGAAGCCGTTTCCAATTTTTATGTGAGTCTTGGAGCAAGCCAGACCGAGGAAGCCCGTTTTGCATTCAACAAAATGAATGATGTTGCGGAAGCTTTTCCCGAGGAACCGGTCTCTTGGGCAAATTTGGGAGTATATGCAATGCGGCAAGGTAATTTTGATCTTGCAGAAGAACGTTTTTCAAGAGCCAGATCGATAGCACCGGAGAATGCAGAAATCTTATATCTATCAGGTATTTTTGAAAGCCGGCGTGGCAATGTAGACAAAGCCATTGAATATTTGAGAACGGCTTTGGGTTCCAATCCAAGTCATGAACGGATTCAGTTTTCGCTGATTCAGGAGTTAGAACGCCAGGATGATGATGAAAATGCAGATGAGCTCATTGACAGAATCCGAAAGCTAAATCGATCTCTCCCTGAAAATCAAGCTGTGATGTTTGAAATGGCACGATTAGCAGCCAAAGAGCAAAACATGGATCTATTACAGAATACCATGACCCGATTGGAAGATTACTTGACGATCTGGGGAGATGAAGCTCAAGAACAATTCAATATTGTGGAGGAAGTTGTTGCTGACAGGGATTTTACAGAATTAAATCTCGAGTTGGCTTATTTACGAAATATCATTGAATCAACAACGGCATTTCAAGAAGATCTGAGGGTTGTTCGGCTTGAACCCAATGAAATCGGCTTTTTAATCCACGAATTTATTGTGTTGCCCAAGCCTCAATTCAGAGCTGCAGAACCTGATATGGACATCACTTTTTCTGATTATGAAGAAAGTGAACTTCCCGAAACAGCGTCATTTGTAAAATCAGCAACGCTTCTTGAAGACCTCCCGCCGTTACCGGTTTTTATAAATGAAAGAAAACTTTTTATTGATGATGAAGTCTCTTTAGAATTTCCCGGAAGTGAAGAATCCTTACCTCCCCAAGTGATGGCAGAAATTGACTATAACTATAACTTCAGAAATGATATTGCCCTGGCCGGTGATGAGGGATTTCGTTTTTATGAACAAAATGATGATCAAACCTTTACTGATATCACATCTTCGTTAAATCTTTCTTCATCAACAGAAACCCAACGCTACAATGGAATTTGGCCGGCGGATGTAGATCTTGATGGTGATTTAGATCTGATGTTGGCTCCGCAAAATGGAAATCCATTCGTTTTACGAAACAATACAGATGGCACGTTCACTGAATTAGACCTATTTGATTCTGCTCAAAATATTGTTGATTTCCGCTGGGCTGATTTGGATGGAGATGGAGCCGCCGATGCACTTTTCTTATCAGAAACGGGCGATCTGACTTTTTACCGAAATAATCGTGGTGGAAATATGGTTCGAGTTGAGAATCTGCCCGAAAATGAAAATGTGAAAGCCATCGCTATTGCGGATATGGACGCTGATGGTTCATTCGATATCCTGCTTTCCAAAGAAAATGAACTTCAAAGGCTTAGCTACCAAAGGGGAGATGATCGGTGGGAATCGGAGACGGTTATTACGTTTGATGATGAACTCAATCAAACCGAGGGTAAAACAACATTTTTTACCCCGGACATGGATAACAATGGCAGTCTGGATATTGTACTTTCAAATGAGGAGAAAACACAGATTTGGCTTAGCGATAAGGAACTCAATTTCAATCGGGTAGAGGCTGATCTGCCGGGTGGCGTTTATTCCATTTTTGATATCAATGGAAATGAGCGACTTGATTTACTTGGTATTTCAGCAGATGGAACCATCTTTCAAAAGATGAATTCCGGAACTAAAGATTATACCGGCCGCTCTATTCGGGCACGTGCTTCCGGAGAGGAGGGAGATCAGCGAATTAACTCTTTCGGAATTGGAGGAGAAATGGAAATTCGATCAGAATTGCTGTATCAAAAACAGCTTATTACCTCGCCGATTGTCCATTTTGGACTCGGGACTCACGAGGAGCCGGAGATGCTACGAATCATCTGGCCAAATGGATCGGTTCAGGCAGAATTTGCAGAATTAGGGATGGGAGCTACCATTTTTAATGAACAGATTTTGAAAGGATCTTGTCCCTGGCTATTTACCAATGATGGCGAAGAAATTCAGTTTATCACCGATATTTTATGGAGATCGCCTTTAGGTTTACGAATTAATGCACAGGAAACTGCGGGAATTATTCAAACGCTCGATCGTGTACGAATTCCGGGCGATCAGCTAAAACCAGTAGATGGAATCTATGATGTAAGAATTACGGCTGAATTATGGGAAACCCACTTTTTTGATTTTGTGAGCCTGGTGGCGGTAGATCATCCGGTCGGTTCAGAAATTTATATTGATGAACGGTTTGTATTTCCGGCCCCGGATTTATCAACCCGGGCGTTAGCTACTCCAAAACCTGTAGGAAAAGTCACCGATCAAAAAGGGACGGATGTTTCTGATACGGTTCGGGAAGTGGATCAGAATTATTTAAAACCGTTTGAAAAGACAAGCTACCAGGGATTGGTGAAAGATCACTACATAGAAATTGATTTGGGTGAGGTAGCTCCGGCAGATGAAAAACTGTTTTTGATTGCATCAGGTTGGTTGCGTCCAACGGATAGCTCCATCAATCTTGCACTGAGTCAGGGAGATCATGAACCGCCAATGGGTCTGCGTGTAGAAGTTTCTGATGGTGAAGGAGGATGGACTGAACTTCACGAAAATTATGGAGTGCCTGCGGGGAAATTAAAATCAATTCTTCTGGAGCTTGATGATGTTTTTGAAGATTCATCAGACAGAAGAATCCGTCTCCATACAACGTCCGAAATCTATTGGGATGCCATTCAGTGGGCTACATCAATCCCGGAAAGTGAAATGATTGAGCAGGAATTAAAAGCCACAAAAATGGACCTGAACTATCGGGGTTATTCAGAATGGATTCGTAATGATGAAGCCTCTCCATTGCTTCCTGTTTATGATGAGATTTCGAGCACAAATCAACGATGGCGGGATTTAATGGGGTACCATACCCGATTTGGTGACGTAACAGAATTGCTGACAGGGATTGACGACCGTTATGTAATCATGAATGCAGGAGACGAGATGCTTCTTGAATACGAAGCCTTGGATGAGCCGAAAGAAGGATTTACGCGAAGTTTTGTATTTGTATCAGACGGCTGGGTGAAAGATGGTGATTATAATACGGAGGCATCGAAAACAGTTACACCTTTACCGAATCATAGCCAATCGGACTATGATTATTTGTCTGAAGACGATTTATGGAGCGATCCGGTTTTTCAAGAACATCGCGAGGATTGGGTAAATTATCATACACGATTTGTAACTCCTGAATCCTTTAGATCTGCTTTTCAGTTTGACTAAACGCTGTAAAAAATGGAAAAAGCTACCCTTCTCAAGGTTCTAATTGTTGTCTTCTTTATTGGGTTGTTTGCCGTTCCTACCGTTCTGAAAAAGGTAAACAGCTTTGAGATGGATGATATTTTTGAAAACCGAAATGAAGCGAGATATGGGTTTAGTTTAGAAGAGGTTTCCGGGGCAATGGGTATAGATTTTGAACATCAGCGTCCCACACTGGATTCCAAACTTGATCACATCAGCCCACAAATCGCATCGGTAGGAGCATCTGTATCTGTTGTTGATTTTAATAAAGACGGGCAGCAGGATTTTTATCTCACCAATAGTAAATATGGCACTCAAAATGCCCTGTACAAAAATTTGGGTGATGGTACTTTTGTAGATGTAGCTGAAGAGTTGGGAATTGCTGATCTGAATGTTGATGGAACCGGAGTATCAATGGGATCTGTGTGGGGAGATATCAATAATGATGGTTACGAAGATCTGTTTGTATATAAATGGGGAAAGCCTGAACTTTATTTAAACAATGAGGGTAGGGGTTTTACACGAATTACTGAGCAAGCCGACCTGCACAAATGGAGCAATTCAAATTCTGCAATCTGGATTGATTACAACAATAATGGCTATCTCGATCTTTTTGTAACCGGATATTATCACGAAGATGTGGATCTCTGGAATTTGACATCAACCCGTATAATGCCGGACAGTTACGAGTACGCAACCAATGGAGGACGAAATTATCTTTATGAAAATCAGGGAGATGGTACGTTTGTAGATGTTACCGAAGAGATGGGATTGGATTCTCGTCGATGGACTTTGGCAGTCGCAGCTGCTGACCTGAATGATTCGGGTTATCCGGATATTGTTGTGGCGAACGATTATGGTGTTGATGAACTATTTATAAATCAAAATGGAGAGGGGTTTATCAATGAAGGGGAACGTGCCGGTATGGGATTTATTCCAAAAAGCGGGATGAGTGTTGCCTTTGGTGATATTATGAACCAGGGCAGGTTATCAATTTACATTACAAATATTTCTGAAGCGGGTGTGTTGATGCAAGGAAATAACCTTTGGGTTCCTTCACGGAGATCATCAGAAGAGGAACTTGAGTTTAGAAATTTGGCCAGCAACATGAGGGTCGATATTGGCCAGTGGGGTTATGGCGGACAATTTGTTGATCTGAATAACGATAGCAATTTGGATTTATATGTAGCTAATGGATTTGTTTCGGACGAACCCGGTACAGATTATTGGTACGATTACGCGAAAGTAGTAGGAGGAAATAGAAACGTTATTATTGATGCCAATAACTGGCCGGCAATGAATGGCAGGACATTTTCGGGATATCAGACCAATAAAATTTGGTTGAATGACGGTGCGGGAAGATTTCGCGAAGTATCTGCAGCTGTTGGCGGTGTGTTGGATTTGGACAGCCGCTCGATAGCATACGCCGATCTGGATAATAACGGCACGTTGGATTTAATTGTAGCCAATCAAAATGGTCCTGTAAAGATCTATAAAAATAATCAGTCAGGAGAACATAACTGGATTGGGGTTAATTTAGAAGGTACAGAAAGTAATAAAAGTGCTATTGGTGCAGTCGCTTTTCTTCATTGGGATGATAAACAAACAAAGAAAGTAGTAAGCGGGGGGGATTCATTTAGCTCGCAAAGTCAGCGTTCCCTGCATTTTGGGTTGGGTAGAATTGATCAGATTGATCGGATAGAAATTCGATGGCCATCGGGATTGGTTCAGGAAATTAAATCACCTGAAATAAATAAAATTCATAAAGTAATAGAACCGGTTGATCAATGAACAGAATACCGGCACTTATAAAAAGTGGCTCATTTACCGTTCCTAAGCAATATTTCGCTCCTCTGTTAATTACAGGAATTTTGCTTGCAGCTCATATTTCGTTTGGAATATTAGACAGTTATCAAAAGTTACTTATTGCAATTACTGTTGCCATAGTTACAGAAATGGCACTACATCGATTGGTAACCGGAGAATTTAGGAATGCAAGTAGTGCGTATGTATCAGGTATAAGTACCGGTATTTTAATAAGATCTCCACTTTTATGGCCGTTTGCCCTTTGCGCAGCGATCTCCATTACTTCTAAATATGTGTTAAGGTACAAAGGTAGACATATCTGGAACCCCACCAATTTTGGGGTGGTGGCTATCATTTTTATAGCATCAGACAGTGCTGCAGTTTTAAGCATTCAATGGGGTAATAACATGTGGGCAATGCTTATTATTTGGGTGATTGGTTTGGTATCGCTGTGGAAAATTCGGCGCCTCAATATAGCCATGACCTACATCCTGTCGTTCATTTTATTTGCATGGGTAAGAAGTGTATTTACGGGTGATGCGTTTCTTGCTGAAGTAGCGCCACTTACCGGGCCAATGTACCAGTTATTTGCTTTGTTTATGATGACCGATCCAAAGACCACCGTGAAAAACAGAACAGGTCAAAATGTGGTAGCCTTTACAATTGCTTTACTTGAAATGATTTTAAGATTGAACGAAGCTGTTTATGCACCTTTTTACGCTCTTTTTATAATCGGGCCCATTGCACTAATTATTGAAGAAAAGCTTAAAGAGAAAAACAATATCAAAGAACATATAAAAAAAGTGATAGTTCTTTAGTATAGACCTGAGTTCGATTGTAAATCAGGATAATAAGGTGTTTTAAATCGTACTCCGGTTTCAAGATATAGTTGGTTTCTATCCAAATCGACAGGCTGAAAGCCTGAAATAGGGCAATTAAAATCTCAGGGACGATCTGTTTTGAGGCCTTCAGCCTCCCCATCCGGGAAATTACCTTACCCAGAGCGCTGCTCTGGGCTGAGTTATCCCAGGCTTTCAGCCTTCCTCCTCGTCTCTGTCCATTTACGATATAGGATTCCGTCCGATTCCCTTATAAACGACATTATTAATTGAACCAAGGTTGCAGGGTAAAGGAATCCCTTGAAATCTCTTCAAATAGGCTTCTTCATTCTCAACTTTTCGATTTTTTGATCAAATATTTTTAGAGCAGATTATCACGTCAAGAGGTACTTACTGTAAGCGTTTACATAAAAACCCGTTTTTAGTCTTTTATGATTTATAAAGATTTGATAGAAAAAAGGGCTTTATAAGCTATAAACGCTTTTTTTAGAAGTTTTTGATCATTGTAAAGATTTAGGTCTAACCAGAGTAAAATTCAGTAATTAACACAACTATAAATATTTTTTTATATGGAAGGGCTTTTTTATACTAAATAGAGTATATCGTCGTAAAAAATAAATAGAAGAAAGTTTAAAGGCATTTTTAAATCACACAACTAAAAATAAACAACTATGAATAACAATAGGCTACGGAAATTCAGTTTTCCACCTCTGCTATCAGGATCTACAAGTGGTTTTGCCACTTGTTCGGAAATGTTAAGTAGAGTTCTCCAGTTTGGATTAGCTTTACTTGTAATTGTAAGTTTGGGATTTTCAGACTCATTTGCCCAGGAAAGGGTAACAGTTACCGGTACAGTTATAGATGCGAATGATGGTTCACCGATACCGGGGGCCAATATCACCGTTGAAGGATCTTCCGAAGCGACAGGTTCTACAATTGGTACGACAACGAATATGGAAGGTGAATTTGAGTTAAGGGTACCAACCGATCTCAATACTTTAGTTGTATCGTATATTGGCTATGAAAGACAAATGATTGAGATAGATGGAAGAACTGAGATTACCATCGAATTAAGTCAGGACCTTGAACTTCTTGATGATGTTGTAGTAGTTGGTTATGGTGTTCAGCGCGAGAGAGAAACAACAGGATCTATTTCTTCTATTAGTGAGGCAGATTTTAACAAGGGGGTTATCTCTTCACCTGAACAGTTGCTTCAAGGTAGAACTGCCGGTGTACAAATTACAACGGCAAGTGGAGAACCCGGATCTGGGTCAAGTATCAGAATTAGAGGTACATCATCTGTTAGGAGTGGTAATCAGCCACTTTTTGTTGTTGATGGTGTAGCCCTAAGTGGCAGTAATGATACTCCTGGTGGTGGAGATTTTGGTGCAGGTAGTTCTTCGGCAAGAAATCCCCTCTCTTTTTTAAACCCAAATGATATTGCAAGTATCAGTGTATTAAAAGATGCATCTGCAGCTGCAATATATGGTTCACGAGGTTCCAATGGTGTAATATTGATTACCACTAAAAAAGGAGCTGAAGGGGAACCCACATTAACCTTTTCTTCAGGTACCAGCATAAGTACCGTTGGAAATAAACTTGATCTACTTTCATCGGATGATTATGTAGCAGCGGGTGTTGATGCCGGTGCTGATTCTAATGTGATTGATTTTGGCGGTGCTACAGACTGGCAGGATGAAATTTTCAGAACGGGAGTTTCTCAGGATTACAATTTGAGTTATGGAACCGGTACTGAAACAGGTTCATACCGAATTTCTTTAGGATATGGCGATCAACAGGGGACTGTTCGTAATTCTTCTTTAGAACGATTAACTGCACGTATTAACGGTACTCAACGGTTTCTTGATGATCGTGTGGTAATGGATATGAATTTAACGGGTACACGTTTGAACCAGGCTTATGCACCTATTGGTAATAATGCCGGTTTTGATGGTGACTTAATTGGTGCTGCTTTACAAGCAAATCCAACTCGTCCCGTAAGAGAAAGTAACGGTGATTATCTTCAGTCATCAGATTTTCGTAATCCTGTAGCTATGCTCGATTATATTGATGATAATTCCGAAACAAATAAAATACTTGCCAACATAGCAACTACATTAAATATTACTGATTGGTTGGCTTACAAATTGAACTTCGCCTATGAAAATTCAAGTGGTGTACGCCGGGTAGGTATTAGCCCGCAGTTGGGTTTTCCTGCTATTCAAAGTACAGATGGCCGGGCAACTATCGACAACCTTTATGTAAATACACAGCTGATAGAACACACCTTAAATATGGTTGAACAGCCTTTCCTCGGTGGGGAAGTGGGTCTTTTGGCAGGTTTTTCTTATCAACGATTTGAAAACCGTGGCGATTGGTTACAGGCTGAGTATTTCACAACCGATGAAATTCCTCAGGTTGATAATGTAGATGGTGTTGATAATGACAACAACAAAGCGTTTAGTGCTTCATCATTCCGAAATGTTGAAGAGCTTCAGTCTTACTTTGGCCGTGCCAATTATAATTTTGATGATCGGTACATATTAACAGCCAATGTTCGTGTTGATGGTTCCACAAAGTTTGGAAGCAATAACAAGTATGGGCTTTTTCCATCATTATCCGGGGCGTGGAGAATTTCAAGCGAAGAATTCTTCTCACCATATTCAGATGTGGTTTCTGACTTGAAGCTAAGAACGGGATATGGAATTACCGGTAACCAGGAATTCCCCGGTGGGGTATCACTGGCTATTTTTAATGCAAATAGTGATGGTTCCATTACTCAAGCTAATAACCCAAACCCTGACATCCAATGGGAAGAAACAGCCCAATGGGGAGTTGGTTTAGATTTTGAACTTTATCAGGGACGGTTTAGTGGTTCTATAGATTATTTCAACAAAAATACTGAGAACCTCATTTTTCGACAGGATTTTGCTCAGCCCGCCGCAGTTGATTACCAATGGGTAAATCTTGATGGTTCTGTAGTTAATACCGGATGGGAATTTGCATTGAACACATTTGCTGTAGAAACCGAAGGTTTCTCCTGGGAAATTGATTACAACATGAGTTTCCTTCACAATGAAGTACAAGATTTGGGAACGTTTGTAAACACAGGTCAAATTCATGGTCAAGGTTTAACAGGTGCATATGCACAACGGATTGCATCAGACCAACCTCTTTTCTCATTCTATATGAGGGAATTTGAAGGGTTTGACGAAAACGGTTTGGCTGTTTATGCAAATAATGAAGAGCTGGACTTTGTTGGCGATCCCCTTCCTGATATGACACTTGGCCTTACAAACAGCTTCTACTTTGGCCGATGGGATTTAAGTGCTTTCCTTGAAGGATCATTTGGCTTTCAAATATATAACAATACAGCCAACGCCATTTTCTTGAAAGGTAATTTAAGAAACGGCAGAAATGTTACGAATGATATTGCCAACAGTGCAGAGTCTGCCAATAACTTTGGTGAAGCTTCAACACGCTTCCTCGAAGATGGCGACTACTTGAGGCTTGCTAACCTAAATCTTGGGTACAATATTGATGTTGAATCATTAGGCTTAGGAAATGCATTTCGTGCTGCACGTTTGAGTGTAACAGGACAAAACCTATTTGTAATAACAAACTATTCCGGTTTTGATCCCGAAGTAAATACAGATAAATCGATAAACGGTATACCATCATTGGGTATCGATTATACTGCATACCCCAGATCCCGAACGGTTACATTTAACGTAAGGTTGGACTTTTAATATCAATTTTGAAAATGGAGATTTCTTATGCTTAGTAAAATAAAAATTATAGCTTGCGTGTTATTTGCAGTACTACTTGCAGCAAGTTGTACTGATTTGACAGATACTGTTGAAGATGGAATCGGTCAGGAAGAGGTAGAAGGGGGTGGAGGATCTGTTTCTGATCCAGGATCTGCTCTTGTTGGTGTTTATTCCCAACTCGACCTTTTAAGAGGTGCCGGCGAAACATTTGCGATGATGGAACATCCATCAGATGAAATGATTGGCCCAACTCGTGGAACTGACTGGAGTGACTTTGGAGTGTGGCGACAGCTACATGCCCACACATGGGACCCTTCTCATGCACAGGTTTTAAATGCATGGAACCAGTTAAACTCGGGAGTTTTCAGGGCAACACAGGTTATCGAGGCATCCTCAGCTACGAATGACCAAATTGCAGAAGCACGCTTCTTGCGGGCATACTTTATGTACTATGTGATGGACTTCTATGGACAGGTTCCATTTCGAAGTACAGAGGATGCCGCTGATGATGTACCGGATGTATTTACGCGAAGTGAAGCATTCGACTTTATCGTAGAAGACTTGCAAGCTGCGCGAAGTGGTTTGCCAAGTATTAGTTTTGCACAAGATGCAGGCGAAGCCTCACAAGAAGCTGTAGATTTCTTGCTGGCACGACTTTATCTCAATAAAGCCGTATACACAGGCTCTTCATCTGAAAGCCCCTCTGCAGGACCGTACGAATTTGCCAACGAAGATATGGATCTGGTAATTAGTCATGTAGATGATATCATCGCCAATTCATACACAGAGTTGACCAATTACTTCGATAATTTCCACTGGGAAAATACAGAGCGTTCTAACGAACTGATCTTTACAATTCCTCAGGAAGAAGGAGATAACACCGGATTTAATCACTTCTACATGACCCTGCATTACAACAACAGTCCTTCAAGCTGTTGTAATGGATTTACAACCCTTGAAAGTTTCTATAACATGTTCGAGGAAGATGATGTTAGAAGAGGTGAATACATCCCTGAAATGACGAATGTAGGTGGTGTTATTGCCGGATTCTTAGAAGGACAACAGTACGATTCGTATGATGGAAGTCTTGACAATCCCGGTGAACCCCTTGAGGATAGAGGAGGTAATCCATTGGTATTTACACCTGATGTAGATCTTTTCTACTCTAATGAGAGAAATGGTATACGGGTGATTAAATACCTGATCGACTACGAAAATCCGGAACGATCAGCAATGGATTTTGTACTCTTCCGTTATGCTGATGCACTTTTGATGAAAGCAGAAGCACATTTCAGAAAAGGTGAAACAGCACAGGCACTGGAAATAGTTAATGAACTTCGTGAAGAACGAGGTGCATCAACGCTTGCTTCTTTGGATGAGCAAACCCTACTGGATGAACGTGGACGTGAACTCTATTGGGAAGGGTGGAGACGTCAGGATCTGGTTCGGTTCAGTTCGTTTACCGAAGAATGGGAAGAAAAACCGGCATCAGATGATTACCGTGTGTTGTTCCCAATTCCTCAAAGAGCATTGGATACGAATCCAAACCTGGTACAAACTACCGGTTATTAAATTAAATACACTTTCTAAAATTTCTAAAAAGGCTATGTATATTTATGCATAGCCTTTTTTCTGTTTAATCAATTCATTGTCATTATGTCTGATCTTTCCTGGAAAAGTATCGCTCTATTGCTGAGTACTCCATTTCTGTTTATAAGCTCTTGTAATTCAGAAAATGAAAAACGATTTGAGTTAATGGATTCGAGCCAAACAGGTATCGATTTCATGAATAATCTGGAAGCGACACCTGAACTGAATATTTTCAATTACCTGTATTTTTATGATGGGGCCGGTGTTGCCGCAGGTGATTTTACAGGAAATGGTTTGCCCGATCTCTATTTTGCATCAAATCAAGGAGAGAATAAACTGTACTTAAATGAGGGGGATTTTCAATTCAGGGATGTAACCGATCACGCATTCAACACCTCAACCTCTGATTGGTCTACAGGCGTAACCATTGTAGATTTAAATGATGATGGTCTGCTCGATATCTATGTTTCAAATGTCGGAGGTTATTTGGAGTTAGATGGCCGAAACCAGCTTTTTATAAATATGGGCTTAAATGAAGAAGGAATTCCTCAATTTGAAGAACAGGCAGAAGAATACGGTCTCGATTTTAAAGGGTTAGCAACACAGGCGGTCTTTTTTGATTATGACCTTGATGGCGATCTGGATATGTATATGATGAATCACTCAGTGCACTCATTTGGTACCTATACACAGTCCACTTTAAGAAATGAATCTCATCCTATTGCGGGAGATCGCTTGATGAGAAATGATGATGGTACGTTTACTGAAGTTACAGAAGAAGCCGGTATCTATAACTCTGCTTTGGGGTATGGACTGGGGATTGCAATTACAGATTTCAACCAAGATGGATATCCGGATATATACATAGGAAATGATTTCCATGAAGATGATTATATCTATCTCAACAATGGAGACGGCACGTTTACAGAATCTCTCGGGGATATGATTAATCACACCAGTTACTCGTCTATGGGAAATGACGCAGTGGACATAAATAACGATGGACTCGTTGATATTTTCTCTCTTGATATGCTCCCTGATAATTACGAAATGAGACAAGCCGCAGCGGAAGATGATCCATTAGATATTTACAGCATGAAACAATCGTATGGATATAAACATAAATTTTCCCGAAACACACTACAGCTGAATCGCGGAGATGGAAAATTTAGTGAAATTGGGAAGCTTGCAGGAGTTCATGCAACAGATTGGAGCTGGGCTGCTTTGGGTGCTGATTTCGATAACAGTGGATATGTTGATTTATTTGTATCCAACGGAATTGGAAGAAGAACAAACGATCTCGACTACATCAATTATATTTCTGAAGATGACATTCAAAACGATTTGCGTGGAACGATTGATGAAGATATTCTAAAGCTTGCAGAGAATGCACCCTCCGTAAAAATTCCAAACTATATGTTTGCCAATGATGGATCACTCATTTTTGATGATGTATCTGAAGAGTGGGGACTAAATCAGCCTACATTTTCCAGTGGTGCCGTTTATGTGGATTTAAATAATGACGGTGATTTGGATGTAGTGGTTAATAATGTAGATCAGGAAGCGTCAGTTTATCGGAATGTAACCCGCGAAAAATTTCCGCAGGCAAACTATTTAAAACTAAAATTTGAAGGATCCGAAGGAAACCGTTTCGGCATTGGAACAACAGCTTCTATTCCTTTAGAAGAGGATAACGTACTAACAAGAGAACTTTTTCTAAGCCGTGGATTTCAATCAGCCGTTGAACCTGTCCTTCATGTTGGGCTGGATTCCCTTGAGGTAATTTCTGAACTCCACATTAAATGGCCTGATGGGAATACTGAGACGCTTGAGAATGTTTCGGCTAATCAACAGTTAACATTAAATTACGTAGACGCATCAACTCCACAAGAATCGGAATCAGAGGATAATGCTCAACCGCTATTTGAAGAGATTACAGAAGATGTAGATGTCGATTACAAACATGAGGAGAATAGCTTTGTTGAGTTCAACCGGGAAGCTTTAATACCGCATATGGTTTCGCGAGAAGGGCCTGCACTGGCCATCGGAGACGTAAATGGTGATGGGCTGGATGATTTTTATGCAGGGGGCGCACGACGCCAAAATGGTGCTCTTTTTTTGCAGCAGGAAAATGGAACATTTATTGAAAAAACCATCCCTGATTTTGAAGAGGACAACCCGACCGAAGATGTAGATGCTCATTTCGTTGATTTTACAGGTAACGGAGCATTGGATCTGTTTGTGGTAAGTGGTGGAAATGAATACTCCGGTACATCAGAATACATGCTGCCCAGACTTTATGTAAACGACGGCGAAGGAAATTTAACCCGGGACATGGAACGAATACCGGAAATCTTTTTAACAGGGTCTGTTGCCTCAGTGGCAGATGTAAATGATAACGGACGCCCCGATATTTTTATCGGTGCACGTACCATTCCCTGGAGATACGGAGAAAAGCCCACAAGTTATTTGTTGCTCAATCAGGGAGAAGGTTTTTTTGAGGTTGACGAAAGTGAGTTTGGACAGCAGTTTTCTGATTTAGGACTTGTAACAGATGCAAAATGGACTGATATGGATGATGATGGACGTCCTGATTTGGTTGTTGCATCAGAGTGGTCGGATATAAAAATCATCTATAATTCAGAAGAAGACATCAGAAATATCCCCAACTCATCCGGAATATGGAATACAATTTCTGTAACAGATCTAAATAATAATGGCCGGTCGGATATTTTAGCAGGTAATTTAGGTTTGAACTCTAAATTAAAAGCATCAGACAACCATCCCGTTCGCATGTATGTAAATGACTTTGATGACAATGGCTCCATAGAACAAATTGTTACCTATGTTGATGAAGAAGGAGAGGAGCGGCTTTTTGCGCGGAAAGACGAACTCGGAGAACAATTGCCATACATCCATGATCGGTTCGAAAGTTATACCGAATTTGCAAATGCAAGTCTTGGTGAGGTGATTGATCAAGATAAACTTGATGGTGCCATAAACTATTCTGTTACAGATCTTTCCTCATCCGTTTTTTATTCTGAAGAAGATGGATTTCGAAGGGAATCGCTTCCTGTAACCAGTCAGTTTTCAACTATTCAAAACTTTTTAACACTTGATGTGAATGGTGATGGAACTGAAGATGTCATAAATGTTGGAAATTTCTTTGATGCAAATATCCAAAGAGGACGATATGATGCCCATTATGGCGAGGTTTTGTTAAATAACGGATTGGGTTTACTTACTCATTTACCAAATCGTGAGATCAATTGGTATCTCGAAGGACAAATCCGAAAAGTTGATCTGATTGAAATAGACGGACAAAACGTAATGGTCACTACCGAAAATAACGGTCCTCTTCGCTTTTTTAGGATTTTGAATGCAGTAGGGGAATAGCCCTTCGAATTTCTGCCAGCTATCGGCAGAACGGATGGATATCCCGCATCAAGTGCGGGATGACGCCTTTTTTGGTTTTAAACCTGAGTTCGATTAATAATGTCGTTTATAAGGGAGTCGGACGGAATCCTATATCGCAAGTGGACAGAGACGAGGAGGAAGGCTGAAAGCCTGGGATAACTCAGCCCAGAGCAACGCTCTGGGTAAGATAATGCCCTGGATGGAGGAGGCTGAAGGCCTCAAAACAGATCGTTTCTGAGATATTAATTTGTACTATTTCAGGCTTTCAGCCTGCGGTGTGTTCCGTCACCTTTGTTACCTATGGCGTTGCCATAGGCTGGGTTATGTCAGGCTTTCAGCCTTTCGAATTCGGATAGAAACCAAATAAATCTTGAAATCCCATCATTAATCAAACTCAGGTTTAGATAACTTCTTTCAAAATGGATTCATCCGGATCAGGAATTCCACCCTTTTGTTCGGCAACCCAGCAGGCGTATGTATTTGATTTCTGAAGCGCAATTTTCCAATCGCTTTTTTGCAACGTGTGATGAATAAAACACGCCCAAAAAGCATCACCCACACCAACAAAATCTCCGGTTGATGATTTATTGATGTTAGCAGCCGGCTCATGAATAATTGTACCATTTCGATGGAAAAAGCTACATCCTTCAGCTCCTTTGGTAATAATAATGCCTGTTAAATTGAACGTTTCTAAAAAATGCTGGGGAGCTGACATCTGAAAAGAATGAGAAATTTGCTTCCATTCCGCATCATTAAATTTCACGAAATCGGATTGATGAAATGAGAAACTAATAACCTGATCGTTCACAAACGGAGGACGAAGATTCAGATCAACAAATCGAAGAGCTGATTTTGGAAGGGTTTCTAAAATGGCAGATAAGCTTTCCCGATTTTTGGGGCTTCGTTGTGATAATGTAGCAAATGAAAAAGCATTGGCAGAACCGGCAAATTTAAGCAAATCATCATCAACCGGAATAAAATCCCACGCTACATTTTCATTGATCGTATAACTGGGTTCATTATGTTCGTTGATGTGAACGGTTACTTTACCCGTAGGCCGATCATTCCGGTATACAAATCGGCTTGATGCTTTTGATTGATCAATCAGAGAAAGTAAATCGTCTCCATCTTTATCTTTCCCAACCGCGCTGATCAGATAGGAGTGATGCTTTAAATAATGCAGATGAATACTAACATTAAACGGTGATCCACCTGCACGTTTATAATCAGGGAATTGATCCCACAGGATTTCTCCAAAATGCAATATCTGTTGAGCTTTGTGTTTTTTGCCGGACATATTGAGCTTGATTGATATCCTAAATTAATCATCATTCGAATCCATGGCATATTCTATTCCACCCCAAAGATGCTCTAAGAAAAGATCTTCCGAAAAAGAGTCGATCGTATGACCCAGAGAAGTATAAAATGCCCGGCCGCCATCATATTCATGAAACCATGCTACAGGATGATTTCCCGGGTGATTGCTTCCCTCATAACTATCCGTATCCAAAGAAATTAATACACTTATATCTTCATTCATATTCTGAAAATTGTACCATTCATCAGCCCGTTCCCACATTTCGGGTAACATATCGGTTGATGAGTGATCATGGTTGTGAATGATCAAAGAAGCTTCTCTAACATTTGGGTCGCTTGGGTGACTCTCAAAATAAGCGCCTACCAAATCATTATACCACGGCCAGTCGTATTCGGTATCTGATGCAGAATGAATTCCGGCAAATCCACCACCCGTTTGAATATAACTTTTGAAAGCATCTCGCTGATGTTCATCAAAAATCGTTTCCGTTGTATTCAGAAATATGACTGCATCATATTCTTGGAGATTTTCCGGTGTAAAATAAGAAGCGTCCTCCGTAGAAGTAACCGATACATCATTTTCACCGGCTAAATGAGTAATAGCCTCGTGGCCCGCCTCAATAGAATCGTGTCTATAGCCGTCCGTTTTAGAAAAAATCAGAATTTGCTGTTCCGAATTTACAATTTCAGTTTCGGTCGTTTCCCGTTCATTCGCACAGTTGACCAAAGTGATCAACAGGGTTAAAAGTAAAGTAAGAGATAAATATTTCATGGTTTAGTCTGTTTTAAGTGAATAATGACAGTTTATGTTTTGATGAATATTATTCTAAAAAATGGTTGTTAATTTTGTTGTTGAAATCAGTAAATATTAAAAATAAAATTGAAGACCGATAGAGTGAGAAGTACCGTATCCTGTGCGGAAAGGAACAAGAGCATAATTCACTCTTATTGGATCAATAAAAACTCCGGTACCAAAACTAAAAGGGCGCTCTGTGGGTCCCCATTTATAGCCTGTTTGTAAATAAAACAGATCCGCAACATCCGCACTTACGGCTACTGCTAAAAAATTATCGCCCTCATTTTGATCGAGGAAATCAGATGTTGGTTTATCTTCTAAAGGAACAATATAGTCTGCGTGTAACGATAAAAGCACCGGTAAGTCATTTTCACCGGGAGTTGTAAATTCGATCAAATTAGCCATCACACCCGCTTTAAATGTTGTGGGCAATTCAGTTGATACGTTATCCAGTTCCTCCATTTCCCCTATATTTTGAAGAACTGTACCTATTCGAACCCTTTCATCCAAAAATGAACCGGTAACCCCGGTAGTAATAGCATAGCCATTTGCACGAAATTGGAAGACTTCTTCTCGTAAATAATGAGCCGTAATTCCGGCTGAAAAAGAACCGATTTTATAAGCGGCCGAAGCGGCTAACGATAAATAACTGATGGAAAAGTCTCCTTGCGAGGGTCCGGGTTGATCCCGAGCCTGAAATCCATCAGACCGAGAATTGTAAACCCCAAACCCAATTGCGTAAGAATCCTGTAATAAATTTACAGAAGCGAACTGGTTGTTCACATCAGCCACCCAAAGTGTATAATTCAAATCCACGCTGGATGACGTTTCAAGAATTAAAAGTGCCGGATTTGTGTAGATCGCTGACGAGCCTGTTGGTGTCGCTGTAGTGGCTTCATTTAGGGAAAGAATTCGGGAGGATGGACCAATATTCAAAAAATCCATTCCCGTGCCCGTATCCTGGCTCTGTCCAACTACGTCGCTTGCAAAAAAAAGAGCGATCACTAAAATGAAATACTTTTTCATAGGTTTAATCTCATTGAAAAAACGTGCATGGTTGAAATTCCGGATGGTTCGCGCATAAATGCGTAATCAATGGCCGGTGTAAATCTGTCGAAAGGTAAATGTAACGAAAAACCAGCACCGGGTTGAAGGATTGTATCATTTTTTAAATCAAGAACTTGCAGCCCGCCCCGAATAGTTATTCGTTCATGGAGATTATAGCGGCCACCCATTCGAACTATTTGCGTGCTTTCTTGAACGGTATCTCGACTTCTATTTTCGTTCAAAATTATCGTACTATTTTGTTGAAATTCTAAAAGTTGAACTTCATAGTCGAAACTTAAAAGAAGGTTTTTTACAGGTTCATAACTTGTTCCTGTTTTAAGGCGAACAGGAAAGGAGTCATTTCCGGTTGATGTCGTTGCGGGACCGTATAAATCGGTGGTTTCGAATTGATTGGACGCAAACAAATCCTGAACGGTTGCCGCAATCGTCCATTTTGGGGTGATTTTGGCTCGTACTCCCGCATCAAGTCCAATACCTGTAGATTTTGGGACTTCGCTATGATAGTTCGTTACATTATACTTGATCCCGATTCCGCCCCAGATATCATCCATAAAACGAATCCCAAAATTAGAGATTAACTGGAATTCGTTGGTTGAAAGTGTTTCAGTTGAAAAACCACTTTGGGTGCGCCCGTCAATTCCGCCCACTCTGGCGTTGAGAAGAGAAAACGAAATGGCCGCAGAAGGAGGGAGTTGAATTTGGGCATGAACCATGTGTAGCTGACGATCAAACTTCATGGCGGTGCTGGAAAGATCAATCTGGATATTTTCATTTTGTTTTGCTGCAAGTGCCGGATTGTAATATCCATAACTTCCTTCCTGATCTACGGCCGTCATTGCATTGCCCATGGCCATTCCACGCGGGGCAAACCCGATCCGGCTAAACGATCCTGTAAAACCACCGCTTTGGGCGATGATGTCTGTTACAGGCAACATCAGCAAGCAAAATAATGCAATTATAAGACGGTATTTAATCTTCATATTCACTAATCAATCAGTAAGATTTTGCCATCAATTTGTTTGCCTGCCGTATCGATCACATAAATGTACGGTCCACTTGCTGCATATCGACCGGTTTGATCTTGCCCATCCCACGTAAATTCATACGAACCCTCCAGGGAAATCGAAACTTTTGGTGATGTATACACAGGGTTCATCGCAAAATCATACACGCTCAATTGTGATGAGCCCGCTTTTGTAGCTTCATATTTGATCCGGACAGTGCCATGTTGATTTGGAGAAAATGGATTTGGATACGCGTATGTATTTACGTCTGGTGCGTCGGGTTGATAGATATTTCCCCCACTCAGCGGAACATCAACCCGAATAATAGACCAGTTCTCACCGTTATCCTGGCTTGATGCGAGCCCATCAGAAGTTCCTACCCAAATTTGATCATTCGTGGAAGCAATCGAATAATAGATGGCATCTTGTTTGATGAAAGTATTGGCACTGCGAATTTGTTCAATTCTTTCCCAAGAATTTCCATCATCCCGGGAGATAAAAAGTCCACGATCAGCGGCCACAAAAATGGATCCATCAAAAAAACCAATATCATTCACTCGTTCGCTCATCAGAAAATGGCTAAACGTTTCGCCACCGTTATCTGTGTAAACGAGTCCGTTTTCATCGTCAGGTCCTGTACTCCAGGTCGACATCCAAACCCGATCCGTTTCTGGCTGCTCACGGATATTTACTATCCAGTTTCCCGGTAAGCCGTCCTCTTGGCTTGATTTGGGAATTCTTGTCCATTCAATTTCATGTAAAGGAGCGGTAAGCGCATTTGTTGAAATATTTATTCCTGATGCGGTTCCCACCCAAACCCGATCTTCATCATCAATTAAAAGTCCAAAACCCAGTAAGTTGTTGTCATAGCGGGGATCATAACGATTGACCACTTCGCCGCTTTCGGTCAACGAATTCCATTCATAGGTTTCCGAAGGAGTGAGTTCCGTTTCTGAAGATGGAGGTAGAATCAATCTCTCCCAACTTTCTCCACCATCTATGCTGCGGAGCAATCCAGAAGCCCAGTTTACTGATAGAATCACATCACCCCGAAAATCGACCTCAAATGGAGGTGATTGCTGTGGAACGGTTATTCGTGTTCGAATGTAGGTTTCATCACCATAGGTAAATTCGATATCACACGGCGCACCTACGGATTCCCCATCACAACCATCGGCCGGACGTGGATCAAGAGGAAATTCAAGAAATTGCCAATTATTGCCATTATCAACACTTTTATAAAACCCTTGCGCGGTTTGTATGCTTTCATCCCCAAACGATGAGTTATAGCCTAATCCCGCCAAAACGGTATCTTGTGAAACGGAAAGCGAAAATACGCGTCCACGGCCGAAAAAAACGCTATCGGCATTCTGAGGCACATAAATATCAAGTTCAGAATCCAGAATTCTGTTTAATCCGGGACCAATCCAAAGCGCATTTTCGGACGCTTCAAGAGAGGTGATAGAATTTTGTTGAATGGTTTCGAAACGGTCTGTAATCGGTGTTAAATCCTGTGCAGAAATATTCTCTGCCATAACACAAAGAAGAACTAACAGGAGGATTTTAAGATGTGTTGAAAAGCGCCAATTTTCGGATAAAAAAGTTGCTCGATATGTACTTGATGAATGCAGAAGCGTTGAATTTGAATCTGTTTAAGTGCAAGAGATGTTAACAGCTTTATGGTGAATATACAACTTGAAATGAGAAAGCAGGTCAACAGCTTTTTTAATTGCATTTAAAACAGAGTTGATTTAGCTTTGGGGCATGCAATTATCGAATAATCATATCAATTGGTGGTGGCCGAATAAAACATATTTGGCAGTGGAATCGGTATGATTGAATGTTTTTAATGATGAAATTTTTAAAAACCCACTGTAAACATGCAGTGGGTTTTTTTATGTGAACTATATGACGTTATCAGAATTTAAAAAACTGGCTAAAACATATACCGCGATACCTGTTTCGCGCAGAATGCTGGCTGATATACTTACGCCTGTGTCCCTGTTTTTGTCGATCAGAAAGAATGCAGACTACCCTTTTCTATTTGAATCGGTTGAAGGCGGTGAGCATTTGGCGAGATATTCATTTCTCGGGAAAAATCCGTATCAAGTGCTTCAGTTTGATGGGGAACTTGTAACTCTTACGGAAGGAGATAAGGAACCTGTGCTTTTAAATGATCCCTATTTTCAAGCACTGGAAAACCTAACAACCCAGCATTCGGAACCCATTTTACCGGACCTGCCACGACTTACCGGTGGTGCTGTTGGATTCTCTTCGTACGATACTGTTCGTGAAGTTGAGAACCTTCCAAATGTACCGAAAAGTGATCACGATCTGCCGGAGGCAATCTGGTCTTTTTATGATGAGGTTTTTGCTTTTGATCATGTAAAGCAGCAAATCGTGCTGATGAAAACCGTTTTTGTTGATGAAGATTCTGACCTTGAAAAGTTATATGATGATGCACAAAAGTCATTGCAAGAGATGGAAGAAGCGGCAATACAAAGTGTAAATCCAATGAAGGCTTTTTCTTTGGATGCGAGCAAATTGAAGAGCAATCTCAAGAAAGAACGGTTCCACGAAATTGTAGAGAAAGCGAAAGAATATATTTACGAAGGAGATATTTTTCAGGTGGTTTTATCACAGCGATTTGAAGTTCCTTTTGAAGGGGATCGATTTACACTTTATCGCGCACTGCGAATGGTAAATCCATCACCCTATCTGTTTTTTCTGGAGTTTGGTGATTTTTCACTCGTGGGTTCATCACCGGAAGTTCTTGTACGAGTAACTGACAGCGAAGCTCGATTGTTACCTATTGCAGGAACACGTCCTCGCGGAAAAGATCATGAAGAGGATTTGGCTTTGGAAGAAGATCTGAAAAATGATCCTAAAGAAATTGCAGAACATGTGATGCTTGTTGATTTGGGCAGAAATGACCTGTCCAGAGTTTGTCAATCGGGAACCGTTCATTTGGAAAGGAATCAATCCATTGAACGGTTTTCCCATGTAATGCATATTGTATCGGATGTGGTAGGGAAGATGCAGGAAGGGAAATCTTCTGTAAATGCGTTACAGCAGTGCTTTCCTGCGGGAACCGTGAGCGGTGCGCCAAAAATTCGGGCCATGGAAATTATCGATGAACTCGAACCTACAAAGCGCGGACCTTATGCAGGAGCCGTGGGCTATTTCGATTTTTCCGGCAATATGGATACCTGTATAGCCATCCGTACAATGTTGGTTACTGATGGGTCGGTGTTTATTCAGGCCGGGGCAGGAATTGTTGCTGATAGTGATCCGGATAAGGAATTTGAAGAAACGAAAAGTAAAGCCGGAGCTTTGGTTGAAGCACTAAGTCTGGCGTTGGAAATAACTAAATAGTCGTGAGACGTGAGTCTTGAGTCGTGAGGACTTAAGACTTGTGACTCAAGACTCAAGAATAAATTTATGAATAAACAAAAAACCATTCTCTCCGGTATCCAACCATCAGGTAAACTGCATATTGGCAACTATTTTGGTGCGATGAAGCAGCATATTGCCATGCAGGAGCAGGGGGATGCCTTTTATTTTCTGGCTAATTATCACACGCTGACATCACTGAGTGATGGCAAAAAACTGGAGGAAAATACTCGTGATGTAGTTTTAGATTACCTTGCACTTGGATTGGACCCTGAAAAATGCACGTTTTTCGCACAATCAGATGTACCGCAAACTACAGAACTCGCATGGATTCTTGGCACGCTAACCCCGGTTTCTTTAATGGAAAAGGGAGTGGCGTATAAAGATAAAGTAGCGAATGGACTGAGTCCGAATATTGGGCTGTTTACTTACCCAATACTTCAAGCCGCGGATATCCTCATCTATCATTCAGATATTGTACCGGTTGGTGAAGATCAAAAACAAAATATAGAAATTGCGCGTGATTTGGCCGGCAAGCTTAACAGAGCGTTTGGTGATGATCTGCTGAAGATTCCCGAAGAGCATATTGTTAAATCCGTTGCAACGGTTCCCGGTGTTGATGGCCGTAAAATGAGTAAATCCTACGGAAATACGATTGACATTTTTGCCGAAGGAAAGGCTTTGAAAAAACGTGTGATGTCAATTGAAACAGACTCAATTGCACTTGAGGAGCCTAAAGATCCCGATACTTGCAATGTTTTTGCGTTGATTAAGCTCTTTGCGGATGATGATACACGTAACGAAATCGCCGATAAATACCGAGCTGGCGGATACGGTTATGGCCATGCAAAAAAGGAACTTCTTGGCCTTATAACAGATTACTATGCTGAAGCTCGTGAAAGGCGCAAAGAGCTGGAAAAAAATCCATCATACATAAACGATGTGTTAACTGAAGGTGGTAAAAAAGCACGGATGCGAGCTGAAGAAGTAATGGAACCGATTCGTGAAGCAGCAGGTTTGTTTAGAAGTTTTAAATATTAAAAATAGTAGTGAGTATTAAGTATCAAGTAGTGAGATAATTTACTCGATACCTTCTGAAGTACTCAATACTTGATACAAAGAATTATGATTCTAATTATCGACAACTATGACTCTTTTACCTACAATCTTGTACATATTGTAGCAGGAGTGAGTGAGGATTATAAAGTCATCAGGAATGACGAGCTTACGGTGGATGAAATTCGTGAGTTGAATCCATCAAAAATATTGATTTCTCCCGGACCGGGGCGGCCTGAAGATGCCGGAGTCACGGAAGACGTTATCCGTGAACTTGGGGAAGTTATTCCGATTCTGGGTGTTTGTTTGGGACATCAAGCCATTGGTCATGTATTTGGGGCAAAAGTAGTGCATGCGCCAAGTTTGATGCATGGGAAAACTTCAATCGTGAATCACGATGGGAAAACAGTTTTCAAAGGTATAAGCGAAGGGTTCACAGCTACAAGATACCACTCGCTTACTTTACAGCCTGATACCATTCCAGACGAATTAGAAGTGACAGCAAAAACTCCGGATGATGTAATTATGGGGGTTCGTCATAAGGCATTTCCCATTGAAGGAATCCAGTTTCATCCTGAAAGTATTCTTACTGTAGAAGGTCCGAAGATTGTTCAAAACTGGCTGAAAATGACATTAAATAAAGTCGCTCAATAAACTGATAGTTAAATGTTTACAGACATACTTGAGAAAATTTCTATTAATGAAGATCTACTTCCTGAGGAAGCCACTTTTGCTCTGCAACAAATAGTTGATGGTTCGGTCTCCAATGAGGAAGTCGCTGCTTTTTTATATGGAATGAGAATAAAAGGTGAGACTGTTTCTGAACTCACTGCATTTGTAAAAGTGATGAGAAAAGCTGCCACCATTGTGGAAGTAGATACAACAGGCGCCGTTGATCTTTGCGGAACCGGAGGTGATAAATCGGGAACGTTTAATATTTCTACGGCTGCCATGTTTGTAGTTGCCGGAGCCGGAGTTCCTGTTTTAAAGCATGGTAACAAAAGCGTATCCAGTAAAAGTGGTAGTTATGATGTACTTGAGACGCTGGGAGTCGTTCCTAATCTTCAAAAAAATGAAGTGGAAAAACTATTTAATGAAACAGGAATGGCGTTTATGTTCGCTCCCAATTTTCATCCGGCCATGAAATATGTGATGCCGGCACGTAGGGCACTAAAAGTCAGAACCTTTTTTAACATGTTAGGGCCGCTACTTAATCCGGCTCAGGTTCGTCACCAGGTTGTGGGTGCGTTCAGTAGGGTAGCCGCACATAATATGGTGCAGATTTTAGCTAATTTAGATACTGAAACAGCATTTACTCTTAGCGCTCATGACGGACTTGATGAGGTGAGTACAACATCAAACACTGAGATTTTTGAACTGAAATCCAGTATTTCCGGTAACTCTAACTCTTTTGACCCAAGAAGTTTAAATTATACCCTTGCAAAAAGTGATGATCTACTCGGTGGAGATGCTGCCGTAAATGCCGAAATTATTAAAAACATATTTACTGGTAAATCAACGAAACCACAAAGGGATATTGTGGAATTAAACGCGGCATTTGGTATTTATGTGACCGGAGCGGCCGATTCTATTGAAACCGCAAAAGAGATGGCTACTGAAAGTATTGATTCAGGTGCAGCCGCCGATAAACTGAATCTTTTTGCAACCACATCACAAAAACTGGCAAAATAGATGGCGAATATTTTAGAAGAAATTGTCGATAAGGTTAAAGGTGATGTAGCGAAGCAAAAGCGGAAAGTCTCTTTTTCTGATTTAAGCTCGTTTGAAGGTTTTGAGAAGCAGCGGATATCTTTTTCGGAGGCCCTTCAGGTTAATGATTCCGTATCCATTATTGCCGAAATCAAAAAAGGATCTCCTTCGAAAGGAATTATCCGTCACGATTTTGATCCCAAAAAAATTGCTGACAGCTATATCAAGCATGGGGCTTCTGCAATTTCAGTTCTGACCAACGAGCCCTTTTTTAAAGGATCGTTAACGCATCTGAACGATGTAAGTTCAATAAGCCCAATTCCTGTATTGCGAAAAGATTTTTTGACTGATCCATATCAAGTTAAAGAGGCGGCGGCTTATGGAGCGGATGCAGTCCTCCTAATCGCAACGATCTGCAGTAAAAACCAGCTTTCTGAGCTTTTGGCGGCTACTAAAGAGTTTGGAATGCAGGCATTGGTTGAGTGTTATCACAAAGAAGAAGTGGATGAGTTGAATTGGGAGGAAATTGAGATAGTGGGCGTGAATAATCGCGATCTTACAACGTTTTCTGTAGATTTACACAGGGGAATTGAGCTTCTGCAAAAGGCACCTGAGGGTGTTATTCGAGTATCGGAAAGTGGAATCAGTTCAGCAGATGATTTACATGAACTTCAAAAAAATGGAATTCACTCAGCGTTAATTGGAGAACATTTTATGCGGGAATCTGAGCCGGGTGAAGGCGTTTCGAAGCTGCTCGATGGATTGCACGAAAAAATGGCTACTCCCCCTTAATAAAGTGGCGGGTCAAAAAAGGTGTCATCCCGTCCCGAAGGATTTCGGGACGGGGTCTCATGTCCCTAAACAGGCAGGAGATATCGGATCGGAGTCCGGTATGACGCGTACACATTACAGATCAAATTAAAAAATAAGCACAAACAATTTTTATGTTCGCAGAACCAGAAAATCGTACCAATGTAAAAATTTGCGGTATCACCAATCTTGAAGATGCCCGGTTTGTATCAGGAGCGTTGGCTGACTATATCGGCTTTATTTTCTACCCGAAAAGTCCGCGATATGTGGAACCTGCGAAAGCCGGAGCTATTATCAACTGGATTGAAGGTCCGGGAAAAGTAGGGGTTTTTGTCAACCAGCCACTTGATGATGTGAATTCAATCGCAAAGCAGACCGGTATTGATTTTGTGCAGCTTCATGGGAATGAGTCTGTGGAGTATTGTGAACTGGTGGAAAAACCCATCATAAAAGTGTTTCATGTTGAGGCCGATACAACTGCTGAAGAACTACATCAAACCGTAACGCCTTATTTGGACGTAGCAGAATTCTTTTTATTTGATACAAAAGTGGGTGATCAGTGGGGTGGAACCGGTCAAACGTTCGACTGGAGCATACTTTCTGATCTTTCAGAGATGAAACCATTTTTTCTTTCAGGAGGTTTAAATGTAGAGAATGTCAGTGATGCCATTCGCTCCGTTTCTCCTTATGCCGTTGATCTTTCAAGCGGGTTGGAGGAATCACCCGGATTGAAGGATTTTGAAAAGATCGAACACTTTTTTGATACAATGCGTAATGTTTGGGATGCCCAGGAGATGGGTGAATTTTAAACCCTGAGTTCGATTATTGAAGTTGTTATTGAAAGTCCCCCTTATCAAAGGAGGATTGAGGGGGATGTTTATCAGAACATGAAAATTCCAATTAACACCCCTCTCCCCGAATGCTTTCGGGACCGCCAGCTGGCGGACGACTTATTTGTGATATAGAAAATATTAAATCAGAAGTAGTAATTATGAAATACAACGCACCCACAAAGGAAGGTTATTTTGGGAAATATGGCGGCAAGTTCGTCCCCGAGATACTGATTCCGGCTCTCGAAGAGCTTGAAACGGCGTATCAAGAGTCCATTGATGATCCATTGTTTCAACAAGAATATCACGAACTGCTTGAGGAATATGTTGGACGGCCAACTAAGCTGACGTTTGCTGACCGATTAACCGCCCACTACGGAAAAGCAAAAATTTATCTAAAGCGGGAAGATCTTTGTCATACCGGAGCTCATAAGATCAATAACGCGATAGGTCAAATTTTACTCGCCAAAAAGATGGGTAAAAACAGAATAATTGCCGAAACAGGGGCGGGTCAGCATGGAGTAGCCACTGCAACGGTTTGTGCAAAGTTTGGCCTCGATTGTGTGATTTACATGGGCGAAGAGGATATGGAGCGCCAGAAATTAAATGTAGAACGCATGAGGCTTTTAGGTGCAGAAGTTCGTGGGGTATCGAGCGGATCTAAAACATTGAAGGATGCCACAAATGAAGCGATCCGAGATTGGGTAACCAATGTGGAAAACACATTTTATATCATTGGATCTGTTGTAGGGCCGCATCCATATCCGATGATGACGCGAAATTTTCATCAGGTAATTGGAAATGAGGCTAAAGCACAGCTTCATGAAAAAGAAGGTAGATTGCCTGACTATCTTATTGCATGCGTTGGTGGTGGATCGAATGCTTTAGGATTATTCTATCCGTTTATTGATGATGAATCTGTAAAAATAATTGGCGTTGAAGCAGCCGGTTTGGGTTCAGAAACCGATCAAACCGCAGCAACTTTAACCATTGGTACACCGGGAATTTTACATGGATCATTGAGTTATTTACTGCATAACAGTGAAGGACAAATTCAGCTGGCACATTCCATAAGTGCGGGACTTGATTATCCCGGAATTGGCCCGGAGCATTCTCATTTGCATGATATAAAGCGGGTCAATTATTACGGAGTAACAGATAAAGATGCTATGGAAGCAGTGAAGCGGACATCAGAATTGGAAGGTATTATTCCGGCCATTGAAACGGCTCATGCATTGGCTTATTTAGAAACGTTAATGCCTTTGACGAAACAGGATGAAATTGTAGTTTTGAACTGCTCCGGAAGAGGAGATAAGGATATGAAAACAATAGCGGATTATTTTTCATGATTGCAGAAAAAAGCAGGTTAAACAGAGTTTTTGAAGAAAAGAAAAGTGCCGAAAAAATTATGTCGCTTTTTATTACATCCGGCTATCCCGATCTGGAATCAACGGTGGAGTTGGTTTTAGGGATGGAAAAGAACGGCGCAGACATTATTGAGTTGGGAATGCCTTTCAGTGATCCTTTGGCAGATGGACCTACCATTCAGTATGCTAACAATATTGCGATAGAAAACGGTATCACTTTGTCAAAGATTTTTGATATGGTGAAGGAGATTAGAAAATCATCCGAAATACCCATTGTATTGATGGGCTACATCAACCCGATTTATCGCTATGGCGTGGAAAAATTTTGTGCTGACGCAGAAAAAGCCGGCGTGGATGGATTGATCATCCCGGATGCACCGTTAGAAGAATCATCGATGATCAGAGATTCCGTTGAAAAGTCCAACTTATCACTCATTTACCTTGTTGCGCCAAACAGCACGAGCGAGAGAATGAAGTTGATCGACAAAAGGAGTGAGGGATTTGTATACTGTGTATCTGTAACGGGGGTGACCGGAGCCCGAGATGGAGATGAAATAGCAGACTCAGTTTTGCGTTTTATTGACAGAGTTAACGCAAATGTAACGCGAAATCCACGAATGGTTGGCTTTGGAATTAAAAGTCATAAAGATGCTCAACGAATTTCAGCAGAAATGGATGGATTTATAGTAGGAAGTGCCTTAATTGAAACAATTAAAGAACATTACCCTAATGAAGGTTGGAAACAGAAACTCTATTCGTTTGTAAAAGAGCTGAAATTTGGTATCATTTCAGAATAAACTTGCTTAAAAAACCAGACTATGAAAACAGTACATCTTGTAATTGCGCTTATTATTCTATTTATCGTTTCGGCCTGTAATGGTGATTATCGACCGCAATCTTTTGGGAATGTGGACGAAGTAATTGTGGTAATGGATTCCACCCAATGGAACAGTGAAACGGCATTGGCCATTGAGGAGACGTTTGCGAAACCGATGCGAACGCTTCCTGCCGCCGAAAGTTCTTATAATTTAACTTTTCAGGATTTTAGAAATAATGATGAACTGGATCGATTAAGAGAGTTTAAAAACGTAATATTTGCGGCTCCTGTTGATGAAGAAAGTAACGTTGGAAGTTTTATTAGAGCGTTATTAAGTGATGATGTTGAAGATCGCGTTCGTAGTGGAGAAAGTTTTGCATTTCCAAGGTTAGATCAGTGGGTTAGGGATCAATGGGCGTTAATTTTGACATCGACTAATGATCAGGAATTAGCAGAAAAAATTAGGAATTCAGAGGAGTCTTTGGTTGATAATCTTCTTGAATTAGAGTTTGAACGCAGAACAGAGAATCTTTACGAAAGAGGTGAACAGGTTGTGTTGTCGGATTCACTTTGGGATAACCATGGATGGAGCGTTCGAATGCAGCACGATTATGTTCAAACGGTGGATACGACCAATGTTGTTGTTTTTAGAAGATATTTAACAGAAAATAATCGATGGATGTGGGCCTGGTGGCAGGATGATGTACAAGAAATTGATTTCGTAAACAAAGAATGGATCAACGCTACACGTGATTCATTGATGGAGATTTATATTCGCGGAGAGAGAGATGAATCGTATGTAACCACAGAATATAGTCCATCGCGAGAAATCCTTACAAAAGAAATGGAGTTAGACAGTCGTTTGAAAGGATTTGAAACAATGGGAACCTGGCGAATGACCAACGATTTTATGGGTGGGCCTTTTGTTAATTTTACTTATTACGACCCTGAAACTGAGCGTCTTTTTATGGTTGAATATGGTCAATTTGCTCCAAGTGTTTCTAAACGACGGTTTGTACGTCAGTTTCAAACTATGGGAAGAACCTTTCAATCCGATTCTACCTGGACCCAAACAGATCGTGAACAGATAACAGAGTTTGTACGTGAGTGAAAAAGAGGAATTTGATACTCTTGCTTCAAAACTTGAGGAGCGTAAGTCATTAAACCGACTACGCTCTCTGGTACCTTCTCAAAAATCAGTAGATTCTTCACGGATTGTGCGTGATGGAAAGACGTTTATCAATTTCAGCAGTAACGATTATTTGGGGCTTTCATCACACCCAAAACTCATTCAGCGTTCTGTTGAATACACACAGATTTTTGGTACAGGCTCATCCTCTTCTCGCTTGATAACCGGTTCGATGAATTATCACCATCAAACCGAAGAGAAAATTGCCGCACTTCATGGTCGTGAACGAGCACTTTTGTACAACTCCGGTTTTCAGGCTAACGCTACAATTTTACCTGCAATCACCAAAAAAGGAGATTGGATTATTGCTGATAAACAGTGCCATAATAGTATGTTGAGGGGATGTTTATCGAG
Organism: Balneolaceae bacterium; assembly: GCA_040876545.1. Lineage (GTDB taxonomy): Bacteria > Bacteroidota > Rhodothermia > Balneolales > Balneolaceae > SW132. The sequence continues at coordinate 30,153 of JBBDPF010000011.1, read as the reverse complement.
TCCGGCAGTTTTTTATCGATTTAAACACAACGATTTAAATCACCTCGAAAGGTTTTTAAAACGATTTGATAAAGTGAATTCAGGGAAGTGTTGGATTGTCACCGAATCGTTGTTTAGCATGGACGGAGATTTGACTCCTTTAGAAGAACTCATTGATTTAGCCAATAAATACGGAGCTAAATTATACGTGGATGATGCCCACGCTTTTGGGGTTTATGGTCGATCCGGGCTCGGTTTAACAGCAGATCTATTCGACATCGACATTGTAATCGGAACCTTTGGCAAAGCGGCAGGTTCTTTTGGAGCTTTCGTACTTTGCAATAATATCATCGCTAATTCGCTGATTAATTTTAGTACGGGATTTATTTACACCACAGCGTTACCACCGTCGGTTGTTGGCTCGATTGATGCAGCTTTTGACCTTATTCCAATGATGGATGCAGAACGAAAGCATCTTCATTCGTTGAGCGGTCTATTGCGAACGCAGCTGAAAGAAGTGGGAGCTGAGATAGGAGTGGGTAATTCACACATCATTCCAATCCTATTGGGAAGTGAAAGTGATTCACTGGCGATGTCGCAAAAACTGGAAAAGAAAGGAATTATTGCGACGGCGATTCGTCCACCAACGGTGCCGGAAAATCAATCAAGGATTCGAATATCGCTGACGGCCAATCACACAGAAGAACAAATTTTAAAATTATTATCTCATTTTAAAGATGCCTGACAATCAACTACAACTCATTGCTTATCATGGATGGGGAATGGGTGCGACGTTTTGGAATCCTCTTTTTGAATTGTTTGATGACACTATTTCTGCTCAGGCATCTGACAGAGGATACTTTTCTGAGTCCAAAAGTGCGGAGTTTAACACAAAAATTTCAGGTAAAAAAGTTATTCTCACGCATTCTCTGGGACTTCATTGGTGTGATGATGAGGTTTTAAGTAAAGCCGATCATCTTATTATTTTGGGAGGATTTCTAAACTTTCATCCTGCTGATAAAAAGGAGAGCAGAAAATCTAAATTGATTCTCAGGGAGATGCTTTCGCAGTTTGTGGAATCACCTCAAAAAGTGCTCCAACAGTTTTACGAAAATGCATCATCTCCATCAAAAAATAGCATAGCTGTCCCTGAGAATCTAAATCATGATGTTTTACTTGGAGATTTAACCCTTTTTATGGAAGATCATTTTCGTCAACAGCGACTTTTTGAAGTCCCGGAAATTTCCATAATCCACGGCTCAAAAGACCAGATTGTTTCTCATCATCAGGCAAGAGAAATGTACCATGCACTTCGTTACAGTAGTCAGTATTTTGAGCTGAAGAATGCAGGTCATCTTTTTCCAATTTATTCTAAAAAGACCTGCTACAATTTTATTAAATCTGTGCTAAGCAGCGAAGTTAACAAAGCTATATGATGTGTAATACTGAGTTCAGTACTGCTATTAATCACTCTTTTTCAGGTGCTGTTGATTACTACCACGAACACTCAAAAATTCAAAAAGAAGCCGCTGAACGATTAGCGAATGCTCTTGATCCCTGGCTCTATTCTATCCCTGAAGGTGAACTGTTGGAAATCGGATGCGGAACCGGATTTTTCACAGATCACTTGATCAGAATGTTTCCCAAGCGTGATAAAGTCATCACCGATCTTTCCCCAAAAATGGTGGATTTTTGTAAAAATCGTTTTAGCGAGCAAGAGCAAATCACATTCGATGTTCTCAATGCCGAAGAGGCAGAATTTAAAGAAGATAAATATGGTTTGATTGTTGGCAATTATGTTACTCAGTGGTTTCGTCAGCCGGCAATTACACTGGAGAAACTTTCAAAATCATTAAAAGTGGGCGGATTGATGTTGCTGGCTTTTCCAGGAGACGATTCCTATCCCGAATGGAAAAAATATTGTCTTGATTTAGGAATTCCTTACACGGCAAACACTTTTCCCGATATTGAACAATTGGTGATTCACTTATCCATGGGACCGGTTCAGGTTGATTTTTATGAAGATCAAACACGGGAATCTCACGATGATGTCTATTCGTTTTTTCGCCACCTAAAAAACAGCGGTACATCCGCGAATCTTGAAGGGAAATCTCTTTCATACAAACAGCTTAAACTGTTGAACGATCACTGGGTTGAACGTCAAGGTGGATCTATCGAAGTAACCTATCACAATGTATTTTTGGCATTAAAACGAGTTGCCTGATTTATGAAATTTCCCAACGAACTTTTTATCTCCGGAACCGACACAGATATTGGTAAAACAGTGATTTCATCTATGCTGGTTGCCGGACTCAATGCCGGATATTGGAAACCGGTTCAGGCTGGCAGAGATCCCATTACAGATCGTGAGTTCGTAGAAAAAGTAACCGATCTACCTGAAAGTCATTTCTACAAAGAAGCGTATGATTTAACTGAACCCATGAGTCCGCACGCTGCCGCAAAAATTGACGGTGTAGAAATTAAACTCGATGAATTCAACCTCCCAAACTACAGTCAGAAGCATTTAATTGTAGAAGGAGCCGGCGGTCTGATTGTCCCTTTAAACGAACGTGAATACGTTATTGACCTGATGAGCCATTTAAATTTACCAACGCTGTTAGTAGCCAAATCGGGGCTTGGAACGCTCAATCATACTTTACTTAGCTTGGAAGCACTCCGTAGTAGAGGGATTGAAGTTTTTGGAGTCGTAATGGTAGGGGATGATCACCCATCCAATTTTGAAGCCATTAAACACTATGGAAATATTTCGCGGTTAATACAGGTTCCTTTTTTAAAAGAGATCAACAAGGAGAATTTAATTATACAGTTCAAAAAATCATTTTCTGAATAATGCACCCTAACGTTTGGCATCCATTTACCTCTATAAAAAGCACTCTTGATCCTTTAAAAGTGACATCAGGTGATGGAATACTATTAACACTTGAAGATGGCAAAGAAATTATTGATTGCATTTCGAGCTGGTGGGTAAATATTCATGGTCATTCACATCCCGAGATTTCTAAAGCTATTTCTGAACAGGCACAAAAACTGGAGCACGTAATATTTTCTAATTTCACTCATCAATCGGCAGAAGATGTAGCTACTGAACTTGCCCTTTTGCTTCCCGGAAATTTAAACAAGGTATTTTTTTCTGATAACGGATCTACTGCTGTTGAAGTGGCGCTGAAAGTGGCTATCCAGCACTGGCAAAACAAAGGGGAGAAGCGACAAAAATTTATTGCGTTTGAAGGAGGGTATCATGGTGATACATTTGGCGCAATGTCGGCAGGATCGCGAACTATTTTTTCGGATGTATTTAGCAGCCATTTGTTTGATGTAGACTTTGTTGATTACCCTTCCACGTGGGAGGGAGATACATCTGTTGGCGAAAAAGAGGATGCTGTAATCGAGAAAATCGAACAGTTGTTGTCTGATTCTCCTGATGAATATGCGGGAATTATCATTGAACCTCTTGTGCAGGGAGCAGGCGGGATGAATATGTGCCGTGAAGAATTTCTGCAAAAATTACACTGGGTAAATCGTCAGTATGATACGCTTTTAATTTTTGATGAAGTGATGACCGGATTTGGTCGCACAGGAGAGTTTTTTGCCTGTAAAAAGGCTCAGGTTCAGCCGGATATCATTTGTCTTGCAAAAGGACTTACGGGTGGATTTTTACCATTATCAGTTACCGTTTGTACGGATGAAATCTATGAATCATTCAACTCAGATGATCCGCTAAAAACATTTTGGCACGGTCATAGCTATACGGCAAATCCACTTGGATGTGCGGCAGCCGTTGCATCACTTAAAATTCTCAAAGAATCAGAAAAACGTATTCAATCTTTCGAAGCGGTTCATCGAAAACAGATGAAGCGATTTGAGAAGTATAGTGATGTCAAAAAAATTCGCTACAAGGGAACCATCGTTGCTTTTGATCTTGAAACCGATCAAGCCGATGGATATTTGAACCCGGTTTCAAACACCCTCAAAAAACATTGTGTTGAGTACGGATTGTTAATTCGTCCTTTGGGAAATACCATTTATTTAATGCTTCCGTACTGCGTTACCGATGAAGAGTTGGAAACGGTTTATTCTCGTCTTGAAAACTTGTTGGTAGAAAAGCTGTCTATTTCGTAGCAGAGGGGAGTTAAATCTCCCATTGAGGGGAGATCATGAATCATCGTTCAGATGATTATGCGAGGGGTGTACTTTAGGATGATATTAAAAAAATGATCGGCTGACATGGGGCGTTGATATGGCTTTAAATCAGTATCAAATCTCTCAACACCACGTTACATCCCCGGACCAAACGCTGAACGCGTTTGGTCATCCCCCTTCAAAGGGGGACTTTGTTCTCTCCCCACAGGGCGAAAATTCATGATGATCACAAGTGTCAATACAGACTTAATATTCTACGTGTATTCTTCAAAAATAGACTCAAGTGTTTCATCAAACGATGAAACATCCGTAGGAGTGAAGCTTTCACCGGTTAGTACTTCGTACAGCTCTTTGTATCGTTCATAAATACTCCATCTGAAAGTATCCGGAAGATCAGGTAGGGTTTGACCATCAAGTCCCTGAAAACCTTTATCCATGAGCCATTCGCGCAGAAATTCTTTAGAAAGTTGCCTTTGTGCCGTTCCCGATTTTAATCTCTCCTCATATCCATCAGCATAAAAGTAGCGGGAAGAATCCGACGTGTGAACTTCATCAATTAAGGTCAATTCACCTTCATACAAACCAAATTCATATTTAGTATCTACAAGAATTAACCCTTGGTTTGATGCCGTTTTAGAACCTTGCTCAAAAAGTGAAAATGCAGTTTTACGAATAGAAGACCAAAGTTCTTTTTCAACAATCCCTTTTGATAGAATTTCTTCTTCGGAAATGTCTTCATCATGACCTTCTTCCGCTTTTGTTGCTGGGGTAAGAATCGGCTCAGGGAATTGTTGATGCTCAACCATTCCATCAGGCAATTCTACTCCACAAAGCACTCTCTTTCCTGATTTATAAACTCTCCAGGCGTGTCCTGTTAAATACCCCCGAACCACCACTTCAATAGGAATGGGATCACATTTTTTGGCTATCGTCACATTTGGATGAGGAACATCAATTATGTGCGTATTTACAATTTGCGATACATTGTTAAACGAAAATTCAGAAAGCTTATTCAGAATTTGTCCTTTGTAAGGAATGGCTTGTTTCATGATGTGATCGAAGGCACTGATCCGATCGGTAACCACAATACCAAGCGTAGTATCGTTTAACGAATACACATCACGAACTTTCCCCCGATAGGGTTCAGGTACATTTTTGACATTCGTGTGTGTGATGCAATTCTGTAAAGATTGTTGATGAGTAGAATCCAAAGGACTGCTTATTTTTTTAGGGTAGAATTTCGAGGGACCAATACAGGATCGATCGTTTTTTGTACTTTTCTGCCATCATTATGGCGGATGATTTCTGCCAGGCGTTTTGTGGCATCCACTCCAACATTGTACATCATTTGATCAATCGTGGTAAGATCTAAATATTTAGTGAATTTGATATTGTCGTATCCCATAATGGCAATATCTTCAGGGATTTTCATGCCCAGTTTTGTAATGGCGTGGTAGGCGCCAATTGCCTGGGTATCATTCGAGCAAAAAAGTGCATCAGGAAACTCACCCAGTTTTTCAAATTCGTAGATTGCTTCAAAACCGGCTTCTTCAGTAAATCCTGCATGTTTTGTGCTTTCACCCCGCACAAATAATCTTTCATCAATGGGCATTTTAAATTCTTTTAAAGCATCTATGTATCCATTGTAGCGATCAATAGACTGCTTTGTATTTTTTGCGGGCAGAATCATCCCCATTTTTTTAAAGCCTTGCTTAACCAAATGCTCTCCAGCCAAAAAACCGCCTTTCCGATTATTCAGATCAAAATAATTGTACATGGGATGTTTGCTGCCAATCAACACAATGGGGATATCGGAAGACTGCAATTGTTCGTGCACGGCATCTGTAATTTCAATGCTGATCGTAATGACAGTATCCGCAGTTCCTCTGTTAAAAAAATTTTCAACTCCCTCGGCAGGGTTTTTAGAACCGGTATTGTAAATCACAATATCCAAATCCAAATCTGTAATTTCATCCTTCACACCTTTTAGCACTTCTGTATAATAGGGTGTTGTAAACGACGGAACAGCAAGGGCAAGCATTTGGGGCTTTCTACTGGCAAGTTTACGGGCGCTTACCTGCGGACGAAAGTTTAAAGCTTTGATCGATTCATTTACTTTATCCTTTGTATTCTGTGATACATTAGGAGAATTATTTAACACTCTGGAAACAGTAGAAATTGCAACCCCGGCTCTCTGTGCAACCTGGTAGATTGTGATTTTTTTTTGAGGTGACATGACGTAGAGTTTTGGTTTTTTTAAGGGATATAGAGCTTAAAATAATTAATACGAAAATGTAAGCCCCTAAAATAAAAGAAATTACAATAAGATGAATGCTTTAATTAATTTATCAGGAACTATTTGAGTGATTAGAAACATTACATATAATGAATTTACATCACTTGCATGACAAACCTGCTAAAAATACCATATTCGCTCATCAGACCCATTTATGAAAAAACCAATTTTCATAAAGCTGTAATTAGTGAAATTAGCGATCAAAAGTTACGCAATGCTTACTCTCACTGCCGTTCGATTACCCGAATTCACGCAAAAACGTTTTACATGGCAACCCGTTTCTTGCCATACCATAAACAAAGAAGCATTTTTGCCATTTACGGTTTATGCCGGTATTTAGATGATTTGGTTGATGAAGCTGAAGATTTAATGTATCAAGAAGAAATTACCAAAGAGCAGGTATTTGAACGGTTAGAAGGTTTTAAAAACAATCTTGTAGATACCTATCAGGGTAAAAATCAATCAGACCCCATTTTAACAGGCTTTGCTGATACATTAAATCGATTCCAAATTTCGCTCGATTTGCCACTTCTGTTGCTTGAAGGAGTGAAGATGGATCTCAAAAAAGATCGCTACCAAAATTTTGAGGAGCTTTACGATTATTCCTACAAAGTGGCTTCGGTTGTCGGTTTGATGACCAGTGAAGTTTTTGGCTACGAAGACGAGAGAGCTCTGCAATATGCCGTAGATTTGGGTATTGCTATGCAATTAACGAATATTTTAAGAGATATAGGAGAAGATCTTACCAGAAATAGAATCTATCTGCCACAGGATGAATTAGATCAATTTGGAATTACAACAAGTGATTTACTGTCGAAAAAAGTAACTGATAACTTCACAACGTTTATGCAGTTTCAGGTAAAAAGAACAAGAGAGTATTACGATAAAGCGGGGATTGGAATATCCCTGCTCTCGAAGGATAGCCGTCTGCCGGTACTTTTGGCTAAGGAAAACTACAGCCGTATTCTTGATAAGATCGAAGTAAATAACTACAATGTTTTCGATCAGAGAGCCTACCTTAATTCGACAGAAAAATTTTCTATTCTACCTAAAGTGATGTACAGTTTGAAATAGCAGATAATTTAATTTTTTTATCAGAAGCGCTCTTTATTATTCAGAAAAGCGCTTACAGTTCAAGTTTTTTACTCCTATATTTATCAGTAGCAATTTCTGATACACAGTCTAATCACACTTTTGAATAATGAGCTATGAATAGAGTTTATAAAAAATGGAAAAGTCCAAGTCTTGGCAAAGAAATGGAGATGTTGATATTTGGGGATCGGGGGACTCCTATAATTATCTTTCCCACCGATGAAGAGAGATTTTATGAATGGGAAGATGCGGGATTAATTGATTCATTATCTGAACAAATTAACGAAGGGTATAACCAGATTTTTTGTGTCGATTCCGTAGCTTATGAAGGGTTTTTAAATAAAGAAGTAGATCCATATGTTCGCATCAGCAGACAGAAACAGTACGAAAGTTACATTATGGATGAAGTAATTCCTTTTATACGAAAAGAGAATAAAAATCAATTTGTTGTTGCAACAGGTGTCAATCTTGGCGCCTATTATGCACTTTTGTACGCCTTAAAGTACCCTAAACAAATTCAAAAAGTGATAGGAATTAGCGGTACGTATAACATCAAACCTTACCTGGATGAATTTTATGATGACAATGTGTACTTCAACAATCCCACCGATTTCCTTCCCAATCTAACAGAGAAAAAAACTTTAAAAGAAATTTCCAAAGTAGATATTCGACTTCTAACTTACAGCAACGATCCTCAGCGGAAGCATTCAGAAAAAATGAGCGATACGCTTTGGATAAAAAATATAGATCACAATTTTTATGTGTGGGAAAAGAAGGTTTCTGATCCTTTAAAAATTGTGGCTCCAATGCTGAAAGAACATTTATTTTAACGTTTTATGCCCGAAATTAAGAAAGTACTGATTGCCAATCGTGGTGAAATTGCCCTTCGTGTGATGCGAACATGCAAAGAGATGAATATTAAAACTGTTGCCATCTATTCTGTTCCGGATGCAACTGCCCCACATGTAATGTTTGCTGATGAGTCCGTCTGTGTAGGCGAGGCGGCTTCATCGGAAAGTTATTTAAGTCAGGATAAAGTTATTGATGCTGCAAAAGAAACAGGCGCAGATGCCATTCATCCCGGATATGGATTTTTAAGTGAAAATGCCGTGTTCGCTGAACGCTGTAAAAGTGAAGGAATTATTTTTATTGGTCCATCCTCAAAAGCCATTGAGTTAATGGGAGATAAAACAGCAGCCCGTGATTTAATGGGCAAAGCCGGGGTGCCATATCCACCCGGAACAAAAAATGCAATGTCAGATCTTGACGATGCACTCAAAACGGCTATCGAAATTGGGTTTCCGGTGTTGGTGAAAGCAGCTGCCGGTGGCGGTGGAAAAGGGATGAGGATTGTAGAGTCCGAATCAGATTTCAAAAGCAGTGTAAAAGCAGCCAAGTCGGAGGCGATGAATGCTTTCGGTGATGATAGGGTATACGTAGAAAAATATTTAGAAGAACCGCGCCATATTGAATTTCAGATTATGGCGGATCAGCATGACAATGTGATTCACCTGTACGACAGAGAATGCTCCATCCAACGGCGACATCAAAAAGTAATTGAGGAAGCACCGAGTTCTGTTCTTACTGATAAACTTAGAGAGGAAATGGCCGAAGCTGCAATTGCGGCAGCAAAAGCGTGTGATTACGAAGGAGCTGGTACCATTGAGTTTTTGGTGGATAAACACTTGAAATTCTACTTCCTGGAGATGAATACCCGTTTACAGGTGGAACATCCGGTTACCGAATGGATTACAGGGGTTGATTTAGTAGAAATGCAGATACGAGTGGCCGAAGGAAAAGAACTTCCTTACAAACAGGATGACATTCAGTGTAATGGACACGCTATTGAATGCCGTATTTATGCTGAAGATCCTACAGATCAGTTTTTGCCCAGCACCGGGTTATTAAAGCGTCATCGAATGCCATCAGGCGTTGGGGTCAGAGTGGATTCGGGGGTAGAAGAAGGGCAGGAAGTTACCATCAATTATGATCCGATGATTTCCAAACTTTCAACTCATGGTTCAACCAGAGAAAAATCAATCCAGCGAATGTTGCGGGCGTTGTATGAATATGAAATTGCCGGTTGCAGAACTACTATTCCGTTTTGTGAATTTACGTTGAATCACCCCTCTTTTAGAAATGCTTCGTATGATACTCACTTCGTAAAAGATCATTTTAATCCCGAGGTTATATCATCCCAAAATGAGGATGATCATAAAGAAGCTCTTGTTGCATCCTTACTGATGATGACAAATAACGGCGGCTCAAATAATCACACAACTGAAGGTAGTGTTGGTGAACCTGTTCATTCTAAATGGTGGAAAACCCGTCGACAATAGACGTTCATTATGGCTGATAAAAATCGTGTTCTCTTCGATAAATTAAGTACACTTTTAACGGAGCAACGAAATCCAAATACATCAAACATTGATGTTGCAGACAGTGCAGAAATTGTTACGTTGATAAATAACGAAGATAAAAAAGTTGCGCCTGCAGTAGAAAAGCGTCTTGATGTGATAGCAGATGCTGTTGATTGCATAGCTGAAAAAATAAAAGAGGGTGGGAGGCTTCTCTATTTTGGTGCCGGAACAAGTGGACGATTGGGGGTACTGGATGCATCGGAGTGTCCGCCTACATTTGGCACAGATCCATCAGTGGTACAAGGGGTTATAGCCGGTGGAAAAGAAGCAATGTTCCGGGCAAAAGAAGGAGCCGAAGATGAAGTGGAATACGGAATTGATGCGGCAAAAGATATTCAGGTGACTGAAAATGACGTGGTTGTTGGCCTGGCGGCAAGTGGAAGAACACCTTATGTGCATGGAGCAATTATAGAAGCGAAAAATCGCGGAGCAAAAACAATTTTCGTTACAACGGTATCAGCCGATCAAGTTGATATTGAAGTGGATTTTATGATTGACGTACCGGTTGGGCCCGAAGTAATTATGGGAAGTACGAGAATGAAAAGTGCAACTGCCCAAAAAATGGTTCTAAATATGCTTACCACCGGAGCAATGATTCGTTTGGGAAAAGTGTACGAAAATGTAATGGTTGATCTTCAGCTCACGAATAAAAAACTCGAAGAAAGAGCAAAACGGATTGTGATGTTTTTAACAGAATGTTCTTATGAAGATGCAGAAATACAGCTTAAAAAAGCGGATGGACATGTTAAAACGGCACTTGTAATGAAACTTTTAAATGTATCGAAAACGGATGCGGAAGATCATTTAAAGAGACAAAATGGGTTTATAAGAAAACAGTTTTAAATAACGTTTAGTCATATCTTCATCAACGACGTATATTTCACTTCCATCCAATTCTGTTAATCTTTAAAAGCATTGTCATTGGCTCTTTCAAGTAAAAATAGAAGACTTTCTGAAATTGATTATCGCAACAGGTTTCTATTATCCATACTTGTAGCCCAAATACTTGTATTAATGACCTTCAAGTTTTGGCCCGAAGAGAAGAGAGAAATTAACGTATATAATGTTGAACCACCCGAAAGACAGGTTTTACTGGACGAAATTGAAATTACCCAACAAAGATCTTCGCCACCGCCTCCCCCAAAACCCATCATACCACAACCTGTTCCAAGTGATGAGGTTATTGATTACGAATTGGATATTGATGAGCTGGATGACCTTCCGGAAATGCCGGATTTAGATCCGGGAGATGGAAGCGGGGTTGACGGAGATGAAGCCAGAATTGTAGGTAGTCCTCAAATTCCTCCTACTGTAATACGAATTGTGGAAGCAACTACCCCTGATGAGGTTCCTCCTGAACTTCGTGGAAACCTTGAAATGATTGTGAATTTTCTGGTGGACGAAAATGGTGATGTAGAAGAAGCCTCCATCATGGAAATCAGAAAATATTCGAATGACGGTGAGTATGAAATACTCCCTTATGTTCAGTATGGTTTGATGGACGCTGTATTAAAAGCAGCTTTACAGTGGAGGTTCAGGCCGGCACGGCAAGACGGGGAGAATGTTAAAGCATTCACTCGCCAGCGATTTAGCTATTAAAATTCTACTTACTAACCTGAGTGCGATTGTAAACCGGGTCAATAAAGTGTTCTAACTCGAACTCCGGTTTCAAGTTGATAGTATGGTTTCTATCCGAATCCGACAGGCTGAAAGCCTGACATAACCCAGCCTATGGCAACGCCATAGGTAACAAAGGTGATGGAACACACCGCAGGCTGAAAGCCTGAAATAGTACAAATTAGAATCTCTGGAACTATCTGTTTTGAGGCTTTCAGCCTCCCCATCCCGGAAATTACCTTACCCCAGAGCGTCGCTCTGGGCTGAGTTATCTCAGGCTTTCAGCCTTATTTATCTCTGCTCATTTACGATAAAGGATAGTCCGTCCGAATGGGCTTTTTAAAAGACATTATTAATCGAACTCAGGTTAACACTTTATCAATCCCTTTTTTAAAATAGTTGATTTATAAGATGAAGAATGTATCTTAAAAGTTGTTGTAGAGATTTTAATAAATTCTGTCACAGATTGGGTTTTTATTACTCTATACTATAGATAAAGTGCTTTATTCCAAAAAATTATAAATCGCTCTAATGCCAAAGTTTCGTTTAAAAGCTACATCTAAAGCCGGCAAGGCTATTAAAACCGAATTTGAAGCCTCAAGTAAAAAGGAGGCTCAGAACAAGGTTAATAAATTGGTAAAAAAGAATGGTGTAAAGGTTCAGGCACTTGAAAAAAAACAAGTATTTGAATACAAAGCCCAAAAAAACGGGAAACCTAAAATAACAGGAGAGCAGGAGGCTTATAGTAAAGAAGAGTTAGAAAGGGCCCTTACAAAGCTTGGATATAAGGTTGACAGAATCAATAAGAAGCTTTTTGATTTTAAAGGTGGTGTGCCAACACAAGATATTGTTACGTTTGTGAGTCTGTCTGCCGACCTCTTAAAGCAACAACTTCCCTACGATGAGATTCTTGATCTTTTATATGAGGATACTCAGAACAAAAAGATGAAAGAGGTTATTAAGGAGATTCAAAAAGACCTTAAAGATGGTAAAGAGGGTAGTGAGGTATATGGAAAGCATGAAGATGTTTTTGGGAAGTTTGCTGCGTACATGCTTAGTGTAGCTTCTACCTCCGGTAATATGGCACTGGTGTTCGAAAGTACTGCAAAATTTCTTGAACGAGACGCCGAGTTTAAAAAGAATTTACGTCGTTCACTTTTAATGCCAACGGTTACGGTTCTTGCTGTTATTGCGACGGTTCTTTTTTATGTAGGCTACATTTTCCCTGCCACAGCAGAAATGTTCCTCGAATTTGATATTGCGCTGCCTCCAATGACAGCCGCTACTCTTGAATGGAGTTATTTTCTCCAAGCCTGGTGGATTGAACTAACATTAGCCTTTCTAATTCCTACTGGAGTATTTATTTGGTATGCAAAAACCCCAAAAGGGGGATTAGTTGTGGATCAATATATTATTAAAATACCCGTAATTGGAGATTTGCTGCACAAAACCAGTATTGAAATTTTTGCCCGTGTATTTTATACACTATATAGTGGATCAGGTCAAAATATTGATGTGATTCGTGTTGCTGCAGAAGCTTGCAGAAATAAATTTATGGAAAAACGAATCAAAGAGGTGGCTATAAAAATGATGTTGAAAGATGGGGCTGGTTTAGTTGAATCCATCGAAGCCACGGAAGTATTTAGTAACACTGCCATTAGCCGGTTTCGACTTGGCGCTGAATCAGGGGCGTTGCGGGAAAATGCCAGGCAGCTTGCCCAATACTACGAAACACAAACAACCTATAAGATGGAATCAGTGATCGATACCATCAACCTGTTTATTAACCTGTTTATTATGATTGCCCTGATCGGAATTACGATTGTATCTTCTGAAGCCGCAATTATTCAGCCGAATTAACAAAAAGTTGCTGTACAAAACATTTTAGAACTCATTAAAAACTTCGTTTCTGTTCATATGAGATTATTGTAGGTCGAAAATCGATCTTCCTTCTTTTTTCTCGCCCCGAAGTGTCGGGGCAGATGAATCCGCTGAGCCCCGCAGATATTTTGCGTACATCTGTGTTTAACTCAGCGATACTCTGCGTGAAAGCGGGGCAGATGTTATTCGGAGTTGTCATTTTCGTTAATCGTTTTGGATAGTTGTGAAAGGTGCTATAAAAACCGATCGGCATTTACCTCAGGTGATATCGGTTTTTGATCCAAAAGATGATCACAAAGCTCTTTAGACAGGTATTTGCTATAAATCATCCCTTTCGATCCCAATCCGGTAATAATGTGCAAATGTTTTTGGCTATAATGCGTGCCAATAATGGGTTGATGATCCTGAGTCGTGACTCTAACTCCACTCCATTGACTTATTTTTGATATGGCAGAAGATAAACCGGGCAACGTTTTATCCAGCTTTTTTAATAGAGTTTCTTTTCCTTTTTCATCAGGTTTTTCGTAATCAAAATCATGCTCGTACGTACTTCCTACAACTAACCTGTTTGGAACTTTAGGATCGTAAGCAAAATATCCCATACTCGAGATAGAATGTGTCAGGGGAAGCGGTTTATCAAACTCTACGGTTAATGTTTGTCCTTTTACACGTTCAAGTGGTAAATATGACCATTCATCAAAATTGGAAATTCCGGCACCCACAGCAAAAATAATGTGCTCTGTTTGAATACAGTTTCCATTTTCTAAACGTATTTGATGATTGCCTTCCTCGTCAGTATTAATAGAATAGGTTTGATTAAAATAGCTCATCAATCCTTTTTGTATTAATTGCTTATATAAATCATTTAAAAAAATTCGAGTATTAATCGTGAATCCTTCAGAGATAGTTAAACCACCAAAAGTATTGGATAAATAGGGATATCTATTTTCGAGCTCTTCTTTTTCTGACCATTGAATCCAATCGGCAGAAGACCAGTTATATTTATCGGGAGATCTCTTAAAATCCTTACTCATTTTTTCAATCAAAGCTGGCCGTAAAACTCCATTTTTGATAAAAAATTCAGATTTGGATTGATCGCGTATTCTCTCTAAAACTTCAGTTACAGCATGAATGCATTCTTCGGCTTTCCAGGCCATTTTTGCCCTTCGGCCGGTTGCGGGGTTGATCAAAACTAATGGGGCAAAGGATGCCCCCGAACCCAGTTGATTTATATCGATAAGTGTAACTTTCTTATCTCTGGAGGTGAGCTCATCGGCAACCATTAATCCGGCTAATCCAGCTCCCAGAATTATAAATTCTGATTTGATAGTTTGTTTCAAATCAATCCAGGAGTTGATTAGACCGAACAACAGAAGCTCCGGCCTGCTTCATCTCTTTCCACGCCTGATCTAACGATCCATTTAAATCAATACCCCGAACAGCATCTTCAATAATAGTCACTTTAAAACCTTCTTTAATTCCATCCAATACTGACCATTTCACACAAAAATCTGTGGCCAATCCAACAGCATAAAATTCTTTGATTCCACGGTCTTTTAAATAACCGGTCAACCCTGTTTTTGTTGAATGATCATTTTCATAAAATGTGGAGTAGGAATCGATTGATTTTCGAAACCCTTTTCGAATGATTACCTGAGATGGATTCGTCATTAAATCGGGATGAAATTCTGCTCCTGAAGTTCCCTGCACACAGTGATCGGGCCAAAGTACTTGCTGACCATATTCCAGCTCAACAGTATCATATGGGGCTTTTTCCGAATGACTTGATGCAAACGATGAATGACCGGGAGTATGCCAATCCTGGGTTTGAATAATCACATCAAATTTTGGGATCAGCTTATTGATAACCGGTACTACGTTGCTTCCATTGGGAACTTCAAGGGCCCCACCTTCGCAAAAATCATTTTGGACATCTATAATTACAAGTGCTTTCATAACGCTATTTCTGATGATTTTTTATCAATTCATTTCTAAGCTTTAAAAGTTTTGAACTTAATCCCACTTTATAAATATGGGGGTTTTCAAAGCGTTTATACTCTTGTGTTAGTTTAGAAAGTTCTTGTTGGCAATAGCTTGCGCTTTGGGAAACGGAAGGAAGGGGGATGGTTATATTCCCATTTTCCATCACCTTTTTTTGAATCGCGTCCATTTTTTTATCTGTAAGAAGGCTTTTTTTATTAGTAAAAATAGGATGGATCATTTTTTCGGGTGATGGCTCACCGTCAATAACAACTGCATCTCCATAAAAATTTCCTTCCCCGTTTGTATATCGAAACACTTGTTTTGCTCCGGGTGTGGTAATTTTTTCAACGTTTTCCGAAATCTTGATTTTAGGTTCGCCATTAACTGATGCCAACTTATACACACCGTCCAGGGCAGGGGTTTGATCTCCCGTTACAAGCCGCGTTCCAACACCAAAAATATCAATTTCTGCTTTCTGAAGTTTTAAACTTGTAATTACCCGTTCATCGAGCTGGTTGGAGGCCGCAATTTTTACATTAGGAAAACCGGCATCATCAAGCATTTTTCTGGCTTTTTGTGAAAAATAAGCCAAATCTCCACTATCTAAACGAATGCCCACTAAGTTGTGTCCTTTTTCTTTTAATTCTTGGGCTACTTTTATGGCATTGGGAATTCCGCTTTTGAGGGTATTATAAGTATCGACTAACAAAATGGTATCATCCGGAAAAGAATTTGAGTAGGCTCTAAATGCTGATAACTCATCATCAAAGGCCTGAACCCAGGAGTGCGCCATTGTTCCACTGGCTTTAATCCCAAATTCCTGTGCTGCATATACGTTCGAAGTTCCATCAAAACCGCCAATCATTGCCGCACGTGAGGCATGAATTCCACCCAAACCCTGAGAGCGCCTCAAGCCAAAATCAAGAACTTTACAATCACCGGCTGCCTGCTTAATTCGTGATGCTTTAGTTGCAATCAGTGACTGAAAGTTTAAGATGTTAAGAAGCAGAGTTTCAATAATTTGGGTCTCAATAAGGGTTCCCTCAACTCTTAATATGGGTTCGTTTGGAAACACAACTTCGCCTTCCGGCACAGAATAAACACTTCCTCTGAACGAAAAACCTTTTAGATAGGTGATGAAATTTTCTGAGAAACCTTCTGATTTCAGGTAAGATAACTCTTCATCATTAAACGTAAAATTCTCTAATACCTCCAAAAGATCTTTCAGTCCGGAAAAAACCACATATCCGCCGTTAAAAGGGTTGCTTCTAAAAAAATAATCAAAATTTGCTGATTGATGGTGTTTTCCTGCTTCGAAATATCCCTGAGCCATGGTAAGCTCGTAATAATCTGTAAAGGAGGCGGGCCGTTTTATGTACATGTTATTTTGTAGGTTAAAATTAACACCCAAAAATAAAAAAGGCTTTCCTTAGGGGAAAGCCTTTTAAAATATTAACCGTTTTTTTACTTATTAATTGTTAAACGACTTAGCCGCGATAGTTACGTCGTTCAATCAATTTTTTAATCTTTTTATTTCCAATCCATACTTTCTCATTCGTTTCTACATTTACCAGCTCAAGATTAATGGTGTAGAAAACGGCAAGCGTTCGTCTGTCAACGGCTTCATCAACAATGGAGTTGATATTTCCAATCAGCATATAATCGGCTCCCGTTTCCATGGCAAGCTCTTTTGTGGTTTCTACCGAAGACCATTGCTGCTGATCAATTCGTTCGTCTCGTATATCAACGCGTTCATCCTGGCTGGCTACAAGACTGATTTCGCCACTGTTTACAAATGCACGCTCCATCTCTTTGGTAAACACTTCGGTGTCGATATGCTCCATGCTTTCATTTCGGACACGTCCCACAATTAATACAGGGGAGTTATCATGGCTATTTTTAAATGAATTCAGCCAGGGTTTAGTAAGAGCATCGGGAATCATTTCTTCGGCCACAAGCCGGGCATCGGTATCATTCCATTTTCCGGAAAGATCTGTTTGCTGATTTGCATCAACCCGATTTACCGTTTGTGATGGGCCGCATCCTATAAAAGCGAATGTACAGACGAGAAGTAGTATGGTTAGTTTATTCATGGTATTGTGTTTTTTTGATTGTATGAAATATATAAAAATGGTTGTTGATCTAATGCCAATAAAGTGATTCCACAAGTGACAGACTGTTAGGCGACCCAATTTCTACTGTTTGATTTTCTGAGTACAGCAGTCGGTTTTGTGAAGAGTAATAGTTAATTGTGAGATTATGTGTTCCCGGTGGAAGTTTGGCTACATTAACATGAGCTTTTCCCGGAAGGGTTTGCCAGCTTCTTAAATCTGCTTTTTCTGATATTTCCTGACCAATTACCCCCGCGAGCCACGTAATAAAACCAAGACCTTCACTCTGTTTATTTGCTTCTTTGGTAGCAAGGGTTGATCCGGTTGCTTTAATCAATGACCGTGTGAACGACCGTGCGTAAATTATTGGCTCTTTAACGTTGTAAACATCAGCGGCAACTTTATCCATCTCTTCAATAACAAAAGTGGGTATAGTCAACGAATCATTCACAACAACCTCAATTCGGTTTACAGATGAGTTGTAAAGTTTTAAAGAGGGTAGGGACAGCTTTACATACGTGCTGTATTTGCCAACAAACAACCGAACATCATTTTGCACTTTCGTGGGTGATCTCCCCGAAAAACCTGTGATTAGCAGATTGTATTCATTTCCATATTGTACTTTTTTAATATCTTTGGAAGGGGGTGAGGAGAAATCAAATGCTTTCTGTTGATCATCAATGGCCCTGAATGTACGTTCTGTTTCGATTCTGGAATTATCAATTTGTCCGGTTTTGGCAAATAACACTGCTGATAAATAGTGCCCCAGCGCAGAATTTTCAACGACTCTATTTCCCGGTTTCCATTCTGCTTCGGCAACCGAATCAGATTTGGCAAACATATCGGCAAGGCCCCGGTTTCGAGCTTCAATCCCTTCCAGTTTAAAAGTGATTCTTCGTGCCTCTACCAGTGCGGCTTCATAATTGCGTTGATGGATAAAGTTAAGACTCTTAAACACGTTGATATACACATCTTCATAATCCTCACCACCATAAACCAAACTATTGTCGCTTACAATCATAGATTGAACACCACGACTAATACTCCGGGTAAAATTATCTTCAATACCCAGTTCAGCCTCTGAAAAATATTGGTTGCTTTCCCTGTAATTTCCCGAAAAATGATTGACCATCCCGCGCTCAAGATTTAATAAAACCTGATCTTTCTCTTTATATATTTCTTCGTTTTCAGATCGGTCGAGTTCGGCTGTTGCTGATTCGAAGTTTTTGTTCGAAAAATCATCACGTAGAGAAACCTGTGCTTTATCCAGCGAATAAGAAGCACAACCACTGAATAAAACCAGTAGAAATGGTAAGTATAAATGAATGTATGTGTTAGTTAGTTTCTGCAATCGGATGATGAACTGATGTTAGATGAATAAAAGTAGAATTAAAAACTCTGAAATCCCGGTAAAGGTTGAGCGTTATTTCTTTTATATTCTTCTACTATTTTCAACCATATATACGACGATTTGGACAAATTGTTTTATCGCATATTTATGCTACTTCTGGCTTTAGTTTGGTTTGTAGGGTGTGCCACTCCTATTGCTCCAACTGGCGGTCCTCCGGATAGAGAGGGACCAACTGTTGAAAGTACCAACCCACAAACGGGAACCGTCAATTTCGATGGTGACGAGGTTCAATTTAATTTCTCAGAATTTATAGATCGTGCCTCTGTACAACAGAATGTAACTATCGAACCCAATCTTGGTATTCAGTTTGATGTGAACTTTGGCAGAACATCGGCTACAGTAGAGTTTGAAAGCGAGCTACCGGAAAACACTACGATTATTGTACAGTTAGGATCTGAAGTTTCCGATACAAGAAATAACGAAATGGGATCTTCCTTTGAACTTGCATTATCAACCGGACCAGAACTGGATGACGGAAATGTAACAGCAAGATTGAGAGATTCCATAGAGGGAAGTGTGGAATCGGGTGAACGGGTATTTTTGTATAGGATACCGGCTGATTTTTCTGAGCCCGCAAATTATCTTGCACAATCAGATACAAGTGGCGCTGTTAATTTTTCTTATCTGAAAGAGGGGAGATATACCGCACTTTGGATGGATGATGTCAACAGAGATCGCACATGGAACCCTGATCGTGAATATGCCCAACCTTTTCACATAAATGAGTTTGAAGTTGAAAAAGGAGAGGAGTTCGATTTAGGAACCATTTTTATCCAACGTCCTGATACAACTGCTCCCCGAATAGATGGCGTAGGGTTATTATCAGAATCAAGACTGCGTTTACGATTATCGAAAGCCGTTGATTGGCAAGAAAATGCGTATATCACCGTAAATGATTCTTTGAGTGAAGAATTCACTACCGCATACCCACTTTATATCAGTATTGAAGATCCTCAAGTAATATATGCTCAATCACTTGAAGGCTTATCCGATGGAGAAACCTTTTTGGTAGAACCTCATGGTTTTTATGATCAAGCTGAAAATAGTTTAGTAAGTGCGGTTGATGGATTTGAGGGTTCTGCCGAGCCGGATACGTCTTCTTTGCGGTTAATAGAAGACAATAGCTCGAATGGACTTTTTATGGATGAACCCTTAGAAATTACCTATTCAGAATTTATTGAAGATGAATCTGTGGTTGATTCATTACGCATTATCAGGGGAGATCAGGAAATCAACGACTGGGAATATGTAGAGGTAGAAAGGAATAAATTAATAATCAATCCTGAAATAATATGGGAAGCTGGAACACGGTATGAGTTTCGTGTTTGGGACCCTTATCAAACCGAATATGCAACCATCCGGCCGGATATGTGGCAAAATAATGAGCTGGGCGAGATTGAATTTACTGTTGATGAGCCGGATTCAACAATGGAAAACAGACTGATTTTACGCAACGACACTGAAAAAGTAGATATTGATACAGTATTTGTGCGATCGATTGAAATTGATAATTTACCTCCGCTTGAATATAATGCCCGAATTTATAGGGATCTTAATGAAAATGGAAGATGGGATTCCGGCTCAATTGATCCATATGTAGCACCCGAGCCTTATTTTTTACAGAGAAATATTCCCGTTCGCGAAGGATTTACATCGGAAGTTCCTGTAGAGTTTGAATCTGTGGAACCCGATTCCGCTGGTGAGAAAAGAGATATATTGAAAAAGATTGAAATTGAAGAACCAATAGATAATAATAGATGATGGAAGAAATTTCGGCTGATTATATCGCAAATGGTATACTGTTACTTACAGTTGTAGCGATCATTTTAGCAACTCTTTTAATAGCCTGGATTTTAAAAAAATCCTTCAAGCGATTTA
Organism: Balneolaceae bacterium; assembly: GCA_040876545.1. Classification (GTDB taxonomy): domain Bacteria; phylum Bacteroidota; class Rhodothermia; order Balneolales; family Balneolaceae; genus SW132. The sequence goes on along the minus strand of JBBDPF010000011.1, from coordinate 9,324 downwards.
TTGAAGGAAATGAACAGGTAATGAAGGATGACCCTACAAATTACAAGTTTCTATATTATACACTTACCGCACTGGTATATATAGTAGGTTTTGGCTTTGCCATGTGGAATGTTCCATTTCTAAAACATGTCGCTACATCGATGCTTGCCGGTGCCGGTATTTTGGCTATTGTAATTGGTTTTGCCTCTCAACAGGCACTTGCCAATATTGTAAGTGGTGTTTTTATAGTCATGTTTAAACCCTATCGAATTAATGATCGAATAAGTTTACAAACAACGCTCAGTGGTGTCGTTGAAGATATTAACCTGCGGCACACGATCATCCGAAACTTTGAAAATCAACGGATTATTATTCCAAATTCGGTAATGAGCAATGAAATTCTTATAAATTCAAACTATAATGATGATAAAGTTTGTCGGTTTATTAATGTAGGGATCAGCTATAGTTGTGATATAGATTTGGCCCGGACAATTATCCAAGAAGAAATTGAAAATCATCCCTTGTGTATTGACGTAAGAACTGAAGAAGATATAGAGGCAGGGATTCCTCGGGTAACAGTTCGTGTGCTTACTTTGGGTGAATCTTCTGTGAACCTTCGTGGATGGGCTTGGGCTGCCGATGCACCCAATGGTTTTGTATTACAATGTGATGTAACAGAAAGCATTAAGAAACGTTTCGACAAAGAAGGAATAGTAATCCCATTTCCTCAAAGAACAATTAGTTATCTTGATAAACAATCTACTTCCACCAAATAGGATCAAGAATAACGTTTAGAAAATTACGACTGAGTTGCTTTTTCACTATCTTTTGGAATCGCTTCCAACAATAATTATTAAGTACATATGTCAGAAGTATCATCAAAAGCATCTACTAAAAATAAAACGAAAGAAAAATCCAACGGACAAGTTTCGCAGGAAAAATACACTCCGGTAAATAATGTTCGATTTGTGACCTCAGCCAGTTTATTTGATGGTCATGATGCGAGTATAAATATTATGAGGCGAATTCTGCAAGCTACTGGCGCAGAAGTCATTCATCTTGGTCATAATCGATCCGTCCATGAGATTGTGAATTGCGCGATACAGGAAGATGCCCAGGGAATTGCCATTAGTTCGTATCAAGGCGGACATATGGAGTATTTCAAATATATGATCGATCTGCTGAATGAAAGGGGAGCTGATCACATTCAGGTTTTTGGCGGTGGAGGAGGCGTCATTGTTGGAAATGAAATTAAAGATCTGCATGAATATGGGGTAAAACGAATATTTTCGGTAGAAGACGGCAGTAAAATGGGGCTTCAGGGGATGATCAATTTTATGATGAAAAACTGTGATTTTGACCCAAATGAAATAGAAGCACCCGAAGTAGATAAGATCTTCAATCAAGATCATAAAAGTATTGCTCGTTCTATTACTGCGCTTGAGAATAAAAATAGTGATTCCATTTCTTTTAGCGACTCCAGGTTGATATCCGGTGATCATGTTCTTTATGAGGATAAAAAAGATAAAACCATCCCTTTAATCGGAATTACGGGAACTGGTGGGGCCGGTAAAAGTTCGTTGACTGATGAAATCATTCGAAGATTCCTGACAGAGTTTGATGATTTAACCGTTGGCGTGATTTCAGTGGATCCATCAAAAATACGAACGGGTGGAGCATTGCTGGGTGATCGTATCCGTATGAATAGTATTGATACAGATCGAGTATTTATGCGAAGTATGGCAACCCGCGCATCCAATAAATCAATCAGTGAATCCATTCAGGGAGCAATTGCACTGTACAAAGCGGCCGGGTTTGATTTGATCATTGTAGAGACAAGCGGTATTGGCCAAAGTGGTACTGAAATTGCCGATATCACCGATATTCCCGTTTATGTGATGACCCATGAATACGGGGCTGCAACTCAGCTCGAAAAAATCAACATGCTTGATTTAGCTGATTTTGTGGTGCTGAACAAATTTGAGAAAAAAGGGTCTTTAGACGCACTTCGGGATATTCGCAAGCAAATGCAGAGAAACCGTGGCGACTGGCACATCAACCCGAAAAACATGCCCGTTTACCCAACGATTGCCGCGCAGTTTAATGATGAAGGTGTGCACCGATTATTTAAGGCTTTGGTTGATAAAATCAACGAGCGTTACAACTCGAACTGGGAAACAAAACTTTATACGAATTCCGAACCGGCTGAAGATTTGCACACTCAGGCCATTATTCCGGGGCGGCGTCAGCGATATTTATCTGAAATTTCTGAGACCGTTGAAAACTATCACCAATGGGTTGAAAATCAGGTAGAGGTTGCGTCAAAACTGGACCAGGTTGAAGGAACGCTTTCTCAGGTTGAAAATTGGAATCCTGATGATAAACCGGTGATTGAGGAAAGTCTTCTGACGATGAAAAATCATTGGTTGGAACGCCTTGATCCGTTGCCCAAAGGAATTCTGGATGGCTGGGAAGAACTTTATGGAAAATATCAAAAAGAACACTTTGAAGTTCAGGTCAGAGATAAAGTGTTTAAAAATGAGCTTTACAGAGAATCTTTAAGCGGCACCAAAATTCCACGGATTTCTCTTCCCAAAACAAAGAACAAAGGCGATCAGTTACGATTTGCGCTGAAAGAAAATCTACCGGGTTATTTTCCATTTACAGCGGGAGTTTTTCCATTTAAACGCGAAGGGGAGGATCCAACTCGAATGTTTGCCGGAGAAGGAACTCCCGAACGAACAAACAGACGATTTCACTACGTCAGTGAAGGAATGCCGGCTGCAAGACTTTCTACAGCATTTGATTCCGTGACTCTCTACGGCGAAGATCCCGATCATCGTCCCGATATTTATGGCAAGATTGGAAATTCCGGCGTAAGTATTTGTACGCTTGATGATATGAAAAAACTCTATTCGGGTTTTGAGCTCACCAAGCCAACAACGTCTGTTTCCATGACCATAAATGGACCTGCGCCGATGATTCTGGCGATGTTTATGAATACGGTTATTGATCAGGAAGTTGAGCGATATCTTAAAAATGAGGGGAAGTGGGAAGAAGCTCAGAAAAAAATTGAAGCTATTTTTTCTGAAAAGAACACAGATCAACCAACATATGGATTAGAACTTCCGAATGGAAATTCCGGATTTGGACTGAGTACACTTGGTGTGAGTGGAGATCAGCTTGTTGATGCAGAGATTTATGAAGAAATTAAATCAAAAGCGCTTAAAGTTGTTCGTGGAACGGTTCAGGCAGATATCCTCAAAGAAGATCAAGCTCAAAACACGTGCATTTTCTCTACTGAGTTTGCTTTGAAGATGATGGGGGATGTGCAAAGCTATTTTACTGAGAAAGGAGTAAGGAATTATTACTCGGTTTCCATATCAGGCTATCATATTGCCGAGGCGGGAGCAAATCCGATCACACAGGCTGCCTTTACACTGGCCAATGGTTTTACGTATGTAGAATATTATTTGTCCAGAGGGATGAGTATTGATGATTTTGCCCATAACCTTTCATTCTTTTTCAGTAATGGATTAGATCCCGAATATGCGGTCATTGGCCGGGTTGCCAGAAGAATCTGGGCCATTGCGATGAAGCATCAATACACAGCGAATGAGCGATCTCAAAAGCTGAAGTACCATATTCAGACAAGCGGCCGATCATTACACGCTCAGGAAATTCAGTTTAATGACATCAGAACAACATTGCAGGCATTAATGGCCGTTTATGATAACTGTAATTCTTTGCACACCAATGCGTATGATGAAGCCATCACAACTCCGACTGAAGAGTCTGTTCGCCGTGCATTGGCGATTCAGCTGATCATAAATAAAGAGATGGGATTGACAAAAAATGAGAATCCACTTCAAGGTTCATATATCATAGAAGATCTTACAGATTTGGTTGAAGATGCTATTCTGACTGAATTTGACAGAATTACTGATCGGGGAGGAGTGTTAGGCGCGATGGAAAGCATGTACCAGAGAGGGAAAATTCAGGAAGAGAGCCTGTTTTATGAATCCCAGAAACATACGGGAGAGCTACCAATTATTGGTGTGAATACTTTTATCAATGACAAGTTCGATCCCGAAGAGGAGAAGGAAGTAGATTTAATTCGTTCTACAGAGGATGAAAAAGAACAACAGATTGATAACCTGAACCTGTTTCATGAAGTTCATAAATCAGAATCGTCAGAAGCATTGATGAAGTTAAAGCGTGTGGCAAGGGAAGATGGAAATCTATTTGAAGAACTGATGGAAACCGTAAAAGTTGCATCATTAGGACAAATCTCAAAAGCACTTTACGAAGTAGGCGGTCAGTACAGACGAAATATGTAAAAAAAGCGAGAGTGTCCGGTATATTTCCGGTCTCCTGCAAGAGTCGCGAATGTTTAGCAGATCTCCCCTCTTCGATGGGAGAACAGACTCAACCCAGATCTAACAACTTTGCTAGTTTGGGATGTTTTCATGGGTGTCTCCCTGTTGGATGATAGGCTTGTTCCACTCCATGCACCACCCCGGGAGCTACGCTGCTGATCACACAGCAAGTCTTCTATATATGGCCGGGTGGCGCGCCGACAGATTCGGCAGGTGAATCGTACAATCTTTATCAGACTGGAACTTAACCGTCAGATTCTGACGTGTAAAATTAGTTGCTAAATCGTCTTGGCAGAGTGGCCGATAAAAAATTAATGTTGTTGTGTCACCCGGGAATTCAGACTATTATGTAATTATTTTATCAGATCGGTATCGGTTAAATAAATACACGTAGGATGCCAACCTATTTCAAAATTACTTTCTCAAATTTATTGCTTTCTTTTTCGTTTTTAATGAAATTGAATTGAATCATAAAGATGCTTTATTATGGAAGACACACTGACCAAACAGATCGAAAAGCTAAACAAGAGTGAGAAACTGCTTTTGGTTGAGGCACTATGGGATTCCATCGCCTCCGAACCGGAAGATGTTCCGCTACCAGAACACCATAAATCTGTTTTGGATGAGCGTCTCAAAACATTAGATGAAGATACGGAAAAGGGTACCTCTTGGGACGAGTTCCGGGAAAACTATATATAAGTCACTGTGGGCAAACCATATATCATTACTCCCCAGGCTCAACGAGATTTTGACAGTACTTATTGGTGGTATGAAGAGCAGTATCGGGGTTTAGGAAAAGAATTCGCTCGTTGTGTGGATTCAAAGATAGCAGAGATTCAACGGTTTCCTGAGCAATTTCAAATTATTTACAAAGATAGAGTTCGAAGAGCTTTGGTCTCACGCTTTCCATATTCAGTTTTTTTCGTAGTGAAGCCAGAAGTACTCAGCATATTTGCTATTCAACGACAAAGCAGAAATCCTGATCTATGGAAGTCTCGAGCTTAAAGAATCGGCATCCTAACTAAGCAAATCGAGCGGACGGTTAAGCACTTTTGATATCCAGCCCCGCCGATCATTTACCAAACTGTTCTACCACGAAGTTTAAAAATGCTTTCAATTTAGGTATAATGGCTCATTTAAGTGTATTAGTAGTATATGTCCTGCTTCTTGTAAAGTACAAATCCATAATTCGGTAAAAGCTTTGCAACAAATAAAAAATTTCTCACTTCCTATTCATCTAATTTCATAAGAGTCATGAAATATCTCACAATTATCTTTATTAAACTGTGGTTGTACTGAGGATGTTACAACTCCTCAAATAGCAGCAGCAGATGCAATTGTTATTGCTGGAATGATTGATTCAGAAACAAGTGGGCCTGTTGCATACCAGGATTTTTCAGTTTCAATCATAATTGATGGAGTGGATGAACCTGTTTATCATGGAGTTACACAAACGGATGAAGAGGGTATTTTAGAAGTAGCATTGCGTTCATTATATGAAGAAAAAGGACGAGGGTTATATTTAATTATGGTCCCGAAAACGATCACAATCTGTTAGTGAGGAAATTGAATTCAATCTAAAATTTAATGAACCATTAGACATTCTAAATCTTCAATTAGAAATCTGAAATACTAATCCTGAGTAGTTAAGCCCTAAACCGTTAACACAAAAAGCTATGCTGAAACGAATCAACATAGCCTTTTAAAATTTATCAAAAAATGGTTCGTACTCTATTGAGTTAGAGTACCATGAAGTCGTTGAGCTTCAGTAATATAACTACTGTTAGGAAACTCCTCTAAAACTCTTTCAACACGTTCAAGAGCTTCTTGATTCATTCCTGCTTCGTTATAAGCAATAGCTGCTTCAAATATATTTTGAGCAGTCGTTGATCTGTTAGATGACCACTCTGCAGCTTCATCATATATTTCAGCGGCTTCTGAATATCTTTCCAATTCAGATAGTATAGTAGCATGAAGTGTGAGAGGAGTTATTCCTACTATTCCATCGGGAACCGAAAAGTCACTAATATAATCGAGAGCTGATTCAAAATTCCCAAGTTCAAATTCTGAAACGGCCGCATAATATGAAGCAAGATTTCCGGCTGTTGTGCGGCCGTAATTATCCGCTATTTGAGCAAACCCAATGGTAAAAGCTTCATCATCTCCATTAAGAGCTGTTTCATAATCCCCAACCATAAAAGCTTGTTCTGCCTGGCTCAATAACTCCTGAGCCTCTGCTTCCTGTTGGTTGGAATAGACGAAATATCCAATTCCTAAGCCAATAACAGCAACAATGGCAATACCAATACCAACTACAGCAGCTTTATTATTTTCATAATAGTGCATGAACCGTGAGGAATATTCAAGTAGAATATCCTGTTCTAAATCTTCTTTGGAGAGTCCTTTACTCATAAATTTTTTTATTGAAATAATTTTGTTTTCAAGCCGTGAAAGTTATCACAGTTTATGGATTTAACCAAGTCGAAACGGTACTTATTCGGCTTTTTCTAAGATACCGTTGTGAAGACTGTATACTGTATTACATCTGTCTGCAATTTCTTTTTCATGTGTGATTAAAACGATGGAAATTCCCTCTTCTTCTCTGAGTTCAAATAAAAGCGAGAGGATTAATTCGGTATTTTTTTCATCAAGGTTTCCGGTGGGTTCATCAGCCAATATCATTGAAGGATTGTTCATTAACGCCCTTGCCATGGATACTCGCTGCTGTTCACCCCCCGAAAGTTGAGAAGGGCGATGTTCGAGCCGTTGTCCCAACCCAAATCTATTCAACAAATTCGAAGCTTTATTATAGGCTACTTTTTGTGATTCTCCTTTGATAAACGCCGGCATCATCACATTTTCGATTGCAGTAAATTCTGCCAGTAAATGATGAAACTGAAATACAAACCCAATATTTCTATTTCGTAGATCTGCCAGATCTTCCGTTTTATATTTATGAATGGGTTCATCATTCCACCAAACTTCTCCACTCGTGGGTTTGTCAAGTCCGCCCATAATGTGGAGTAGAGTACTTTTACCACAGCCACTTGATCCAACAATTGCACAGATCTCTTTAGGTTTTATAGATACATTAATATCGGTTAGGATCTCAAGCTTGTTTTGATCGGAATCTGTGTCAAAACTTTTTTGAATATGATTGCATCGTAAAACAGAGGGGTCGCCTTGGTTCATCATTTTTTATTTTGAAATTCCGGATAGATGATAGACTCTATTGAAGTACACGTATTCTTTTCTGTATCAATGGAAGCTAAAACGGCACACATTCGGTTATCTTTTTTTGCGATGACGTATCGCTGAGGTGTTCCAAGTTTGAATCGATTTAGGGCTGTTTTTTTATTCATTCCTATTACGGAATCAAAAGGTCCGGTCATGCCGGCATCGGTAATATAACCGGTTCCCTGGGGTAATATTCTCGCATCATTTGTGGGAACATGAGTGTGGGTTCCCACCATTACTGAAACATCACCATCGAGATGCCAGCCCATTGCAACCTTTTCAGCGGTTGCTTCGGCATGAAAATCAACAAAAATCAAGTCTGTCTCTTCTTTAATTTTGGCAAGAGACCAATCAGCGGTAGAGAAGGGGTCGTCAATTTGAGGCATAAATGTGCGTCCCTGAATATTGAGAACACCGATTTTTTTATCAAAACCCGGGAGATCATAAATCCCGTAGCCATAACCGGCATTCCCTTTCGGATAATTTAAAGGACGGAGCAGGTTCGAATCTGACTTCATATATCCAAATATCTTCCATTTATCGAAGGAGTGATTCCCACCGGTAATTACATGTACGCCCAAATCATAAAGACGCTTTACAATGTCTTGATTGAGTCCCCGTCCTTCATGAGAATTTTCGGCATTGGCAATTACAAAATCAGGCTTATGCTTATCCAGTAAACTCGGCAAAATGGTTTCAAGTAAACTTAAGCCGGTTTCACCAACTATATCAGAAATAAAAAAAATCTTCGCTTCTTTTGGCATTACAGATCTACAGAATTCGAATTAATTTGGCTGTAAAGGTACAAAAAAGATGGGAGGAAAAGATCCTGTAATAAAAAGAAGAGTGGATGATTAAACCCTCGAGAAAAGTTCATTGAATTCGCAATTTTTAAAGCGATTAAGCTACATACTTAACAACGGTTACGTAGTGGCTCACACTTCCGGCAAGTACAAACAGATGCCAAATTCCATGTGCAAAACGATGTCGAACATCAATCACATAAAATATCACACCGAAGGTATAAAACATGCCACCTGCCACTAACCAATAAAAACCATTTACGGAAAGTTCGGCCATTAACGGATCAACGATTAAAATCACCAGCCATCCCATTAATAGGTAAATAACGAGCGGTAGAATTCGAGAGCCTTTATTGGGAATCAAATCGATAATGATTCCAAGTGTGGCTAATCCCCAAACTACGGCGAAAATGGACCACCCCAACTCACCCCGCAATGTTACCAACGTGAATGGGGTATAGGTTCCGGCTATCAAAAGATAGATGGCTACATGATCCAGTTTTTGGAATATTCTTTTAAGCTTTCCCTGAAAACTGTGGTAAAGAGTTGAGAAAGTGTATAGCATAACTAAGGAGAGGCCGTAAATTCCAAAACTGACGAGCTTCCATGTGTCTCCTTTTGTGATGGCGAGATACACCAATCCCACAAACCCAATTACGGAAGCTATTGAACCGACAAGATGTGTAATGCTGTTAAAACGTTCTCCTTTATACATGGTTTTTACAACGGGGAGAGGTGGGATTTAATTCCCCAAAGGTTTTAATTATTTAATAATTTTAATCTGAAATGGTGAGGACACGTAATTCAGGTCGCCTGACCTGAAATGGATCATGCGGGTCAGCGACGCCACGATCGTAACACAGGTCGCTGACCTGTGATGAGGTTGTGAAATTCATTCGGGATTATGTCTGCCGCGGGTCAGCGAC